>NZ_JACSRD010000022.1 GCF_014879935.1 Prosthecobacter sp.
CGCCCCCTCCTCCGCCCGCTGCTGCATGCGTGCCTTCTTGGCCGACACGATGGCGATCTCCGCCATGGCGAAGAGGCCGTTCAAGGCGAGAAGGAGGATGATAATGGCAAGCTCGGTCATGAAGACGGCCAAATTGACGAAGATCCTCCCCGGAGCAAACGCCGTTCCACCTTCGCATCCCGTGCGCCCACGGTTGGCGTGGTGGAAGTTCCCGGTTCGCCGTTCTCGGTTGGCGGTTCGCCGTTCGTGTTCCGCAGCGGCAGGCACCCGCCTGTCGATGGACCGCTCTCATCCCTGATCCCCGCCTTGCCACACCAAGCTTGTCTGCGGGGACGATTTCGTTTTAGACTGCCGTCATGAACTCTTCGACTCATCTCCTGGTTCTCATCGGATGGTGCGGCATCATGTTTGTGGCCCCGCATGCGTGGGCACAGCCGGCATCGGGCCGGGCGCTTTCGGCTGAGGAGAAGAAACAACTGCTGGCGCAGGCGGCGGTGGCGCAGAAGGCGGCGGATGTGTGGGACGCCGCGGCGGGGCTGAAGCTGGTGCCGGCGGTGCTGATGCGGAAGTTCGGCGAGGAAAACGTCCGCAAGCAGTTCCAGGCGGACTATGAGGAGTGCAAGGCGGGCGGCATGCGCTTTCTGGAAACCACGTTCGGCGAGCCGACACCGGTCCACGTGTCCGAAGCGCAGGAGGTGTGCTTTCTGCCGCGCACATCGATCCTTCAGATGCCGGATGGAAAGGTCCGCAGCACGGCCTACTGGGTGGCCGTGCGTGAGCTGGGCAGCAAGGAGTGGAAATTCCTCGACGGAGCGCCGGTGAACGCGAATCGACAGGCGCTGTGGGGGCTGTTCCCCAGCCTGCCGGAGGATCTGAAGCTTCCGCCATGGAAGCAGGAGGCGCTTTGAGCGAATGACGAATGACGAATGACGAAACGGGTCGCCGTCGCCTCTGGAGAGGATTGGGGCACGGAGCAGGCCTTGAAACGGCTCCACCGGCCTCCTCCACCACGAACCGAGAACCGAACCGAGAACTCCGCCCTTCGTCATTCGTCATTCTGCATTCGACATTGTCCCCCCCGGCTCTGGCGAGCCAGCCTACGCCGACCGCAGGCTCACCGAGCCAGCCTGCAGCGGGTCTGTCTCCGGCCTCTCGCGCCCTTTTAAACTCTCGCGGTGCGTTCTTTGAAACGGGGATGAGGAATGGCCGAAAGAGGGTGAGGTTGGATTCCGTCGCTCGCTGCCTGCGTTGTGTTGTGTGATCACGGCCAGTGAAAAGGTAGGATCATGAAGGGTAGGATCATGGGATCCACCGGCCCCTGCCAGCGCTGAGCTCTCCGTGCCTCGTCCTGTGCTCCGGTCGTCGTCGCCGCAGCCGTTCGTTGGCCTGCTGCTGCCGCGCCTGCCTCCGGTTTCGGCTGCGGTGGCAAAGCCCGTCCCGCCCGGTCCTCAGACCGGGACGTCGTGGAACGAGACTTCTTCCTCCGCGCCATGACACAGACCCGGGAAACGGGCGGAGGCGGATTCAAGCAGAAGTCCATCAAGGTGTGAAGCCTAAAAAGAAAACGCTGACGCAATGCATTGAAAACGAAGGAACTAAAGTTTTTGCCAGGGCGGTCATTCATCCGGCATCCTGCCTTCCATTTGGGTTCGCAGCCCGGGCGAGAACCGTGGTTTTCTCCAAGACCGCTTCTCTCAAAGTCACCGCCTGCAACGCTGAGCGCAGCCCTGCGGGCAGGCCCCCGTCGCCGCCTGCGACGCTGAGCGTAGCCCTGCGGGCCGGTCCCTCGCGTCAAAGTCCAAGCCCAGCCCGCTTGCCATCCGTGTCGTTCCCTGCTTGGATGAGATAATCCCTCAGTGATCGTCGAATTTTCATGTCATCGCGCTTCTTTACCAACTCGGGCGAAAACACACTGCTCAAGAAGTTTGCCGGTATCTTTGAGCATAACCCGGACATTGAACGGTTCGACTCTCTCATCGGATATCTTCGTGCGTCAGGCTACTTTGCCATCCGTCCTCACCTGAATAACGTCCCCCAGATCCGGCTTCTGGTGGGCATCAATGTGGATGAAATAATGGAGCAGTATCATCAAAAAGGACGGTTGTTCCTTGCTGATGCTGGGCGTGCCATGCGTGAGTTTCGCGACGGGTTGTCTTCGGACATCGCGGCCGCACGCTACTCTCCGGATGTGGAAAAGGGCATTCTCCAGTTTGCCGAAGATGTCGCGTCCAAAAAGATTGAGATCCGTGCCCATCCCACCAAACGGCTGCACGCTAAAATCTACCTGTTCATCCCCAAGGGCTTCAATGAGCACAAACCGGGGTCGGTCATCACGGGTTCGTCCAATCTGACCGGGGCAGGACTTGGGGTGGACGAAGTCGGCAGCAACTATGAGTTCAACGTCCTGTCACACGATTATCAGGATGTGAAGTTCGCTTCCGATGAGTTTGAGAAGCTTTGGGCCGAAGGTGTCCATGTGCTTCCGAAGGTCGTTTCCGACATCACGCAAAAAAGCCACCTGCGGGATGATCTCTCTCCCTTCGAACTCTACGTCAAACTGCTCATCGAATTCTTCGGCCCGGCGATTGAGTATGATCCGAACAGTGAGACAGACCTGCCCGAGGGGTTCATGCGGCTTGCTTATCAGATGGACGCGGTAAAGCAGGGCTTCCTGATGCTCCAGCGTCACCATGGATTCTTCCTCTCTGACGTCGTTGGTTTGGGAAAGACAATCATCGCGGTGCTGATTGCAAAGAAGTTTTTCTATCACAACGGCTTCCCGGCCCACCTTTCCCGGGTGCTCGTCGTGGCCCCGCCTGCTTTGCTGGATGGCTGGCAACGGACGCTGGACAAGTTCGACATGCAGTATGTTGAACTGCACAGCAGCGGCAGCCTTCACAAAATCCGCCAACCGGACCGCTTCGATCTCGTCATTGTGGACGAGGCACACAAGTTCCGAAACGACACCGCCGACTCTTACGACGAACTTCAGCGCATCTGCAAGACGCCGACACGCCGCCGCTTGAGGGACAACCTGCTGGCACGCAAGAAGGTCATCCTCGTGTCCGCCACACCGCTGAACAACCGGCCGAATGACATCCGCAATCTGGTCGGCCTTTCCGGCGGGACCATCAGGCAGTCATCCGCGTCCACCACCTGGCGGTCGGCATTGCCCGCCCCATGCGCCACCCAGGTGCCGCCGGAGGCCATCATGATCGGGTGCAGTGCCGTGGCCATGCCGCTGGCCGGGCGGATGCACTCCACGGTGCCATCTGGACGGCGGCGGTGGATGAAAGGCTCGCGATTCGAGGCCACGATGAACTTCCGCCCGTCGAGCTTCGATTCGATCAGGTGGTGCAGGCGGGCGCGGTCCCAGGGATGCTCCTGGAAGCTGGAAAACAGGCCCTTCCACTTGCTCTTGTCGAAGGGGGAGGACAGCAGGCCGCGGAGCCCGGTGGTGGTTTGGCTCTTCATCCATCATGCTGCCCCTGCCTCCGTGGCCCTGCAATAACGCCCCGGTTTACGGTGCCGTGGTCAGGACCGCCACATTGCTTGTGGCAATCCTGAGTCATCCTGCCAAAGGCTCAAAGTGCTGGCGCAGAACGTCGAAGGGCCAGCGCATCGTGGCGAAGTGCCACGTAGCGTCAGCGGGATGAATGGATGAATGGATGGGTGGATTGATGGATGGATGCATGCCGGAAGTCCGGCTCGCCATGCCGCCCGCGAAGTCGCGACGGCGTTTTGGAGTGCTCCAGCCCTCTGGAGCTTTTCGCAGGTCAGGGGACGTTCGAAAGCGCCGGAGGGCCGGCGCACTCCAGGACGCTGACGCGCGCTGCGGCATTTGTCAGCGCATTCGATGGTTCGAGGGGTTCAAACACGGCCGGGCGCATGGCGCCGAAATGCTGGTGCATAGCTTCGGGGTGCCAGGCCGTGTTTGGAAGCCTGTTTGGAAGTCGCGGAGCGACGAACGTGCCGTAGCCCGGCCTTTCAAGGCCGGGAACAGCCAACGGCGGCACACCGCAGGGCATCCGGTGTCGCAGAGCGACACGCGAACCTGCCGCGTCGGGAGGAAGGGTTCGGGCGTCGCGCTGCGACGCGGGTCATGGCTCAATGCGATCACCCGCATCCTCTCCCGGCCTTCAAAGGCCGGGCAACGAGACGGCTGCCGCTCTGCGGCAGAG
>NZ_JACSRD010000150.1 GCF_014879935.1 Prosthecobacter sp.
CGGCAAGCGCACGAAGGAGACAGGCACCAACCAGGACAAGCAGCGGGCGAACTCGAAGGACGAAGACCCCACGGGGTTGTTGAACGAGGGGTTCCGGTATCGCGACATCGAGACCGGCGTGTGGCTCAGCCGTGATCCGGCAGGCTTTGTGGATGGCCCAAACCTCTATGCCTATGTCCAACAGAACCCGTGGACGAGCTTTGATCCGGATGGGCTGTTCCTCTCCGCAGCGGTGGAGAAGCTCGATGAGAAGTTCCTGACGCCGGTGGGAGAAGCCATTGGCAAGGGCATCGCGAGCATGATGCCATCGAAAACGCTGGAGAACCTGACCCAGGACAACAAGGCATTCGCGATGGCCGGGACGGCGCTCAAGGGGGTGAAGGGGGCGAGCATGACAGCGCTCAACACACTCAGCCCGTTCGACGACGCGGCAAAGGCGGCGTTGAACGGGGACATCAAGGGAGCGCTGGCAGAAGGCGGGAAGGAGATCCTGGGCGGGAAGTTCGCCAAGGCCGGAGGGAAGGTTTTGAAGCTGGGCGGGGAGGCCTTGGGAAGTCTTGCCAAGAAGAGTGACAATCTCTGCGCCTCTGCACAGAAGAATGCAGCCGCAGCAACGGCCCTGGCTGACGATGCCGCAAAGGGGGGAGGATGGAAACCGACCCCATTCAATCAATGTTTCCCAGCTGGGACTATGGTTTTGATGGCCGATGGCACGAGCAAACCCATCGAAGCGATCGCCGAAGGGGACGAAGTCTTGGCTGATGATCCTGAAGACAGTTCACCGCCCTGCCCAAAACAAGTAACCCATCTGCATCGTAATTGGACTCAGCGCTTCATTCACGTCGCGGTTGATACTGATAACGATGGCACTGCCGATTCCGAAGTCTGTGCGACTGGAGAGCACCCATTTTGGACTGTTTCGAGAGGATGGGTTGCAGCGAAAGACCTTTCCCTTGGCGATGCACTGCAAACACCTTGGGGTGATACACCCCGAGTTGTCTCTGCAACCTCAATTCCAGAGGTTTCCGATACCTACAATCTGACCGTTCAGGGGGCACATACGTTTTTCGCGTTGGTCGGAAACACACCGATATTGGTTCACAATACGGAACCGTTTGATATTGTGCCCTTTGGTAGCTTTGATAGGCCGCTGAACCTCAGCAGTGGGGTTCCTTTCCAGCGCCATGAACTACTTCAGAACGCTTGGCTTAAGCACAACGGTTACTTGGACTTCAAAGCTCTAAATCCATCGCTGGCTACCCCCACGACATTCCATCAGCAGGTTATTTTTGGTGAGCAAGCTGCCGCTGGTCTGCACAACCCATCATTGCTCAAAGGGATGAGTGCATATGACAATATTCGCGGAAATATTGCTGTGCTTAAGGCTTCCGGTGTAGATCGGTCAGTTATTGCTGACCTCGCCAATCAAGCGAGAAACTTTGCCAAGAGTCTTCCATGCCCATGATTACCTCCTCAGAGATAAGGTCTAATCCAGAGCGTTTTTTCAAATTGCGCCTTGCTGCCCTTAGCTCTCCGACAGCATTTCGATTCGGGGGAAATCCGCCAAATGGGATTCACCCCCTTCGACGAACTGAGTTCACTTCGTATCTAGTGACGCTTCCTTTCGACTCCCATCTCAGTTGTAGTATCTTCGTTAGCTTGACTAGCATGGACTCTTCAAGCCCGTTCTTTGTCTTTAGCGCGGCCGGAATTGCGCACGATGCGTCCTCTCCTTTGGTTGAAGCATTGTGGCATTCTCCGATTTCAGAGATCGATTCTTTGCAACTCCCTATCCGGTTTCCTCAGCTCGCATTCGAGTTGGAAGGGCAAGGATGCGATCCATCGCCTCTGGATGATCCCGAGCATTCTTTCGCCCATCACAAGCTAGGAGGCCGTCCGTATTTTTATCAAGCTGGTGAGGATGTGATCGAGGTGACTCGACGACTCATTGCAGATGGGTTTTACCACCATTTCCAATTATCGTTCCCGGGGCCGGATGACGCCGAAGTCAACTGCAACTGGCCATTTGGAGAGTATGTGTTTCATGTTTTTGCACGACCTTCTGAAGGACAATTCGAACTGAGGTTTGTATGGTCTTAATGCCTCCGATTCGCCGTCTTCAACCCCGCGTGGCTGAGCTTGATGGTATGGCCTTGGTGCTGGGTCGTGCGGGAGTCTGGCGTCACGGCGGCGGTGGGTCGCGGTGCGTGAGCGTGGGGCCGCTTTCGGCCATACCATGACGCTGCAGCCAACGCCCCCGCCTCGGCTCGGTCACGGCTTGCGTGCCGTCGGGAGTCTATCGCTCGCCTCGCAAAGTCAGCGGTTCGTTCACGGCATCAGCAACGCCCTTCGCCGCCTGGCACCTGCTTCATGCTTTCTGCGACGGGACCATTCACCCCGCGTTCGCCCTGAGCACCCGCAGCATGTTGCCGCCGAGGATCTGGCGGATGGTGTCGTTGCTGTGGCCGCGCTGGATGAGGCCGAGGGTGAAGAGGGGCCAGTTGGACCAGGCGACGCTTTGCTCGGCCTCGATGGTGGTCTGGTAGTCGTCCTTCGGCCAGAGGTGCTCCCAGCGGTCGGCGGGGCCGCCGGGGGCTTTGAGGAGCTTCTGGCGCTCCTCCTTGTCGAAGCGGCTGGTGTAGGCCACGTCGCAGCCGATGGCGGCATGCTGGGGCCCGAATTTTTTGATGACGTGGCCGAGGTGGTCGAGCAGCGCGGTGATGTCGCCCTTGCCGCCGAGGAAACGGGGGATGCAGCAGATGCCGACGAGGCCGCCGGTGTCGCAGATGGCCTTGATGGTGTCGTCCGGCTTGCCGCGGAAGTGCTCATAGACGCCGCAGCAGGTGGTGTGGCTGGCGACCATGGGCCTGGAGGAGGCCTTGGCGGCATCGAAGGCCGTTTTCCACCCGCTGTGCGCCACATCGGCGATGACGCCGATCTTGTTCATCTCGGCGATGGCGGCACGGCCGAAGTCGCTGAGGCCGCCATCGTGCGGCTCGCCCGCGCCATCGCCGAGCGGATTGCGGCGGTTGTAGGTGACGTGCATCATGCGCGTGCCGAGCTCGTGGAAGATGCGGATGAAGCGCAGCTCGTCGCGCACGCTCTCCCAGTCCTGCATGAGCGGGACGCCGTTGGTGGTGAAGCACAGGCCGACGTTTCCGGCTTTCTTCAAGGCGATGATCTCATCCGCCGTGACGACTTTCGAGAGCGCGGGCTTCATCAGATCGGTGGCCTTGGTGAAATGGGCCAGGCGTTTGATGAGGCGCATGGGATCGCTGCCTTCCTCGCCGGTGTTCTGGAAGATGCAGGTGACACCGGCGGCGTGGAAGGCATCGAGGAACTCCTTCCGCTCGCGCTCGTTGGTGGCGTTGCGGTTCATGGACATCGACTCGCGCAGATCGGCGATCTCACCGGCGGAGGCGCCCGCCTTGATGGCCTCGTTCATCGAATCGGCATCGATGGCGCAACGCGGGGCGAAGCCGTAGCTCTCGAACACGACGCTGCCGAAATGCAGCTCCCACGCGTGCTCGATCTGCGCCTGGGTGGGCTTCAGCAGGTTGATGGCAACCTCACGCGGCTTGTCGATGGCCGGATTCCCGGTGATCCACGATTTTTTCGACTCCTGCGAGCGGACGTGGATGTGAAAGCCGCCGGCGAGGGCGGTGAGCGGGAGGGATTGAAGCAGACGGCGGCGGGAGAAGGCGGACATGCGCATACCAACGCGCCTCGCGGCACATTTCCACGCGTCAGAAGCTGGCAAGCACCGCCACGGGCAGCGTGCGCAACGCCTCAGCCACCGCCAGCGGCGTCTCATCCGCGGTGAATTCGGCGCCCGTGAGCAGATCGCGGAAGGTTTTGCCAGCCAGACCCGCCGGCCACGACAGCGCCGTGTCCCGCCAAAGATCGCCCACCGGCGGAAAACCCACCCGCGAGGACAGCCGCGGCACGATGACGAGCAGCGCCTGCTCCTGCCACTGGCGGACAAAGGCGACACAGGAGCCGCTGTGCGCACCCGAGGCAGCCACAGGCGTGTGATCGCCCTGCTGAAACAGCCCGGGATGCGCACGACGCGTGGCGAGCAGTCGATGGGTGATGAGCAGCTTGATGCGGCCGTCACGCCACCCGGAGAGCAGCGTCTCCGGTGTCGTCTGCTGAAGTGAATCGAGCGCCTGGCGGCGTGCCTCGTAATCGACGGGCCGGCGGTTGTCGGGATCGACGAGGCTGAAGTCCCACAGCTCGGTGCCCTGATAAAAGTCCGGCATGCCGGGCACGGTGGCCTTGAGCACGGTCTGGGCGAGCGAGTTCACCATGCCGAGCTGGGCGACCTGATCCGCAAGCGGCACAAAATTGCCCAGGAAGCGGTTTGGCCCCGCACGCAGGAGCTTGGCGACGAAATCACGCACGGCCTGCTCCCAGGCCTCGTTCGGCTGCACCCAGCTCGTGTTCACCTTGGCCTCCTTGATCGCCTTGATGAGGTATTCCTGGATGCGGGCGATGTAGGTGGCGCGGGTGGCCTTGGTCAGCGGCTCCAGCGGCCAGGAGCCGAGCAGTGTCTGGTAGAGCAGGTGTTCCTCATTGGCGTCGGGTGCCATGTCTCCATCGACCTCCGTCTTCTGGCGGCGGTTGAGGGTGCTCCAGCGGCGCAGGGCCTTGCGCCACTCCGCAGGCAGCTCCGACAGGGCGGCGATGCGCGCGCGCACGTCCTCGCTGCGCTTGGTGTCGTGCGTGGAGGTGCTGATCATGCAGTGCGGGTGGTGGCGCAGCCGCTCCTGGCACTCGAAATGGAATTTCTCCGGCGAGATCGCGAAGTGATTCGGCTCGCCACCGACCTCGTTGAGCGCGACGAGGCGGTTGTAGATGTAGAAGCTGGTGTCCTCCACGCCCTTGGCCATCACGGGGCCGGTGCACTGCTGGAACTTCATCACAAAGCGCATGTGCTCGGCGCGCGCGTCATCATCGATGTTCTCCGGGAACTTCTTCAGCAACACCTCGCCGAGGAAATCGAACATGGAGCGCTCGATGCCGGGATTCCGCCGCTCCGCGAGACGCACGGCGGTGCGCACCGCGTGGATGTCCTCCTTCGACGGCTCCTGGTCCGGCGTGACGTAGGCGCGATAGACGGGGAAGCAGGCGATGACCTCGCGCACGGCGGTGGTGAGCGCATTGAGCGTGAAGTCGCGATACCAGCGGTTCTTTTCCGACAGGCGGTCCAGCATGTGGGCGAGCACGTTCACCTCGCTGGCCAGCGCGAGCCGCATCACGAGCTGTTTGCGATGGTAGGCGATCTCGCTGAAGCGGGACGCCGAGCCGATGAACTTCTCGTAGCTGTCGGTGAAGGCCTTCTCCGCCGCGGGATCGATGAGCAGGCGGACGACCTGGTTGGCGAACTCGTAGCCCGTGGTGCCGTGCACCGGCCAGTCCGGACGCAGGCGCTCCTCCCCCAGCAGGATCTTTTCGACGACGAGGTACAACGGCAGCGCCTCCGCAGACGTGCCGGACTCGCGGGCGGCGTGCGACTGGAGCTGGGCGAAGTATTCGGCGGGATTCCACAGGCCGTCCACGTGGTCGATGCGCAGGCCGTCCACCGATCCGTCCGAGATGAGGTCGAACACGAGGCGGTGCGTGGCCGCGAAGACCTCCGGGAGCTCGACACGAATGGCGGCGAGCTCGTTGATGTCGAAGAAGCGGCGGTAGTTGATCTCCTCCGCCGCGACACGCCAGAAGCTCAGGCGATAGGCCTGGGCGGTGATCAATTCATCGAAGGCGTCAAAGCTGCGCGCGTCGCCGGGCCGCCCTTCGATCTCCCGCATGGTCGCGTGAATGGCCTCCACCAGCAGGCTGTTCTCCTCGCATCGGCGCTGGAGACGGCGCTTGATGATCTCCTTCTCGCGCATGCGTTCGATCATCTTGTCCGGATCGGTCTCGGTGCGCGGGGGAAGATGGCTGAGCGCGGTGATCACGCTCTGAAACTCGGCCTGGAAGTCCTCCGAGACGCCCAGAGCCGCCAGTCTGGCCAGCACCGGCTGCAAAATGAGCGCGTAGGTGCGCGGCGCGAGCGGCAGCCGCGTCTCGAAGTAACGCAGGAAGAACGCGCCGGCCTCGAACTCGAGTTTGAACTCGCCCCGCTCCAAAACACGGCCGTACTGGTCGCCGAGGATGGGCAGCAGCACGCGGTTGTTGAGGTCCTGCTTCAGCGGCTGCCAGTCGATGTCGAAATGAGGCGCGAAGACGGAGCTGGGGCCGTTTTCCAGCACATCCGTCCACCAGGTGTTCACGGCGGAGCCGATGCCCATGTGATTGGGCACGAAATCGACGATCTGGCCGAGACCGTGCTCGTGCAGCGTCGCGACGAAGGCATCGTAATCCTCGCGCGTGCCGATCTCGGGGTTCAGCTCGTTGTGATCGCCGATGTCATAGCCGTGCATGCTGCCAGGGCCGGCCCGGAAGTAGGGCGAGGCGTAGATGTGGCTGATGCCCAGATCACGCAGATAAGGAACGAGGGCACGCGCCTGCTGGAAGGTGAACTGCTGGTTGAACTGAAGGCGGTAGGTGCCGGTGGGAGTCTTTGGTGGCGTCTCAATCATGGGGGTGACTGCAGCACGAGGAATTCCGGACGGGTGAAGGCGATGTTGCCGGCCTTCGGATCGAAGCAGGAGACTCCATCGCCACCGAAACGCGTCTCGTTGCTGGAAAGCACCGCACGCCACGGAGCATCCGGAAGCATGGTGGTGACGGGTGACCGGCTGAGATTCGCCACGACGAGCCACTGGAATCGCAGGCCCTTGAACCGGATCGTGACGGCTCCCTGGCCGCCCACTTCCCAATCCACGCGACGCAACGGACGGAAAGCGGCATCCGCGGCCCGGAGGCGCAGGCATTCGCGATGAAGCAGCAGCAGGGCCGCATGGGAGGGATCGTTCAACTCATCCCAGTCCAGCTTCGACCGGGTAAAGGTGGCGGCATTTTGCGGATCGGGGATCGAATGAGCGACTCCGGAGTCGGCGAACTCAGGAAAATGGGCAAACTCACGATGGCGGCCTTCGCTGACGAGCTTTCCAAGCTCATCATGATGATCGGCGAAGAACAGGAACGGCGTGGAGGCGCCCCACTCCTGCCCCATGAAGAGCATGGGCGTTCCCGGAGAGAGCAGCAGCAGGCCGCTGGCAGCGCGATAGGCTTCCGGAGTCGCGAGTTGGTGGAGACGCTCCCCGAACGCACGATTGCCGGCCTGGTCGTGATTGCTGATGCAGAGCAGGAACTTTGAAGGCGGCAGGTGGGCACAGGCGGTGCCACGGGGTCCGTCGAGAAGCTTGCTGTGCTGGCCGCGGTAATGCCAGCCATGCCGCAGCTCGTTCGCAAGCTCGGCAGGCGTGCCATCGAAATCCTTGCGATAGGACTGGTCTCCCAGCGCCACCTGCACGCTGTGGCAGAAGTCATCGGCATACACCGCGTCAAAGTCGAAGCCCTCCGGCTCGATGATGCGCGCCAGATTGCGCTCATCCTCGGCGATGACGAAGGCGCCACGGTCATGAACCGCGCCGGTGATCAGCTCGAGCACATGGTGCGGAGAATCATCCACCATGGTGTGCGTGGCATCGAGGCGCAGGCCGTCGAAGTGGAACTCGTCGATCCAATAGACCGCGTTGGCGATGTAGAAGGCGCGGACTTCCTGTTTCTGCGGACCGTCGAAGTTCAACGCCGCGCCCCAGGGGGTCTGATGCGCTTCATTGTAGTAGAACCGGCTGTAGCAGCCGACGTAGTTCCCATCCGGGCCGAAATGGTTGAAGACCACGTCGAGCACGACCGCGATGCCCTGCGCATGCGCGGCATCCACGAGCGCGCGGAGATCATCCGGCGTGCCGTAGCAACGCGCGGGCGCGAACAGGCTGACACCATCGTAACCCCAGCCGCGCTCGCCGGGAAAATCGGCCAGCGGCATGAGCTGGAGGGCTTTCACGCCGAGATCGCGCAGGAAGGGCAGCTTTTCGATGGCGGCGCGGAAGGTGCCCTGCGGTGTGAAGGTGCCAATGTGCAGCTCATAGAGCACGAGATCGCGCAGCGGCGGGCATTTCCACGCGGCGTCCTGCCAGGCGTAGCTGTCCGGATCGATGACCTGCGAGGCCCCATGGACGCCATCCGGCTGCCAGCGGGAGGCCGGATCAGGAAACGGGCCGGCACCATCGACGACGTAGCGGTAACGATCCCCGGCACGGCCTGCCGGGTCAGATCCGCAGTGATAACCGTCCGGCTCAGGCTCCAGCGAGAGCGTGCGCTCCGCGCCGCCGTCTGCCGGCTGCACGATCACCTCGATCCGCTGCTTCTCGGGCGCCCAGATGCGATAACGCACCCCAGATGAGACGACATCCGCGCCTTGCGGACGCAACAGGCGTGCCACTTCACGTTTCATGCCCGCACACCTCCTTCAAGAATGCGCCGGATGCCGCGGATGGGGATGAACAGCCAGTCCGGCCGGTTGTTGATCTCATAGACGACTTCATAGACGGCTTTTTCGAGCATGAAGACCTCCAGAAGCATGTTCAGCGTGCCTTCATCGCGTGGAATGAAGGACGCGGTGCCCGCGGCACGCAGGTAGGAGTCGATAAACTGCCGGCTGATCTGGTCCACCCAGATCTCGGCCCAGGTTTCGAGGTGTGCGACATCCTCCGCCCGCACGGCGGAAAGCCGCGACCGCGCGGTGTGCGCCGCATAATGGAAGGAACGCAGCATGCCCGCCACATCCCGCAGCGGGGAGCGCTTCATGCAGCGCTCACTCAGCGGACGCGCAGGCTCGCCTTCGAAGTCGATCACGTTGAAGTCGCGGCCGGTGTTGAGCACCTGGCCAAGGTGGTAGTCGCCATGATGACGGATGCGCGTGGCGACGACTTTGTGATCGAGAATGTGCGCCAGGCGGGCGAGGATCGACTCCTCATACCCCAGCAGCGCCGAGGTCTCCTCAAGGCAGGTTTCCGGCAGTTGCGGCAGGCGGCGCTCCAGAAGCTGGTGCATGCGCCGCGTGGCGGCACGCATGGACTGGTAAAGCGAACGCTGGTAGTGCCCGGTGAAGGCCTCCGGCGCGAAGCGAGGATCCTCGTGATCGGCCGCCAGCGCCAGATGCATCTGCGCCGTGCGCTCGCCGAGCAGGCGTGCGCGCTCAGGATAAACGCCACCGATGATCTCATCGATGCGCTCGGGTCCGGCGGCCGTGCTGTCGATCTGCTGGGAGAGCACCCGCTCGAAGAAGCGGCCGAGGGAGTCGAGCGTGTAAGTCCAGGCGTCGCCTTCATTCGACACATTCGCCACCAGCAGGGCCAGCGTGCGTGGCTCGCAGCCGGGGGCATGGAAATCGATGCGGCCGCAGTAGCCGGGCACGTTTTCGAACTTCTGACGCTCGCTGAGGAAGCGCAGCAGCTCCACGTCCGGATTCGGCCCGGCTTCAGGACGCCGGTAGATCTTCAAAAAGAAGCGCGAGTCGTAGATGATGGCCGAGTTGCTCTGCTCCGCGCGCAACGCCCGTGACGGCACCGGATGCGTGATCTCGGGAGCGATCGCCTTCAGCGCCTCGCCGCAGAAGCCGGCCAGCTCGCCCGTTTTCCCACGCAATCGCTTCTCGCCGACGATCATCTCAAACAAGGCGGAGCGGAGGTTCTCATCATCCAGCGCGTCAAACAGCATGCCCTCGCCGTTTTCGGCACTGAACCGGGCGATGACGGACTCGGAGCCCTGGCCGGACTCCGTGATTTGCAATGGCAGCAGGTAAGTCTCCGGAGCGACCTCGTAATAACTGGCCTCCAGAAAGGCGAGACGGCCCGCATCACCGCCTGCGGCGGACATGCCGAGCGGAATGGCATCCAGCAGGTTCACACTGCGCAGCGCGTGCCCCTTCCCGCCAAACCAGCGGCAGTGACGCAGGCACTCAGGCAGCGTGTGCTGCACAAACTGGGCGCTGCGGAGGGTTTCCAGCACTTTTTGCCAGGTGGGCGGCCCCTCCACCAGCGCGGGCGTGAAATCGGTGCCGATGCGCAGCGGCTCCTGCTCCGGCTCCAAAGTGAGCCAGAGGTAATCATGCGGCCCCATCGTGTAAAAACACGGCGCGGCAGTGATGACCGGGAAGCGGTTGTGGCTGAAGACCTCCACCGGCCGCAATCCCTGCCAGCGGGACAGATCCAGCTCCAGAGGCTGGGCAAAGCGCGACAGATTGGCGATGACGAGGATCTTCTCGTTCTCGTACTCTTTCACAAAGGCCAGCACGCGTGGATTGTCGGAAGGCAGGAACTCCATGCTGCCGCGGCCGAAGGCCTTGAAACGCTGCCGCATGGCGACGATGCGCCGCGTCCACCACAGCAAAGACGACGGATTGCGCTCCTGCGTCTCCACATTCACCGCCTCGTAATGGTACTCAGACTCGATGATGACGGGAAAATAGAGCTGCTGGGCGCTCGCGCGTGAGAAGCCGGCGTTGCGGTCCATGCTCCACTGCATCGGGGTGCGCACGCCGTTGCGGTCGCCGAGGTAGATGTTGTCCCCCATGCCGATCTCGTCGCCATAATAAATGATCGGCGTGCCGGTCAGCGAGAGCAGCAGCACGTTGAGCAGCTCGATCTTGCGGCGGCTGTTGCGCAGCAGCGGGGCGAGGCGGCGGCGGATGCCGAGATTGATGCGCGCGCGCTGGTCGGACGCATAAACGCGGTACATGTAGTCGCGCTCCTCGTCGGTGACCATTTCGAGCGTGAGCTCGTCATGATTGCGCAGGAACATGGCCCACTGCGAATTCGCCGGAATCGCGGGTGTTTGCTCCAGGATGTCGATAATCGGGAAGCGGTCCTCCATCTGCAGCGCCATGAACAGGCGCGGCATGACCGGGAAATGGAAGGCCATGGAGCATTCGTCGCCGTCTTTGCCAAAGTAGGCCGCCGCTTCCTCCGGCCACTGGTTGGCCTCTGCCAGCAGCATGCGGTCCGGGAACTTGCTGTCGATGTGCGCCCGCAGACGGCGCAAAATCGCGTGCGTCTCGGGCAGGTTTTCGCAGTTCGTGCCGTCGCGTTCGATCAAATACGGCACGGCATCCAGCCGCAGGCCGTCCACGCCCATGCCGAGCCAGAAGTCGATGGTCTTGAACATCGCTTTCTCGACTTCCGGGTTCTCCCAGTTCAAATCCGGCTGGTGGGAGTAGAAGCGGTGCCAGTAATAGGCGTTCGCCACGGGGTCCCAGGCCCAGTTCGACTGTTCGAAGTCCTTGAAGATGATGCGGGCCTCCCGGTAGCGATCGGGCGTGTCGCTCCACACGTAGAAGTCACGCTCGGGAGAGCCGGGCTTCGCCCTCCGGGCACGCTGGAACCACGCATGCTGGTCGCTGGTGTGGTTGAGCACCAGCTCCGTGATGACGCGGATGTCGCGGCGGTGCGCTTCGTCGAGCAGGGTCTGGAAATCCGCCAGAGTGCCGTAGGTCGGATTCACCGCCATGTAATCCGCCGTGTCGTAGCCATCATCCCGCAAAGGCGAGGGGTAGAACGGCAGCAGCCAGATCGCGGTGACGCCGAGCTGGCGCAAATAGTCGAGCTTGCTGATCAGTCCGGGGAAATCTCCGATTCCGTCGCCGTCGCCGTCGCAATACGCGCGGACATGAAGCTGGTAAATGACGGCATCTTTGAACCAAAGGGGATCATTCATGAGAACGTGTGGAACTCATGGCAGGCACGCGCAACCCGTCATGGGTCTCAGGACGAAATGTAGGGCGGCCCACCGTGATTTCGGTGTGAGTTCTTGGGGACCGGCTAAAGAAGTCGGCCGTTTGAATCGGGCATGCCGCCCGGTCTGGCCTCAACGACGAAGTTTTTTCTTCAATCGCATCCAGGTCGGGACGTCCAGGTCCTCTCCCTGCACGATGGAAGGCTCCGTGTCCTTGAAACGGCCGCGGTCTTCCTCGCCCAGGCTGAAAGTCTGCTGCTCATTGCCTGAAGTCTTGCGGGTGATGACCGTGGTGGCGCTGATCGCGGTGATCACCGGTGCGTTTGGCACGGCAGGCGGGTCAAACGTCAGCATGTCCTCCTGCGGAGCGTGTTCGGTCTGCAGGGTGACGCTGCGGGCCACGACGGAGGCCAGGGTGGACGACTCCTTGGCGCGGGCCGCGTCGGCGAGCTCCTTCGCTGCAGGTGTGCGGACCGGAATGCGGGCCGTTTCGGGCGTGGGCTCGATCACGGGCGGTGTGACAGGCTCGTGCTCTTCCTCGAACACCGGCTCGTCGTGCAAAAATTCGGGCGGCTGCTCGGCCTCGATGAATTCCTCATGCTGCGGCTCCACTTCCTCGTACTCCTCCGTGTGCTTGCCATTGAAGGCCGGGGCGGCTGCGGCGGGAATGCTGGCAATCTCCTCCGCTTTGAACAGCAGATCCGGCGCGGGAGGGGCGACTGGTGCCGGAGCAGGCGCTGCGTGGGCGGCTGCGGTGTTCCTGCGCGATGAAGTCTCGCGTTTCGGGGCCGGGGCGGGCGCAGGCACCGGAGCTGGAGCCTCCGCGCGGGGCTGGAACATTTCGGAAGGCGGAGCGGCGGAGGCGTGGGCGTTGAGCTGGTTCAGGCCGAGCGAGCTGATGAGCGTGACCGCCACCGCATCGCCAAGCTTCCCATCGACTCCCAGGCCGAAGAGAATGTGCGTCTGGTCCGGCACATGACGGCCGAGCTGCTTCATCACGCCTTCCACTTCGACGAGCGTGAGCGATTCGCCACCCGCGACGTGGACCAGCAGGTTCTTTGCCTGATGGAGCAAGCGTCCCTGGTCGATGAGCGGGCTCTTGAGCGCCTTTTTGAGCGCTTCGACACCACGATTCTGACCGCGGGCCTCACCGAAGCCGAACAGGCAGCGGCCGTTGGCATTCGCGAGCGCGGAGGTGAGGTCGTCGAGACCGAGTTTGACGAGTCCCGGCGTGGTGGTGAGCGTGGAAACCGCACGCAGGCTCTGCGCGATGAGTTGATCCGCCTGGCTGAAAGCTTTCTGGATGCCGTCCTTCGGCAGAATGAGCTCGCCCATGCGGTTGTTCTCAAAGAGCACGAGCGCGTCGGCACGCTTCTGCAGCAGTTCGAGCGCCTCCTCCGCCTGCGCGAGCCGGCGGCGGCCTTCAAAGCTGAACGGCATCGTGGCGACGACCAGAACGAGCGCCCCGGTGTTTTTGGCGATCTCAGCGATGACGGGAGCCGCACCACTGCCGGTGCCGCCGCCGAGTCCGGCGCTGATGAAGATGATGTCGTGGCCGTGCACCGCCTCGCGGATCTGGTCGCGCGAGAACAAGGCCGCCTCGCGGCCGAGGTCCGGATCGCCACCGGCGCCGATGCCCTTCATCAGGTCGGCACCGAGCTGTACCTTCACCGGGGCCATGGAGTGGCCGAGAACACGCACATCGGTGTGCGCGCACACGAGCGTGGCCTCCACGATGCGGTCCAGCGTGATGCGGTCGAGGACATTGGAGCCGGCACCGCCGACACCGACGATGCAGATGCGCGGCCCTGCGGAATCGGCGCCTGCGCGTGACTGGGAGCGTTCGTATTCGACCATGTTCGTGGGTGGTTGAGGTGGCGTGATGGATTTGTCAGAAAGTGACGGATGAAAGGAGTTCCTGCATGCGACGGCCGAGGCGTTTCAGCGGTGAGAGGAAAGGTTTCTCGCTGTCGAGGATCTGCGCGTAGCGGATGAGTCCGATCGGCGCGGAGTATTGCGGATTTTCAAAGGTGGCGGTGATGCCGCTGACTGGCGCGGAACCCGCACGGGTGACTTTGGTGCCAAACACCTCCCGGGCCACGGCGTCAACGCCTTTCATCAGGCTGACTCCGCCCGTCAGGTAAACCCCGGCACCAAGGCGGCCGAGGTGCTCCTCCACGCGCACACGCACCTGCGTGAGGATTTCCCTGGTGCGCAGGTTCATGACCTCGTTCAGGAAGGCGCGTTCGACCTCGCCGAGGATCAATCCGGTGTCATCCTCAATGCTGAGCATCTCCCCTTCCGGCACTTCCTCATACAAGACGCTGCCTTCCTCCACCTTCAGCCGCTCCGCACGGCCGTTCGGGATCTGCAGGGCCATGGCCACGTCGTTGGTGATGTGGTCGCCGCCCAGCGGCACGCAGCCGGAGGCGGTGATCATGCCGTCCTCATACAAGACGTAATCACAAGTGCCGGCGCCGAAGTCGATCATGAGCGCTCCTTGCATTTTCGCCTCACGCGTGAGCACGACCTGTGCCGCGGCGACGGGGTTGAAGACGACATCCTCGACTTCGAGCGGGATCTCACGCACGCAGCGGATGGCATTCTGCACACGGCCGCGGATGCCGTGGATGATGTGGTAGTCCGCCTCCAGAACCCGGCCTTCACGGCCGATCGGCTGCCGCACGGCCTCCACACCATCGACGATGTACTGCCGCGTGACACTGTGCAGGAACACGTTCGACTGCGGGATCGACACGCTGCGGGCGATCTCCTTCGCCTCCTCGACATCGTCCTCGGTGATCTCGGTTTGGTCATCCGGCAGGCGATGACGGCCGCGATTGTTCAGGCTCTCGATGTGAGCTCCCGTGACGCCAAGGAAGACGTTCCGGATCATCACATCACTGCGGTCCTCGGCACGCACGAGGGCGTCGTTCACACAGGTCTGCACCTTCTCGAAATCGACGATCTCCCCTTTGCGCACCCCACGGGAGGGCGCCTGGCCGACGCCGAGGATCTTGATCGCGCCGTCACGCTTTGCCTCGCCGACGACGACGCAGATCTTGTGCGTTCCGATTTCGAGTCCGGCGTAGATGGTGCTTCTGGCCATGCGGGCGGTTCAGGGTTTGGTGGCGCTGGTGTCAGCAAGCGTCAGGCCGCTGACATCGGGCGTTTCGTGAAAAGTGGCGGGCGTATTGACGCGGGAGAGCAGGTTCAGGGTGGCCACGCGCCACTGCCGGGCCTTCGCCTCGTGCATGAAACGGTCAAAACGGGCCAGTTGCGGGTCGAGGTCGTCCACGCCGAAGATGATTTTCGCGTCGCCGCTGAACTGGGCCACCAGCGACCACGCGTTCGGGATTTCGATGCGTTCCAGCTTTGTGCGTCCGTCTTCGTCGCGGCTTCGCAGCTTTTCCATCAGCCGCAGGGCCGCATGCACCTGCATTTCGGCCACCGGCCTGCCATGCACGGCCTCGGCCAGTCCGGGAAACACGATCCGTGGCATGGAGAGATACTCCTTCGTGATCACATGGCAGGGCACCGGGGCGCCCTCCGCGTCCATCAGGCAGCCCTTGCCGCTCAGTGGCTCCAGAAGTTTGAGCTTCGGACACTCGATCCAGGCCACTGGAATGCGTTGTACGACATCGAGCGTGAGTTTGCCGTGGTAGTCGCGGCGGATCACGGCGGACTTCACCTGCGGGAGGCTTTCGACCTTGGCCCGGACTTCGCGCAGGTTCATCGTCAGCACGTTGGTCGCGGTGGTCAGACCGGTCGCGGAAACGATCTGCGCCCGTGTCAGCGTGCCTTCGGTGTTCACCTCCACCGCTTTGAGCAGGAACTGGTCGTTCTTTTCCAGCGCCTCATGCCACGTCACCCAGCCGAGACCGATCACGATCATGGCCGCGATCAGCCACATGGCGGTGCGGAAGCCGCGGCGGCGGCGCTCCACCGCCTCATGCTCACGGATCACCGGCGACTCGGGTTCGTAATCAATGACGTGCGAGTCCGCAGCCCGGCGTTTGCTGGCAGGGCGCTTGGCTGACTTCTTGGAGCCTTTCTTGGCAGGAGACATGAGCAAGGCGGACGCAAAGGCCAGCAGTCGAGCGCTGGCAGGTTTGGTATTTAATGCTCCTTAAATAAGGGAATGCCAGTCCGATTGCCATAATTATTCACGAAAAAATCCCGGTCTCATATCCACAACGGGCAGCTTGTTCACAAAAAGCTGTGAACAAGCCGGTTTTACTCACATTTGCGCCGACGCCCGGAACGTGCCAAGCGTTACTTTTTCACCACCCAGATGTTCCGGTAACGCACCGGGTTGCCGTGGTTCTGGAAATACAGCGGCCCGGGAGCGGCATTCTCCACTTTGTTTTGTGCTCCGCCCGTGGTGGCCGGGATTTCCTGGTTCTCGTGAATCACGACACCGTTGTGTTTGACCGTCAGCCGCGCATTCGCGGTCTTTTGCCCAGCCGCGTCGAACTTCGCGGCGGTGAAGTCGATGTCGTAGGTCTGCCACGTCAGCGGCGGCAGGCACATGTTCACCTTCGGCGCAGCCGTCTTGTAGAGGCCGCCGCATTCGTTGTCCTTCCCTTCCAGCGCAAAACTGTCGAGCATCTGCACTTCGTAGCGCCCCTGGATGTAGAGGCCGCTGTTCCCACGGCCCTGACCGCGCCCTTCTGGCACGAACGGCAGGAAAAACTCCACATGCAGGCTGCAATCGCCAAATGTGTCCTCGCTGGTGATCCCCTGCTCCAGGCCGCCGAGTTTTTCATCCACCTTCGAGTTCGGAAAGCGGTTCACGCCTTTCCCATCGAACAGAACGACCGCGTTTTCCGGCGCTGCCGCGCCCAGAGTGGGCGATTCACGATTCACCCGGTTGAGTTCCATGATCTTCACGCCGTCGCCGTTGTTGACGAGGATGCTCGCGCCATCCACCACCGCCTTGATCGTGCCGTCCGGCGACTCAAACGATGCCGTTTTCTCGCCCTCGTTCCGGGAACCAATGACACGGGTGATCGTGGAGCGATCCCCATCCCATCCTGCGCCCGGCAGCCCGCCTTTGTAGCTCACCGCCTCGAATTTTCCGCCGCCCTGCGCCCAGATCTGCACGCCATAGGCCTTGCCGTCGTTTTCACCGGTGTATTCGCCCTGGATGACAAAATCATCGCCGGCTTCAGCAGCGGTGAGGTAAGCCTTGGGCTTCGGTTTTGGAGCCGCAGGCGGCTGCTGGGCTGAAACGAAGGTGGCGAGGACGAGGAGAGAGAGTAGCGGGCGCATGGTGGACGAACGGCAAAGGAAGCGGACGAATTACACTCGCCCGGCCCGGCTTCATGTGCTTTTTCCAAGGCCCCATGACCGCCACCGACTCGATCACGAACATCTCCTGCTACAAGTTCGCGCCGCTTTCCGGCTTGAAGGAGCTGCGGGCGCGTCTGCTGGCCTTTTGCAAGGAGCGCAGCCTCAAGGGCACGATCCTGCTCAGCGAGGAAGGCATCAACATGTTCATCGCCGGCCTGCGAGACGATGTGGACGCGCTGGTGGACGATCTGCGTCGCATTCCAGGCCTTGAGGGGCTGAAACCGAAATACAGCCTCAGCGCCGAGCAGCCCTTCCGCCGCATGCTCGTGCGCATCAAGAAGGAGATCATCGCTTTCGGCGTCGATGGCATCGAACCAGCGAAATACACCTCCCCGCGTTTGGAGCCGAAAATGCTCAAGCAGTGGCTCGATGAGGGCCGTCCGGTCATTCTCTACGACACCCGCAACGACTACGAGGTGAAGCTTGGCACCTTCAAAGGCGCTTTGGTGGCTGGAATCGACTCCTTCCGCGATTTTCCCGCCGCCGTGGCCAAACTGCCGCCGGAGCTCAAGAAAGCCGAGGTCGTGTCCTTCTGCACCGGTGGCATTCGTTGCGAGAAAGCCGCGCCGTTCATGGAACGCGCCGGATTTGAGCACGTGTGGCAGCTTGAAGGCGGCATTTTGAAGTACTTCGAGGAATGCGGCGGCGCGCATTACGACGGCGAGCTGTTTGTGTTCGATCAGCGCGTCGGGGTCGATCCCGCGCTCTCTGAAACCGACTCCGCGCAGTGCTTTGTCTGCCAGACACCGCTCACCGCCGAAGATCAGGCGGATTCGCGCTACGTGGCGCACGTTTCGTGTCCCTACTGCTTCAAAACGTCCGAACAGCAGCAGCGCGAGCAAATCGAGCAGCGCCACGCCGCCATCCGTGCCGCCAGCACGCCGCTGCCAGGCAGCGTGCCGTATGATCACGAGCGTCCGCTGCACATTCCGGCCGCATGCGATCACAAAACGGTCGTGGACGCCTTCGATCACGTCATGCCGCACATCGGGCGCGAGGTCTGGCTGCAAACCGCCCAAAACGGCCGCCTCACCGACAAGGATGGCAAGCCGGTGACCGCCGACCACATCGTGCGTGCGGGCGAGCACTACCTGCATCACACGCCCGCGATGCGTGAACCGGACGTGAATGCGGACATCCGCGTGCTGTTTGAAGACGAGGCCATTCTCGTGCTGAACAAACCCGCGCCGTTGCCCGTGCATGTGGGCGGACGTTTCAATCGCAACACGCTGCAATACATCCTCGACCTCGTCTGGCATCCGCTGCGCCCGCGCACGGTGCATCGCCTTGATGCCAACACGACCGGCGTGATGCTGTTGTGCAAGACGCAGCACTTCGCGCGGCTCGTGCAGCCGCAGTTCGAGCGTGGCGAGGTCGAAAAGGTCTATCTCGCACGCGTTCAGGGCCATCCCGCGCAGGATGAATTCATCTGCGACGCTCCGGTCAGCGCCGAAGCGGGCAAACTGGGCGGACGCAGCGTCGAAGAAGGCGGTTTGGAGGCCAGAACCGAGTTCCGCGTGCTGCAACGCGATGCCGACGGCACCGCTCTCGTCGAAGCCCGCCCGATCACCGGCCGCACGAACCAGATTCGCATCCATCTCTGGCACCTCGGCCATCCAATTGTCGGCGATGCCGCTTACCTGCCTGACGGCAAGGTCGGCGAGACACAAACCCTCGCCGTCACCGATCCACCGCTGTGCCTGCATGCCTGGAAACTGAGCTTCACGCATCCGTTGACGAAGCAACGCGTGACCCTTGAAGCCGAACGCCCGCAATGGGCCGCCCTCTGATCGTAGGCCGGATGTGTTCGGCGCTGATCGCTTCGCCACGTGACCGGCTGGTTCGCCGAACTATCCGGTCCGAGAGCTTTCGCATGCCGGACGAACCGCCGACGCCGGATAGTTTGGCGAAGGCCGCCCTGGGCCGAATTGTTGCCTTTTCCGCCAAACACATCCGGCCTACACCTTCAAGCAGCCGCGAAACGCCCGCGCGGCATAGTAGGACTGCGCTCCGTTGTGGCCGATGAAGACGCGGCCGTAGCGGCGGTCGCCGTAGAGTGCGCCGCCGAGTTTGCGAATGTCGTCAGGCGTCTTGATCCAGCTCGAGGTCTTGGAATCGAAGTCACCGAGCTTCTGCAGAGCGAAGTATTGTTCCTCGGTGAGCATTTCGATGCCCATGGCCGCCGCCATGTCCATCGCGGTGTCCTTGGGACGATGTTCCTTTCGCGATTCCAAGCCTTCGCGGTCGTAGCAGACACTGACGCGGCCTTTCGGCGTCTCCGGTGAGCAATCGACGAAGAGAAACTGGCCTGTTTTCTTGTCGTGGCCGATCACGTCGGGTTCGCCGCCGGTTTCCTCCATTTCGGCGAGCGAACGGAGTTTTTCAGGGCTGGCGTCGAGCCGCGCCTGCACTTTGGTCCATTCGATGCCGCGATGACGGCTCATGTTCTTCTCAAAGCGGGTTTTCAAGACTTCGAGCAGCGCTGGGTTCGTTTTGGCAGCCTTCATGCCGCGGTTCTAGGGCAAATCCGTGCGGGTTTGAAGCGCAAAATGTCTCCGCGTTGGATCCGAGGGCATTGGGCCGTGTTTGAAAACCTCTGCCGCAGAGCGGCAGCTGTCTCGTTGCCCGGCCTTTCAAGGCCGGGAGAGGGTGCGGGTGATCGCGTTGAGTCGTGACCGGCGTCGCAGCGCGACGCCCGAACTCGTCCTCTCGACGCGGCAGGTTCGCGTGTCGCTCTGCGACACCGGATGCCTTGGGGCGTGCCGCCGCTTCCTGTTCCCGGCCTTGAAAGGCCGGGCTACGGCACGTTCGTCGCTCCGCGACTTCCAAACAGGTTTTCAAA
>NZ_JACSRD010000077.1 GCF_014879935.1 Prosthecobacter sp.
TTCGAGCGCGAGGGTGGCGTGAAGCGCGAACTCGACGGCGGCGTGAACGTCGGACGCTGCGGCTCGTTCGTGCGCGAGGGCGGCGTGAAGCGGGAACTCGACGGCGGTGTGAAGGACGGACGCTGCGGCTCGTTCGAGCGCGAGGGTGGCGTGAAGCGCGAACTCGACGGCGGTGTGAATGTCGGGCGCTGCGGCTCGTTCGAGCGCGAGGGCGGCGTGAACGTCGGACGTTCGCTGCGCGATGGCATCGCAGGACGCACTTCCGGCTTTGTTTCCGGCGGGCGCGAGGTCTGCGGAATGCCGGAGCGCGGTCCGAAGGGCGATGGGATGCCTGGACGCACGGTTTTGTCGTCCTTCTTGTCGTCACTCCTGCGGAAGCCCGATCCAGGCAGCGGAGGGCGGCCTTCCGGCATCACCGAGGGCGTGCGCGAGGGCCCACTCCCCCGTTCGGAGACCTCAGGCCGTTGGCTGCCGGGAATCGGCAGCGCGTCAGGGCGATTGAAGCGCGAGCGTGGGTCCGAGGACGGACTTCCCGGCCGCGTGGCTGGCGGCTGATCGGCCGCTGTGGCGCGGCGCACTTCCACCGGCTCCGCACGCGGCGTGCCATCCGTCGTGTTGCGGGGACCGAAGCTGCGGCGCTCACTGCTGGTCAGGGTGCGTCCGACCGCGGGTGGCGGTGTGGTGCTGGTGGCGATCACCGGGCGACGCTCCGGCAGCTTGCTCGGCAGCGCCGGGCGTGTGCCGGGCCCGCCCTGGCTATGCCAGCGGTTGCCGTGATCGCTGCTGCCGGCCAGGCGCCAGCCACGGTCGATCTGCGGGTTCACCACGCGTTCCCGCACGCGGGATGGCAGGCCCGGGCGCTCATCGCGGCGGATGTGGGGGGACGCCACCAGCAGGCGGTCACCGTTCACGCGGAACAGGTGGCGCGGATCGCGGTCGCCATCGCGGTTCAGCCAGTCGCGGCGCAGGCCGTCGTCATCCCGCCGCAGGGAAAAGCGTGGCACCCGCCCGCCGCGGAAGCGGTCCATGCGGTTCACGTCCGGCCCGCCCACAAAGATGTGGTTCACCACCGTGTGGTTGTAGCTGATGTTCGTGATGTTCACCGACTGGTCGATGAAGAGGCTGTTGCGGTGGCGGTCCAGCACGAAGGGCCGCAGCGAGGTGCGGCAGGCGAAGTTGTCATACGGCACGAAGTTGTAGCAGCCCGGGCCGATGTCGTAGTAGCTGTCCGTCCAGATGCCAAAGCCGATGCTCACCGACCACACCGCCTCCGGTGGCAGCGGCGCCCAGCCGATGTAGGCCTCGCTCTGCCGCCAGGAAACCCACGCCGGCGCCCACTCATAGCCCGGCACCCAGCACCAGCGGTCCCCGTTCAGCATCCAGCGGCCGTAATGATACGTCGCCCAGCCAAAGGGTTCGTCCGTGATCCACGTCCAGCCCGCGTCCGTGTAGGCCCAGTAACCATCGGTGTACGGCTGCCAGCCCGTGCCCACCAGTTCCGGGAAAGGCTCCCAGCAGTAGCCGTAGCCATCCACATAGATCCAGTCGCCGTAGGGTTGCAGCGCATCGTAAAAGAAGTCGATCGAGACATCCACGTTCGACGATTGGGCCTGCGCAGGCGGCACCGGCGCCATCAGGACCAGCAGGGCGGTCAACGCCACAACAAGTGTTTTCATGACTCTTGGGACGAGCGCCGTGCCGGGCTATTCACCCAGGCTCGTTTGAATTGTTTCGCCCGGGATCATGATGGCAAGGCCGCCGTCCGCTGGATGCCGATTCAGGTACATGAGAACACGCACGAAAACCCAGGGGATCTGGGAATTGATGTCGCCCCCGGGCCGCAGGCTCCCCGAGCTTGGTGACCGCCCCCAGACGCCGCGCAAATCCGAGGGCGCAGGCACGTCGGTGCTGCAGGAGCGCCCACAGAAGGTGGAACGTGAAAACCGGGAGCCACCGGCGGCGCAAAGCGATCCCTTAAAGGCGGATGGCGAAGCGGGTTGAAGAGCGAGCAACGAACCCAAGCCTCAGCGCCTCCGTCCGCAGCCACGCTTCTATTCCTTCCAGCGCCACAGCAGCAGCGTCAGCAGCGTGCCGCTGGTCCACAGCAGCCACTCCTGCTCGATCAGGTAGGCGCAGGCCACCAGCGCCGCGCCCAGGACCATCTTCAACACCGAGCCCGCCGCCTTGCCGAACAGCAACGCCCCCATGCCGATGGCCCCGAAGAGCAATCCTCCCAAAAAGCTGGCTTCCGTCGGCATGCCCCTGACTGCCGCCGACCGCCCCGTTTCGCAAGCGCTGTCATTCACGCGCAGACATTCGTCCACGCTAAGTGAAGACTCACGCCGCGGCGGCGGCATACGCTGTCATCCCGCACCCACTGCTCCGGGCGCGGCTTCCGACAGCAACCCCGTCTCGTCCTTTTCCTGCTTCTACTCGTCCATAACAGTTCGGCTTCGCCTGCACGCGCGACACCAGCGCCATCAGTACCAGCAGGCGCTCAAAGTCAGAGCAAGGGTCATTTCGCATCCGGTGCATTTCGCGCTGAAGTATTCATCCATCAGTCACCTACTAGTGTCGCTGGCTTCATATGTTGCCACCATGACCATTCCATTAGTTTCCACGTTCACTATCAACCCACTTGGTTGACCACCAAGGATATATTTTTGAGAGACGTCGCCCCTTGCACAACCTTTTTTCCAAAAAGACACTGCTGCGCCAGCAACTGAGTGAGCTCCTTGATTTCGTGTCTTTGACGAACAGGGGTGCCAAGCTCCTCGAGTATTAACCTTGCAAGCTGGTACCGAAACATGAAGGCCCGGATAGCTCGTGGTCCAAGACTGGCCTTCAAACTGGCTTTGGCAGTCATCAGTTCATCTCGAAGAATTTCCTTTTCGCTACCACTCAAAGTCAGTCTGTTATCGATTCGACTTTCGGGAGCTTCTTGCGCCGGTGTGATCTTTTGGGACACCCCAATATGTGGAGCCGTCGCGTGATCTGACTGCGAAGAAGGAACAGTGGGACTTGGCAGTTGTCTCAGAGAACTACGATGAGAGGTGTCGCCTTCTAGACCCATGACCGTGGTTGGCCTGGCAACATTCGCGGATTTACCACCAACCGCCCTGTCATCAGGAGTTCCAGACTTAGCATTTGCAAATGCTCTAACAACTTCCTCAACATCATCAGGCGTGAGTGCCCCAAGCCGCAGATGCGCCGTAAAGAGCTTCTCACAGTTTTCTTGAATAATTCGAGGTGCATCGTACTCAGTTTTGAGAGCACTTGAGGTGTCACTGTCGGCCAGATGACAGTATTTGTCCCAAATTGCATGCTTGAGGACATCTTCCTCAATCAACACTGCCACTCGAACACGGCGACTGATCTCTTTATCCTCAATCAGAAGCTTGATTGATTCAACCACAGAAAGGAGATGGCCAAACGGGCATCGGTCAAGGTCGTCGACAACCAACAATACGCGGCTAGGAGATTGCGATGAATTCGCAAATGCAAATCTCACCAGTATCGCAGGGATCGTGACAGATCCAACAAGCACCATCCCGAGTTCCCACGCTCCGCCAGCGCGGATAATGATTGTCGCATCAAGCACTCCGATCAGCAGCCAAAACAGCGGCCATCGTGTCGCGCTTTCAGCCCAATCCTTGGGCACATCAATCCACCCTTGGAGGAGCGCTCGCAAATCAGTCCCAATGGTAGCTTGGAGTCCCAGTTTCTCAGAGTGATTGGGAGACTTTAAAAAGGCCTTTTCCAGCACATCTTTCGTTGTCCAAAATTTCCACACAAAGAGACTAACAAAGGCAACGGCCCCGATTCCAACGGAGCCGTCGAACGCAAAAAGGTATGCGCGAGAATAATCATCAAGGCCATGGACCATCCACATTTTCGGCAAAGCAGTGACCCAAAGAGCAAACCAAACACCGAACAGCTTTCCAATTCCATGTCGTTCAATGCCCGCTCGAATTATATGCGCCAGTGAAGCCCACCAACCGTGCGCGCGGAGTTGTTGAAAAAATGATTCATAAAGATGAATCCATACCTCAGGACGGCTGGGATATCTCCAGGCGCTGAATAATAGGGTCTTCGCTGTTTCGGGTGGGCGACCTGGGAGAGCGATTCAGGCCGAAAAGTATCCGGGTGGGGCAG
>NZ_JACSRD010000075.1 GCF_014879935.1 Prosthecobacter sp.
TCCCTCTTCCTACCACTCCGCTTTCGCCGCTGCTACCTTCGATACCCACTCAGGACAGCGAAGACTCCTTCTTTCTCGCGCTGGAGAGGCCCCAGTTCACGGGGACGCTTTGGTAGCCGTCATCGAAGCCCTCACTCTTCATACGGAAGTCGAAGTAGCCCCAGGAGACGTGTTCCTTCACGGCGGCGGTGAAGTTGTTGTCTGGCTGGTCGAAGTCGAAATGATCGTCCTCATTCACCACGATGGGGATGTTCCGGTCGCCACGGGCGGCTTTGACCTTGGCGATGAACTTCCGCATCGCGTCCGGTCCTTTGACGCCGTTGCCGTGGATGAGGAGGAAGTCGGAATGCTCGATCACCTGGGACGTTGGCACGGCGCCGCCGCCAAACGACGTTCCCACCAGCAGGCGGCGGCCGTCCACCGCGATGCCTTTCACGCGCTGGATCAACTCATGCACACGATCTGGATTCAGGATGGCGTGATCGTATTTCACGTTCGCTTCGTTGTTCACCTCCAGCAGCACGTTCTGCCACTTGTGAGCGAGAACCCACCGCGTGGTGGCCTCCACGGCGGCGACGACGGCACTTTCGTCCTTCAGCCGCTGATCCTGGCCGAAGTAGAACACCCCCAGGATCACGACCATGCCCAGTTCGTCGGCCCTCGCGATGATCTTCTCCGCACGGCTGAGATCATCATCCCGCAGCGTGCCGTCGTCATTGATGGCGGAGTTGTGCCAGGGCTGATCCTTCGAGTAGCCATAGGGGGAGCCGCCTTGCAGGTTCAACGTGAAGGCCAGCAGGCCATGCGCGCGCCATTCCGGCATCGCGACGATGAATTCGCGTGTGTTGCGTTCCGCGTCCCACTTGCCGGTGTCAGGGTAGGCCCAGTTCTTCACGGTTTCCCGATTCCGATCATCGAAGATGCCCTGCACCATGCGCGAATTCATGAGCAGCCCCTCGATCCGATGCCCCTGCCACTCGCGTCCGGCGTAGGTGGGACGGCCGTTCAGGTGAAAATCCCCGCCTTGGATGGAGACGATGGTTTCGGCATGAGAAACGACGGCGACCGTGAAAAGAAGTGCGAGGAGGCGCATGTGCCGCGAAACGCGAAATCCCCCGTCTTGTTGCGATGAAGATTTCCTTGCCAGAACAGCCGCTTTTTGGCGGTATGAGTCACTCCATGCGCATCCTCC
This sequence comes from Prosthecobacter sp., assembly GCF_014879935.1. GTDB lineage: Bacteria > Verrucomicrobiota > Verrucomicrobiia > Verrucomicrobiales > Verrucomicrobiaceae > Prosthecobacter. Next base: position 1,193 of record NZ_JACSRD010000075.1, read on the forward strand.
CGCTTCTCGCCGTCCTCCTTTCCGCCGCCAGCCTGCGCGCGGAGTCCCTGCTGCCACCCAATGCCCGCGTCGCCGTGATTGGCGACAGCATCACGGAGCAGAAGATCTATTCGAAATACATCGAGACCTACCTGCTGGCCTGCACCGGCCGCAGCGACATCAAAGTCTTCCAATTTGGCTGGAGCGGTGAGCGGGCAGGCGGTTTTGCAGCGCGGCTGGAAAACGACCTCGCGATCTTCAATCCGAACGTCGCCACGACGTGCTACGGCATGAATGATGGCAGCTACAAGGCCTACGAGGCCGCGATTGGTGCCGAGTATGAGAAGAACATGCGTGCCGTGATCGCCGGGCTGCAAAAAGTGGGCGTGAAAGTCATGGCCGTGGGCTCTCCCGGGGGTGTGGACCCGGATTTCTTCAAGCGTCCGACAGTCGAGGGCGGCGTTTACAATCAGAACCTCGCCCAGCTCCGCGACATCGCCAAGAAGCTGGCGGCGGAGAACAAGCAGCCGTTCGCGAATGTGCATGACACGATGATGGACGCGCTGGCGAAGTCGAAGGCGGCTCTGGGAAAAGACTACGGCCCCTTTGGCGGTGACGGCTTTCATCCGGCTTCGGCGGGCCAGCTTCTCATGGCACAGGCCTTTTTGAAGGCACTGGGATTCGATGGCGAGATCGCCACGATCACGGTGGATATGAAGGGCCAGGGCTCCGCGAGCAGCGGTCACGTCGTCAAAGCCAGCCAGGGCGGCAGCGTGACGCTGGAGAGCACGAAGTGGCCCTTTGTCTTCGATGCTGATCCGAAGAGCGCCGGCAGCAACCGCAGCATCCTGCCCTTCACCACCTTCAATCAGGACCTCAATCGCTTCACTTTGGTGGTGAAGAACCTCGGTTCGGCGAAAGCCAAGGTGACCTGGGGTGCACAGGGCAAGGAGTTCAGCCGGGAGCAGCTTGAGACCGGTGTCAATCTGGCCGCCGAATTCACGAAGACGCCGTTTGACGGCGCCTTTGCAAACCTGAGCAATGCCATCGCCTTGAAAGAGAGTTTTGAGACGACGCTGATCAAGAGCCTCGTCACCCACATGCGTGTGATCGCCGCCGAAGCCGCTGAGGAGCCGAAGGTGGCCGCCGCACTGGTGAAACTGAAGAAGAAGCTCGGCGATGAACACGCGAGGATGGACGCCAACGTGCGCAAGCAGGTGGTGCCGGTCACCCACACCATCCAAGTCGAGGAAATCCGCTGACCGCCATGCAGCTCGCCGATTTGAAATGGAGTGAGGTCGATGCGCTGAGCCGCGACACACCGGTGGTGTTTCCGATTGCCGCGCTGGAGCAGCACGGGCGGCACATGCCGGTCTTCACGGACAGCATGCTGACGAATGAACTGGTGCGCCGGACCGAGACCGCGATGGGCGGGCGTGTGCTCTTCGCTCCCTTGCAGTGGCTGGGGAATTCGCATCATCACATGGATTTCCCCGGCACCCTCTCAGCCGAGCCGCGGGTGTATCTCGATCTGCTGAACGGGCTGCTGGAAAACTTCATCGCGCACGGTTTCAAGCGGCTCGTCTTCCTGAACGGCCACGGCGGCAATGACGTGCCTGGAAAGCAGTCTGTGTTCGAGGTGCGGCAGAAGTATCGCGACCGCAAAGACCTGCTGCTGCTCTTCGTGACCTACTGGAACCTCGGCGCGGAGCCTTGGACGCGTGATCCATCGATCCAGCAGCGCGTCATGGGCCACGCGTGCGAATGGGAGACCAGCATGGTGCTGCGATTGCGGCCCGAACTCGTTGGAGACCTTGCCAAAACCAATGAGGTGCCGTTTGGAAACCCGTTCGAGCCCGCCAGCCGCGGCTGGATCATGCCCGACCGCAGCGAGCCCGGCCATGTCGGCGATCCACGCGGTGCCACGGCGGAGAAAGGCGAGGTTTTGTTCCAGTGCTTCAGCGAGCAGGTGGTGAAACTGCTCGATCGCGTGATCGCTTGGGATGGGAAAAGCTGGGAAGGGTAAAAAACGTGCCTGCCATTCCGGAAAACCCAAAGCCCTCCTCAACTGATCACCATCACCACCAGTATGACCACGCAACGCTCCTCCCTCTGGAAATGGTACATCTGCGGCCTGCTGCTGCTGGCGACGATGATCAACTACATGGACCGCCAGACGCTGGCGAACGCGGCGGCGGCGGTGAAGGCGGAGTTCAGGCTGGATGATTTGCAATACGGGAATCTGGAGACGGCTTTCGGCCTCGCCTTCGGACTTGGGTCGCTGGTGTTTGGCTTCCTGTGCGAACGCTTCAGCCTGCGCTGGATGTATCCGGTCGTGCTCGGAGGCTGGTCGCTGGCAGGCTTGTTTTCCTCCTGGGCGGCGGACTATCACCAGTTCATGGCCGCACGTGTGATGCTGGGCTTGTTCGAGGCGGGACACTGGCCCTGCGCGCTGAAGACGACTTTCCGCCTGTTGCAGCCGAGCGAGCGCATGATGGGCAACAGCGTGCTGCAAAGCGGCGCGTCCATCGGTGCGATCATCACGCCCCGGCTTGTGCTCTGGCTCTCGGAAGGGCATCCACAGGGCTGGCGCTTCGCCTTCCAGGTGATCGCGCTCACAGGCGTGGTGTGGATCGTGCTCTGGATGGTGTCGTTCCGGCTGCAAACGAATGCAGAATCAGGAAATCAAGGCAGCGAGGCCAGCGAACGTGACACAGCCTCGCTGATGCCCATCATCATGGGCAAAAAGTTCTGGGCGATCGCGCTGCTGCTCATCGGCATCCAGATTCCGTGGCAGATCATTCGTGCCTGGCTGCCGCTGTTTTTGCAGGAGGGCCGCGGTTACGATGCGCTCAGCACGGCGAACTTCGTCTCGGTTTACTACATCGCCACGGATGTGGGCTGCATCCTCGCCGGCATATTGTCCATGCAGCTGGTGAAGCGCTTCTCGCTGTCGAATCATGACGCAAAACGCCGCATCTTCAATGTGGCCGCGTTTCTGGCATCGTTGACGGTTTGCATCCCGTGGCTGGGCCAAAGTCCGCTGCTGCTGGGGCTGCTGCTGGTGGTCGGCGCGGCCTCGCTGGCGATGTTTCCATGTTACTACAGTTTCGTGCAGGAGCTCAGTGCCGAGCATGTCTCGCGACTGACGGGACTGTTCAGCATGTGGGTGTGGATCACCACTTCGCCGCTGCAATCGCTGTTTGGCTGGCTCCGCGTGCAGCTCGGCAGCTATGATCCTGCGCTCGCTCTCACGGGTCTGACGCCGTGGCTCGGCGTGATCGCGATGAAACTGCTGTGGGATGCAACGAAGGAGCCTGCTGCGGCCGTGTAGAGCTGAAAAGCCTCACACCAGCAGATCGCGGATCACATGCCCGTGCACATCCGTGAGGCGCCGGTCGAGGCCGTTGTGACGGACGGTGAGTTTCTCGTGATCAATGCCAAGCAGGTGAAGCATCGTGGCGTGGATGTCGTAGCAGGTCGTCGGATTGGCGCGGTCGAGCGGCTTGTAACCCCATTGATCGCTCTCGCCGGCCACCACGCCGCCTTTGATGCCGCCGCCGCAGAGCCAGTTGGTGAAGACATAGGGATTGTGGTCGCGCCCCTTGCCGCCCTGCGTGCTGGGCATGCGGCCGAACTCCGTCGTCCACAAAATGATCGTCTCATCGAGCAGGCCACGCTGCTTCAAATCGAGAATCAGCGCCGAAACGGCCTTCGCCATCCCCCAGGCGAGCGGACCGTGGTCACGCTCGACGTCTTCATGGCTGTCCCAGTTGCGACGCGGGAAGCCATTGTCGTTGCCGCTCCAGATCTGCACAAAGCGCACGCCGCGCTCCAGCAATCGACGCGCCGCAAGGCACTTGCGGCCCATGTAGTCGGCTTCTTCCTCGGCGTTGATCTCCGTGGGCCACACTTTGCGGTGCTCCTGGATGCCATACATCGTTTTCATCGCATCGGACTCCTTTGAGATGTCCAGAGCCTCCGGCGCGGCGAGCTGCATCTTCGCGGCCAGTTCATAGCTCTGGATGCGACTTTCGAGTCGTGAGTCTTCCTCACGTAGTGCGGCGTGTTTTCGGTTCAGCTTCTCCAAAAGGTCAAAACCACCGCGATCCGACCTCGCACTGATGTAGCGGCCGTTTTTGTGCGGAAATAGATCCGCGATCGGCACCTCTGCTCCGGGATAAATGATCGTCCCGGCATGCTGCGAGGGCAAAAAGGCCGAATCCCAGTTCTTCGGCCCGTTCGAGGCAAAGCCACGATGATCCGGCAGCACGACAAAGGTCGGCAAATTGTCGCTGATCGAGCCCAGCGCGTAACTCACCCAGCAGCCCATGCCAGGAAAGCCGGGCAGATTGAACCCCGTGGCCTGCAGCAGCGTGCCTTGCGAGTGCACGCCCGTTTTGCCGACCATGTTGTGCACGAAGGCCATGTCATCCGCACACGCACCGAGCGGTGCCACGGCCTCGCTGAGCATTTTGCCGCTCTGGCCGTAGGCTTTGAAGTCCCAAACGGGCTTCTTCCATGGCCCGAGGCCGTTTTGAAACGCCTCCACCGCCTCGCCGAAGTTCGATTCTTCGCCGTGATGCTTGATGAGCGCGGGTTTGAAATCAAAGAGGTCGATGTGGCTCGCCGCGCCGCCCATGAAGAGCTGCACGACGCGTTTCGCCTTCGGCGCGATGACCTGCGAGCGATGCGACGTCTCCGCCGCCTGCATCGAGGCAAACGCGAGCGCTCCGAAGCCTTGTCCGGTCGTTTGAAGAAGCTGGCGGCGTGTGAGCATGCTTGATGTTGTTGCCATACCAACGCCGACGCCAGTCACGCTTTTGCGGGACACCCAAGTTGGCTCAATCGGCTCTCAAAATGCGGATGATCTTCAGATCACGATCGGCAAAATCATCCCAAAAGTAGATGGCGTGCTTCCCGGCGACATGGACATCGTATCGACGAAGATCTGGCTCGATGTGCACGAAGTCAGAAAACAGTCGGGGCTCCTCTGTCATGCGCATGAACAAGGCGCGTAGCCGGCGGCGTTCGCCGGGCCGCTGCCGCTCCAGATACTCGATCGCTTCGAGCGATATGAGCAGACGATAGCTCATGCGGCATCGCCTTTGTCCCAGCCGAGGCGCACATCCGCCTCCTCCATGGTCAGCCACTGCCCGGGGCTTTTGTCATCGCAAATCTCTCCGAGGCTGCGACCGCCGCCAGCCCTCGAAGTCAGGCGATTGAGTTCAAGGGCAAAGATGCCGATCTCCCGTCGTTCGTTGGGACTCAGGCTTTGGATCTCAGATTTCAAGGTTTCTAAGCTCATGCCGTCAAGGATGCCTCTGGCCTTGGAATGTTCAAGGTTTGAATCAATCCACAAAAGAGAACTCGTTAAGGTTCAAAATCACGCGGCAGGCATTTTCGAGGCCTTCGCGTTTCGCGTAGTCCTCCAGCGCGGCGAGTTCTTCCGCCGTGGGCTCGCGGGCGAGGGCGAGCTGGAACGCACGTTTCACACTGCCCGCATGCGCGGCGAAATGCTTAGCCATCGTCACGGTGAGGCCGTTGTTCATCATCGCGAGCGCTTGGAGCGGACTCAGCGACTCGTTGCGCTTGTCCACGCGCATGGATGGGTCGGCACAATCGAGCACGGTCATGAATGGCTGCTGCTGGCTGCGCACAATAAAACGATAAATGCTGCGGCGATGGCTCTTCGGATCCTCGGGGTCGTGCAGATGATATTCGTAGTGCGGCGAGTGCTGCGGCTTGTCGATCACGAAGTCCTGAAAGCTCGGCCCGCCCATGGTGAGGTCGAGTTTGCCGCTGACGGCGAGGATGGAATCCCGAACGGCCTCCGCATCGAGCTTGCGGCGGGTTTGGCGGGCGTAGAACGAGTTTTCCAACTCGTTGCCTGAACGAGTTGGAAAACTCGTTCTACGATACGCCTCGCTCATCACGATGAGCTTGTGCAGCTTCTTCAAACTGCCGCCGAGGTCGTCGCGAAAGGTCACCGCCAGCCAGTCGAGCAACTCGGGATGGCTCGGCTTCGCGCCCATGCGGCCGAAGTCGTTCGCGGTCTCCACCAATCCGCGACCGAAGTGGTGCTGCCACACGCGGTTCACGATGCTGCGCCAGGTGAGCGCGTTGTTTGGATGCGTGATCCACTTCGCCAAAGCGGCGCGACGGTCAGATTCATTGTGCCCCCAAACTGCAAAAGGAATGTCGAAGAGACCCGCGAGCGCTTGAATCGTGTTTGGCCCGACCTCTTGCGCAGGTTGTTTGAGGTCGCCTCGCTTGAGCACCTGAATCGTGCGCGGCGTGCCGTGCGTGCCTTTGAAGGCACCGCTGCCGTAGTGAACCGCTCCAGCATACACTTTCTGCGGCGCGGGCAGCGCAGGCTGGGAATCGCGCTCTTTTCGCAGCGCGACGAGCTGCTTCTTCCTCGCTTCATCCGCTTGAGCGAGCATGAGGGCATCGCGCTGCCGGATGAGCTGCTTTTTGTCCTCTTCACTGCGGCTTTCCGGGGCGATGCCATCGGTGAGGTTCGTTTTGCGCCAGCGCGGCGGAGCCTCGATGCTGTCGAGCGAGGTCACGGGCTTGCCTGCGGCCAGATTCGGCCCGGTTTTGCTGTCATAGACTTCTAACTCGGCGAGCGCGAAGATGTAGTCGCCTCGGCGCGACGCGAGCTTCACGGCGGTGACGCGCACAAACCGACCCGTGACGCCGTCATCGCCTGCGGTGCCGCTTTCGAAGGGTTTGAGGCCGGGATTCGCGAAATCCTGCATGAAGGTGGCGTCATGCTTTCGCCACACGAGCGAGACTCCGGTTTTGAACTCCGGGTCGTCGCTCACTTCGACCTTGAACCGCACCGGGAAGCCGAAACCGCCGCCGATCTTGCCGTAGTCGTCGTAGCAGGGCTTCAGCACGATGCGCTCGACCTGCACGCTCTTGCCGAGATCGACCTGCACCCACTTTGTGGCGTCTTGCGTCGGCGAAATGGCGCTGTGCCAGCCGAAATCGGGCTTTGCGTTCGGATTCGCGCCTTTTTCCGCCGCCCCGTCGATGCGCTTGCTGAGCGCGGTGTAGGCTTCACCGGCTTTTTGCTTCAATGGAGCCTCCAAAGCCGCGATTTGATCGGCGAGCCTCTTCTTCTGTTTTTGCAGCGCCGCGAACTTCTGCATCGACGCGTCATCCGGGTAGTAATCGACCTCCGTGCGGTCGATCGCGGCAAAGACGGCGTGCAGCGAATAGTAATCCTCCTGCGTGATGGGATCGAATTTGTGGTTGTGACACTGCGCGCACTGGATCGTGAGGCTGCACACGGTGCCGATGGCGTTTTGCACCATGTCATCGCGATCCAGATGACGTGCGATTTTGCCATCGAGCTTCGTCTCCGGCACCTCCGCATGCCCGATGTAGTCCCACGGCCCCGCCGCGATGAAACCCAGCGCCGTGATGCCATCCACCGTGCCCGGATACAACCCATCCCCGGCGATCTGCTCCTCGATGAAGCGTGCGTAAGGTTTGTCGTTGTTCAGCGCGCGAATAACGTAGTCGCGATACGGCCAGGCATTGAAGCGCGGCTTGTCTTTGTCATAGCCGTGGGTTTCGCCATAATGCACCGCATCCAGCCAATGCCGAGCCCAGCGCTCGCCGTGGCGCGGTGAGGCGAGAAGATGATCAACGAGCTGTTCGTAGCGTTCGTCAGACAGGTCCGACCAGTCTGACAAGTCAGACGGAGTGGGCGGAAGGCCGGTGAGATCGAAAAAGAGCCTGCGAATGAGTGTGCGCACATCGGCACGAGGAGCGGGCGTGAGGCCTTTCTCCTTCAGCTTCGCTTCAATGAAGGCATCAATGGAAAGTGGCTTGAGCTTCAGCTCAAGTTTGGCGGAATCTTCGGCTGAATCCGAAGCCACTTTGAGCGGCTTGAAGGCCCACCAGTCCGTTTTGTCCTCCAACTTCGCCACATCGACCCCATCCGGCCAGTTCGCGCCTTCATCGATCCAGCGTTTCAGCGTTTCGAGCTCTGCTGAGCTCAGTTTCGACTTCGGCGGCATCGGTGTGTCCTTCTCCAAACCGCTGACGAAGCGAAACAGCGTGCTTTCGGCACTTTGGCCGGGTTTCACGTGCTTCAGCGCCACCGCCTTGATATCGAGCCGGTAGTCGTTCTTTTGTTTTTCGGCCCCATGGCACTCGTAGCAGTGCTTTTCAAAAATCGGCCGCACCTCACGCACAAAATCCACCGCGAGGGCGGAGGTCGTGGAAAGGATGAGATGGCAGAGGAAGCGCATGGGACTTCATACGTGGTCAAACCGGATCTTTCATGTCCCGTCTGGGCGGCACAAGCTCACTTCACGAATTTGACTTCCACATTCGGCAGCAGGGCTTTCACCTTGGCCAGCGTTTCATCGGGATAGCCTTTGCCGTAGCGGATGAGCGTGAGCGTTTTGAGGTGAGTGAAGGCTTGGAGGTGCGGCAGGCTGGTGTCGGTCAGTTCAAGGTTAGAGAGGGAGAGTTCTTTGATCTGATTGACGCCCGCGAGGGCGGTGAGATCAGCGTCGGTGAAGGCTTTGGCATCGAGGGAGAGCTTGCGCAGGGTCGGGATGGCTTTGATGGTGGCGATGGCTTCTGCGGCGGGACTGCACACGCCGTATTCGAGCGCGACGTATTCCATCGGCAGGTCGCGCAGGTGCTTCATGAGGCCTGCGGTGGCTTTGGCGCAGCTGATCTCGATGCCGGTGAGGTGCTTGAGCTTCTTGAAGTGCTCGGCACCGGCATCGGTGAGCTGCTTGGAGTGCCAGAGCTTGATGAACTCGAGGTTCGGGAACTTTTCGCATACATGGCCGAGTCCCTCGTCATCGAGACCGTTGCTGTGGAAGTTGATGCGCTTCAGCTTCGTCCAGCCATCGAACTTCGCGAAGAAGTGGCCGGGATACCCCGCGCCTCGTGGTGTGAACGACTCCAGGTTCTTGAGGCCGGCGAGCTTTTCCCAACCGGCATCGGTGGCCTTGCCAAAATAGGCGAGTTCGAGGTTGGTGAGATCCGGACAATCGGTGAGTTGCTGGAGTTGGGCCAGGCTGGCATCGCCCAGTCGGCCAAAGCCACTGACGCTGAGGCTCTTCAACTTCTTGAGCTTGAGCAGCGGAGCCACCCAGTCGTCCTGAATGCCCGAAGCCTCCAGCTTCACCGATTCCAGCCAAGCGATGTGCCCGAGGTGCTCGATGAACGCGGCGTTGTAGGGATCGGCGTTCTCCTTGCGATGATCGTGCGCTTTGCCGCCGAGGATGTTCGTGCTGACCTGCGTAACCGTGTCAAAGAGCGCGATGTCGCCGCCAACCGCTTTCTTCAAAATGTCGGGCGTGGTGTTGATCTTCGTGAAAGCGCCCGGCGCACCCTGGATGGTGCGCATGACGGCCTCGACATGCGGATGCTGCTCGGCGGCGGCCAAGATCTCGCCAGCGTGATCGCTGAGCGCCTGTTTCAAAGCGGCATCCGTCGTGGCGGCGATGACAGCATCGAGTTCGGCACGCGAGCTGACTTTGGAGACATCGGGCGCGGCAGCACTGAGCGCCGCGAGAGAGCCGAGAAGGAGGGTGGTGAGAAAAGCGGCGCGGATCATTTGCTGAGTTCTTGGTTCATCGTTCTTTGTTCTTGGCTCATCTTCTCGGCATCTTGGCGACTGTCAGGTGAACCAAGAACTAGAAACAAAGAACCACGAACAGTAGGCATCAATACTTCGGAAAGATCGTGGGCGTGGGGAAGCGGTCTTCGGGGTTGCTGCCGTCGCCGATGTATTCTTCGCGGGGGAGGTTGACGAGGGGCCAGTTGCTGGGGCGGACGCGGACGACACGGCCAAGGCGGATGCCTTCGATGATGAGATCGGTCTCGAATCGAATCTGAATGCCGCTGCTGCCGAGCGGGATGTCGCCGGTGGCGTTCGTGACATCGAGCAGCGTGCCTTTGGAGGCCATGTGGGCAGGGCCGTAGCCGCCGCCGGCGTGTTTGAGGGTGGCTTCGGCACCGTTCATGTTGGCGGTGGCGCCTTTTTTGAAGTCGGCGTAGAGCGCGGCGTCCATGCCGCCGAACAAGGTGGCGGTGACGGTGGCGCGACCGAACTTGCCATACTCGACGGCGTCGATCCACGCGGGCATCCAGCGGGTGCGGATGAAGGTCTTGTGCGTTTCGGTCTGGTTTTGCGCGGCGCGTTGCATGGAGGCGTCGTCGAGCCAGATGTCGGAAACGTGGAAGCGAGTGAAGATGCCGTCGGGCGTGGGTTTCCAGGTGATGCCAAGCAGCACCGCCTGACCACCGAGCGCCTTTTTGCCATCGGCAGGCCATGCGCCGTCGGCGATGAGTTCGTCGATGCCGAGGCACTCGCGACCGCGCCAGAAGCGTGTGGCGGCATCGAAGGTGAGCTTTTCTTCGGTCGCTTTGGCTTTGCTGCCTTGTTTGGGCTCGCAAGTGGCGATGAGCATGCCTTCGCGGTTTTTGACCTCCACTTCCTTCAGCTTCCACATGAGGCCTTCGCGCTGGCAGTGGCTGGGTTCGTCTTCGAGCAGCAGGAGGTGATTCTCGGCAGGCGCGACGCCTTTGCCGCTGTAGCCGGCAGTTTTGTTTTTGTTGTCCACCGGCAGCACGGGCACGGCCGAGGTGGCCGGATCAGGCGGCAGATACGCGCGGATGTGCAGCAAGGTGCCGAGCGGAATGTCGCGCAGATCCGCCGGGGCACCGTGGTAACGCACCACCGCATACGGCAGCAGCGCGAAGGGATGCGGCGCATTGCGGAAGTAGGTGCCCTCGCCCGGAATGCGCACGCTGCCACGACGGTTCGCATGATCGACAAAGACGAGTTCACCGCGATAGGAGAGCGCTTTCTCCAACGGCGGGAACTTGCCAGCTTCGGGGCGGAAGGGCTCGGTTCCTTGTTCTTGGTTCTTAGTGTTTGGTTCGTTCACGGCGTGGGCTTGAACGCATGCGAGCAGGGCAAAACCGAGGCAAATGGTCGTGAAGTGCAGTGGATTAGTCATGATACTTCGATTTTTTCATTCGGGTTTTTCTCCCACAGATTCAGGGAGGCCCACAGATTGGATTTTGGCATTGAACATCAGTGTAAAGATCATCTGTGGGCTTCCCTGAATCTGTGGGAAATCAGTAGGTGGGGAAGATGGCGGGCGTGGGGAAGCGCTCGTGGATGTTGGAGGCTCCGTTGCCGAGGTATTCTTCGCGGGGCAGGTGGACGTCGGGCCAGCTACTCGGGCGGACTTTGACGATGCGCGTGGGGCGCATGCCTTCGGTGATGAGATCGGTTTCAAAGCGGATCTGAATGCCGCTGCTGCCGAGTGGAGGGCTTGCTGAGTTTTGATTTCCCACAGATTCAGGGAGGCCCGCAGATTTCTTTTCTGAGTCGGATTTGGTTTCTGAATCAATCTGTGGGAGAAAAGGATTGCCACGAACTTCAATGAGTTTGCCGCGTGCGGCCATTTGCGTGGGGCCAGCAGTGCCGCCTTCGGTGTGCTTGAGGGTGTTCTCGACGCCGTTCATCAGGGCGGTGATGCCTGGTTTGAAGTCGGCGTAGAGCGAGGCGTCCATGCCGCCGAAGAGCGTCGCGGTCACGGTGGCGCGGCCGAACTTGCCATACTCGACCGCATCGACCCACGCGGGTATCCAGCGGCTGCGGATGAAGGTCTTGTGCAGCTCGGTTTGATGCTGCGTGGCGTTTTGCATCGCCTCGTCGTCAAGCCAGATGTCGGAGAGATGAAAACGGCCAAACACACCGCCGGGCGTGGGCCGCCAGGTGATGCCGAGATTCACGACTTGGCCGCCGAGAGCCTTTTTACCTTCGGCGGGCCACGTTTTGTCGGCGATGAGATGCTCGATGCGCAGGCATTCGCGACCGCGCCAGATGCGCGTGGCGGCATCGAAGGTCAGCGTTTCATCGCTGGGCTTCGCTTTGGCATTGTTTTGGGCTTCGCGGCTCGCGAAGATGGTTCCTTCGCGATTTTTGATCTCCAGCTCCTTCAATTCCCAAACCAAGCCTTCGCGCTGGCAGTAGCTCGGTTCGTCTTCGAGCAGCAAAACGTGGTTTTCCGCTGGCGCGGTGCCCAAATTGCCCGCTGGAGACTTTTCGCGATTGTTCACCGGCAAAACGGGCACGGCGGAGGTCTTCGGATCCGGCGGCAAAAACGCCCGCACATGTAGCATGGTGCCCAGCGGAATGTCCCGCAGGTCCGCCGGTGCGCCGTGATACCTCACGACCGCATACGGCAGCAGCGCAAAGGGATGCGGTGCCGTGGTGCGGAAGATGCCGCCGGATGTCAGGCGCAGGCTGCCACGCCGATTCGCGTGGTCCACAAAGACGAGTTCGCCGCGATAGGAGTGCGCTTTTTCCAACGGCGGGAACTTGCCGGCTTCGGGACGATATGTTCCTGGTGCTTCGTTGGCAGCGTGAGCGGTGACGACGAGCAAGCCGACCAAAACCAAGAACCAAGAACGAGGCACCAAGAACATCACAAAGCGATCACTTTGTTGCTATCGCCGAACTGCTCCGTCTCGACGCCCATGCGCTGGGCCATGAGGAGGAGGAGGTTGCTCATGTGGGCGTCGGTGTTGACGGGGCGGCTGCAGACTTGGTAATGCGCGGTGGTGAGCGCGCCGTCGGTGCTGAGGGAGTAGCCTTCGAAGGCTTTGGCGTCCTTGTTGAAGTCCAGATGGCTGCCGTGCTTCAGGCCGAGATCGCCGCCGCCTGCGAGCACCAGCGGGAGATTCGCATTGCCGTGGCTGTGGCCGTAGGACATGCCGCTGCCGAAAAGCGCCATCGTGGAGCCGATGAGCGGCTTGCCATTGAGGTCCTTCGTTTCGGTGAGTCGAGTGATGAAGTAGCTGAACTGCTCGATGGCGAAGGTGTCATACATCGTGAGCTTTTCCATGTAACCGGCATCGCCGCCGTGATGACTGAGCTGGTGGCGCGATTCGGTGATGCCGATCTCGGGAACGGAAAAGGCATCGCCCTCGCCGCCGAGGCTGAAGGTGGCCACGCGGGTCACATCGGTCTGAAAAGCGAGCACCATGAGGTCATACACGGTGCGGAAGTAATCGCCGGCCATCGTTGCGGCGATATCGCGGTTCGTACGCTTGCGATCGGCATCAGTGATCGTCGGCAGCGGCGTGTCGAGCCACGCATCGGCGCGACGCGTGCGGATCTCCGTCTCACGCACAGAGGTGAGGTATTGCTCCATGCGGCCTTTGTCCTCCGCTCCCATCTTTTTCTCCAACTGGCGCACCTCGGCGAGATTCGCGTCCAGCACGCTGCCCTTGCGACGCAAGGCGCGGCGCTGAGCCTCTTTTCCGCCCTTCGGTTCTTCAAAGAGCGAGGCAAAAATCTCGCTGCAACGCCGCAACGCGGGCAACTGCACGCCATCCGCCGTCCACGCGAGCGAACCCTGCGTCAGCGCGACCTCCATCGATGGGTAACGCGTGTGCGGCGCCGTGATCTCCGCCATCTTCTGGTCCACGGAGATGGTGTTGCGATCCGAAGGCCCCAGCTTGCCGCCCGTGAGGAAGATATTGATGCAGTTGTGATGATGACTGAGGCTGCCCGGATGATGCAGCCCGCTGATCGGCGTGATGACCTCGCGATGCTTCTCCAATGGCTTCAACGAACGTGAAAACTCGTAATCGCGGCCTGATTTCAAAATCTGGTAGTTCAGCGAGTGCACGCCATTCGCCAGGTAGATGAACGCGCTGCGTTTCGGCGTCGCCGCGATGGCTTTTTCTGCTGCACGCAGCGGCACCATGCACTCCAGCATGGGCAGTGAGATGAAACTGCCGATGGCTTTGAGGGCGTGGCGACGATTGAGGAGCCAGGATTGAGTTTGGATGTTCATGGAAAGCGTGAGTTGTTGGGTTTGATTTCCAGCAGATTCAGGGAGGCCAGCAGATTTCTTTTTTTGAGTTCAGGGAACCCTTCAGAGATAATCTGTTGGCCTCCCTGAATCTGCTGGAGGTTTCTTTTTGGGGTTTTGGACAAAGCTGAGGTCAGCGGTGGTTTTGCCGAAATTGAAAACGATGCCCCATTCTAGGTTGAGCCAGCGCAGGTGAGTTTGGAGCGTGGCGCGGTCGGTGGCGTTGATGCCGTCGGTGAGCGCTGTAACGAGGACTGCGCAGGTATCGTCAATCACGAGGCTGGGCATCGTGATGTGCGGGTGATGGAGCACCGTGGCCGTTGGATTGAGATGCACTTTGATGCCTGCCGATTGGATCGCGGCGCTCACAAGCCCCTTCCAAGTCGTTTGCCGGTAACCAAGGCCAATCTCATCAAGACACTCGCTCACGGCGCGAATGATGTGGGTGGCCAGCGATGGATTGGAGACAAAAGCAGGCAGTTTGACATCTGGAAGGCTCGCCGTGTGCGAACGATAAAGAAAGCGATCCCAGATCAGGCTTTGCTTGCCAAAATCGACCAGCAGGCTCGTGCGCAGCCGCCAGAACTTGCAATAGCACACCACCTGAACCCAATGCTCCGGAGCAAAAGGACCACGCAGACACTTCAACTCGGGAATGAAGTGATTCTCGATAACAAAGTCCGGCTCAAAGGTATCCGCAACGATTCCGCGATAAACCAAGTCACGCCTCGGCTTGGAAAGGTGAGAGATGCCAGCCGCCGTGAGTGCCGTGACAAGCTCCTGATGATAGATTTCTTCATCAAGCCCAGGCCCCACGGCTGAATGCACCTTCATCGCCTGCCCGATAAAGGCGCGCGTGATGGGATCATCAGCAGATTGGGATTTGGGTTTCACCATTGGCAGTTTGTTGGATCAGAAGGGATGTCCCACAGATTCAGGGAGGCCCACAGATTGTTTTTTGAGTTTAAATCCATTCTGAAAAATCTGTGGGCCTCCCTGAATCTGTGGGAGACCTCATGTTTGTCATCGCTTCCTTAACAGCTCCGACATCGCCACGGCACGCACGATGTCCTTGATGCGGTAGCCGCTCTTCTTGGCTTCGGTTTGGATGGCGTTGAGGTCGTCTTGGTCGTCGAAGGCGACGGCGCGGCGGAGGGCGTAGGTGGTGAGGTGCTCGATGAAGGCGCGGGCGAGTTTGTCGCGGTCTTCGAGGAGGCGTTGTTTGAATTCGGTGGCGTCTTTGAAGGCGCGCCCGTCGGGCATTTGGCCGGCGGGATTGATCAAGGGGTCTTCGCCGACACCAGCGGCGATTTTTTCGCGGGTGCGCCACTGGCCGATGGCGTCGTAGTTGTCCCAGGCTAGGCCGAGCGGGTCGATCTTCGCGTGGCAGGCGGCGCAGTTGGCATCCTCGCGATGAGCTTCGATCTTTTGGCGCAGCGTTGCCTTGGGGCTTTGCGGCGTTGGGGGCTCGATGGCGGGCACATTCGCAGGCGGCGGAGGCGGTGGTTTGCCGAGCACGACCTCGCTCAGCCACACGCCGCGATGCACGGGACGATGACGCGTGCCGTCGGAGGTGAGACCGAGCACGGCACCCATCGTGAGCAGACCGCCGCGGCGATCTTCGGGCTTGAGCGACACACGCTGAAACCCGCCCGACTTCGGCTCGGGCAGGCCGTAGAAGTCGCAGAGCCGCGCATTGGCGATGGTCCAGTTGGAATCGACGAAGGCATTGATGGGCAGGTTTTGAGCGAAGGTCTCGCGGAAGAACTCCACGGGCTCGTTGCGCATGCTTTCCTCCAGCCAGTCGTCATAGACGGGGTAGAGCTTTTTGTCCGGCGGGAACATGCCCACGCGATGCAGTTGCAGCCACTGACGCGAGAAATCATCGATGAAGCGGCTCGCTTTGCCATCGGCGAGCATTCGATCGACTTCCTTCTTCAAAACATCGCCTTTCAGCGTGCCGGCTTTCGCGGCGGTGAAGAGCGCGTCATCCGGCATCGAGCTCCACAGGAAATACGACAACCGGGTGGCGAGTTCGGCGTCGTTGAGTTGCTCGCGAGCCACGGGATCGCCCTCGACGATGTAAATAAAGTGCCGCGAGGTCAGCACGCCTTGCAAGGCCACGCGATACGCATCCGCGAGCTTCTCGCCCGCATCGCGCTCCTCGCGATACGCCTTCAAATACTCCTCCAGTTCCTCCATTTTCACCGCACGACGCCACGCACGCTCGGCGAAGCGCTGCAAATGCGCCGCGACGACTTCCGGCGATGCGTCATCCGGCGGCACGACATCCTTGCGACGCGATTTTTCCGCCTCGGAAACCAGCGGGCCTTCCCACTCGATCCAATCGAGCAGCACGGTGGAGAAAAGACCGTTCCCCTTGTCGTCGAACATCTGCGGCGCGTTCGGGTTTAGGAGCATCGTCTCGCTGCTGTGCGTGAAAATGTAGCCGCCGCGGCTCGCGAGCGCATTGCGGAAGGCCGCGCCAGCCCGGCGATCGACCACATCGGTGGCCACGACGCAGAAATCGAGCTGCGTGGGCATTTCGAGGAAGACCTCAAATTCATACACCTGCGGCTTGTCCTCCGGCGCGGTGATGTCGAACTCCACGATCCCATCGACGGTCTCCTCGCCCGTGCGTTTGCCGATGCTCAGATGCGCCGTCTGGCCGCCCGGCGGACGAATGCCGCTGGCCTGGATGCGCAGTTTGTAGAGCCCGCTGTGCTCCGGGCCTGTCTTGCCAAACCAGTTCGGCGAAAGCGCATCCTGCGTGCGCCCCGGGAACATCAGATAACGCAGCGGCCGCTTGATGCCGAAACGATCCAGAGCCGCCTGCTGGTCCTTCCCGCCGCCGTAGCGCAGATCCGCCGCCGTTTTGCGCACCTTGCGTGCCTCGCTCGTCGCCGTCGGAAAGGCCCGGTCCAGCACTAGCTCCGCCGCACGATAATAACGATCCACATGCGAAGGCGAGAGCGACAGCTCCGACCCGATGCGCTCAAAGCCATGCCAACGCGTGTCCTCATTCAGCTCGCCCGGTTTCGCGGGATCATAGCGCACGCCGAGCAGGTCATAGACTGTGTTTTGATACTCCTTCCGGCTCAGCCGGTAATGGGCCACTGCCGGTCGTGCCGCCATGCGGGCCGCCTTGCCCTCTTTGATGCGTGCATCGAGTCCCGTCACAAACGCCGCGATCTCCTCCTGTGTCGGTTTCTTCTCCTTCTTCGGCGGCATCTCGCCCGAGTTCACCTGCTCGATCACCTCCGCCCAATGATGCGTGTCCGCGCCCAGTTTGAAGTCACGAGACAACTCATCGATGCGCAGATCCCCCTTCTCCTTCTCCGGCCCATGGCAGCGGATGCAATGCGTCTCCAAAAACGCCTCAAACGGCTCTGCGGCGGGAATCGCGCTGATGAAAGCAACACCGGTGGCGAGAAACAGCGCGGCGCTGAAGAAAGATTGGGAACGAGAACAGACAGTCATGATTTGGGGGAAAAGAGATACGCCCCTGCGCAGCCTTCCTTAGCGGTGTCCCACGCCGAATGCATGAGGGCGTAGGATGCGAGGGACGTGACACGAAAGCCTATGCCGCCTTCCAGCCGCCGACGAAGTATTCCTTCTCCATGTCGGCGTAGAAGGCTTCGATCTGCTCGCGGGAGTCGCTGACGCGGATTTCGCGCTGGAGCGGCTCTTTGCGCCCGGGGCTGAAGTCGGTGAGGTGGAGGACGTAGGCGGGGAATTCGCCGCGCAGAGCGGTTTCCTTGTTTGTCTTCCACAGCATGAGTTTGCGGACCATCTTTTTGCCTTTGAGCTCTTTCACGCGCACTTCGCGCTTGAGCACTTCGCTGGTTGGTAGGGCCAGATCAGCGGCGGTGGCGTCGAGTTGTGGGATTTCGACAAGTTCAGCAAGCTGGTCGATGCGGCAGTCGTGTGCGTTGGGCGTTTTGTCTTCACGACGACGCACAAACTGCGGGCTGATGGGGCTGCACAGCGGCAAGCGGCGTGTGACACGCCAGGTGGCGGCGGCGGAGTCCCAGTTCAGCACCATGCGGTCGATGCTGGCACCGCGAGTGGTCTGGGTGATGAAGTCGAGGCAGGAAATCTCGACGACCCACTCGGGTTTGACCATTTCGTAGGCCACGCGGTCGCTGTTCACCTCGGCGTATTCGCTGTGCGTGACGATGTCGCGCAGATCGCTCAAAAAGGCGCGGCGCTCGTCTTCGGAGAAGCCGCCGCCGACGCGGCCGAGCACCTGCCAGCTTCCATCGGCGCGGGCAATGCCGAGCAGCATGTCGTGAAGCATGCCGGCGCGGTCGTCGGTGCCTTCGGCGAAGCCGATCACGGCGCAGTCGATGGTGTGGCGCGGCTTCACTTTGAACCAGCCACCCTCATCGCTTCGTGCGACGACACCTTCGCCGCCTTCGGCATCGACCCACTTCTCAAAAGCCTCCAGCACGCCCTTCGCGCCGCTGGTGGCGATGGTTTCGACTGGTGCGACGCGTTCTCCGGCTTGGAAGAGCTCCTGGATCTTCTTCCACGTCGTGGCGAAGGCTCCGCCGATTTCCTCGCCATTGAGTTCGATCAAATCGAAGACCGCGAAGGCCAGTTGGGCGACCTCGGCGGCATTGGCGGGCTTGCGGGCAATGCGGGAGACATCGTGCACACGGGCGCGTTTGCCATCGCCGTGCCGCACGTGCAGTTCACCGGCGACGATGGCGTTTTTGATGCCTGCTTTTTTTAATAAGGCGGCGGCTTCATCGAGCAGCGGCAATCCCACGCGCACGGTGCCGCCGGGATTGACGAGCAGGGCATCGCTGCCGTCAAAGACGAGCACGTTGAACTCACCGTCGATCTTCTTGCTGACGAGGAAATCGCCCGCGGGGATCTTGTCCTTCGCGCCTTTGGAATCGAGCGCGATCATGCGGTTGCCGAGGCCGCGGCGGTAGGCCTGCACACGAGGAAGCAGCAGCGTGTCGGTGAGCGCCACGCCCGGAGCGGTGGCGTAGGTGCCGAGTTTGATTTCGAGGCGCGATTTGTCGATCATGGCGTGTTCGCAGGCTTTTTGAGTTCTTGATTCGAGAGATGGAGGATGAGCGCGTATTTCGCGCCATCGACGCGACCTTCGAGGAAGCCGCGGTAGGCGAGACCGCCGCGGCGGAAGGTGAGCGGCTCGCTGCCTTTGGCTCCGGCGCCGAGGAGCAGGAGGCTTTCGCTGGCGGCGAGCTCCTTGGCCATGCTGTGGAGGAAGTCGTAGGTGAGG
This sequence comes from Prosthecobacter sp., assembly GCF_014879935.1. Taxonomy (GTDB): domain Bacteria; phylum Verrucomicrobiota; class Verrucomicrobiia; order Verrucomicrobiales; family Verrucomicrobiaceae; genus Prosthecobacter. The sequence goes on from NZ_JACSRD010000075.1 coordinate 20,309, forward strand.
CCGTTGACGTGCTGAATCTGCATTTTGCCGCTGAAAACGAAGCGCTTCATCGCATCGGCCTTCTTCATGAGCTTGCCGGTCCATTTCAGCGGGATCTCGGTGGCGACGTTTTGCTCGCTGACCTTCTGCGGGCGGCGCTCCTTCTCATTGCCCTCGGGATCGTGCACGATCTCCCAGTGCGAGATGTGATGCACGATGTTCTGCTCGGGATTCACATAGACGCGGGAGGTTTCGCTCAAAAAGCGGCCGAACTGCTCCACATCGACCTCAGGATCGCCGCTGATGAGCAAATCGGAGAGAGCATCCAATCCACCAGCCTTCGCGGCGAGCGTGGACTCGTCCTGCTGGATGGTGGCGCGGAGAATTTTGCGATTTTCGGCCTGAGTACCGTCCACATCGATCCAGCGATAGCCTGGCGGGCTGCTGACGCTTTGCGTGGAAACGACGGCGTCGCGACCGCGGTTGTCGGTGAGGTTGATTTGAGGCATCGGGATAGAAAAGAGGGCTGAAGTGTTAGCGGGAGCGGGAAATGACGAATGAGTAAGCCCGAATGACGAAATAAGGCCGAATCACGAATGCCGAAGGCTTCGCGTGGCGGCTTGTCATTGGGAATTCGTCATTCATTCGTCATTCGGATTTACTCATTCGTCATTTTTAAGCAGCTACATCATGCCGAAGTCGATCTCTTCAGCTTCAGCTTCTTCTTCAGCTCCAGCCTCGTCCGTGATCGTGGCTTGTTGCTCGAAGCTGATGAGTTGGATGTTGGTTTTTTTGCCGACGAGGAGCCAGGTGCTGCCGTCGTGGCCTTGCATGAGGAAGGCGGTGTCGGCGGTGAGACCACCGCGGTAGCTGAAGGGGAAGGTGTAGATCTTTCCAGCGGCGAGTTCGCTCAGGAGCGCGGGAGGAAAGGCCGCGCCATCGCCTTCGGGCGTGAGGAGGTAGGACATGCGGATGTTGTGATCGAGCACGTCCTCGGCGCTGGCGGTTTGCGTGAGGTCGACGGGCGCTTTGAAGGTGGAGATGACCGGCTCGATGGGCTGGCCTTCGAGGTTCACGGCCTTGAGATCGCCTTTGTCACGCCAGAGGCCGTTCGGCGAGAGATAGGCGAGCGCGACACCGCCGGAAGGCATGAGCGTGCGCCCATCCGAGGCAAGCGTGGCTAGGCGGCAGGGCCGCTGCTGCTCATCGAGCACCTCGGAGTCGATGTAGCCGTAAAGTTTCGAGCGGTCGATCTTGTCGAGGCCGCAAGCGACGGAGGTGCCTTGGAATTGAAGCTGAAGCGCGGGCATGGTGGCGCGGATTCTGGGCAGAAAGCCGCGCGCTGGCAAGAATGACGCAGGATCATTTTCTCAATGAGAGCCTTTGGCCGCGGCCTTTGACAGACGGGATGAACCGAAGCATGTTTCGCTCATTGAACACCCACTCTCCAACATCCAGCCAGACCAGCCGCCCAGTTCTCCGGAGCGGTTCCTCGGTTCGACAGAGCTTCTCCGAAGCGCGGCGCAGAGCCTTGCGCACGCAGGGGAAGGTGACGTTTCAAATGGTGCAGGCGAATCAGTTGACGATGAAATCCGTGCCTTGAGGCACTTCATCACAAAGGCCGCTTTGTGGATGCCTGATGAAGAAGTGAGGTCTTTGCTCTCTGAACGTCCGATGAGGGGAGGAAAAGAGCATCGGGTGGCTTATCTGCCAGATCACGATCTTGTGCTGAAAGTGGCCGATGCACGCAAGCTCGCCACCGAGTCGGTTTTCGACTACCTGAGCGATTTGGTGCTCTCCAATCACTACTTCGACGATGACATTCGTCTTGTAGGCGGCTGTGAGGAAGACGGACGCATTCTGATCATCACCACTCAGCCTTACATCAACGGCATTCATCCAGACTGGCCGGAACTTCGCGCCGGACTGGCCCTGCATCATCTCCGCGATCCCGCTCCGAGATCACTCGGAGGCAATTTTATCTTCGATGATGAGGTGCTCGGCGAGGTGGATGTGTTCGATCTGCATCCCAACAACGTGATTCAAGATGCGACCGGGTGGCTGAACCCCATCGACGCCCACTTTTACTTTCACGACCGCCAGTCGCGACTCGTTGCAATGAACAAGCTGGGATTGATTTGAGGCTGCACGCTGGCTGGAATGCCGAATTCGCCCTTCGACATTCATTCGTCATTCGCCATTGATGCGCTTCGCTTCTCTCCGGGCTGCCTGCGGCAGTCTGTCTCGCTACGCTCGGCTCAAAATTCATCATTCCTCTTCATGGCCCGCCGGTCGAAAAACAGCCTCAGCGACGATCAGCCCGATCTTTTTGATCTGGCGGCCGTTCCTGTGCCAAAATTGGAAAAGGCCGCATCACGGCCTGCGCTGAGCCTGGAGGCCGAACCGGAGCTTCGGCGGCATTTTCTGGGCTGGGATCGCTCGCTGGTGCGTGCGGCGGCGGAGCACATCGCGGCGGGGTGGGCCGGCACTGGAGCGCTCGATTTGAGCGGGATGCTCATCATCGTGCCGACGCGAAACGCGGGCCGCAGGCTGCGGGAGGCGCTGGCGATGCATGCGGCGGAAAAAAATGCCGCAGTGCTGCCGCCGCGCGTGGTGACGCCGGATTTTCTCACGTCGCCGGAACGCATCGCGGAGGTGCAGGCGGCGGATCGCGTGCAAACGCTGCTCATCTGGGCCGCGGAGATGATGCGGCTGGACTTCGCGGCGCATCGTCATCTGTTTCCCATCGATCCGGTGGAGCGTGGCTTCACCTGGGCGCTGAAAACGGCGGGCGATCTGCTCGAACTGCGCGAAACGCTGAATGAAAAGGGCCTCTCCATCGCGGATGTGGCGCGTGAGTTTGCCGATTCGGATCGCGAGCCGGACCGCTGGGCCGATCTGGCGAAAATCGAGCGCCAATGCGTGCGCGTGACCGAGCAATCAGGCCTCGCCGACTGGCAGGCGACGCGGCGTCGTGCCGCACGGCAGGGAGCGCCGCCGCCGGACATCTCACGCGTCGTGATGGCCGGTGTGCTCGATCCCTCCGCTCTGGCAATCGAGGCTCTAAAACGCTGGTCAGGCACGCTGCCCGTCGAGATTCTCATCCACGCACCGCAGCGCTCGCATGCGGACTTTTTCGATGCGTTTGGCCGTCCGGTCGTCGAGGCATGGCTCACGCAGACCATCGATATTCCTTCGCCGGAGGCCACGATCCATGTCGCTGGCACACCCGCGGAGCAGGCGGAGGCCGCGGTGGAGCTGCTCGCCGCGCATGATGATCCCGGCAGCATCGCCGCGCTCGGCGTGGCGGATGCGGACATCACCGCGCCGCTGGAAAAAACACTCGCCGCACGCGGCATCGACGCTTTTGACCCTGCGGGACGCCGCATGAGCACGCACGGCGTTTTTTACCTGCTGCGCGTGCTCTCGCAGCTCGCGGCGACGCGTTCGTTCCGCGCCGTGATGGAACTCGTGCGCTATCCTGATGTGACGGACACGATCCAGCGCATCGTCACCGGTCCAAAGCCCTCGCTGAAAGCGCTGCTCGATGATTTCGACACGCTCGCCATCGAATCGCTGCCGGACACGCTCGATGATGCGCTCGAACTCGCCCCGCGTGTCTTCAGCAGTGAAAAACGCCGTGTCAGCGCCGTGCCCGCTGCGCTCGCGTGGATGAATGACGTGCTCGAGTCGCTCTCCGGCACAAGTTTTGCCATCGGGCTCACCACCTTTCTCGCGACGGTGTTTGAGGAGCGCGAGTTCCGCGCGAATCGGCCGCAGGATGCGGTCTTCGCGGAGATCGCCAAACAGATCACCGAGGTGCTCGACACACTCGAAGGCCCCGCAGTGGCACGTTTTCCCGCGCCGCTCGATGCGGCGAACAAACTCGAACTGCTGCTGCTCGTGCTCAACGAACAGGTCTTTTATCCCGACCGCAAAGCGCGCGACATTGACCTGCAAGGCTGGCTCGAGCTGCTGTGGGAGGATGCGCCGCATCTCGTCATCACCGGCATGAATGACGGCAAAGCGCCCGAGGCCATTCTCGGCCATGCCTTCCTACCCGACAGCGCCCGCCGCGCACTCGGCCTGCGGCACAACGACACGCGTTTCGCACGAGATGCGTCCCTGATGACCGCGCTCATCGAAAGCCGCCGCGGCGGTGGGCGCGTCGATTTCATCTTTGGCCGCACCGGCACCGCGGAGGAGCCGCTGCGGCCTTCGCGACTACTTTTCCAGTGTCCGGACGCGGAGCTGCCCGCACGCACGCTGCACTTCTTCAAAAAGCCACCACGTCATGTCGATCCGATGCCGTGGCAGCTCGCGTGGCGTCTGCGCCCGGAGCCGCTGCCGGATGACGCGACCATTTTTCACAAGCTCAGCGTCACGCAGTTCCGCGCGTATTTGATGTGCCCGTTCCGCTTTTACCTGCGGCACGGCCTGCGCATGGAGGAGATCGACACCAACTGCGGCGAGATGGATCACATGGAGTTCGGCAGCCTCATGCACGCGGTACTGGAGGAGTTTGCGAACGAACCGGATGCCAGCGCCGCCACCGATCCGCATGTCATCCGCGCCGCCTTCCACGCCATCCTCGATCGCAAGTTGCACAGCCTCTACGGCCCGCGTCTCACCGTGCCGGTGACCATCCAGCGCGAATCTGCGCGGCAACGTCTCGGCTGGTGGGCCGAGTTTGAGGCTCAAGAACGGCGCAAAGGCTGGCGCATCGAGGCCGCGGAGACGCGCATCAGCCCGGACGGTGATCCGTGGACCTTCGCCGGCATGACCATCAGCGGCATCGTGGACCGCGTGGAGCGTCATGCGCAGTTCGGCGTGCGCTTGATCGACTTCAAAACATCGTCGCCCTACGATTCGCTGCGTCGCGCCCGCCGCACCGTCGAGGAATACCACATCGCGAAACTCAAACGCAGCGAAGATCCCGCCACACTGCCCGCCTGGCTGCTCACGCATCGCAGCAACGGCGACGCCGCCCGCTGGACCGATCTGCAATTGCCGCTCTACCGCCTCGCGATGGAGCGCCGCTTCCCCGGCGTGCCCATCACCACCGCGCACGTCACGCTCGGCAAAACGAAGGCCGACATCGGCCTCGATCCCTGGCCGGAACTCGAAGGCCGCCTCCTCGAAAGCGCCCGCGCCTGCGCCGAAGGCGTCATCGCCGCGATCCGCGAACGCGTCTTCTGGCCTCCCGCCGCAAAGCTGCCCTTTGGCGATGACTTCGGCCATCTCTTCTTCGGCGAGCCGCTGGAGGCCATCGATGCGAGCCTGCTCACACGAAAGGAGGCCGCATGACGATCCCGAACGAAATGATCCTCGCCTCTGCGGGCTCGGGAAAGACGTGGCAACTCACGAACCGCTTCATCGCGCTCATGGGGCAGCAGTTGCTCGCGGGCAAGGAGATCACGCCGGAGCGCATCGTGGCCGTCACCTTCACGCGGAAGGCCGCGGGCGAGTTCTTTGACTCCATTCTCGTCAAACTCGCCAAAGCAGCCTCCAGCGCGGATTTCGCCGCGAAGCTCGCAGGCGATGAAACCATCGATCCCGAGGCCAAGGACGACCCGTTGCGGCCCATCCTCGGCGGCATGAGCAGCCTGGATCACCGCCAGTTGCTGCGCGTCTTCATCTCGCGCATGCCGCAGCTGTTTCTCGGCACGCTCGACAGCTTCTTCTCGTCGATTTTGCGCAGCTTTCCGGCGGAGTTTGGCCTCGCCGGCGATTTCGAGATCCTGAGCGAGCATCTCGGCTCCGTGGAGCGCGAGCGCGTCTATCGCCAGGTCTTTCAGCGCTCGCTGCCCGGCCTCAAATCACGCGGGGAGACGCTCGCGGCACAGCAGGAGTTCCTGGAGGCATTTCGACGTGCCACCTTTGGCAAAGAGGAGTCCAGCATCCGTGCCGTGCTCGATCAATTCGTCGAGAATCAGCACGAAATCCTGCTCCACGCCGCGCGTGAGGAGCTGTGGGGCAATCCACACGCCATCTGGCCGAAAGGCAGTCGCTGGCTCGGCGCGGACATCGATTTGAAGGCGGAGTTCGAACGCTTGTTCGAGGTTTTCAGCGTCGAAGGCATCAGGGATGAGCAGTGGGAGTTTTGGGAGCAGTTTCGCGATCAAGCGCTCGAGCATGTGCCCGGCAATCCGCTGCCGAAGCGCGTGAAATTCTTCCTCGATAAGCTGCTGCCCGTCTGGAGCCAGGTCGAGGCCGAGGAGTGCGAAATCATGGTGAACCGCCAGAAGCAGCAGCTCGGCGCCGAAGCCTGCGAGGTGCTCATTCCCATCGTCACGCACCTCGTCGGCGCGGAACTGCGCGTGCGGCTGGAGCGCACGCACGGCGTGTGGGAGGTGCTCAGCCTCTATGAAGAAGCGTGGTCGCGCCAGGTGCGCCGTCGCGGACGGCTCACCTTTCAGGACATGGAGCTCATCCTCGCAGGTCATGAATTCGCCGCCGACATGCCGCGCCCGCTGCTCACGCAGGCCCTCGATGACGACACAAAGCTGCGCATCGACTACCGGCTCGACGCCCGCTACGACCACTGGCTGCTCGATGAGTTTCAGGATACGAACTACGTCCAGTGGTCCGTCATCGAGAACCTCATCGACGAAGCGGTGCAGGACAACAGCGACGAGCGCACGCTCTTCCAGGTCGGCGATGTCAAACAAGCCATCTACGCCTGGCGCGGCGGTGACACGCGGCTGTTTCACGACATCTACTCCAAATACAACGCCGGCACCGAGAACCGCATCCACGCACGTCCGCTGAATGTCTCCTGGCGCAGCGGCCATGACGTCATCGACATGGTGAACCGCGTCTTCGGCAGCGAGTCCGCGCTTGTCGCGCTCGAGATCGGCAAAGAGGCACGCCAACGCTGGCAGTGGCGGCCGCACACCGTCGCACGCATCCACGATGCGCTGCCCGGTCACTCGATGCTGCTCCATCCGCAGCCCTCCGATGGCGACAAAGTCAGCGAGGACGACCGCTTTGCGCTCACCGTCGGCCTTTTGGAGGAAATCCAGCCCGTGGCCCGCGGCCTGAGCTGCGCGATCCTCGTGCAGGACAACAAAACCGGCCGCGCGCTCGTCGATCACATCCGCTCGCACTCGCCGAGCCGCATTCCTGTCATGTGCGAGTCGGAAGTCAGCATCGCCACGGACAATGCGCTCACGCTCGCGCTGCTCAGCCTGCTCAAAGTGGCCGCGCATCCCGGCGACACGCTCGCGTGGGAGCACCTGCGCATGACGCCCTTCCGCGCCTTGCTCGAAAACCACTCGCCCGGCCGACTCGCCGATGAAGTGCTGCGCCATCTCTTCGAGCACGGCTTTGAAAGCGTGCTGCGTGACTGGCTCGACAAGCTCGCCACCGCCCGCGTGCCGCTCGATGCCTTCAGCCAGCGCCGCGCGGAGGACTTCGCACTCGCCGCAAGGCTCTTTGACGAAGGCGGCAGCCGCGATGTCGATGAATTCCTCGCCTACGCCGCCGGCTACACCGTGCGCGAGCCGGACACTCGCAACGCCGTGCAGGTCATGACGATTCACAAATCGAAGGGCCTCACCTTCGACTGCGTCATCCTTCCTGATGTGCAGGGCGGCAAGCTCACCGAAGTGCGCCGCGGCATCGGCGTAAAACGCGACCGCAAACGGCATGTCGAGTGGGTTTTCGACCTCCCGCCCTCCGAAATCGTGAAGGCCGATCCCGTGCTCGCCCGCTACCGCGAGGAACGTGAGGCCGAGGCCGCCTACGAGGAGCTGTGCAAATTCTACGTCGCCCTCACCCGCGCCAAACACGCGAACTACATCATCGCCGAGCCGCGCTCCGAAAGTTCCACCTCGAACAACTTCGTGAAGCTGCTGGAGCTCACCCTGGCCGGTGGACGCCAAAAACCTGCCGTGCGCTTCGGCGGCGTGAGCGCCGAAATCGTTTACGAATCCAAAACCAGCTCCACCGACCGCCGCTGGTTCGAACACGTCGTCCGCGAAAATCCGCCAGAGCAGCCCACCACGCAAATCGCGCCCGAAATCACCTCCGCCGCCCGCCAACGCCCTGTTCGCCGCACGCCGAGCGGCAGCGAAACGAGCGTGGTGACCGCCAAACAGCTCTTCTCACGCGGCGGCCGTTTTGCGCGGGCTTACGGCACGTTGGTGCATGCACTGTTTGAGCAGATCGAATGGCTCGACGAGGCCAATGACGCCCTAAAATGGGCCGCCGTGCCCTGCGGCGACGAAAACGCCCGCGTGCGTGCCGAAGACGAAGTGCGCCGCAGCCTTCAATCGCCCGACATTCGCGCCATTTTGAGCCGTCCCTCGCCCGAAGCCGTCTGCTGGCGCGAAAAGCGCTTCGAGATCCTCCTCAACGGCGAATGGCTCAGCGGCACTTTTGACCGCGTCATGCTCGAAACCGACCGTGCGACCATTTTGGACTTCAAAACGGACAAAACAGACACCGATGAGGCGCTAGAGGCTCGTGTGGAGGGTTATCGTCCGCAGCTTGAGACGTATCGCGAGGTGCTGGCACGCATGACGGGGCTGCGACACGATCAGATCACGTGCCGGTTGCTGTTCACGCACCGACAGATGGTGGTGGAATTGTGAGGCTCAAATCCCGCTTAGCGTGCCGGTGCTCGATCCAAACGCATCGGTCTCTGCGCCCATGTGCTGCAGCATGGAGACGAAGAGATTGCACAGCGGCTTGTTGTTGTCGGTCTTGAAAGCGTGATGCTGGCCGTGGTTGAACCCGCCGCCAGCGAGGATGATGGGGAGGTTCGTGTTGTCGTGCTTGTTGGCGTCTCCCATGTTGCTGCCGAAGAGCACCATCGTGCGGTCGAGCAGTCGGGAGTCGTCTTCACGCTTTGCGGCAAGGTTCTGGATGAGTTTGCGCAGCAACACCATCTGCTGGCGGTCGGCGTCTTCGAGCTGTTTCACCTTTTCCGGTGCCTGACCGTGATGACTGAGGCCGTGATAGCCTTCCGTGGTGTTTTCGCCGTCGTGAATCTTGAACGCGGGCGTGGCAAAAGCATCGACCATCAGCGTGATGATGCGCGTGGAGTCCGATTCGAATGCCAGTTGCGACATGGCGAGCATGAGATCGAGCTTTTCAAAGATGAGCTTCTTGTCCTGAATGTCAGCAGGCTCGGGCAACGTCGTCGCGGGTTTGGGTTTCAGTTCCCACTCACGGGCGGTGAGCAGGCGTTCCTCAATCTCGCGCGCGGAGGTGAGGTATTGGTCGAGGCGCGAGCGGTCATCGCTGCCGAGGCCGCGGCTGAGCTTCTTCGTGTGCTCCATGAGCGTGTCGAGAATGCTGCCGCGTTCGTCGAGGCGGTTGAGCTGCTTCTTCACCGCCTCGGGATCGCCCTGCACAAACATGCGGCGGAACAAGGCGGGTGCGCTGTCCTCGGCGGGCAGCAGCACGCCGTCGCGCGTCCAAGAGAGGCTGCGGTTCGCCTTGTCGATGTTCACGCCGAGGTTCAGCGTCGGAAACCGTGTGAGCTGGCCGAGCTTTTCCACCGCAAACTGATCGAGCGAGATCTGATTGCGAAACCCGCTCTTCGTCGGCCCGCGTGCGGCGGTGAGGAAGCAGTTCTCCGCGCTGTGCCCGCCATTCACATCCGGATGCGACATGCCGCTGAAGAGGCTGAACTCGCTGCGCACCTCCGCGAGCGGTGCAAGCGTCTGCGTGAGTTCGTAATCCTTCCCGGCGGTCGTCGGAAAAAACGGTTTGGGCAGGAAGCCAAGGTTGTTCGAGATGATCAGCATCCGGCGCGGTGCCTTCACCTGCACGGCCCGGCCAAACACCGGCGTCATGCATTCGAGCAACGGCAGCCCCAGCGTGACGCCCGCGCTTTGCAGAAAGCGGCGACGCGAGAAGGTCTTGGCGATGTGAGGGGCATTCATAGTGAAATCAGTTTTGGATGCCAAGCGGGCGGAAACGGCAGGCCGGATGCCGAAGGCATCCAAGCGATTAGCCGGTGGTTGAGCGAAGCGATACCACCGGATACGATGCGCCGACACGCCGCATCCCGGAGGGATGCCAGCAAACCCGCATCGCCATGGCATCGACGTTTCTTGCTCTGCACTACCACATCGTTTTCTCCACCAAGGACCGGGCACCGCTCATCGACGTCGCCTGGCGTGACCGGTTGCACGAATACCTCGGCGGCACCGTGGCGGGGTTGGGTGGCTTCGCGCAAGGTGTCGGCGGTGTGGCCGATCATGTGCATTTGCTGGTGGGACTGAAGGCCACGCATTGTCTGGCGGACTTCATGCGGGAGTTGAAGAAGGCATCCTCCGTCTGGGTGCATGAAGAGATCAAGCTGCGTGAGTTTGCGTGGCAGGAAGGCTATGGGGCATTCACCGTGAGTCCGACGGCGAGAGCCCAGGTGCAGAAATACATCGCAAACCAAGCCGAGCATCATCGCGTGAAGTCGTTCCGCGAGGAGCTGGTTGAGTTTTTGAAGTCGGCGGGCGTGAAATACGAAGATCGTTATTTGGACTGAGGCGTGGCGTGGCTGGTATCCCTCCGGGATGCGGCCTTGTGAAACGGGAAATGGATCGTTGCGGACCGGTGGTGTCGCTGCGCTCGACCACCGGCTAATGGCTGGGATGCCTTCGGCATCGGATGGGAGTTTGCGGATCATTTTTCGGTCCCTCCCAGAAAAATCCGGCTCTGCACCAGCCCCAGCATCAAATCGCGCACGCGATACCCGTCTTTCTCGCACGCATCGGGCATCGACTCGATCTCGCGGCGATCGGAGTAGCGAACGGGGGTGCCGGTGGCGTAAACGGTGAACTGGTGCAGCAGGTTCCGCGCGAGCTGGCGAGAGTTCGCAGCGAGGATGGCTTTGAGGTCGTTCACGTTCTTGAACTCGCGGCCGTCGATGAGTTTGCCGCTCGGATCGACCGATGCCGACAGCGTGTAGGTGAAGTCGTGGCCGGCGCGGTCGATGCCGGTGATGCGTTCGCCTTCTTCGACGCCGCGATAGCGCGTGCGCCAGCCGCCGAGGATGTCGAAGTTTTCCAAGGCGAGGCCGACGGGGTCAAACTTCGCGTGGCATCCGGCGCAGGTCTTGGACTTCGTGTGGAGCGCGAGCAGATCGCGGATGGTTTTGGCGCCGCGGATGTCCGGTTCGACGGCGGGCACGCTGGGCGGCGGAGCTGGTGGCGGTTGGCCGATGAGGCGCTCCATCACCCACGCGCCCCGCACGACCGGCGAGGTGTTCGTGCCATTCGCGCTGACCTTCAAAACCGCCGCCTGGGTGAGCAGACCGCCAAAGGGACTGTCGGCGGGCAGTGAGACCTTGCGCAGCGCCGAGCCGACCAGCGGCGGCAGATTGTAGTGCTTGGCGAGCCGATCGTTCGCATAGACGAAGTCCGCCTTCACCAGCACGCTGGCGGGCAGATTGTCGCGAATCATCGCGGTGAAGAAGGTGCGCGTCTCGCGCTCCATGCTTTCCACGAGGTACTCGTCGAAGCGATATTCAGGAAACAAGCGGATGTCGGGATCGTCACGGCGGACGTGACGCAGGCTGAGCCAGTAGTCGGTGAAACTCTTCACGAAGCGGTCGAAGCCATCGCTCGCAATCAAACGCGTGGTTTCTTCGCGCAGCGTCTTCCCATCACGCAGTTGTTTCTTCGCCGCGAGATCGAGCAGGCGTGCATCGGGCCGCGAGTTCGTGAGGAAATGCGACAGGCGCGAAGCGATGGCGAAATGATCGTCGGCAGATTCCGGCTCGCGCAGATAGATGAAATCGCCGGAGGCGAGGAAGGCCTTGTAACCGGCCAGCATCGCCTCGCTGAAGGGCGTGCCCTTGTCCAGTCGCTGCCGGATGAGTGCGTCGAACATCTGCAGATCGTCCTCCGACACCGGTTCACGCGCCGCGAGCTTCACAAAGCGGCGCAGCAGGCGTTTCGCGTCTTCCTGTGCGTGCGTCGGCTTCATCTCGATGCCGAGATCGTCAAACAGCACGCGATGCGACGGCGGTGGCCAGCTTGAAGGTGGAATGGGGCCTTCAACTTCGAGCCACTGCACCGCGATGCCCGGCTGTCCGCCTTCCGGAAACGGCGGATAGCGATAGGTCGGCGCGGAGCCGTTGGGATTCATCGCCAGCGGCATCGGCAGACCGAGCAGGCTGTATTCGAAGGACTCGCCCTCGCGCAGCAGAACCGTGGTTTCATACACCTGCATTTCCGGCTGGATGTCGATGACACCGCCGCTGGCACGCACCTCATTGATGATGTCCACACCGGCGGGTTTGCGGGTGCGGAAGGTCATCGGCACCGGTTGCTTGGCGGGAAGCAAGGTGAAGCCCGGCTGCTGCAGCACGGCCCGCGCGGAGAAACGCACCCGGTAATGCCCGGCGTGCTTCGCCACGATGCCTCTCGGCGTGCCCAAGTAGGGCCAGCTTGCCGAACGAAACAGCGCCAGTTCGAGTCTCTCGTCCGTTTCGGCCTCTTTTGCTTTGTCCCGGCTCAGTTCGATGAACTTGCTGTCCTTGGCAAAGAACATCGCCTCGCGATTGCCGAAAGTGCTGGTGCCGGGAAACAGATCCGTGCCGACCACGCGGCGTTTCATCACTGGCGGCGGTGTGGGCTCCGTGACCATCGCCGCACGCAGGGCTGCTTCCGCCGCGTCCAGATAAGCGGCGAGCTGCACGCGCGACATGTCGAGCATGTCACTCGTCTTGTTGAAGAGATGTCCCTCGCGGTCCTCGGGCAAAATATCGCGGATGTCGAGGTCTGGCAGTTGCAGCACATCGCGCAGGTTCTGCTCGTATTCGTCGCGATTCAGCCGGCGCAGCGGCCCGCGTCCCTGCGCGAGGATTTCGGCGCGATCGGCGTCAAAGATCGCCGAGTCGAGGGCCTTCAGCAGCTCCACACGCTGAGCCTTCGGCAGATCCTCGTCCTTCGGTGGCATCTCACCTCTCTCGACGCGATCGTAAATGCGGACCCAGCGTTCGCGATTGGAGCGATCCTTGGGGTCAAAGGTCAGCGCGGTGAGATCGAGGCTGCCTTTGGAGGTTTCCTTGTCATGACATTCGATGCAGCTCTGCTCGATTTGCGCAGGCACTGTGGACAGAGCCGTCGCAGTGATCGGGCAAGCGCACAGGATGAAGACTCTGATCACGAGGCGGCGCATGGATTCATTTCTTGCCCGTCGAAATCAGAATCTCCTCCAACACGCGGCCATCCGGCTTTGGCAGCGTCAGATTCATCAGCTTTGCAATCGTTGGCGCGACGTCGAGGTTCGCCATGCGGTCAAGCACGACACCTTTCTTGATGCCACGGCCGCTGGCGATGAAGATGCCATCCAGTTCGGGGTCACCGTTGAAGTAACCGTGGGTGCCGCCGTAGTTGACCGAGGGTGTCACCGCCGCATCGCCACCCGCGTCGTTTTTGAAGGCGTAGCCGGCTTTGGCGTAGAGCACGAGGTCACCCATGCCCTGGTTCTCCTCCGGCGTGGGCATGCCGAGCGTGTGGCCTTCGGCGCCATCGATCACGCGGTCCACGCCCTCGGTTTGCGCCAGCATTTCCTTCAATTTCGGCAGCAGCTCGGCCTTGCGGGCGGGGTTGGTGACATAGACGAAGGACATGCCGCCCTGAGTCATCGCGTAGGCGTCGCAGGTGTTGATCGTGGGTCCGAGCCCTTGTGCGAGGCCGGCTTTCTTCAGCACCACGTTCGGCAGGATGATTTTGGTGACCTTCTTGAAGCCGTGATCGGTGGCGATGACGAAGGTGGTCTTGTCGCGCAGGCCGCTTTCATCGACCGCCTTGACCAAATCGCCCACCAGGCGGTCGGCATAGGCCAGGGCGGTGTGGCTGGCCATCGAACCGGGGCCGTAGGTGTGGTGCGTGGCATCGGTGTTCAGCGTGTGATACAGCAGCAAGTTCGGCCGGTGCTCTTTGAAAATGTGGATCGCCGCCTGAGTCCACATGTTGTCCAGGTAGGTGACGCTTTTGCGCTTCGGGCCGAGCTGCATCCACTCGATGTGCTCCGGCTTGATCTTGCCGGCGGCGATCATTTCCTTCACCACCGGGCTTTCGGCTTCCGGCAGCTCCGCGAAGCTCCAGGTGATGGTGCCGGGCCGCGTGACGGCCACCCAGTCGGACTCGGCCGTGGTCAGGCCGTTTTGAAAGGCGATGTCATACAGCGTCGGCACGTGGACGAGTTTTGACTTGTCCACCCACGGTTCGATCTTTGGTGGCTTGTTGTCACCCTGACGCACGAGCAGGCCGTTGAAGAGAACGCCGTGCTTCCGTGGCTCCACGCCGGTGACCAATGTCGTGTGGTTGATCCAGGTGATCGACGGATTGCTCACCGTCATCGCCTTTGTGCTCGCACCTTCGGCCGCCAGCTTGCGTAGGTTCGGGATCTGCAGCGACTCGTCATTCCAAAGCCACGCAGGGAAGCCATCAATGCTGATGAGGATGACATGGTGGTCTTTGCTGCTCTCCGATTTGGTGCAGGAGGTCAGACCGAGGACGATGAGGATGCCGACAATGACAAGGGCGCAAAATTTCATTTGGGGCGAAGGGTTACGAGTGCTTGCCTCGTTAGCTTTCTCGCTCATGAACCGCCTTCTCGTTTTCGTTCTGACCGCCATGTCCGCCCAAGCTGTCGAAATCGTCGCCCACCGTGGTTTTTCCGCTCGTGCGCCCGAAAACACCCTTGGCGCCTTCAACCTGGCCTGGGAGAACGGCACGGATGCCTGCGAGCTGGACGTGTATCTCACCGCCGACGGCAAAACGGCCGTCCTTCATGACAAGGACACCAAACGCACCTCCGGCGTGAAGCTCGACGTGACGAAATCGAAGCAGGCGGAGCTGATCGCGCTCGATGCTGGCTCATGGAAGGGCAAGGAGTGGACCAAGGAGAAGATCCCGACGCTCGAGCAGGCTCTCGCCACCTTGCCGCCGGGCAAGAAGCGCTTCTTCATCGAGGTGAAGTGCGGTGCGGAGATCGTGCCGGAGCTGAAACGCATCCTGGAGCCGATGAAGGACCGCGCCGACCAGCTTGCCATCATCGCCTTCAATCGTGCGGCCGCCGCTGAATCGAAGAAGGCGCTGCCGTGGGTGAAGGTTTACCGTCTCGCTTCGGGCAAAACGAAAGACAAGAAGCCGACCGACCTCACCCAGCTCATCGCTGACACAAAAGCCGACCAGCTCGACGGTCTCGACCTCAGCATGGCGGATTTCCCGTGGGATGAGGCCATGGTGAAGCAGATCCGCGACGCCGGTTTCGGACTCTACGTCTGGACGGTGAACAAGCCGGCGGACGTGCGGCGCTTTGCGAAGCTGGGTGTCGATGGCATCACCACCGACGATCCGGTGATGGTGCGTGAGTCGTTGGCAAAGCCGTGATGGGAGGCGAGTCGATGATCCCGGAGGGATCAAAGATGATAGCCGGTGGTGGAGTGAGGCTTTGCGAGCGAGAACCACCGGAAAATTGCGAACCAACCCAGGATCAAGAGCGCATGCCGGAGGTATGCGAGCAGCATCCCCAAATCCGGCGAAAACGAACAGTCGATGGACGCCTCTGGCATCCCTGCGGGATGCGTCCTTGAGAAACGGGGGGCGCCTTCGTGCTTTCCAGGGGTCTTTGACCCCTGGCTACCTTCTGTGATCCCTTCGGGATCACAAACCAGACGATCAAATCCCGGACGAAAACATCGCAGCCTCGACAGATCGTGCTATCTCAACCGCCCCACATGTCCCCCACCACCCAAGCCGTCATTTCCGCCAAAGACCTGCGCCTGCAATTTGGCCTGCAGCAGGTTTTCAATGACGCGACGATGAGCGTGCATGAGGGCGAGAAGCTGGGCCTTGTGGGCCGGAACGGTTCCGGAAAGACCAGTCTCATGCGCATCATCGCCGGAGTCGAGAATCCGGACAGCGGCACGGTTTCGCGGCGCAATGGCATGATCGTCGGCTACCTGGCGCAGGAGTTCACGCTTGATGAAGAGGCCACGGTGATCGAAAACGTGCGTTCCGGGGCCAAGGCCCTGCTCGACATGGTGGCACGCTATGAATCCGGCGACTACAAGGCCGATCAGGAGGCCGAGTTGCTGCACCAGATCCAGCTTCACGACGGCTGGGGCGTGGAGACACGCATTTCGACCGCGATGAATGAGCTCGGCGTGCCTGCGAGCGATCGAGTCGTTAAAGGGCTTTCAGGCGGTGAGAAGCGACGCGTGGCGCTCGCACGCACGCTCGTCGCGCAGCCGGATCTGCTGCTGCTGGACGAGCCGACGAACCATCTCGACGCCGAATCCATCGAGTGGCTGGAGAAATACCTGCGCGACTTCAGCGGCGCGGTGCTCTTCGTCACGCACGACCGCTATTTCCTCGACCGCATCGCCACGCGCATCATCGAGATCGATGACGCGCGCATCTACAGCCACCCGGGCAACTACAGCGCCTATCTGGAGAGCAAGGCGCTGCGCGAATCCATCGAAGCGGGCACGGAACGCCGGCGGCAGGCCTATCTGCGGCACGAGCTTGAGTTCGTCCGTGCGGGCGTCAAAGCCCAGCGGCGCAAATCACGCACGCGGCTGGAGGAATTTGACCGTGTGGCGGCTCTCGACGCGCCGGAGGAGGATTTGGTGATGGATTTGATCATCCCGCCTGCTCCGCCGCTGGCGAACACGGTCGTGGATGCGAAAAACATCAGCGCGCACGTCGGCGACCGCTGGCTGTTCAGTCACCTTGATCTCAGCTTCGAGGCCGGCACCTGCACCGGCATCATCGGGCGCAATGGCCTCGGCAAAACGACACTGCTGCGCATCCTCATGGGCGAGCAGCAGCCTGCCGAAGGCAGCGTCGTGATCGGCAAGCGAACAGTCTTCAATTACGTCGATCAGCAGCGCCTGCTGCTCGATCCTGAAAAAAGCGTGATGGAGGAAGTCGCGGGGCCGAACAGCGACTTCGTGCAGTTTGGTGATGAGAAGCTGCATGTGCGTACTTACCTGAAGCGCTTTCAGTTCACAGACGAACGCGTCACGATGCGCGTGAAGGAACTCAGTGGCGGCGAGCAAAGCCGTGTGCTGCTGGCGAAGATCCTGCGCCGTGGCGGCAACTTCCTCATCCTGGACGAACCGACGAACGACCTCGACCTCGCCACCATGCGGGTGCTGGAGGAGGCGATTCTCTTCTTCCAAGGCTGCGTGCTCGTGGTCAGTCATGACCGCTACTTCCTCGACCGCGTGTGCGACCGGATCATCGCCTTTGAAGGCCATGGCCGCATCCACGAGTGCGCCGGGAACTACAGTTACTACCAGGAAAAACGTGCCCAGCAGGCCGCTGCGGAGGTGGCCATCGTCAATGTGGCCGTGAAGAAGGAAAAGCCCGCCACGACGAACAAGCCACGCAAGATGACGAACCGCGAGTTGCGCGAGCTTTCCGAGCTGGAAGGCCAGATTGCCTCGCTGGAGACTGAAATCGCCGGAATGGAGGCCGAATTGAACAACCCTGAGTTCTTTGTGAAGCTCGGCGCTGACACGAACGACTACCTGGCGAAGATCGAGGCGAAGAAAGCCGAGCTGGACACGAAATTCACCCGCTGGGCCGAACTGGAGGAGATCAAGGCCGCCTGCGCGGCCTGAGCCAGACGGCGACCAGGTGTCACCGCCGCTGCAGGGCGCGATCCACGAGGCCCTCGTAGATCTTGCGGCGGTCGTCGAGGCCGAGGCCTTGATTGCGGTGGCCGAACATGGTGCGGTTGATCTCCTCGCGCTGGGAGCTGCTGAGACGTGAGAGTTTGGCGACCATCTCCGGCGGCGGCTGGCGCGGATAGCCATCGGCGTTGAAGCCCTCCTTGTAGTTCACAGCGGCGTTCTTTGCCTCGTCGAGCTGGGAGCTGCTCAGCGGCGGCAGCTTGCCACCGGAACTGCCGCTGGAGCTAGGCGTTTTGCCGGAGGAGGTCTTCTTGGGAGGAATGGGCGGCGGCTTTTGATAACGGATGGACACCACCTCGCCGCCGGGAATCTGGATGCGTGCCGACCACGTCTGCATGCGCGCTGGATCACCTCCGACGCCGACGAGCTGCCAGCCCTGCTGGTTCGCTCTCGTCGAGACGACCTGGGATTCCATCGTTTTCGTGTCGAGCAGCGTGGCGACGACATCTTTCTCAAAATGAGCGACTCCCGTGAGGATGAGCGAGTCGGAAACACCGAGCGTGCGGGTGAATGGCGGGTTCGTGACGAGCGCGTCGAAGTCCGCGTCCCTCAGTGGCAGAGGAATCGCGCCGTCGTCCGCCGCTGAGGCTGTCTCCGGCACTGATTCGACCGCATAGCCGGTCATGACGCCCCAGACGACCACAAGAATGACGCTGCGGGCGCAGGTCGTGGCTGTCTGGAGAATCGAAGGCGGTCGGGAACGCATCAGTGACCGCCGAATACGGCTGCTCACAGGCCGAAACATTCATTCCTGGCGCAGAAATGCCCGATTGACCTCGTCGCGGTGTTCTTCAGCATCGCGGCAGCTTCAACCGAACCATTCATGACACGCAGCACCTTCCTCAAAACCACCGTGGCAGCCACCGGTCTCGTCAGCGCCGCCCAGGCCGCCGAATCGGCCTCACGTGAATACTTCGAGATCCGCAAGTTCACCCTCAAGAGCCCGGAGAAGCAGACGCTGCTGGAAAACTACCTGCGCGACGCCGCCATTCCGGCGCTGAACAAGCTCGGCGTGGCCCAAGTCGGTGTGTTCCTGCCGGAGAAGCCGGAAGGCGCGGCGGTGGTGTATGTGGTGCTGCGTCACGCCGCGCTCGAAACCGTGGCGAAGAGCGCCGATCTGCTCAGCGACGCGGCCGTGCAGCAGGCGGGCGCGGCTTACCTCGGCGTGAAGGCGGAGGAGCCGGTGTATGAGCGCATCGAAAGCTGGCTCACGCGTGGAATCGACGGCATGCCGGCGCTGAAACTGCCCGCGAAGGGCAGCGGCCTCTACCAGCTCCGCATTTACGAAAGCCACAGCGAGAAGGCGGCGAAGAAGAAGCTGGAGATGTTCAACATCGGCGAGCTGGCGATTTTTGCACGCTGCGGCCTGAACGCCGTGTTCTTCGGCGAGACAATCATCGGCCCGCTGATGCCGAACCTGACTTACATGCTGGCTTTTGCCGACACAGCCGCGAAGGACGCCGCGTGGAACACTTTTCGCGCTGATCCAGAATGGGCGAAGCTCAAAACGACGCCCGGCTTCACCGACAAGGAGATCGTCTCCCGCATCACGAACCTGCTGCTCGTGCCTGCGGCCGGTTCACAGATTTGAACCGATCACTCCTTCAATTCGGACGCCAGAGCGGTTGCTTCGGCCAGGAATGCTTCGCCCAGGGGTGAAAGCCGCCCCGTCCACATCACACCGAAGCTTAACGGTGGAAAATCATCGAGTGGCAGCACTTTGACACCCGCAGGCAGCTCGACACGCGGATGGCGCAGGGCCAGGCCCGCGCCGAAACCTTCCGCCACGTAACGCACCACGAGATCCAGGCTGCCAACCTCCAGACTCGGCAGCCAGTCCACGCCACGCTGCCGCAATGCGGCCTGAAACGAACGCGAGAGCACGTCCTTGGAGTCCAGGGTCACGAGCGGCAGATCGATGCGGTCTTTCTCGAAGATTTGCGCTGCTTTGGTGAGACCACTTTGCTTTGGCACGAGCAGCACCATCGGCAGACGCAGCAGTTCACGTGCCTCCATGTTCGCCGCGGTCCTGTCCATCAGGGTGCTGAGGCCCACGTCGATCTCCTGGGCCGCCAGCATCGCCTCGATCTCGTGCTGCCGTCCGTGCGTGAGGGTGAAATGAAAGCCCTTCACCCGCCTGCGCATGCGGGCCAGCAACTCCGGAAGGTAGTCACGCTGCACGACTTCCGCCGCGGCAATGCGCAGGCGGCTTTCACCGCCGCCACGCAAGCGGTCCGCCATCTCCGACATGCCGCTGAAGAACGGCGCGATGAAGTCGAACAGCATCTGCCCCTCCTTGGTGAGCTGGAACGGCCGCCGCTGATAGAGCGTGACGCCCAGAGTGTCCTCCAGTTGCAGGATCTGCGAGCTGATCGCCGGCTGCTGGATGCCATACGGCATCGCCCGGGCTGCCGCGCTGACACCGCCGTTTCTGGCCACATGGTAGAAGAGTTCGAGGTGATGAACGTTCATGCGCGGGAGGGAAGGCTATCAGCTTTATCAATGATGCGGCCGGAAATATCAATTTTCATCCGCAGCGGGCCTTGAGACACTCCGCGGCAGTATGGAAGGTCTCCTCATTCTCATCCCGCTGGCCCTGATCGTCTTTGTGATCGTGCTGCCAGTCACCGCCATCCTCCGTGCAGGCGATGCCCGGCGAAAAGCCGAGCAGCTCCAGACCGACGTGATCGTCCTGCGTGAACAAAACGCCCGGCTCAAAGAGCGTCTCGACCGGCTCGAAGGCGAAACACGGCTGCCGCAGACGGTTGCTCCGTCTGCCGCCAAACCGGAGGCGCGATGTGCACCACCTGCGGAGATCGTGATGTCTCCCATCGTGGAAAAGGCCGGTCCGCCGCCGATTCCGCCACCAGCGGCAGCGCCAAAGCCCGTCGAAGCGCCGCCGGTTTCCATCCCCGCGACACTGCCTCGGCCAATCGCGAAACCGCAGACGCCCATCAACCTCGAGCAATTCATGGGCGCGAAGCTGTTCGCATGGGTGGGCGGACTGGCTCTGTTCCTGGGCGTCCTGTTCTTTGTAAAGCTCAGCATCGAGCGCGGCTGGATCTCACCGGAGCTTCGCACCGCGATCGGATTCGCCGTCGGGATCGGCCTTGTGGCTGGTGGTGCGGTGATGCATCGACGCGCACGCTACGCCACGCTGGCGCACACGCTGTGTGCCACCGGCATCGTGGTGCTCTACGGCGTGACCTTCGCCGCGCATCAGTTCTGGAGCATTCGCCCGCTGAACCAGCCGCTGATCGCCTTTCTGCTGATGACACTCATCACCGGCGCGGCCTTCCTGCTCGCCGTGCGGATGAATGCGCAGGTGGTGGCCGTGCTGGGGATGCTGGGCGGCTTTTTGACACCCATTCTGTGCTCCACCGGCAAAGACAATCCCTTCGGTCTCTTCAGTTACATCGCCCTGCTCGACATCGGCGTCCTGGCAGTCGCCAAAAACAAGCGCTGGCTGCATCTCACGCCACTGGCGGCCGCAGGCACGATCCTGATGCAGGCGGGCTGGTTGCTGAAGTTCTTCCGCTCCTCACACTATGCCATCGGCACGGCGACCTGGGTGCCCATCGGCGTGTTTCTGGGCTTTGCGATGCTCTTCATGCTCGCAGCGTGGTGGTCGCGGCAGCGTGAGGATGAGGATGCGTTCCCGGCTGGCTCCGCGCTGGCCTTGTGTGGCAGCGCCATGGCCGCCGCGTTCCTGTTCCTCACGTCTGGGACGATCACGGAGCGGCCGCTGCTGCTCTACACCTTTGTGCTGGGCCTCAATGTCGTGGTGATGCTCGTGGTGTGGCAGCAGACACGTGTCGCCATCGCCCAAAGCATCTTCGCAGCGCTGACGTTCCTGCATTTGTCTCTATGGACGGCCGACCGGCTCACTGCCGAGCTGCTGCCGCAGGCATTGGGCATCTACCTCGCGTTCGGGCTTCTTCATGCGGCCTTTGCCGTGCTGCTCGAACGCAAATCGCCGGCGCTGCCGACGTTTGGCGGCTGGACACCGATTCTCTCGCTCGTGCTGCTGCTCATGCCGATGCTGTGGCTGGATGTGATGAGCCTCACAATCTGGCCGGCGATCTTGATCATCGATCTGCTCATCATCGGGCTGGCCATCGCCAGCGGACGTCTGCTGCCGGTGCTCGCCGCCTTGGTGCTCACTTTGATCACCGCAGGCGCGTGGCTGTTCCGCTGGCCGCGTGAACTCGGCCTCGTGCTGGCTCCGTTCCTCTTCGTCGTGGGTGGTTTTGCGGTGGTGTTCGGTCTCGCGGGCAGTTTTCTCTTCCGCAAACGGCCGCAAGCGCCGTTCGTGTCGCTGCTGCCCGTCAGTTCGGCCATTCTGCCCTTTCTTCTGCTCATTCTGGCCACGTTGCGGCTTCGGATCGCCGAACCATCGGCGGTCTTCGGCCTCGCGCTGTTGATGGTGGTTTTCCTGCTCAGTCTCGTGCGTGTCAGCGGTGTCACCGTGCTCGCCCCCACGGGACTCGGCTGCGTTTTGGCTCTCGAATGGGCCTGGCATCAGCAGAGCTTCGATGCGACCCGCCCGGTGGTGCCGCTGCTGTGGTATCTGGGCTTCCACGCGGTCTTCACCGCATTCCCGTTCGTGTTTCAGAGGCACTTCGCGACACGAAAACTGCCCTGGATCACATCGGCAGCGGCTGGGATCGGCACTTTCAGTCTCGTTTACCGGCTGGTCATCGCCGCGTGGCCGAATGATGCCATGGGCCTGCTCCCGGCCGCCTTTGCCATCGTTCCGCTGCTGGGGCTGGGGTTCGTGGCCAAGCGGCATTCTGCGGAGAATCCGGCGCGTCTGACGCAGCTCGCGTGGTTTGGTGGCGTGGGGCTGTTTTTCATCACGCTCATTTTCCCGATTCAGTTCGAGAAGCAGTGGATCACGCTTGGCTGGGCCTTGGAGGGAGCGGCGCTGTGCTGGCTCTTCCGCCGCGTGCCGCATCCAGGCCTGCGAGGCACAGGAACGGTGCTGCTCGCGGCTGCGTTCGTGCGTCTGGCGGTGAATCCGGCCGTGCTGGAGTATCAAACGCGTGGTGACACGCCGATCCTGAACTGGCAGCTCTATGCTTACAGCGTGACAGCCTTGGCGATGTTCGCCGCCGCCTTCGGGCTCACGCCGCCATCGCATCTTTGGCACAAGCTCAATCTGCGCGGCCTGTTCTGCTCGCTGGGTGGCATTCTGCTCTTCCTGCTGCTCAACATCGAGATCGCCGATGCCTTCACGCCGCCAGGCCAGCGCTCGATCGCGTTCGACTTTGAAGGCCATCTCGCCCGCGACATGACCTACAGCATCGCCTGGGCTTTGTTCGCGCTGACCTTGCTCGTGCTCGGTCTTTGGAAACGCAACGCCCCGACGCGCTACGCCGGCATCGGTCTGCTCGCAGTCACGCTGTTGAAGCTGTTCCTGCACGACCTTGCCAACATCGACAGCGGTTATCGCATCGGCGCCTTGATCGGCGTCGCTCTGATTGCTCTGGCGGCCTCGTTCTTGTATCAGCGCTTCCTTTCGGATGAACCCGGGTGATTTGGTTCTTGTTGGACCGCCAGCGTCGTGTGTAGGCTTGCTCCATGACTCCATCCAGCCTCTCCCGCCGCCAGTTTGGAACCCTCGCCAGTGTCAGCGCCATCGCGGCCGTGCTGCAAACGCAGATCGAAGCCGCCGACAAGGCTGCTGGAGGCAAGGTGAGGCACTCCGCTTGCAAGTGGTGCTACAAGGACATCCCGCTGGAGGACTTCTGCCTCGCTGCGAAGGAGATCGGCCTGGAGTCGGTCGAGTTGCTCGATCCGAAGGACTTTGCCACGGTGAAGAAACACGGTCTGCATTGCGCGATGGTCAGCTTTCCGACCATCGAAGGCCCCGGCGGCGTGAAGATCGGCCCGATTCCGAAGGGCTGGAACCGCATCGAGCATCACGACCTGCTCGTGCAGGCCTACGAGCCGCTTTTGAAGGCCAGCGCCGAGGCCGGTTTCAAGCAAGTCATCTGCTTCAGCGGCAATCGCGAGGGCCTGAGCGACGAGCAAGGCCTGGAAAACTGCGCCAAGGGCCTCCAGCGCCTGCTTCCGCTGTGTGAGAGGCTCGGCGTCACGCTGGTGATGGAGCTGCTCAACAGCAAGGTGAACCACCCCGACTACATGTGCGACAAGAGCGCCTGGGGCGTGTCGTTGGTGAAGAAGCTCGGCTCACCGCACTTCAAGCTGCTCTACGACATCTACCACATGCAGATCATGGAAGGGGATGTCATTACCACCATCCGTCGCGATCACGAATCCTTCGCCCACTACCACACCGGCGGCGTCCCCGGCCGTGCCGAGATCGATGACACGCAGGAGCTGAACTACCCCGCCATCATCAAAGCCATTCAAGAAACCGGGTACACCGGCTACCTCGGCCAGGAATTCATCCCGAAGCGCCCCGACAAGCTCGCCTCGCTCAAGCAAGGCGTGAAGATCTGCACAGTGGCGTGAGAAGCCGGGAGGCCATCCAGCCGGTGATGAGCACCATGATCAGCGGGGCGAGGCCGACTTTGAGGTTCGGGCCGATCCAGGGAAGCCAGCCGGTGTGGTAGGTCACGAGGGCGCTGAAGTATTTCAGGCCGAAGACCCAGCCGCCATGCAAGCCGATGCCGGCCCAGAGGGCGCCGGTCTGCATGCGCACTGTTGCGAGCACCCAGCCGACGGCGAAGAGGGTGGCGAATTCGGCGAGGAGAAACTGCACGTCGCCGAAGCCGGCCGCGATTTGTTTCAGGACGAGAAAACCGCTGCTCCACGTGACGGCGGCGTCTTCGATCTGCCAGCCTTCCGGCGGCTTGAGGAAGTGCACGAGTGCGAAGACGAAGGTTCCGGCGATCAGGGCGGCCCTCGGGGTCATGGTGCGCAGAAGGAGGCCAAGCAGGAGGCCGCGGAAGAAGAATTCCTCGACGATGCCAGCGCCGAGCGCGGCGGTGATGGGCTCGCCAAATTTCAACCAGCGTGGCGAGGTGCTGAGTTGATAAGCGCCGAATTTGAAAAAGACGAAACCGAGGGCGAGGAGGAGGCCGCTGGCGAGTGCAAAGCCAAGCGCCCACTGTTTGAGGCCGTCGCTGATGGGTTTCCACACGGGCAGGAGCGAGCGATCGAGCCTGACCCAGCGCAAAAAGGGCCAGATGAACGCGATGGCGCAGACGAGGACGGCACGGTTGAAGTAGCGGGTGAAGTGGGCGCGCTCAATCTCCTTGAGGAGCCATCTGGCGATGCCGATGTCCTGCCAGGCGGGGGTGGAGAGCCAGCCGTGGGCTGCTTTGCCCAAATGAAACAACGGAACGGCGAGCAATGCGCCGCCAAGCATGACCGCGAGGAGGTAGAGCAGAAGTTTCGGCAGGGCGGAGGTGTTGCCGGGGCTGGCAGCTTGCATGGGGGCGATACTAGCGCATTCTGCCCGCGCTCAATGACCAAAAACCAAATCCACGAGTGGCACGAACGAATCGAGGACGGACGCAAGCAGTACATCCGCGCCTATTGGAACTCACGCGCGTGGGAGTTCCAGCTTGCCCATCCCGATGGCGAGAAGTGGATGCCGATGGAGCCGACGCGGGAACGCTGGCTGGAGCTGCGAGACCTGCTTTTCCGCAAATATCAGCGCAAGAAGCTGCCGTGGAAGTATGTGGAGCACCTCGACAAGCAGATGGAGAAGATGGGAATCCGGCAGGACGAAGAAATGTCGAATGACGAATGACCAACGCGATCATTGTGCGTTGGCGTGGGCTTTGATCTCAGCGGTGACGCCACCACCGTAGGGAGCACCCAGCCGCATGCCGACCTGCACCTCCGGCAAGCTGAAGCGCAGAGCTGCCCTTGAGTTTCGCAGCCGTGACGCCATACCAAGAATTCCAGCGATCACTGCCGCGCCAGCCAGGGCGATGACCAGACGGAGCGCGAAGGGCTTCTCCTCACGCTGGATCCAGAGCGACTGCCGCAGGCGGATGCTCTCCATGACGCGGAGGCGGTCGATCCAGTGGCGGGTGGCCACGGCGATGCGCTCGTCCAGTGTGAGCTTGGTGTCGGTCAGCATGCGGCGTGTGTCCTGCATGATCTCGACCAGCTCGGCGGAGGGATATTTCTCCCAGAACTGAGGCGAGAACGACATGGCGCTGCTGTTGGTGGCCCGGTCATAGGCCATGAGGACGCCGGGGCGGTCCCCGCTCCACTCGCGCCGTGTCTGCTGGGCATGACGGCGGACCGTGGCCCCGGCCGGAGCAAAACTGAAGGCGGTGATCCAGGCATCGCATTTCAGGTCTTCACGACACAGCTTCAATTCATAAGCGAGCTGCTGGTGCGTCTCCGGCGTCAACGCACGGGTTTCGTCGGAGATGCCATCTGCCGGAGGAGCTGCGGCGAGAACGCTGGCGAATCCGGCTGCCACGAGCCAGGCGGTGGCGTGGAGTGCCGCTGAGAGCCGTTGACTGAAAGGAAGACGCATGAATCTGGATGTGAGTGTGTCCCAAGTAGCGCCACAGGGCAACCCGGAGCGGTTCCATGAGTTGTCAGGGGTGGGGAATATGCGGAAGGGAGCCGCGCTTGTGAAATTTTTCACAAAATCGCCTTGCCGCTCTTTGGGCAGCGTAGATAGATACCTCCCTTCACGTCAATACCCGCATCTTTCATGCCCACAGTCACCCGAGAATACGAGGCCCCGGACACCGCTGCCAAGGCGGCGCGTCACCTCGAAGCTGTGGAAGAGACGACGACGGACATCGTGGGCGAGAAGCTGGTGCTGAACATGGGGCCGAGCCACCCGGCGACCCACGGGGTGCTGCGTCTCGTGCTGGAACTGGACGGTGAGATCATCACCAAGGCCGACCCGGATGTGGGCTTCCTGCATCGTGGCGACGAAAAAATCGCCGAGAACATGCATTACAACCAGTTCGTGCCCTACACGGACCGGCTGGACTACCTGGCGCCGCTCGCGAACAACGTGGCCTACGCCTTGGCCGTGGAAAAGCTCCTGGGATGGGAGCTTCCAGCTCGTGGCAAGGCCATCCGTGTCCTTTGTTGTGAACTGGCCCGGATCTCGGCGCACATGCTCGGAGTCGGGGT
The DNA here is from genome assembly GCF_014879935.1 of Prosthecobacter sp. GTDB lineage: Bacteria > Verrucomicrobiota > Verrucomicrobiia > Verrucomicrobiales > Verrucomicrobiaceae > Prosthecobacter. Next base: position 47,046 of record NZ_JACSRD010000075.1, read on the forward strand.
GTTCGCGATGGATGTGGGGGCCATGACGGTCTTCCTCTACACCTTCACCGAACGCGAGAAGATCTACAATCTGTGCGAGCAGCTCACCGGAGCCCGTTTCACGACGAGCTACACCCGTGTCGGCGGCCAGATTCGCGACCTTCCAGCCGGGTTCGTGGATGCCGTGAAGCATTTCTTGAACGAACTGGAGCCGGTGATTGAGGAGATCGACAAACTGCTGTCGCGGAACCGGATTTTCATCGATCGCACCCAGGACATCGGGGTCATTTCGAAGGAGGAAGCCATCGCCTACGGCATCACCGGCCCCAATCTGCGTGGTTCGGGCGTGGAATTCGACGTGCGCAAGGCGCACCCCTACCTCGACTACGACAAGTACGAGTTCGATGTCCCCATCGGCACCAAGGGCGACTGCTATGACCGCTACCTCGTGCGCATGGAGGAGATGCGGCAGAGCGTGCGCATCCTGCGTCAGGTTCTGTCGAATCTCCCGGACGGCCCGATCAACGTGGCGGATGCCAAGGGTCTCCTGCCGAAAAAAGAGAAGGTCTTGATGAAGATGGAGGAATTGATCCACCATTTCATCATCGCCACCCAGGGCATTGATGCCCCTGCGGGTGAAGTCTATTTCTCCGCTGAAAATCCGAAGGGTGAGCTGGGCTTTTATATCAACAGCACAGGTGGTGGTGTGCCGCATCGCTTGAAGATTCGCAGCCCCTCGTTCCTGAACCTCTGCATTCTTTCGAAGCTGCTGCCCGGTCACATGGTCAGCGACATTCCCGCCGTGCTTGGCAGCCTGGATTTCGTCATGGGCGAATGTGACCGCTGATTCAAACCGCAACCCCTTTCATTCGAGACACGCAGCATGGCCTTTGAAGTTCCAGCCGAGTTGGAAAAGAAGATGGATGAGGCCATCTCCCATTACCCAGTGTCGAAACGCAGCGCCGTGCTGCCCCTGCTGCATCTGATGCAGCATCACTTCAGGCACATCAGTGATGAGGCGGTGAACTGGGTCGCGAACAAGCTCGGCCTGGAGCCGATCCAGGTCCTCGAAGTGGTGACTTTCTATCCAGGATTCCGCCAGAGTGCCCCAGGGAAGTTTCATATTCGCGTCTGCCGCACCCTCTCGTGCGCGATGGCAGGCAGCTATGACCTGATGGAGTCGCTGTGCAAAGCGACCGGCATTGACCGCTCTCATACCGATCATCATCACCCGATCGCGGTCAGCCCTGATGGCAGATACAGCATTGAGTTCGCCGAATGCCTCGCCAGTTGCGGCTTTGGCCCGGTGTGCATGGTGGAGGACGATTTCCACGAGAAGGTCGATCCCGACAAAGTGTCTGAATTGCTGGCGAAATACGTCTGATCAGGCGAATAAAAAAGCGCGGCATTTCTGCCGCGCTTTTTTGTGAATTGCTTTCAAGCACGCTCACTTCTGTCGCCATGACACGACGTCATCGCGGGTGGTGGGCATCATATCCTTTCCATAGCTGTAGATGGCGATCTCAGTCGGCAAGTTCTGCGGCGGCGGGCTGGTGGTGTTCTGGGAGATCGACGGGTCCGAGTTGTTCTGGTCGGGGTTCTGAACCTGCTTGTCACCGTTGGTGTCGAGCAACACGTGGTAGGGGGTGCCCCAGAGATCCACCAGCTTGTAAGGAGGCTGTGGATTGACGAGGCCAAACTTGCCGTTCTTGGCGATGGGAAGGTCGATGAACTTGATGTCTTTCGGGTTCAGGTTGGTGCTGCCGCTTCCACCACCGCCGCCACTGCTGCTGGATGACGAGGTGCTCAACAAGGCGTCAACCATGCCAGAATTCTCGTCTGTCGGGAATGCCTGGATGTCTTCACCGCTCGATCCGCTGCTGAGCATGCTCGCATTCACCGGCCAGCGGTTGTACTCCACCTGATAGCTGCCGATGGCGAGCCGCAGGTCTTTGATGACGGTCTGAACCTGGAGCTTGCGTGCGTCCTCCATGATCTTCGGACCTTGGGACATCACCAGTCCTGCAAGGATGGCGATGATGGTGACCACCACGAGCAATTCAATGAGCGTGAAGGCTTGAGCCGCTCCAGTGGCGGGACGTGGGTTGGTTTTCATTTTCGTTCGTCAGTTGTTGTGTGGGTTGTGAATCAGAAAGCTGGCGTTGGATTCGGCCGGACAGATTCGATGCCTCAATTAAATCGCTTTTGAAACTCGACGTCAATACTTGTCCGCGTTGAGGCATGCGTCGCGCGCTGATTCATCTCGTTGTCCGCATACCGCGCGCATGTTTGTGCCATCACCACGCAGCAGCATGATGCGTGCGGCCAAGTTTTGATTGTCAACAAATGCTTGCATCATATAATCCATAGCTATACATCCGCGCTCCAATCCCCACTGAACACAAAACAACCACGGCTGAAAATAAAACGGCCGGCAATATCTATGGCTAAGAACGCAAACGGCAGCGCAGACAAAACGAAATACGTTTATTCCTTCGGAGCAGGAAAAGCGGATGGTGATGGCTCCATGAAAGCTCTCCTGGGCGGCAAAGGCGCCAATCTTGCGGAGATGAGCCGCATCGGCCTCCCAGTGCCTCCCGGCTTCACGATCAGCACCGAGGTCTGCACCTATTTCTATCAGAACAAGAAGTCCTATCCATCCACGCTTCGTGCGCAGATGGAATCGGCCATCGCGAAGATGGAGAAGATCATGGGCTACAAGTTTGGCGATGCCAAAGGCTTCCCGCTGCTCGTGGCGGTTCGCTCCGGCGCACGTGACTCCATGCCTGGCATGATGGACACGATCCTGAACCTGGGCCTCAACGACCAGACCGTGCTCTCCCTGGTCGCCGCCACCAACAATGAGCGCTTCGCCTGGGACTGCTACCGCCGCTTCATCCAGATGTACGGTGACGTGGTGCTCGGTGTGCAGAAGCGCGAAGGTGAGGACCACGAGCCGTTCGAAGTCGTCATCGAAAGCTACAAGCACGAGACCTATCACAAGGACATTCTCGACAGCGATCTCACCGCCGCCGACCAGCAGGAACTGGTGAAGCGCTTCAAGCAGCTCGTCAAAGAGCGCACAGGAAAGAGCTTCCCGTCTGATCCGTGGGACCAGCTCCTGGGCGCCGCTGGTGCCGTGTTCGGTTCCTGGATGAACGACCGCGCGATCGTGTACCGCCGCAAGTACAACATCCCTGCCGAATGGGGCACCGCTGTGAATGTGCAGGCCATGGTGTTCGGCAACACGGGTCCGACATCCGGCTCCGGCGTGGCATTCACCCGCAATCCTGCCAACGGCGCGAACGAGTTCTACGGTGAGTTCCTCATCAACGCGCAGGGCGAGGACGTCGTCGCTGGCGTTCGCACGCCTGAGCCTGTGGCCCAGCTTGCCAAGGAGATGCCAAAGTCGTATGCGGAGCTGCTCAAGGTCCGTCAGACGCTCGAAAAACACTTCAAGGATGTGCAGGACGTCGAGTTCACCATCCAGGAAGGCAAGCTGTTCATGCTTCAGACCCGCAATGGCAAGCGCACCGCCGCCGCCGCCCTGAAGTTCTCCATGGACATGGTCAAAGAGAAGCTCATCGACTGGGAAACCGCCGTGTTGCGCAACCCCGCCGACCAGCTCGACCAGTTGCTTGCTCCGATCTTCGATGCCGCCGACGTGAAGAAGGCCAAGGCCATCGCCTCCGGTCTCCCCGCCGGTCCAGGCGCTGCCTCTGGCAAAATCTACCTCAACGCGGATCGTGCCGTGATCGCCGAGCAAAAAGGCGAGAAGGTGCTGCTCGTTCGCAATGAGACGAGCCCTGAAGATCTTCGCGGCATGATCGCAGCGGAAGGCATCCTCACGGCTCGCGGGGGTGTTTCCTCTCACGCGGCCCTCGTCGCCCGGCAAATGGGCAAGGTCTGCATCTGCGGTGCCGCCGCTCTTGAGATTGATTATGACAAGAAGACCGTCACCGTCGCCGGCCAGACGTTCAGCGAAGGCGACTATCTCTCCATCGATGGCACCAGTGGCACGGTTTACGCCGGTCAGTTGAAGACCGCCCCCTCCGAAATCATCACCGGCATGATTCATGGTGACACTGCCGCGAAAGCCACGGAGAAATTCAAGAGCTTCCAGCAGCTCATGAACTGGTGTGCCAAATCCACCCGCCTCCAGGTCCGCACGAACGCGGACAACCCGGAGCAGACGCAGAACGCCATCGCGTTCGGCGCCCAGGGCATCGGCCTCACCCGCACGGAGCACATGTTCTTTGAAGGTGATCGCATTGACGCCGTGCGTGAGATGATCCTCGCCGACAATGTCGAGGACCGTAAGAAGGCGCTCGCCAAGCTGCTTCCATATCAGCGTGAGGACTTCACCGGCATCTTCGAGTCACTCAAAGGACTTCCCGCCACGATCCGCCTTCTCGACCCGCCTCTTCACGAATTCGTTCCGCACGATGAAAAAGCGCAGGCCGAGCTTGCGAAGAAGATCGGTGTCTCCGTCGAGAAAGTGGCGGCACGCGTGCAGGCTCTCCACGAATTCAATCCCATGCTCGGGCATCGTGGCTGCCGTCTCGGCATCGCTTATCCTGAAATCACCGCGATGCAGGCACGTGCGATCTTTGAAGCGGCCGCTGATGTCGCGAAGAAGAAGATCAAGGTGAAACCGGAAGTCATGATTCCGCTCGTCGGCTTCAAGAAAGAACTCGACCTCCAGGTCGAAATCGTGCATAAAATTGCAAAAGAAGTGATGAGCGAGAAAAAAGTGAAGCTCGACTACCTTGTCGGCACCATGATCGAGGTGCCGCGTGGAGCCCTCACCGCTGATGAGATCGCCGAGACGGCGCAGTTCTTCAGCTTCGGCACGAACGACCTCACTCAGACCGCTCTCGGCATCAGCCGTGATGACATGGGCAGCTTCCTGATGCCCTACACCGAGAACGAGATCTTCAAGAAGAACCCCTTTGCCACGCTGGACCAGACTGGCGTGGGACAGTTGATCAAGATCGCCATCGAAAAAGGCCGCAAGACCAAGCCGGACATCAAGCTCGGCATCTGCGGCGAGCACGGCGGCGATCCTGACAGCGTCAAATTCTGTCACCGTGTGGGTCTCACTTATGTGAGCTGCAGTCCTTTCCGTGTTCCTGTCGCGCGCCTTGCCGCCGCGCAGGCTGCGATCGAAGAAAAGCGTGCCGCCGAAAAGGCCGCCGCTGGAAAAAATGTCCGTGGAGGCAAATCCGCCCCCTCGGCTAAACAAAACAACGCAACCAACAACAAGAGGACAAACACCATGGCTAAGAAAGCTGCAAAGAAAGCCGCCAAGAAGGCTGCCAAGAAGGCCCCCGCCAAGAAAGCTGCCAAGAAGGCCGCCAAGAAGGCTGCGAAGAAGTAACGCATTGGCCTCCTTGTGAGGTCAGTGTGACGGGGAGACTCGTCATCAAAAGCCCTGTGGGGTTCAACCCTCACAGGGCTTTCATTTTGTCCGCGGCAGTCACCTGACGGACTCCAGAAACACAGTTGCCCTTCTCACATCAGCAGTCTGTCCGCCTCAGCACTCAACGCCTGACCTCATCCTCGTCGTAAATCGAGCCGGGGGGCGGCTTGGAAAGGTAGGTGCCACCGGCAGACATGGCGTCCTGCCGAATCATCTGCCCGCTGGTGATTTGTTCGTTGGCCGCACGCATGCTTCCCATGCCTGCCGTGCCGCTCATGCCGATCGCATTGCCGAAGTTCTGCTTCGTCATCGGCTGGTAAAAGCCGCCGCTGCCGCTGCCTGGATTCAACGCCACAGGCGCATCCGGCGTTGGCACGCCGTCCGCCTTGCGCTCGGATTCGGCCAGGAAGTGCTTCTGCCACGCCGCGTCATTCACCTCTTCCGCCACCTTGGAGTCCAGACGGCGCTTGTTCTCCACGTAATCCTCCTGGCTGAGGCCTCCTTTTGAGCGCTGCCTCTCCAGATCGTCGTACTCACCTTGGTAGCGGGCCCGGATGACCCTTTCATAGCTGGTCAGTTCCGCCAGCGTCGGCACGCTGTCCATCGTGGATGACGCGCAGGATGCCAGCAGTGCGGAAATCAATGCGGCGGCGATGAAAGTGGGGGCGCTCTTCATGGGTTGGGAGACGTTATGACAACGATTCCGTATTTCAATTCAAAGCACGGTTGCATCCAGTTCCCGCCATCCCACCCTTGAAAGACGAACTTTCCCCTGTTGTGGACCCCATCGACACCGCCCTGAAAGCCCCCGAGCCGCGCGGCAACTATCTTTCCTACCCCGCCTCCCGCCTGGGGGCCAAAATCATCCCGCAGGACCTCACGAACTTCAAATCCCGTGGCGTGTCCCGTGTCGAACGCGAATTGCAGCAGGAGATGCTGGAGATCCAGGAGCGCTACATGGAGGTCATCGACGCCTTCAACTGGAACAAACTCATCTACGAGAGCTTGTTTGGTTTTGAGCCAGTCTGCGGCGAGGTGTATCATCTCTACGATGTGAATGGGAAGCGCCACCTCAGCATGATCGAGCCCGAAAAGTGGCATCAGCGTTGGATTGGCAGCTTCCGGCTCAATGCCGACGGCCGCTGGCAGATCGAAAAGACCGCCAAGGACTTTGACATCCGCCAGTGGGTGCAGACCGTCGTGCAAAGCTGATGCAACCCATCTTTTCCGACCTCGGCCAGCGCCTCGCCGGCCCCAGCGGCATCCAGGAGCTCATGGATGACTGCGGAGCCGCCCTCACCACGCATCCAGACATGCGCATGCTCGGCGGCGGCCAGCCTGCTGCCATTCCCGAGGTGCAAAAGCTCTGGCGCGAACGCATGCACGCCATGCTCGATGACGGCAGCATCGACAAAACGCTGCTCAATTACGATCCGCCCGGCGGCAATCCCGTCTTCCGCGAAGCCTTTGCCGCGTTTCTGCAGCGCGAGTGCGGTTGGGACGTCACGCAGGACAACATCGCCGTGATGCCGAGCTCGCAAAGCGCCTGCTTCCTGCTCTTCAACCTCCTCGCAGGCGACACAGCCGGCAAGAAGCGCCGCATCCTCTTCCCGCTGCTGCCCGAATACATCGGCTATGCGAATCAGGCACTCAGCGAAGGCCAGTTCATCGCCTGCCTGCCACGCATCGACGAAACCGCGCCGCACGAGATAAAATACCACGTCGATTTCGACCGCCTGCGCATCACGCCAGACATCGCCGCGATGTGCGTGAGCTGCCCGACCAATCCCACCGGCAACGTCCTCACCCAAAACGAGTTCGACAGCCTCCAAGCGCTGGCCGCTGCGCATGGCATCCCGCTCATCATCGACAACGCCTACGGCCATCCCTTCCCTGGCGTCATTCACAACGGCTTCCAGCCGAAGTGGCAGCCCGGCATGATCTTCAGCATCAGCATGAGCAAGGTCGGCCTCCCTGGCGTGCGCACCGCCATGATCGTGGCCGATCCGGCCATCGTGAAGGCCCTGTCGAACATGAACGCCATCGTTTCCCTCGCGAATGGCAACCTCGGCCAGGCCCTTCTCCTCCCGCTGCTCAAAGACGACACGCTCATCAAGCTTGGCCCGCAGGTCATCCGTCCCTTCTACCGGGAACGCTCCGACTTCGCCAAGTCCGTGCTCTCCAACGCCCTTGGCGACCGCGTTCCATGGGCGCTGCACAGGCAGGAGGGCGCCTTCTTCCTTTGGCTCTGGATCAACGGCCTGCCGATTCCTGCGAAGCAGCTCTATGCACGTCTGAAGGAGCGGAAAGTCCTCGTCATTCCCGGCCATTACTTCGCCTACGGCATCGACAAGGAGTGGCGCCACCCTCATGAATGCCTGCGCCTCACCTACTCGCAGCCGCAACGCATTGTGCAGGAAGGCCTGGAGATCATCGCGGAGGAGGTGAAGAGCTTGTTTTGAAGCTCTCGATGAGCCGCGCACTCGTTATTTACTCTGAGTCTCCTTGGTCTTCTGATGCTCGATCCACTCGATCATCGCCTTCATGCGCTTTTGGGAGGCCGTATCCAGCGCATTGCAGATGTGCACGATTACTGTCAGCACCCAAAAGAGCCGATACCAAGCATCCTGCCAGATCACGTCCAACCAATTACTCGCGCACAACAACCCGATGCCGATCCAAAACACAGGTTCAAACAGCGCCGGATGCGCCATTTCCTTCTTCAGCCGCTCCTCGAACTCTCGCTCCTGCTTCTTGATTTCGAGCACCGACAAACCTTTCTGAAACCACGCTTCGCTGTTCGCATCGTTATCGGGAGGTGACTCGCTGGGTGCTTTCATAAAGGCTGAGGTTAACATTGCGCGACCTCGCGTCAATTTGTCCGCAAGATTGGCGAAACACGGATCGAAGCGCGTAAAGCGCACCTCATTCGCCTTCACATCCTCAACAACCTCTATCAAGAGTGTCCGGTTTTGAAACGCAATTTTCCTTCGCCTTTGGCGCTACCAGAAGGTATATACCAAGCCATGAGCGCACGAGCCAAGGTATTCATGAACGGTCGCAGTCAGGCCATCCGGCTGCCGAAGGACTTTCGAGTCTCTGGTGGCGTCGTCACTTTAAAGAAGGTGCCAGAGGGCATCCTCATCACGGAGCGCGATCCGTGGGATGCCTGTGAGGAGGCTTGCGGGGAGCTTTCGGACTCGTTCTTTCAGGTCATGGAAGGTCGCAACAAGGGACTCAAACTCGAAAAACGCGCCTGGCGTGATGAGGCATGATGTATCTGCTCGACACCGATACCGTCATCCTGATGATGCGGGGCGCCAGCATCACCGCCCCAAAGTCGGAAAAGCAGCGTGAACGCCGCGAGACGGGGCTGCGAATCCTCGGTGCGTGTAGAAGACAGGCGATGACGGGAGATGTGATCGCGCTTTCCGCCATCACCATCTCCGAACTGGAATATGGTGCCTGCGGCGCGGATGACCCTACCGCCGAACGAGCACGCATGCAGCGCGTATTGTCTCCTTTTGCGCGCTTTGACTACAAGGCCACGGACGCGCCCCGTCAATATGGAGTGGTGCGAAGCGCCCTGGAGTCCAAGGGGCGGAGCATCGGCCCGAATGACCTCTTGATCGCCGCGCATGCCCTGGCTCTCTCCGCCGTGCTGGTGACAAACAACACGAAGGAGTTCCGCCGCGTCCGAGGGCTGGCCTGTGAGAATTGGGCCGTGTAAGCAGGACTGCTTCTTCCTCCCCGTGCGCCTCCACATCCTCAAGTGGATCCTGCGGAACTTCACCGACGTGCCAGTCATTTACATCAGCGGGAACCACGAATACTACGGAGAGAACTATCCTTCGCTGCTCGACAAGCTCCGCGACATGGCCCGCGGCACAAACGTCCACTTTTTGGAGAATGAAGCGGTGACGATCGGCCACATTCGCTTCTTTGGCTGTACACTCTGGACAGACATGGCGCTCATGGGCGACTGGGAACTCGGCTGCGTGGCGGCAGAGGCCGTCATGAACGACTACAAACGGATTCGCAACTCGGCCATTGGCTACAAGCGCCTTTCGCCGCGCAACACACGCCATGCCCATTTAGTGTCCGTTCAGGCCATGAGAGCTTTTTTGGAGGCGGGTGACTCGCGCTCGTCCGTCATCATCACACATCATGCGCCGTCTTTGCGCTCGCTGCCGGATCATCGCCGCTCGGAAGAGATCAGTTGCGCTTATGCGTCGGATCTGGAGTCCCTGATCGTGCAGCACCAGCCCCAGCTTTGGGTTCACGGCCACATTCATCATTCGAACGACTTCCAGATCGGTGAAACCCGGGTGCTTTCGAATCCAAGAGCCTACCCGGACAAGCCGAATCCTGCCTTCAAGCCAGATATGCTGGTGGAGGTCAAACCGCCATTGGGTCCCTCAAGTGTCTGAGCCCTTCTCCAGTTTCATGGCCCGCGCGCTGTTCGATCCGGAACGCGGCTACTACACGCGTCACATCCAGACGGTGGGCGCACGCGGGGATTTCTCCACATCTGCCACGCTATCACCGAGTCTCGGGGCGGCGATTGCTGCGTGGATCAAAGCGGAATCGCGCATCCAGCCACGTTTGCGTCATGTGATTGAGATCGGTGCCGGTGATGGATCGCTCATGCACAGCGTGCGGAAGGCTCTCGGCTGGTGGACGCGGCGTCGGTTCACATTTCATATCGTCGAGACTTCTCCCGTGCTGCGTGAGCAGCAGCAAAAGCGCCTCGGCAGCCAGGTTCACTGGCACACGGACATCGAATCCGCGCTCGCCCAGGCTCAGGGTCACGCGTTCATCTATCACAACGAACTGCTTGATGCCTTTCCCGCCACGCTGGTGCAGTGGAGTGCCGCTGAGCAACGCTGGTTCGAGGTCTGGGTTCCGGAGTCACTCCACCCGCACGAGATCGACGCGGCGCACTACAGCGTTCTCCGTCACACGGCCTTCAAAGACGGCCAGCGCTGCGAGATGCATCCCAGCATCCGCGACTGGCTGCGAAACTGGACACCGCAGTGGAAAGGCGGCGCGATGCTCAGCATCGACTACGGCGATGAATTTCCGCAGCTCTACCATCGGCGGCCGCACGGCACGCTGCGTGCTTATCTGCTGCATCAACGGCTCACCGGAGCCGACATCTATGCCAACCCCGGCCGCCAGGACATCACTGCCGACATCAATTTCACCGACTACGCCGCGTGGCTGCGTGAGTTCGGTGCCACGCAGATCACCTGCCACACACTCGCCGACCTCCTCCGGCCGCACGGCGCTCCACCGCAGCTTCTGGATGCCGAGGGTGCCGGAAGTGCCTTCAAATGCCTCGTGCATCGCCCTCAGGCATGCGCATGATGATTTACCCGCATGAATTCCGCCATCGAACGCCCTGGGACGCTTGAGAAAGCGCTCAAGATCAATCTCGCGCACACCATCTACGGCACCTTTGCGGAAATCGGCGCGGGACAGGAGATCGCCAACTGGTTCTTCCGTGCGGGTGGTGCGTCCGGAACGGTCGCCAAGACCATGTCCGCCTATGACATGATCATCAGTGACGAGATCTATGGCAAGGCGACGCGCTATGTCTCACGCCAGCGCATGTGCTCGATGCTCGACCACGAGTATCCAATGCTCATCCAGCGCCTGAACGCGAAACGTGGCACCACCACGACCTTCTTCACGCTCGCCGACACGGTTCGCGCCAAATCCTATCGCGACACGAAGGAGGAATGCCACGGCTGGCTCGGCCTGCGTTTTCAAACCGAGCCCTGCGGCCCCAGCAACGACATCCAGCTTCACGTTCGTCTGCTGGATGATTCAAATGCCCGCCAGTCGGACGCGCTGGGCAAACTGGGGGTCAATCTGCTCTATGCCGCGTTTCATCTGCGCGAGGATCTGCCCACCTTTCTGCAAAGCCTGCTGGATGATCTCACCCGGAAGCGGGTCGAGATCGACATGATCGACTTCAGCGGGCCTGTCTTCGCCGCCTCCCAGTTCCAGGACCGTCTCGTGGCCCTCCAGCTCGTGCGTCACGGCCTGGCCGACGCCGCGTTGTTCGGCGCGAACGGCGAAATCTGGCAGGCTTCTGATGTCTTCTACAAAAAACCCGTCTTCCTCAAGCGCGGCAGCTTTGATCCCATCACGAAGCTGAATCTCGACATGATCGAGCGCGGTCAGGCGGCGTTTCAGGCCGATTTTGGTGATGGCGCCCGCGACAACGTCGAAATCCTCGAAATCACCATGCACAACCTCCTCGCCGGAGGTGCCGAGGTGCCGGACACCGAGTTCCTCGCGCGTGCTGATGTCCTGCAGGCACTTGGAAAAAACGTGCTCATCTCACGCTACCCCGAGTTCCACCGTGTCAGCAGCTATCTCGCCCGCCACACGCAGTGCCCCATCGGCATCGTGCTGGGTCTCCCGCTGTTCCAGGAGCTGTTCAACGAACGCTGGTGCACGGATCTCGAAGGCGGGCTGCTGGAGGCCTTTGGCCGTCTCTTCAAGAATCAGGTGCGGGTGTATGTGTATCCGATGGGTGATCCGATGACGGGAAAGGTGCGTGGTCTCAATGACGCGCACGTCACACCGGAGCAGAAGCATCTGCTGCGCTACTTGATCGACACGAAGTGCGTCCGGCCGCTGGAGGAGCCGAACCAGGCCTTCCTCTTCCGCACCAGCGCGGAAGTGCGGAACATGATCCACGCCCGTGATCCGCACTGGCGTGCCTTGGTGCCTGAAATCGTGCTCGAACAAGGTCCGTGGCGTGACATCGGCGGCGAAGCAGCCTGAGAGGCTTCGTCCTTGACGATTCGCGTGAATCGCGGCCAAGCTCGGAAGCATGGAAGACGCCCTCGCCGACGACCTCGACCTCATCACGATCACGCAGCTCCGCCAGGTCGCGAATCAATCGCCCCAGCCCTATCGCCTGCATGTGCAGGTGGAGTCACGGCTGGAGAAGACGACAAGCACAGGAAGTCCGTTTTTTGAAATCAAACTCGTCGATGCGGCGGATTCGCTGCTGTGGCGTGTGTTCGACAACAATCCGCAGTTTCACGAGCTCTCTAAGCTCGGCCGGAACGCCTTCATCCAGATCGCCGGACAGTGGGTGGATGGCAAATACGGCCTGGAGCCGCGCCAGGTGCAGTTCCGGGCGTTGTCGGAGGACGAAGCAGGCACCTTGCTGCTCGGCGATCCCGATCTGGCCGCGCGGCAGCAGGCGGATTACGCCGACATCGTGGCGTTTGTGGGGTCGATTCGCGATCCACGGCTTCTGAAGCTGTGTTCCGTGTTTCTGGAGCGTCATGGCGAGCGTTTCCGGCGCACGGGAGCCGCGCGCAGAAACCATCACGCGCGCCGCGGCGGGCTGGTGGAGCACGTGGCGCAGATGATGCGCTGCGCGGTGGCAGTCGCGGGCGTTTATCCGAACTTGAACCGCGATTTGATGATCGCAGGCGTGCTGTTTCACGATTGCGGCAAGCTGTGGGAGAATGTGTATGCCGAATCCGGCTTCACCATGCCCTACAACCTCACCGCCGAGATGCTCGGGCACATCCCGCTGGGCCTGGAGCTGGTGAACAAGCTTTGGCGTGACGTGATGGACGCCGCCGATGCCGCCCAATGGACCACGCTGGAGCCTGCGTCGGAAACGGTGCGCCTGCATCTGCTGCATCTCATCGCGGCGCATCATGGCACGCATGAGTTTGGTTCCCCGGTGCTGCCGAAGACGCCGGAGGCGGTCGCATTGCACCATGTCGATAACATCGACGCGAAACTGGAGATGTTCCGCCGCGCCTACGAGACCGGCAAGGAGCTCGGTGCCGGCATCATCGAGAAATTCGTGCCCTGGCCGGTGAACATCGTCGCGCCGCTGCCGGCGGTGAATCTGCCGGCCAGGACGGATTGAGCCGCTGCATCACGCGCCGCGTGCCTTCATCAGCGCCGCGCGAACCATGAGCGTCTCGCCGATGTTTTCCGCGGTGAGGAGGCCGACCAGCTCGCCGCTGGTTGGATCGGTCACGGGAAGAGCGGAGCATTCGCTGCTGGAAAGCGCGTCCATCGCCTGTGGGAGGTCCATCAAAGGATGCGTGGAGGACGGACAGCGGCGCATGACGCCCACCACGGGCTGTTCGGGGCCTTTTTCCGCGAGTGCTGCGATCAGATCGTGGCGCGTGAGCATGCCCTGCATGCCGCCGTGGATGTCCAGCACTGGAAAGTCCTGCTGCACGCCAGCGAGGAGCAGTTCTACCCCGTTCCGGAGCACGGCGTCAGGCGGCAGGGTGCGGAACTCTGTCAGCATCGCGTCACGCACGCGCAAGTAACGCGTGGCCTCCTGCTGGGTGACGGCGGCTGCCTCCTGTCCTGCGGCCATGAAGATGAAAAAGCAGATCAGCAGCAGCATCGGGTGGAAGGCGACCTGGTTCAGCAGCATCGCGACGACCACGATCATGGCGATCGCCTGCCCGATGGTCGCTGCCAGCCGTGTGGCCTTGCCGTAATCGAGGAACAAGGCGCAGAGGGCACGCAGCACACGGCCGCCATCCATCGGAAAGGCCGGAATGAGGTTGAAGACGACCATGAAGACATTCCAGACCATGATCTTCTCGAAGAAGTGCCCCGTTTTGCCGAAGTCGTAGGAAGGATCAAAACCCGCCTGAATGCCTGCGATGAGATAAATGGCTGCGGCGATGATCACATTGACCAACGGGCCGCAAATGGCGACGACCAGCTCCTGCGAAGGCTTCCGCGGCATGTGCTCCAGCCGTGCGATGCCGCCGATGGGCAGCAGCGTGATGTCAGGCGTGCGGATGCCATAGCCGCGGGCCGCCAGCACGTGGCCGAACTCATGCAGCACGACGCAGGCGAACATGACGACGATGAAAAGCATCAGTTCGATCGCGAGCGCCGGGCCCTGGGTCAGCAGACCCTGGCCTGCGACAAACAGCAGCAGCAGGAAGAAGGTGG
>NZ_JACSRD010000247.1 GCF_014879935.1 Prosthecobacter sp.
ACTGCTCGCTTTCGCCGCTGTCATCGATTGGATGCAGCCGCTCAAGAGGTTTTAAAACACTGCCTAGACTCCAACGCCTGGATTCGGAGGAACTCGCGCTCGGCATCGCATTGGGCGAGGTCGGCGGCGCGTTGGTAGGCGGCGCGGGCTTCGGCGGGTTGGCCGAGCTTGGCGATGAAGCTGGCACGGATGGCGTGGTAAAGGTGCTGCGCTTCGAGCGAATGGCGGTTCGGGATGCTTTCGAGCGCTTTCAAGGCCTCTTGCGGACCACGCACGCGGGCGAGAGCCACGCTACGGTTCATGGCGACGATGGGCGTTGGCTTGAGGAGCAGGAGTTGGTCGTAAAGGCTCAGGATGCGCGTCCAGTCGGTGCTGGCTTCATCAGGCGCGAGGCAGTGGCAGGCGGCGATGCCTGCCTCGACGTGATACGAGCTGATAATTTCGCCGGTCGAGGCCGCGCCGAGGGCGAGGATGCCTTCTTCGATGAGACGCGCATCCCACTGGCTGCGATCCTGATGATGCAGACGCACGATTTCACCGGCGACATTCACGCGAGCACGCAAACGGGCCGCGTTGAGACACATGAGGGCGAGCAGAGCCTTCGTGGACGGTTGTGAGGTTGTCGCATGCTCGGCAAGGAGGCGCGTGAGGCGGATGGCTTCGTGACAAAGATCCTCGCGGATGAGTCGGTCGCCGGAGGAGGCTTTGTAGCCTTCGTTGAACAGCAGATAGAGCGCGGCGAGCACGCCATCGAGCCGCTGCGGCAGCTCGCTGGCATCGGGGACGGCAAAGGGCAGGCGTAGATCGCGGATGAGCTGGCGGGCGCGGACGAGTCGTTTGGCGATGGCGGCCTCGCTGGTGAGGAAGGCCGCGCCGATCTCCGCAGGGCTCATGCCGCACACGGTGCGCAGGGCGAGCGCGAGCTGCGCCTCGATGGAGAGCTGCGGATGAAAGCAGACAAAGAGCATGCGCAAAGTGTCATCGGCGAGGTGAGGCTCGTCCGCAGGATCGGCGCGCGTGAGCCAGCGCTCCTGCTCGGCGGTGATCTGCGCTTCCTTGCGATGCCAGGTCTGCTCGCGGCGCAAGGCATCGAGCGCCAGATTTTTTGCGGCCTGGGCGAGCCACGCGGCGGGATTGTCCGGGATGCCGCGATAAGGCCAGGTTTGCAGCGCACGCACCAGCGCCTCCTGCACGGCATCCTCGGCGAGTTGCAGCCGATGCGTGCCGAGATGTGCCGCGAGCGACGCCACGAGTCGCGCCCCTTCGCGGCGGAAGAGATCATCCGCCACCAGGCTGGGGCTGCGCTCGGTGGGCTGGCTCATGCTTCAGCAGGCGGACCGCCTTCGACAAGCATGGCGAGATGCAGCAGCGAGTCCTGCCAGCCGAGGTAGCACATCTCGGCCGGGATCACCTCGGGCACGCCGGCCTGTGTGATGTGGAGCTCGGTACCGCAGGAGACGGCTTTCAGCTTCACCGTCACTTCGATCTGGCCGGGCAAATTGGGATCGTCGAAGACGTCGGTGTAGCGGAGCAGTTCGTTCGGCACGAGTTCGAGGTATTCGCCGCCGAAGGAATGGCTGTGGCCGTTGTTGAACTGCGTGAAAGCCATCTTGAAGGTGCCGCCGACTTTGGCGTCGAGGTGGAATACTTTGCACAGGTATCCATTCGGCGGCAGCCAGCGACAAAGAGCGTCGGGATCGAGGAAGGCTTTGTAAACGAGCTCAGGCTTCGCCTTGAGCACGCGATGAAGAGTGATGGTGTGGGTGTTCATGATGAAGGCTGGCTATTTTCACAGAGGGCTTTCAGAAGCTGGAGCGCCCGCGGCCACATTTCCTGAAACATCGCCTCGTAGGGCTCGGGGCTGTCCATGTCCACGAGCAGCTCGGTGCCGCCTGGGACATCACGGAAGGTGTAGTTCTCGAAGGCGGGATCAGTGACCGGTTCTTCCTTGTCTTTCGTGAAGCAGTCGAGGTGGCGGATGGAGATGCGCTGGAGGTGGACGTTCTCCGCGATGACCGCTCTCATGCCTTCGCCACTGGGGCCGAGAAAGCGGATGGCCGCGCCCTCCTCCCATGAGCCCTCATAGTAGGAGCCTTCACAGAAGGCGGCGGTCCACTGCCGGTAGGTTTCCAGTGACAGCATGGTGTCCCAGACCACCTGGCGGGGAGCCTCGATCCTGATGGTGAAGTGGAGTGTCTTCATGGCTACTTCATTGAGTGCAGGCCGATCATGTTGCCCTCCGTGTCGAGGAGGATGGCGATGAAGCCGTAGGGTGCGATCTAGAACTTCTCCTTGAAAACCCGCCCGCCAGCGCTTGCGACGCGGGAGGCCACGACGCCGCAATCCTCGCAGGAGAAGTAGATGAGCGTGCCGCCGGCACCCGGCCTGAAGCCTTCCATCTTGCAAAGTGTGCCGCCGCATCCCGGGGCCTGGTTTTCCATGTCTGACGGAAACTTCAGCATCTCAAAGCCGCCCGCCATGTGATCGGGCACGGGCATGGGCTGCATCTGGATGTTCAGCACGGTTTCGTAAAAGGCGCGGGCACGGGCCAAGTCGGAAACGTAGATCTCGAACCAGCCGACGGGATTGCGTTTGGATGTCATGTTGGGCTTTGGGTGAGGGGTGGAGCCATGAGTTCAAGCCGATGCGCCTGGATTCAGCCACATGGGTTCCCAGGTGTTGCCGTCAAGATCCTCAAAGGCGTGATAATAGACGAAACCGTGGTCCTGGCTGGGGCGCGGCGTGGCACCCCCGTTTGCCACGGCGGCCGCGGCGAGACGATCCACCTTGGCACGGCTTTCCACCTGGATGGCCATCAGCACCTGCACCGAGGAGCGTGGATCGCAGATGTCCTTCGTGGTGAAGCGCCGCAGGCTCTCATGCGTGTGCAGCATGGCGTGCAGTCCGTCGCCCATCACCACGCAGGCGGCTTGGTCGTCGGTGTAGCCGGCGTTGATGCTGAAGCCGAGTGCTTCATAGAAGGCCTTGGCTTTGGAAAGGTCGGCGACAGGCAGGTTGAGGAAGATCTGACGGCTCATGGGGGTGCTTGTGCGGCGTTTCGGGACGGAGATCAGGATTGCATCGCATTTACATCCGCCATTGGGCGGCAGAGATTGGCGATGGGGCGCACTTCGATTTGGGCGCCGTGGGCGAGGATGGGGCAGGCTTGGGCGAGCTTCACGGCTTCGTCGGTGGAAGCCACGCTGAGCAGGAAGTAGCCCGCGATGGCCTCTTTTGACTCGGCGAAGACGCCATCGGTGACGAGGCTTTGCGCACCACTGATGAGTTTCCCCTCCTCCATCAGCGGCTGGGCGCCACGGAGGATGCCCTTGCTTTGCAGGCCCTCCACCCAGCCGTAGAAGTCCGTCATGATGCGCTGCAGCTCGGCGGGCGAGAGGCCGCTGTTCCAATGAGTGCCACGGATGAGCAGCAGGTGTTCGCCAGTGGCGGTTTGGGGGTTGGTTTCGTTCATGGAAGTTGGAGTTTCGGCTTCAGCCGGCGGTTTGGGAGAATTCGGGACGTCATTGATCGCCTGAAGCCTGGAGTCCAACGCATGGACCCGGTGATCAGGGGGATGTGGAAGCGAGGTCGGTGTTTGTCAGCTTTCCGGATCGAAATGGAACTCGCGGAGTTCCTGCGAGCAGCGGCAGGCGCGGGCGAGCTTGGCCGCCCAGACGACAGCGGACTCGCGGGAAGGCAGTTCCAGCACACAAAAGCCTCCGGTGAGCTCCCGGGTCTGCGGGTAGCCTTCGTTTCGGACGCTTCCGTCCGCGGCGACCATCTGCGGAGCGAGGTCCGCATTGAATCCTCCGCCGAAAACATACACACCGGCGGCCTTCGCCTCGCGGATGACTTCGTGCGACGCTTCGCTGACCGCTGGCACTTCCCCGGCAGGCACATTGAAGGCCGGCGCTGGGAATGAGATGAGGTATTTCATTCTTCCGGTGTTTCGTTTGTGTGGCGGTAGGCGGAGCCGCGCTCGGATTCGAGCGGGCGGATTTCATAGCGAATGCCATGCGCCAGGACGGAACTCTCCGAAGCAATCGCCGCAGCGGAAGCGAGACTCTCTGCGACGATGATCCAGTAGCCGCCGATGACTTCTTTCCCCTCTGCGAAGGGTCCATCGGTGCGAATGCCATCACGAGTCACAAGCGCCGCATCCATCGTGAGACGCGAGCCGGGCTTGAAGACGCCTTTGGCGAGATTCGCCTCATACCAGGCGTAAAACTGGCCGATGGCGGCCTCGATGTCTTCTTTCGCGGATGCCGGGTCCCATTTGCCTCGCGAGAGCAGCAGAAACTGATTTTGTTCGGGGTTCATGGTTGATGTCGCAGTATTTTTTCCATGGCTCTTCCTTTGGCCAGTTCATCAATGAGCTTGTCGAGGTAGCGCAGCTCACGCATCAGCGGGTCCGCGATGTCCTCCACTCTCACGCCGCAGACGACGCCCGTGATCAAAGAGCGCATCGGGTTCATCCGCGGGGCTTTGACAAGGAAGGTCTCGAAGTCGCTCTGCGCGGCCAGCACGGCTTCAAGCTCCTGCTGGCTGTAGCCGGTGAGCCAGCCAATGATGGTGTCCACCTCCGCCTTCGTCCGCCCTTTTCTCTCCGCCTTCGCGACATAAAGCGGATACACGCTCGCGAAGCTCGTGGAGAAGATGCGGTGCTTTGCGCCTGCGGTGGCGGAAGGCGTGTCAGATGTCCTTTTCATGGCTTCACTTCGGCGCAGTGACGAGCGTCGCCATGTCGGCGAGTCCCTTTTCAAACTCCGGGCCGCACATGGACTCGCAGTCCATCACGAGGCTGATCATCCTGGCCAGCAGGCCTTCGTTCCTGCCATACATGGCCCAGGTGACGGTCGTTTTGCCATCGTCCGATTTGAAGAGGTAATCGACGGTGCTGACGCCCTCCATCGGCTCCAGCCAGTCCATGCGCAGACGGATGAGCTCGTTCGGTTTGCTCTCGGTGATGGTGGCCTTGCCCTTGCCGGTCTTGCCGCCCTCCCAAGTTGAAGCCGCACCGATACCCGTTTCCGGCCCGAGGTATTCGACCTTCGCGCCCGGGTCCATTTTCAGCCAGGGATTGAACTCGTTGAACTTCTTGTGGCTGTTGAACCACACGAACACCGCCTCCGGTGGCGCGGTGACGGTGATGCTGCGCTCCACTCGGAAATCGGGCGATTTCAGCAACGCTGCGGCGATGAAGCCGCCGACGAGCACGGCGAGGATGATGAGGATCTTCTTGAACACGGTGGTGATGTGGTTGGTGAGTTGGAGTCCAGGCTTTAGCCGATGGTTTGGGATGATTCGAAAGGTCGAAGAGCTCGGCTAAAGCCTGCACTCCAACCTCCGCGGCGAATTACTTCCGCGTGAAGATCACCGGCGGGCCGCAGGGGGCGCTTTTGCCGTCTTTCCAGGAGACGCCTTCGAGCTTGAAGTGGTTCGCGTCGAGGAAGGTGTAGGTGGCACCGTGCATGTGCATGTCTTTGGCCGTGTTCAGACCGGGCGTCGGCGCGAGATCAAAGGTGAGCGAGTTGGCGGTCTGCTTCACCAGCTTCATGCGCGGCTGGTTTCGCAGCATGCAGTAGTGCGTCATGGTGAGCTTGCCGTTCACATCGTGATACACGCTCAGCATCTCCATCGGCGTGCCTCCGGCAAAAGTCTCCTGAATCACCGAGTCACCCGCGATGAGCCGGAACTCGGTGTTCATCGTGCCCATCTCGGGCGATTCGCCCGACCACTTGCCGACGAGCGATTTCATGCGCTCAAAGGCTGCGGAGCCCTTGTAGGGCGGCATGTCGGCGCAGGCTGCGTGTTTGTCTTGGCCTGTCTGGCACGAGGTGAGCGCCGCACAGGCGGCGAGGGCAAGGAGGAGCGCGTGTTTGATCATTGGAGTGAGGGATGTGTGATTTCGGAGCCAAGGGGCCACCGGTCACATCATCGACGAACACGCAGCCCCGGCGAGGACATAAAAAGTGAAAATACTTTCGTCCTCTGCGTCCGGCCAACAGCCGCGCACCATCTGAATCCAGAGGACCACGGCCTCCAATAGGCTCACGGAGTCCCGAAAACCACCTTCCCACCCACAACGGTCATGGCGGGCCGGATGTCTTTGATCTCGTCGGCGTTCACAGTGAGGTAGTCGCGGTCGAGGACGAGGAAGTCCGCCAGCTTGCCGGGTTCGAGGCTGCCGAGGTCTTTTTCTTTGAAGAGCAGATGCGCATTGGATCGCGTGTGGGCGATGAGGGCCTGCTCGCGCGTCACGGGTTGCTGGATGGCGACGCGATCCGGGAAGATTTTGCCGGAGACGGCCCACCAGAGCGTGGTGAAGGGATTGATGGGTGCCACGACGCCGCCATCGCTGCCGAGGCCCCACACGATGCCGCTGTCTTGGATGGCTTTGAGCGGCGGTGAGTCGCCATCGCGGCCAGCGGGCTTGGCGGTTTTGTTGTGAATGGCGAGCGTGAGGCCGAGCTGCTTCGCGCGGGCGATGCTGGCGGGCTTGATGGTGTCACAATGCGCGAGCGTCCAACGTGCCACGCTGCCTTTGGCGGCCACGCGTTCGAAAACATCCATGTAGGCGGTGATGGTGCTGTCCTGCATGGCGTGATCATGAATGTGCCAGCCACCAGCGGCTGCCGCAGCGGCGATTTTTTCAAACGGCGCGAGGGCCTCGGCGCTGTAGCGTGTGAGGCGCATGGTGCTGTCGTGAATGGGGCCGTAGGTGTGCTCGCCGATGCCGACGAGGCCGCTCCACGCGTCGTTTTGCAGCGGCTTCGAGCGTTGGATGAGTGAAACGGCCTCATCCGCCTGCGCGGGATCATTCGCGCTGTAGCGGAGCGTGTGAAAGACACGCAGCGTGGCCTGATTTTGTGCGGCGAGCTTGCCGCAGAGCTCAATGGGGCCGTCGGTATCGCGTCCGACATCATAGACCGTGGTCAAACCCATGCCATTGAGCACAGCGCTGAAGTCGCGGATGTTTTGCAGCGCTTCGTTTTCAGAAGGCTCGGGCAAAAAGCGGTCGAGAGCGCTGTTGATGATGCCGCGAGCACCGGAATCGCCTCCGCCGCCTCCGCCCTTTTTAATGCCGCCCTTCCCTTTGCCTTTGAAGCCACTGTTTTGGCCTCCCGGGCTTCCAAGAGCCGAATCAGCCAAAGTGTTCGTGTAGGCGGCCATGTAGCTCTTTTGGATCAAGACGGGATTTTTCGGCGCGGCGGCATCCAGCTCGCTTTTCGTGAATCCACCGGGCTGATCGGCGAATTGATCTTCACTCCAGCCACCGAGCACAAAGACCCACTGGCCCTCCGGCGAGGCTTTGGCCTTCGCAGCGATGACTTCGAGCGCTTTGGCACGGCTGGTGATGCCGTCGATGCGCGTCTGCTGCTTCCAGCGCATCGCATCGCGGAGGAAGTGCAGATGATTGTCGATGAGGCCGGGAATGACTGTGCGGCCTTTCAGATCGACGAGCTTCGTCTGCGGTCCGGCGAGCGGTTTGAGCTTCGCGATGTCATCCGCCGCGAGAATGCGGTCCCCTTTCACCGCGAGACCGCTGACGATGCGGAATCCAGCGTCCACGGTGACGATTCTGGCGTTGTGGTAGATCGTGTCCGCTGTCTGCGCGGACAACGCGGAGGCGATGGCGAGGAGGAAGAGCGCTTTCATCGCGATCATGATCCCGAACGAACCTTTCGTGAGGATGACGGGAGATCAATTCACCGTGAAACCATTCGTGATCGTGCGCGTGACGCCGCCATTGTAGGTGACGATGACGTTGCGGGCTCCAGTCGTGGCACCGGCGGCGATGACGAAGTTCGCGGTGATGAGCGTCTGGCTGTAGCGCACGATGCTGTTGACGGTCACTCCCGTGCCGCTGCCGAAGGTGATGCTGCTCACGCCGACATTCGCAGGCGGGAGCGGCGTGGGCAGTTGGATGACAACTGCTACCGTGGTGCCGCGGCCGCCAGCGCCGGGCGTCACGGTGTTGTCACCGCCGCCGACGGGCGCGGTGCTGGTGAAATAGGTGCCGGCGATGCCATTCCGGTCATACGTGGCGAGTGCGGTGCGCGTGGTTTGGTAAAACCGGCGCGGATTGGCGGTCGCGGCAGCGGTTTCGGTGGCGCTGACAAGGTCAGCCCCGCTGGCCGTGACGTTCGGCGTCAAAGCGGTCCACGTGGTGAGATCCGGGCTGGCCTGGATTTGGTAGATTCCGCCTTCCACACCACTCCAGGTGAGGGTGACGTTGCCCGAGTTGATGCCGAGCGTGTGATCCTGGTCGGGTTTCAGCGGTCCTGCGAGGACGGCGGTGCTCACGGGCTCGCTGATCGTCGTCACCGCGCCTCCGATGGGATCGCCGTAGAACTGGCGGCCTGTGGTGTAAGGGAACACTGGCGTGCCATCGGCCTGGATCGGCGTGAAGTAGGCCCAGGTGCCGCCGGGAAACTCCGGCGTGACGCAGAACCGGACGTTCTGCTCATTGAGATCAAAGTGCGTGCCCAGGGTCTGCCCGAGATCGCCGAGATACTCATAGTCCTCGATGTAATGACCGAGCAGAAAGTTCGCACCGACCGCGGGGCCGTATTGATTGGCAGCCAGCGCGGCAGTGCGATTCTGCACACGAGCGGCCCAGGCAGGCAAAACCTGCCGGACGGTGATGGCCGCCGTGCCATTGCTGCCATCACGCAGGGCAAAGCCGCTGATCATGCGCCGCACGCCGCTGCCCGCGTCCATCGCCGTGGAGTAGCCATACGGCCCGTAAACTGGCAGCCCGTCCTGTGCCCACGCGACGATGGGTGAGTGCTTCGTCACCGGCGCGGTGTTTTCGGTGTACAAATTCGTCGTGGGATTGAAGTCCACATGATCACCGAGTTGATAGCGCAGCGCGATGGGCTGCGCGTGGTAGTGATAATTGCTCCCCGCTTGATGCGCATAGGCCGGATCAAAGGTCACGCTCTCATTGTGGTAAGCGTCGCGGTTCCAGATGCCGTCACCGGTGAAGCTGCCGCCCGGCGTGGCGTCCGCCGCGTTCGCGGTGGAGTAGGAAAAGGCATCGCGGCAGTCAAACAAGCTCACGCCGTTCACCATGCGGCCCGTGGCACCGAGACCGGTGTTCACCTTCGTCGTGGGAATGACCGGCGTGCGCGGAAATCGCCACTTCACGGCCTGATTCGCCGGATAATTCGGGAACAGGTTCGTCTTCGCCGCATTCAGATACCACGGACCCATGATGTGACTCGCGAGGCCGGTGCTGTGCACGTAAACCCAGCTCGTGCTGTAATCGACCTGATGCACGTCTGAGTAGGCCGGCGTGGCCTGCGTGCCCTGGCCGCGTGTCCACGTGGTGGCGGTCGTGTTGGAGTTCAAATCGGCCAGCGTGGGAAAAATGCGCGCATACTGGCCGCTGTTCGCGGTCTGCCAGGAGCTGATGAGCGGCTCATCCAACGCACCGCTGGCGGAATAGGACGCCGATTGCAGCTTCAGTGCCGCGTAGGCGGTCTGCTGCGCGTTCGTGACGTTCGTGCCGAGCAGGTTGGTGCCTTGATTGGCATCCGTGGGGACATGAAACAGCTCCTCGTGGCCGTCATCGAACTGCAGGAGCGTGTAACCCGCCGCATCCGTGATCACGCGACCGCTCACGCTCGTGGCGAGCTCGGCGCTGAACATCTGGCTCATCACCATGCGCCTGCTTTCGCTGCTGTTTTGCAAAATGGGCGTCAGGCTGCGTGAATCGAGCGCATTCGTCGCAGGCTGTGTCGCGGCCACGCTGATGCCCGCGAGCTCCAGAATGGTGCTGTAAAGGTCCACCGCATGCACCGGCACGCTGCTGTCGCGGTTCGGGCTGACCACCGACGGCCCGGCGATGATCAGCGGCACCCGCGTGCCGCCCTGGTAGATCGTTTCCTTTGAGTGCGCGGCGTTGTAGGGCGCCTGGATGACGTTGGAAGGCGTGCCGTTGTCACCGATGAAGATGACATGCGTGTCCGTGAGGTTCACCACGGCCAAAATGCGGCCGACCTCGGTGTCGAAGGCTTCGCACATGGCCTCATACATGCCGCGGTTCGTCGCTGGCGTGCCATAGCTGTGCAAATTCGCCGGCGGCACATGCAGAGGCGCATGCGGCGCGTTGAAGGCCGCCCAGGCGAACCACGGCGTTCCGGAAGGCTGCGCCTGGATGAAGGCGATCACGTCATTCGCCGTGTCCGTCGTCGCATAGGTCGTGGTGGCTGCGCTGACGTTGTTGGTGATCTTCGTCCATGCCGAGTAATCCGGCAGCGCCCCGATGATCGTGCCCGCAAAGTGCGGCCAGCCGCCGACGGTGCGCGGCGTGTCATTCGTGCCCGCGCCGGAGTTCAGGTGCCATTTGCCAAACATCGCCAGCGAGTAGCCGAGGCCCGGATTCGCCGCAAAGGCCTCCGGCAGCGTGAACTCGCTCGTTGATAGCTGCGGACTCGTGGCGCCGGTGAGTTGCGCCCCGATTCCCGTGCGAAACGGATGCCGCCCGGTGAGCATCGTGGCCCGCGTGGGCGAGCAGGTGGGCTGCGCATGCGCGTTTGTGAACAGCACGCCGCTGTTTTTCAGCGCGGTGAGGTTCGGCATCGGTGCCTGCGTTCCGCCCGTGGCCGTGAGAGGAAAACTGTCCGCGCCAAGGTCATCCGCGATGATGACGAGGATGTTCGACGGCTGTGCGAGCACGGCGCAGGTGGTCAGAAGCAGGCAAAACAGCGATTTCATGCCGCGAAAGTGCCGGAGGCTACCTGACGGCAGGATGACAGTCTGTAAAAAACTGCCGGCCTATGGCATCACCGCACGCAGACGGTAAAAGCCGCGCCCAGGAGCTGCGGAGTGCTGAACGGTGACGGTGCGGACGGCACCGGAGCCCTCGATGATGGTGGCGGGGCCCGTGGGCGGGTTTCCATCCACGGAAGTGGCCAGAGGCGTCCAGGTGATGAAGTCGGTCGTGCTTTCAACGATGAGCGTGATGCCACGGGCGGCGCTGTTGCGGGTGAAGGTGAGTTCCGCGGTGTCTCCGGACAGTTGCAGCGTGAGGGGCGCCAGCAGCCCGCCGCCGAGGGCGAACTCGACGAGATTCGGCAAGCCGTCGCCGTTGGCGTCTCCGCCTGGAAGCGTGAGCGTGGGGCTCACCAACTGCGAAGGCGTCAAATGGGCAGCGAGCCAGTCGTCGAACGTTTCACCCGGCTGATGCGCCGCGTTCACACTGTCACCCAGTTGCGTTGCCAAGGCGGTGCCGGCGAGCATGACCGGCGCTCCGCCCTGGCCGGTGACGGGCAGGCCTTGCAGCGCGGCCGGCGTGATGGCGGCAACGGGTCTGCGGAGGCGGAGATAATCGGCATCGGCGACGAGATCGGGATTCCCACCGATGTTCACGGTGCGGTTGTGATGAAACGGATCCTGCGCTGACGCGGTGGGCCAGTCCGTGTAGGTGGTGATGCCGACCTGGAGCGTGGCGGGCATGTCGTTGCGCGTGAAGCGGTTCTCGATGATCCACTGGCCGCCCTCGCCATGGCGGCGCAGGACGACGAAGACATTGCCGGAGCGCACCACCTGGAGCGTGACGAGGTCCGTGTCCGCCGGGATGCCGGCCTGCGTCGCATAGAGCGTGGAGACGCCGTTGATCGTGGTCTTCACCTCGTTGTACCACGTGTTGGGCACGTTGCCCCACGCGGCCGCGTCGGCGTAGCCGTAGGAGAGGAAGATGTAGTTCTCCGAATTCGGTGTCCATGGCGTGGTGTAGCCGCTGGGCGGCCAGGGCAGCACCACGCCGGAGCCCGGATCGGGATTCGGCGCGGCATGGGTGAAACCACGCGGCGTGCGCACCATGATGCCGCCGAGGCTGTAGAGCGCCGCAGGTCTTCCAGGCAGGCCGCCACGACGCGCGGCGTGCATGCGCATCGTCGCCACGAAGTCGCCGGTCACCTGCTTGAAGGCATACGCGCCGGTGTAAGGCTGGTACCAACTGCTGGCATACGGCACGAGCCGCATGTGGCCGCTGCGACTGGTGTCGATGTCCCACACCTCCAGCTTGTCCGCGCCAGTCCAGCCTTCGACGATGTAATTGCGCTGCCAGTCCGCGAGCGTGGCCGCGTCTTCAAATTCATCGGACAGCGGCGCGAGATCGTCATCCACCGGCGGCGCATAGGTGATGGCGGCGAGGTTGGACGCGTTGTTCGGCTCACCATCGCTCACGGCAGTGACGCTGGCGGCGGGGAGTTGCGCGGAAACGACACCTGCCGCGTATCCGGCGATGCGCAGCCGATACTGCGTGCCTTCCACGAGCGTGAAAAGCGCCGCATGCGTGCCGTTGTGCGTGAAATCATCGGCTGCGAGACCCGCGACCGGCTCGGAGAAGGCCACATCGAACTCCGCATAAGGCCGCGCCCCGTTGGCCTGCTGTCCGGGTGCCAGCGCGATGTTCACCGTGGGACCGACGGGCGGCGCGTAAAGCTGCGCCACTTCGCCTTGCGACAAAGCACGGCGGTAGATGCGGAAGTCATCGAGCTGGCCGGCCCACCCGTTCCACCCGGCGCTCATGCCGCCGATGCGCAGGGGCGCGGGCACGGTGCCGCCGGCTCCCGTGTCGGACTGGGTGAACTGCGTGCCGTCGTCGAAGTAAAGCCGCGTGCGCCAGGTGCCCGCGTCGTTGTAGTTCACCAGCGTCACCAGATGCCACTGGCCGTCGTTCACCGGTGGTGCTCCGTTCAACGTGCCGCCGTATTGGTTGCCGTGGATGCCTTGCAGCAGGTTCGGTGGATTCACGGTCCACAGGCGGAGCTGCACGCGGTAGGGATCGCCGCCGTCCTTGCCGACGATGATGTGGTAGGAGCTCACGGCCGTGGTGCGCACCCAGCTTGAGATGGTGTACTCATCGCCTCGCGGATCGAAGTCGAGGTCGGCCTGGTTCGCGGGCAGGAAGTTGTTGAGGCCCGCGTCGGCGGCTGCGGGGCCGTAAGCGCCGCCAAAGCGCCCGCCCGGCACCCAGTGCGCGTTGTTCACCGTGGTCGCGTGGTTGTTGCCGCCGGCGGCGCTGTCCCAGACCTGCGTGCCGCCGCCTTCATCGAAGGTGTAGTGCAGCACCAGATCAGGATCGTTCACAAAACCGCCCACAGGCTGCACATCGAGCTGCACATCGCTCGTGGCGCTGCCGGAGCTGTCACTCACCTGCACGGTGAAAATGGCGCGCGCAGGCGAGTTCACGGTGCCGCTGAGCACCCCGCCGCTGCTGAGGCTGATGCCCAGAGGCAGAACGCCCGCCGTGACACTCCAGGTGCGCGTGCCGACGCCGCCGGCAGCCTGCAAAGCGGTGTTGTAAGCCACGCCCGCCGTTGCCAGAGGCAGCGAGGTCGTGACCACGCTGAGCGTTTCGTTCACCGTGACCTGCGCCGGCGTCGTGGTGATGCTTCCCTGCGTGTTGGTCACCTCCACGGTGTAGCTCCCGGCATCCGCGGGCGTCACACTTGCGATGTTCAGTTCCGGGCTGTTCGTGCCGACCACTGTCACCCCGCGCCGCCAGACAAAATCAAACGGTCCCGTGCCGCTCACGGCCACGACAAGGTGCAGCGCGTTCCCCGCGGCCAGCGTGATGTCCGCAGGCTCGCTGACAATGCCCGGCACCTGCGGTGAAGGCGCGCCCGGCGGCGGCAAAGCCAGGCCTGCGGCGTCACGCCCGTCGATCTGCCGCACGTAGGCCAGCAGATCGTCGCGGTCACCGCTCGCGAGGTTTTGCACCAGGCGATGCGGCTGCGCGATGGCAAGCTGCGAGGCATTCGCGACGAGAAGGCCGTTCAAGATCAGATCGCCGTTGCCGCGAAGCACTTCGATCGTGTTTCCCGTTCCCGCGTTCAGCGGCGCCTCGATCACCAGCCAGCGCCAGCCGCTGATCTGCCACGCGTTGTCCGGGAACTGCCGCTCCACCATGACCGTCTGCTGCGCCCCATTGATGCTCACGTGCGCGGTGCCGCCGCCGTATTGCCGCACATGACGCAGCGCGATCCGCGCCATGCCGCCCGTGCCGCCATCCACATTCGCGAAACGCACGCCGGATGCGCCGTCAGTGCCGCCGAGGAAGGCCGCGGAGCCGTTGAAGTAACCGCGATTGAATCCGCCGCCGCCTTGCGCGGGATCATCATTGATCGGGCCGGTGCCGCCGCCAAAAAACTCGCCCGATGCGCCTGGAAGCCACACACCGCCCGCGTAGGCGAACACATCGCCCAAGGTGGCCGCCTGGCCGTGATGCAGATACGCACGCGTGGCATGCAGGCCGTGCAGAGTCGGCGTGTCGATGCCGGTGAGCGTCTGCCCGAGCCGCGAACCGCTGAGCGCCGACTGCGTGCCGACATTGGTGAGCGTGCTGTTGGTGAAACCCGCGCCGCTGTGGCATGACGCGCAGTTTTGCGCGGCAAAAACGGCCTGCCCGGCCACGGCAGCCGCTGTGAGCGTGCCGTTCGCATTTCGGTTCGGACTGCGCGGCGTGTGCTCCGGCGTCAAAGAGGACACATAGGCCGCCAGAGCATCGAGATCGGCGCTGAGGCCGGTTTTTCCGCTCGCGGGTGATGGATGCCGCCCGGCGAACTGCTGTGGCGTGAGATTTAAAAAGCCCGTGCCGCCGAAGGGACCGCGGATGTCGTGCTCGAAGTCCTGAATCTCGTCAAAATTCCCGCTCCAGTGCACCGCGCCGTGGCCCAGGCCGCTGCGACCGCGCAGATCCGTCGTGCGGCGCAAACCTTCGCCGCGTCCGGTGAAGTCCCACACGCGTCCGTCGTGGCTGCCGTCGATGTGACACGTCGCGCAGGAGATGTAGCTGTCCGCGCTCATGCGCGGATCGGCGGCGTTGTAGAAGATGCGCTTCCCGGTCAAAACCGGTTCGCTGAGCAGTTCGGTGAGCACCGCTGACGTGGTGGCGACGAGTGGCAGCGAAGTTTGATTCTGCAGCAGCAGCGGCGCTGCATTCCTCACGGTCACGCTGCGGCCCATGAAGTCCTGGGTGAAGAGTCGGTTCGACACGCCATCGATCAAAACGCCCTGCGGTGCCAGCCCGGCGCCGATCTCCAGCGCGATGACCGCCGGCTGCGTGATCATGGAGCCAGCGACGATCTGCTCCGTCAGCGGCGCGAGGTTCAGCGCATCAACGCCCACGACGCGGTTGTTGCCCTGATGCGCGATGAGCAGCATGTCGCCCAGCGGCGTGTAAGTCACCGCGCTGGGGCTGTCGCTGTTGTCAAAATCACGGCGCGAGTGAGGGATCTCGGCGTTGCTGTTCAAATCGAGGAACGAAATGACCGCGCGCACCGTCGTCTCGTGCGTGAGATTGCCCACACCGAAGAAGGTGCCGCGCAAAGTGTTGTCCTGCTTGCTAACGATGGCCGCCCGCGTGCCGTCCGGCGAGATGGCGATGCCTGCGAGGTAATTCGGCACACCCGAAGCGCGGTCGCCACCATCCAGCGTGTTCGCCGAGCTGAGCGTGATGGTGCGCACCGCCGCCAGCGTGGCATTGAACTCCCGCACCTCCGCATGCAGCTCCGGCGAAATGAAACGCGTGACCAGCACACGCGTGCCGTCCGCGCTGATGGCGATGGCACGCGGCGTGTCCAGCCCCGTCACCGTCAGCGGCGCGTTCAAAGGAGCCGCCGCCGAGTAGCGATGCACCTGCCCGGAGCCGAACAGCGTGACATAAAGCAGCGTCCCATCCGGCGAAGGGGCGATGCCATGCGGCGCGGAGCCATAGGCCAGCGGAATCGTCGCGTGAGCGCTGCCATCGACGTTCAGCACGCGGATTTCATCGCTGTCGTGGCAGGTCACCCAGTAGCGGCCGTTCACATCGCGTGCGATGCCGCGCGGGTCGGCACCGACGGCATGTTCGCCCTCTTTCGCCCCGGTGGTCGCGTTGATCACCGTTACAGTGTTCGCGTCTGGATTCACGCTCCACACGCGTCGAGTGCCCGCGTCATCGCCCACGGCCAGCGTGCTGCTTTGCGTCGGGCGCGGGGATGCAGGCGGCGATGTGATGACCAGAAAACGCAGCGACCCGTTGACGATGCTGCCATGACCGTCCCGCACCTGCACCAGCACACGCGGGCGGCCTGCGCTCGTGTAGGTGTGGCTGGCGAAGTTGTCCGTGTCCCAGTCCGACCAGGTGCCGTCAAAGTTGAAGCGGTATTCCAGCAGCGGATCACCCGTGGCGGCCACGGTCACCGTCACCTGCTGGCCGGGCGCGGGTTGATACACATCCGCCGTCACACTGCTCAACACCGGCGGTGCGGCGGCATTGATCCCGCCGCCCGTGGCAAAGCGGAAGGAATACGGCTCGATGTAGTTCCCCGCCGCGTCGCGAAAGCCAACCTCCAGCGCCGGATTGCTCAGGAAATCCACCTGATAGGTCGTGTCCGCCGCCAGCCCGGCATCCGGCGTGAACGTGAGCACACCCGCGAAATCGTGGATGAGAAAGCCGGGCACGAAAGCTCCCAGCACATCCCCTTCCCCGACGGGACGCACGGTGAAGTCGATCCCATTGCGCGGACCGCCCGCGCGCGAGTGCTCATGCAGCAGGAAGCTCAGCGGCGCATGGCGCGGATAGTTCACACGGTTCGCCTGCGGGATGTGGTAGCTCACCTGTGGCGGTGCGGAATCCGGCTCCTGCTGATGCACCCACACGCCCAGGCCTTGATTCGTGCCCGGGATCGGATACCCGCCCGTAAGCCACAGATTGCCCAGCGGCAGCGACATCTGCGAGGTGTTCACGCCCACAATGGCCCCGCCTGGCAGCGCGGGCGCTCCAGGCGGACGCGGCGGATTCACTTCGTTCAAGGTCAGCACGATCGGATTCGCATCGCCCGCCAGGAAGCGTGTCATGTCGATCTTGCGGTTGTGGATGAAGCCGAAGTTGTCCTGATACACCGGGTAGGACGCATTGGTGAAGGCCGGCACCGTCAGGCTGGCGGCCACGCGCACGGAGCCGTCGCCCGCCGGATGCGCCGCCTGCGTGATGTCAGCGCCGATGAGGATGTCCGTCGTCGAGCCGATCACGTAAAGTCCCGTGCCATCGCTGAAGAGGTTCGGCCAGTAACCTTGAAAGCCACCGTCCAGCGAGCCGACAAAGTGCGGCGTGATGGAGCGGTTCGCGCGCACCGGATCGTCGAAGTTGTGATACTCCAGGCGATACACCACCACGCCATCGTGTCCCGCCACACCGCTGCGTGCCATGATCAGCAGATCTCCAAACAGCAT
This sequence comes from Prosthecobacter sp., assembly GCF_014879935.1. Taxonomy (GTDB): domain Bacteria; phylum Verrucomicrobiota; class Verrucomicrobiia; order Verrucomicrobiales; family Verrucomicrobiaceae; genus Prosthecobacter. The sequence goes on from NZ_JACSRD010000247.1 coordinate 17,233, forward strand.
CGGATGCCAGTCGCCGCCGCCAAACTGGCCCACATGATCCAGGCTGGCCACCGTGTTGAAGGCCACCAGCCCGGAGCCTCCCAGGTAGGCCTGGCGGATGTCGATGTTCGCGTCCGGTGAATTGTACCACAGCGCGTTCACCTCCCACGGTCCTGCCATGCTGCCGCGGTCATAGCCGATGGGCACCTGGCTGAGCTGCGGGATGCCATTCGTGCCGCCGCGCTCCACGACACCCCCAAAGCCCTGCACCCGCATCACCTGCGGCAGCAGCAGGGAGCCCCACTGCATCGTGCCATGCGCATGCACGCCCACATTGCCGAAGTGCCAGAAATCCCCCTCATACGCCAACCCGAAGTCCGAGGGGAAACGCCGCACCGGGTTCGCCGGATCGGCGATGTCATACACGCGCATCAGCCAGTCCGAGCCGTCCCGCGACCCCGGCTGCTCCGCGCCCACGATGACCCAGCCGTTGAGATAATTGATCGAAGTCGTGCGCCCGATGGGTTCCGAGCCGTTCGTCACCGGATGTGAAAGCAGCGTCCCCGGTGCCTCCGGGCGGAAGGCGTTGTTGAAACCGGTCGTCGTCACCGGCTGCGCGAGTGCTCCTGCGGCAAGGGTCAGAAAGAGGAGTGTCTTGGAGAAAAGTGGGGGCATGGCTCCTGTTTCTTGGTCAAAGCTCGGAAGCGGTTACAGTCTGCCACAGAAAAATTTCCCGCCAATGTCTCAAACCGCCCCCGCCGCCTTCAAACCGACCCGCTGGAGCCTCGTGCTCCAGTCGCAGGGGCAGGATGAACGGGCGAAGCGGGCGCTGGAGGAGCTGTGCGCGGCGTATTGGTTCCCGCTGTATGCGTGGAGCCGCCGCTGCGGCGCCACGCCGGGCGATGCGGAGGATTACGTGCAGGGCTTTTTCGTGCAGGTGCTGCAAAAGCAGCTCTTCGCCGCCGCGAACCCCGAACTCGGCAAGCTGCGCACCTTCATGCTCACCGCGTTTCGCCGTCACGTGAATGACGAGCAGCGCAAAGAGAGCCGTCAAAAGCGCGGTGGCGGCCAGATCGTGAGCTTCGATGCCACGGAGGCCGAGGCCTGGTATGAAGTCGGGCAGATCGAAGGCGAGAGCGCCGATCACCTCTTTGATCGCCAATGGGCGCTCACCGTCCTCGATCTCGCGATGGCCAAACTCGAGCAACATGCCGCCGCGAAGGGCAAAACCGCCGAATTCGCCCTTCTGCGTCCCTTTTTGACCGGCGAGGCCGACGCGGCCGATTACGAAAAAGCCGGCCGCGAAGCCGGAATGAGTGCCAACACCTTCAAAGTGGCCGTGCATCGCCTGCGCGCCCGTTTTCGCGAGGCCCTGCGTCGCGAAGTGGCCGAAACACAGCCTGCCGACGCGAATGTGGACGAGGAGATGGGGTATCTCATCCGCGTGCTGAGGTGATGGATGCTGGATGGTTGGACGTGTCATCCGTAGCTCGCAGAGCGAAGGATGGACGTGTCATCCGTAGCTCACAGAGCGAAGGATGATGCTCGATGCTGGAACGGAGCGCGGACGCCCTCGTCCGCATCCGCGTCAAACGTCACACGCTGCTGTTCGCCCCCATCCGGAGTTCTTGAAACTTGAACCGCTGATTGGACGCCAATGATCTGGACCGATCCGAACGGGTCCAACCACTCAAATTCTGCTGTCACCCATTCTGCTGTCAGCATCCCCGAAGCAGCACCATGAGCAGGACACTCCATCTCTCATCCCCCATCCTCATCTCTCATCCCGCCCTCACTTCTGGAACACCACACGACCGTCGTTGGTCACCAGCAGCAGTTGACGTGGCGGCGGGCTGTAGCGGAAGACCCATATCGAGTCCGCGCTGTTCTTGTACACCACCGTCTGCGTCACGATCACCGTGCCATCGTTCATCACGTCGTGCCGTCCCTTCGCCAGCGGCACGTCCTTGCCCAGGCGCTTGCGCAGGTACTCCCGCGCCTCGTTCGCCACCTTCTCCTCCTCCGTCATCGCCGCCGCCGCCTCCTCAAAGCTCGCCTTCGGCAGACGCTTCAGCACCTGCACCGCAAAGAACAGCGCCGCGACCACGGCCACCACGAAAAAGCCGAATTTCATGCAGCCCAGTCTCAGTCAAAACCCCCGGTCGTCAAGCAGCGGGATGAGGGATGAGTTCGCGGTTCGCGGTTCGCGGTTCGCGGTTCGCAGTTTGCGGTTTGCGGTTTGCGGTTTGCGGTTTGCGGTTTGCCGTCGTCCTCGTCCTCCTACTCGTCCTCGCTCGGTTCGGCCGAAGGTAGGATGGGCATTCCTGTCCGTCCTTCAGGCAGTCGAATGGGGGCAGTAGAATGATCGGAACAAGTCTGCTGCTGTCTGTCGGCGTGATCTGGGAATGGCCGAAAGAGTTCCGGAGGTTTTGAACCACGGATCGCACACGGATGAGGCACGGATGAGGGATGACGGATGAGTTCGCGGTTCGCAGTTCTCGGTTGCCGTCGTCCTCGTCCTCCTACTCGAACTCGTCCTCGCTCGGTTCGGCCGAACGTAGGATGAGCATTCCTGTCCGTCCTTCAGGCAGTCGAATGGGGGCAG
>NZ_JACSRD010000021.1 GCF_014879935.1 Prosthecobacter sp.
CCCTCTTCCTACCACTCCGCTTTCGCCGCTGCTACCTTCGATACCCACTCAGGACAGCGAAGACTCCTAATTAGAGGCTAATTAGAGACATTTTAGAGGGTTGGGCAATGCCGCAGACTTTTTATGCAAGCGGGTGTTGCTGAACGAACTGAAAGTTCGTTCTACGGCTTACCCATTCGCACGCAGGATCTGCGCGAGGACATACGGCAGGATGCCGCCGGCGCGGTAGTAGTCGATTTCGACGGGGGTGTCGATGCGGACGACGAGCGGGATGTCGAAGGTGCTGCCGTCGGACTTGTGGACGCGGAGGGTGGCTTCGCTCATGGGCTTGAAGTCGTTGCTGAGGCCCAGGATGTCGAAGGTGGCATCGGCGAGGTCCTTGACCTTGTCGTAGTCGGCCTTGTTCTTGAAGTTGCAGGGCAGGACGCCCATGCCGACGAGGTTGCTGCGGTGGATGCGCTCGAAGCTCTTCGTGATGACGGCCTTCACGCCGAGCAGACGAGTGCCTTTGGCGGCCCAGTCGCGGCTGGAGCCCATGCCGTAGTCTTCAGCGCCGATGACGATCGTGGGCGTGCCAGCGGCCTTGTAGGCCTCGGCAGCGTCGTAGATGCTCATTTCGGTGCCTGCGGGCTGGAGCAAGGTATCGCCGCCTTCTTTGCCGCCGAGCATGAGGTTCTTGATGCGCACGTTGGCGAAGGTGCCGCGGGTCATGACGAGGTCATTGCCGCGGCGGCTGCCGTAGCTGTTGAAATCGGCCTGCGCGACGCCGTTTTCGGTGAGGAATCGGCCTGCGGGGCTGGCTTTCTTGATGGCACCAGCGGGGCTGATGTGGTCGGTCGTGACGCTGTCGCCGAAGATGCCGAGCGGGCGTGCGCCTTTGATTTCCACGATGTCGCCGGGGGTCATGCTGAAGTCGGCGAAGAAGGGCGGATGCTGGATGTAGGTCGATTTGCCGTCCCACTCGAAGACCTCGCCGATGCTGCCCTGGATCTCGTTCCACTTCGGATTTTGCGAAGCGAAGTCGGTGTAGAGCTTGCGGAAGACGTCGGGCGAAAGCGCGGACTCCATGGCATCGCGCACTTCTTTGAGCGTGGGCCAGATGTCCTTCAAATAGACGCCGCTGCCCTTCACGAGCTCGTCTTTGCTCAAATCAATATCGACGGTGCCGGCGATGGCGTAGGCGACGACGAGCGGGGGCGACATGAGGAAGTTCGCCTTGATGCTCTGATGCACGCGGGCCTCGAAGTTGCGGTTCCCGGAGAGCACGGAGGCGGCGACGACGTCCTGGCCTTTGACGACATCTTCAATGCCGGCGTCGAGCGGGCCGGAGTTGCCGATGCAGGTGGTGCAGCCGTAGCCGACGGTCTGGAAGCCGAGCTTGTCGAGCTCGACCTGGAGGCCGGTCTTGGTGAGGTAATCGGTCACGACGCGTGATCCTGGGCCGAGGCTGGTTTTGACGGAAGGCTTCACGGTGAGGCCCTTCGCGTTCGCTTTCTTCGCGAGCAGACCTGCGGCGAGCATGACGCTCGGGTTGGACGTGTTTGTGCAGCTCGTGATGGCGGCGATGAGCACGGAGCCATCGGTGATGGTGTCTTTCGTGTCGGCCTTGCTGTTCACGACGACTTCGGCGGGCTTGAAGGACTCCGCCTTGCCGAAACCTCCGGCCTTCACGTCCGCGCCGAGGAGGTCGCGGAACTTCGTCTTCAAAGCGGGCACCTCGATGCGGTCCTGCGGACGCTTCGGACCGGACACGCAGGGCACGACGCCGCTGAGGTCGATCTCCATCTCGGTGGTGAATTCGATGCTGCCTTTCTCCGTGGGGATGCCCCACATGCCCTGCGCTTTGTAGTAGGCCTCGACTGTCTTGCAAAGTTCCTCGCTGCGGCCGGTGCCGCGGAGGTAGGCGACGGTTTCTTCATCGACGCCGAAGAAGCCCATCGTCGCGCCATACTCAGGCGCCATGTTTGCGATGGTCGCACGATCCGTGACCGGCAGGCTGACCGCGCCGGGGCCGTAGAATTCGACGAATTTGCCGACGACGCCGAGCTTGCGCAGTTTCTGAGTCACTTCGAGCACAAGGTCGGTCGCGGTGACGCCTTCTTTGAGCGCTCCGGTGAGATAAACGCCGACCACTTCCGGCACGAGGAAGGTCACCGGCTGGCCGAGCATGCCTGCTTCGGCTTCGATGCCGCCCACACCCCAACCGACGACGCCGAGGCCGTTGATCATCGTCGTGTGCGAGTCCGTGCCGACGAGTGAATCCGGGTAATACACGCCGTCTTTCTCCAGCACGCCCTTCGCGAGGTATTCGAGGTTCACCTGATGCACGATGCCAATGCCGGGAGGCACGACTTTGAAGGTATCGAAGGCCTGCTCGCCCCATTTCAAGAACTGGTAGCGCTCCTTGTTGCGCTCAAACTCGAGCGCGAGGTTTTGATTCAGCGCCTGCTGCGTGCCGGCGAAATCGACCTGCACCGAGTGGTCCACCACGAGATCGACGGGCACCAGCGGCTCGACCATCTTCGGGTTCTTGCCGAGCTGCTTCACCTTCGAGCGCATCGCGGCCAGATCGACGAGAAGCGGCACGCCCGTGAAGTCCTGCAGCACGATGCGGGCAACGGTGAACGGGATTTCATACTCACCGGGCGCCTTCGCGTTCCAGTTCGCCAGATTCTTCACATCCGCCTCCGTGACCTTCTTGCCGTCCAGATTGCGCAAGAGCGACTCCAGCACGATGCGGATCGAAACCGGCAGCTTCGAGACTTTGCCGATGCCAGCGGCCTCAAGAGCCGGGAGGGAGTAAAACTTGCCGGGAGCGCCGGAACCAGTGGTGAAGGTCTGAGGGGTGTTCATTGCGAGGGATGAGAAGCGGAGGAATAGCCTTCCTAGCAAGTTTGACACCTTTTTTTTCCTTGGGGCTGATTGGTGCGATGAAAGACGCCCGGCTGGTCGCAGCGACCTCCGAATTGCGGGTTCAGGTTGAGAATTGGTGTCAGATTCTGGGTGACTTCCCAGCAGACAACCCTTTCAGTACTCGTGGTTTCAAAGCCGTCAGCTATGAAAGAACGCCCTGCCTTCGCCCTGTCTGGTATTCCGATCCTCTTTGCTGTCGTGGCGGTCGCTGCAGTAACCTTGTTCAAGTTTGCCCATTTGGTGCCGCTTTTGGCAGTGCCTGCGGCCGTTGTGGGCGTGATCTTGCTGAAGGGGGGTGCGATCGTCCCGCCCAATCAGGCTTTGGTGCTGACGTTTCTCGGGAAATACTGTGGCAGCGTCACGCAGAATGGATTCTGGTGGGTTAATCCTCTGGCTGGCAGGCAACATGTCTCTTTGAAGATCACGAACTTTCAGAGTGAGCAGCTGAAGGTGAATGAGGCCCATGGCAATCCAATTGAAATTGCTGCAGTCGTGGTCTGGAGTGTGGTGGACTCGGCGAAGGCGGCGTTTGAAGTTGAGAGTTGTACGGCCTTTGTGCATCTCCAATGCGAGACCGCCCTGCGCCACCTCGCCAATCACTTCCCCTACGAGCCACATGTTCAGGGTGAAGTCTCGTTGAGGAGCCATCCGGAGGAAGTGGCACAAGAGCTCAGGACTGAATTGCAGGCCCGCTGCGACGTCGCTGGCGTGAAGATCATTGAGGCACAGCTCAGCCATCTTGCCTACAGCCCTGAAATCGCACAGGCGATGTTGCGGCGGCAGCAAGCGCAGGCCGTGATCTCAGCGCGTCAAATGATCGTCGATGGTGCCATCAGCATGGTCGAGATGGCATTGAGAAAGCTGGAGACGGACGGCATTGTGGAGCTCGATCCCGCCGCCAAGTCCACAATGGTCAACAACTTGTTGGTGACGCTTGTATCCGAGCATCACATTCAGCCAGTGATGGCCACTGGGCCGATGAAGCCTTGAGGACAAGACATCAACAGGGTTCCATCGATGCAGCCTCGCGTGCGAGCATCGCAACCCTCGGCAGGTTCGTGTGGCTGTGCGCATGTGGCGCATCACAGATCGAAGACGGAGCTTCAAGTGATGTGACGCTCCTCTATACATGCGCTGTGTGTGATGCGCTGTGTGTGATGCGCTGTGTGTGATGCGCTGTGTGTGATGCGCTGTGTGT
>NZ_JACSRD010000173.1 GCF_014879935.1 Prosthecobacter sp.
GGGCATCCATTGTCAGTTAACCACCAAAACAGAAAGTACAGAAATTATAGCTTAACGGCATTGGGGCTACAGACCCTTGCTGAGACGATGGATGATGATTCCGCTCATTCAGCATGAGGCGGGCCATGTCCTGGGACTGGCCATGCGGCCGCAGAACGCGCAGGCGGCCCACTGCACCGAAACGGAATGCCTGATGCAGCAGAACGTCGCGTTTCACATCTCTCGGCTGCTCACGGGTCGTGATCCGGTCACACAGAAGACATTCTGCCAGCATTGCCTGAGGCAGCTCGAAACCACGTCGAAGCAGCCACCTCCAACAAATCTGTCCTTCATCGGCCCGGTGCTGGTGCGCGAGGAGCAAGGCTACCGCGTGCTCAGCCTGCAAGGAGCCACCGCCTTGGCCATCGGCGGCGGACGTGAAGCAGCGGCCAAACACTTTCTCGACCAGGAGCGGAATCGCAAAACCGGCCCCGGTGAAAATCCCGACCAAACCTTTTATTATGCCTGGATCGAGGATGCGGTCGTGAAGCACCCCGCGAAAGCCCGTGCGTGCCTCGATCGTGCCTGTCGTGACCCGTACGGAATGGTGCGTGAAGCAGCCAAGGGTCTGCGAGAGCAGGCGTTTCCGTCAAAGACCCCAGCGAGCGAGGCAGCGGCTAAAAAGTGAAATGAAGTTTTGCCGCGTTCGGCCGCACTCTTCATCATCCCGCACCCATGCCGCACGACCTCACCTCCGCTCCGCAGACCGATCCGCTAAACATCTACCGCTACCGCGACAGCCTCTACGCGGTCGATTTGATCACGGCGGCGCTGAGCATCGACTTCTTCACCTGGCTGGCGGCGACTCCATCCTCTCTCAGCGGCATTTGTGAGCACTTTGGCTTCAAAGAGCGTCCGGTGGACGTGATGCTGACTTTGTTCACCGCGAATGGTTGGGTGAAAAATGACGCTGGCGTGTTTCATGCCACGGACACCGCGAAGGAGCATCTCCGCGCCGGCTCGGTGTGGGATTTGCGGCCTTACTATGCCTCGCTCCATGATCGTCCGATCGCTCGTGACTACCTGGAAGTGCTCAAAACGGACAAACCGGCCGGCTGGAGCGGCGACAAGGCGGCGTTCGATTGGCACAAGGCCATGGAGCAGGAGGACTTCGCCCGCAAATTCACCGCGGCGATGGATTGCCGAGGCCTCTATCTCTCGCAGGCCCTCGCGAAGAAGCTCGATCTCACTGGTCGCAAATGCTTGCTCGATATCGGCGCGGGCAGCGGCATCTACGCTAGCTCCATCGCGGCGCAGCACACGCTCCTGAAAGCCATCGCCTTTGACCAAGCGCCCGTGGATCGCATCGCGGCCAAATTGATCGAAGAACGCGGCTGTGCTGATCGCGTGAGCGTGGCGACGGGAAACATGTTCGATGGCCTGCCAGCCGGTTGCGATGTGCATCTCTACTCCAACGTCCTTCACGACTGGGGCGTGGCTGAAGTGAAGAAGCTCCTCGCTGTTTCTCATGCCGCAATGAAGCCCGGCGACCTGCTCATCATTCATGATGCGTTCATCAACGCGGAGAAGAACGGGCCGCTGCATGTCGCGGAGTACTCCTGCCTGTTGATGCACTCCACGCAGGGAAAATGCTACAGCACGGGTGAATACGCCGCCTTGCTTGATGAGGCAGGATTCACGCCCGGTGCTTATCATGACACCGCGGTTGCGCGTGGCTTCATGACCGCGCTTCGTCGTTGAAAATTAAATAGTGCAAAGAAAACGACGTGTCGTATCGTCTCAGTGGTCGCTTATGAAGCAACTCACTCTGTTCTCACTGCTTGCTCTGGCCGCGTTCGCGCGGGCCGAGGTCACCGTCACCATGACCGGCGTCCACAACTGCTGCGGCAGTTGTTCCAAAGGCATCACCAACGCCGCCTTGACCGTCAGCAAGGACATCGTCGTCGATGCTCCCGCCAAAACCACCACGGTGAAGATCACCGCGAAGAAGAAGACGGACGCGAAGAAGGCTGTCGAGGCGATCATCGCCGCCGGTTACTTTGGCAAGGTGGAGGGAGAAGAGTCCGAATCCAAGTCCACGGCCGCGGCGAAGCCTGAGTCGAAACTCGCCAAGGCCACCGTGTCCGGCGTGCATCTCTGCTGCCAGAAGTGCGCGAACGCCGCGATCGCCGCTGTGAAAAACGTGCCGGGCATCACCAAGCACGACATCGTTTCGAAGGCTGAGTCCTTCACTGTCGAAGGCGAGTTCACCAAGGCCGAACTGGCCGCCGCGCTGAACGCGGAAGGTCTCGCAGGCGACATCAAATAACTTACCGCAACCAACAACGAGCGGGGCCGGGGTCATGCGCAAGCAGCCCCGGCTTTCTTTTCGTAGTGCAAGCGTCCCGCTTGCAGTTGCAAAGACGCAACCGGGACGGTTGCTCTACACCAACGCCAGCGCGTCATCCACGCTCACACCTTCGTGCACCATGGCCATCAGGGCACGCGTGATGCCCTTGGGATTCGGATGCTGGATGACATTGCGGCCATAAACAATGCCGGCGGCACCTTGTGCCAGCAGACCCTGGGTACGTTCGAGAATTTCACGGTCGCTCACACGGCCGCCGCCACGCACGAGCACCGGAATGCCGGAGGCAGCCTCGATCACCTTGTGATAGCGGCTCACATCGTCGGTGGGATCGGCCTTGATGATGTCGGCACCGAGCTCGACGGCCTGGCGCACCAGGTAGGTGATGGCGGCCTCATCGCCATTGACCATGTAGCCACCGGCTTTTTCGTTCGGCTGAAACACCAGCGGCTCCACCATCATCGGCACGCCGTAGTAATCGGCCTGGGGTTTGAGTTTGAGGATGTTTTCCACGCATTCGGCATGCACTTCAGGCGCGCCGGGGATTTGGAAGAGGTTCACGCACACGCAGGCGGCGTCGTAACGTACGGCCTGAAGCATGCAGTCCTCGATCATGAGGCTGAAGCGGCGGTTTTCGGGCAACGTCTTGCCGTAGATGTTCGCCACGTCGGTGCGCAGCACGAGGCTGGGCTTCTCGCGGCCCGGAATCTCCTGCAAATGACGCGCCATGCCGAGCGTGAGCTGGATCGCATCCGGCGCGGCATCGACGAGCACCTGGATGACCTTCCGCATGTCCTCGATCCCTTGCAGGAAGCCCGCTTGATTGAAGAAGCCGTGATCGACGGCCACATCGAAGCAGCGGTTGGACTTGGCGTTGAAGAGACGTTTGAGGCGGAAGGATTTCATGGTGGGGGGCATTTACAAGCGCACCGGGAAGCGGTCAACTTTCACGCGCCAGCGTCCTCGGACTGCGGCGTCTTCAGCGCCGCTCTCGTCACGACCAAGGTGTGCGAGAAACTTCTTGTCCCTGTCGAAGCCCGAAGTCACGTTTTTCGCATGCCCCGCCGCCTGGATCAGCCTCCGCCATGGCCGCACGCGCCGACGCATCTGCTCGATGCGTCGGGGATCTATTTCGTCACCGCCTCAACCCATCTCAAACAGCACTTCTTTCGTGAGCCTGCGCGCCTGGAGGTGCTGCATCGTGGATTGCTGACGATCACCAGTGAGTTTGGCTGGCGTTTGGAAGCATGGGCAGTGTTCTCAAATCATTATCACTTTGTCGCCAAAACGCCGCCGAACGCCAAGGATGCTGAATCGCTGCCACGCCTGATTCGCGCGCTGCATGGACCGCTTTCCCGTTGGATCAATAAGCTGGACGGAGTTTCTGACCGCCAAGTCTGGCACAACTACTGGGAGACATTGCTCACCCATCGGACTTCATACTTCGCGAGGTTGAATTACACGCACCACAACGCGGTAAAGCATGGGTTGGTGAAAGTGGCGCGGGAATACCCGTGGTGCTCGGCGAGGTGGTTTGAGCAGGAGACGGCTCCGGCGATGGTGAGGGCAATCTCGCGGTTTAAGACCGACCGGATGAAGGTGGAGGATGATTTTAGGCAGTGTTTTAAAACCTCAAAAGGCGAGAGAAAGAAGTTGTACTCACGGGTTGGATAACGGATG
>NZ_JACSRD010000102.1 GCF_014879935.1 Prosthecobacter sp.
GACGAATGACGAATGACGAATGACGAATGACGAATGACGAATGACGAATGACGAATGACGAATGACGAACGACGAATGACGAACGACGAATGACGAATGACGAACGACGAACGACGAATGACGAATGACGAATGACGAACGACGAATGGGCGCGGAGTGGAGGGCGGATCAGAAGCGCCAGGTGACGGAGACGCGGAACATGCGTGGCTCGATGGGGTGGATGTGGCGGCCTTCGACGGTGCCGCTGCCATCGGGGAACTGGCTTTCGTAGAAGTACTCGATGTCGTTGTCGCTGCGGTTGAGCAGATTGAGGCAGTCCACGGCCACCTCCCAGTTCTTGCGGCGGTAGCCGACACGCGCGTTCACCTGGAAGGACTCGCGGGCTTTGATGTCCACCGTCTCGCTCAGCGGACGCGGACCGAAGAAGCGGCCGCGCAAGGAGCCGAAGAAGCCTTCCGCCGCGCCGAGCGTGATGCCGGCGTTCAGCGTGTAGGGGATGGAGCCGGGGATGTCCTGGCTGGGCGGATCTTCCGTGCGCAGATGGGCATCCGTCCAGGTGGCCTCCAGATCCACCATGGCCCAGTCCGTGGGACGCCAGTAGCTGGCGAGTTCGACGCCGTAGCGCTGCGATCCGGGGCCGGGCTCCGTGTTGCCGGCATCACCGACGTAGATCAGCTCCGAATCACTGCGCAGCAGCCAGAAGGAGAGCGTGTTCACCAGTTTGGAGATCGATTCATTGCGGATGCCGAACTCGGCGCCGTAGGTGCGCACGAGCGGATCCACACGGTCTGCTGGTGCGGGAGGTGTTGCAGAAGGATCGGTGGTGATGTTCACGCCACGGGCGTCGTTGCTGTGGAAGCCGAAGCCGCCGTTGAGGTAGAATTCCGTGTCCGCCCACGGGCCGAAGACGACGCTGAGCTTCGGACTGACGATGCCCTTCGAGAGGTCGCCGGTGTTTTCCGGCAGGGTGCTGTGCCGCACGTCGAAATGGATCAGGTCCGCACGCAGGCCAGGGATGACGCGCAGCCAGTTCACCGGCTTGAACTCCAGTTCTGAGAAGAGGCCGTAGCTGGCCTGGAACATGTCGTCCTTGCGCACCACGTTCCAGCGGTCGCGGGCCGTCGTGCCGTAAAGGCCGATGCCATCCATCCACTCCGCACGCACCTGGAGTCCGAGCGTGAAGCGCTGCTCGTGACCCAGCGCGTCAAAACGCCAGTCGCGGGCCAGTTCGCCACCGAAGAACCAGCGCTGGTCCTGCTGCTCGAACTGGTCGCCCACCGGAGCCGGATTGGCGTCGAAGTAGGTGAAGTTCGAGAACAGATCGAGGTCATAGTAGCCGGCGTAGGCGCTTGCACGCGTGGTGATGCGGCCTTCCTCACGCGTCCAGTCGAAGGCGAGGCTGTAGCGGCGTGAATTGCCGCCGTTGGTCGGATCGATGAAGCCGAAGCGGCTCACCAGGCCGGCATCGATGGCGGACTGCGGGATCTGATCCGTGGACATCCAGTCGGCCTGATAACCCATGGCGGTGATGTTGATGCGGTCGGTGCCATCCTCCCAATGCCAGCGAAGGAGGCCGTTCCATCGGGTGGCATCGCCATTGAGCTCCCACGGGCCGTTGTAGAACTGATGTTCGAGGGCCACCGTCAGCTTGCCGGCACCGGCCTGGATGGTGTCCGCGATGAGCGTGCGGGAGTACTCATACTCGCCCCAAGTGGAGGTCAGGATGCCCTGCGGCAGTTCATCCACCAGCTTGAAGCGGGCGGCGCCGGAGGAGCTGAGATCGCCATGCTGCGCGTAGTAGTTGCCCTTCCAGTAGTCGAGTTCGCCGACGAGCTCCGGGATGATGAAGTTCAGATCCGCGTAACCCTGGCCGTGCGCATGGTTGCGCAGGTTCACCGGCATGCCGTCGAGGTAGATGAGAAAGTCGGTGCCGTGGTCGAGATTCGCCCCGCGCACGAAATACTGGTTCGCCTTCCCGTCGCCCGCATGCTGGGTGATGATCACGCCCGGCACGCTTTCCAGAAGCTCGCCCCGACGTGAAAACGGCCGCTCCAGCAGCTCCTTCGAGCTGGTCTGGCCCTTCGAGGCCGATGGTGCCGTGCCGATGAGGCTTTCCGCTTTCCCCTCGATGACGATTTCTCCCAGCTCCTGCGGCTTGTCCTCCGGCGTGGCGGCAGGGGTCTGGGCATGCAGGCAAAGCGGCAGCAAAAGGAGGCCGGAGACCGGCAGGAGTCGGTGAAGATTCATTCGGGAGGAGCGGTTGGTCGGTTGTTATGACGACCTGCCTCCAGCAGCCCCACAAAATGGGCCGCATTCTTTGAAGTTTGCCGCGCACGGCCTACGTTCGCAGTCTTCATGGCATCCAAACAGACCCGCATCCTCCTGGCCGACGATCATGGCGTCGTCCGCAACGGTTTCCGCATGATCCTGGCGGCCCAGTGGGACATGGAAGTCGTGGGTGAGGCGTCAAACGGCCGCGAGGCGGTGGAGATGGCGGAGAAGCTGTCACCGGATGTCGTGGTGATGGATGTGACCATGCCGGAGCTCAACGGCATCGAGGCCGCGCGACAGATCTCCAAGTCCGCGCCGAAGACGCGCATCCTGGCGCTGTCCATGCAGAAGGACTCCGTCTATGTGCGTGAGATGCTGCGTGCGGGCGCGAAGGGCTACCTGCTGAAGGATTGCGACGAAAAAGATCTGCTGGCCGCCGTGCGTGCGGTGGCAGTGGGGAAGGGGTGGCTGAGCCCCGAGGTGAGCGACGCCGTGCTGGATGACTACCGCAAGCACGTCACGAACCCGATCGACCTGCTCTCCCCACGTGAACGCGAGGTGCTGCAGATGATCGCCGAGAGCAAGACGAACAAGGAGATCGCCACGGCGCTGAGCCTGAGCGTTTACACCGTCGAGGCGCATCGCGGCCGCATCATGGAGAAGCTCAACCTCCACTCAATCGGCGAGCTGGTGCGCTTCGCCATCCGCAACGGTCTCATCGACTGATCCTCCGATGTTTTTGCGCCTGCTGCCCTTCACCCGTCGCATCACCGAACGCACGGTGCTCTGGGGCCTGGCGATCGGCTTCGGCCTGGTGGTGGTTCTGCTGGGCCTGGCAGGCCTGGTGGCCGTGCGCGACAGCCAGGCCATCCGCCAAAGCTCCGCGGGACTGGTGAAGGAGCAGCTCCTCATGGCGCGGCTGCTCTATGAGGTGCAGGCGGAGGAGGACGCGCTGGCCCACGTGCTGCACCTGCTGGTGAATTCCGAGGACGCCACCGCCCGTGCACGGGTGCTGGATGATCTGAAGAAGGCGGACCGCGACGTGTCCCGCCTGGCGATCGAGGCCGCGCAGACGCCGCATGCGGGTGAATGGCGCCGGCTGGCCCATGCCACGCAGGCTTTCACCAACACGGCGAAGCAGGCGCTCGATTACGAAGGTGAGCTTCCGAAGAACGTGCTGGAGTCGCTGTTCTCCAGCCACGACGAAGTGGTGAAGCTCATCCACGACCTCATTCTGCAAAGCACGCGCCACCTGTCCGAGGTGAACCAGGAGATCGAGGTGCAACTGGAGGATCTGGCGCATGAATCGAAGCTGCTGCTGGGCTCCTGCCTGCTGCTGGCGGCCGTTTGCGCGATGCTGACGATCCGCTTCGTGCGGCACAGCATCCACCGCATGCAGTGGCAGTCTGACGAGCTGAACCGCGTCTCCTGGCACATGCTGCAGACGCAGGAGGAGGCGGCGCGGCGTTTCTCCCACGAGCTGCATGACGAGCTGGGCCAGTCGCTGGCCGCAGTGCGGGCGAATCTGACGCGAGGGAGCACGCATGACCTCGAATCGCTGCGGGCCGACTGCCTCGGACTGGTGGACGAGTCCATCGCGAACGTTCGGGAGCTCGCGCAACTGCTGCGGCCGGTGATTCTCGATGATTTCGGCCTCGATGCCGGGCTGTCGTGGCTGGCGGAGAAGTTTGCGCAACGCACGCGCTTGAATGTCAAAGTCGATGCCCGTTGCCCTGGCCGTTTTGCCGATGAAACGGAGACGCACCTCTTCCGCATCGCCCAGGAGGCGCTGACAAACATCGCACGCCATGCCGAGGCGTCCGCGGTGATCCTGCGGCTGCATCGCGAGGATGAAAACATCCGCCTCAGCATCGAAGACAATGGCAAGGGCCTGCCGCCCGAGGATGAAGTCACGCGTTCGAGCCTGGGCATGGTCGGCATGCGTGCCCGCGCCCGCCAGTGCGGCGGCGAATTGACCGTGACCCCGGTCGAACCGCACGGCCTGCGCATCGAGGCGCTGGTGCCTGCGCGTGCGAACGAGTGACTCACCCCATCATGACTCCTCCCAACCATGTCTGCGCCATCAGCGGCAGGACTTTGCGTGAAAAACAGGCCGTGCCCTGCGGTGCTCTGCGCCCGTCGTTGCTCCAGTTCATCCGGAAAAAACATCCGCAGCTTCGGGATGAGGACTTCATCGCGCGCGACCTGCTTCCCGGCATCAAGGCCGATTACGTCGAGGACGCATTGAGCGAGGAGATCGGCGAGATCACGCATCTGGAGCGGGATGTGATCGAAAGCCTCCGTGAGAACGAGATCGTCTCCTCCAGCCCGGCGGAGCAGGCGGACCGCCGCACGCGTGGCGAGCGTCTCTCCGACCGGCTGGCAGAGTTTGGCGGCAGTTGGGGCTTCATCATCGGATTCGCGTCCTTTTTGCTGCTCTGGGTGCTGTTTAACACGGTCATCTGGACGCTCCATCCGCCTGATCCGTATCCCTTCATCTTTCTGAACCTCATCCTCTCCTGCATCGCCGCCATCCAGGCTCCGGTCATCATGATGAGCCAGAACCGCCAGGCCGCGCGTGACCGCCAGCAGGCCGAGGAGGACTATAAGATCAACCTCAAGGCCGAGCTCGAAATACGCCACCTGCACGAAAAGATGGACCACCTGCTCCACCAGCACAGCCAGCGGCTGCTCGAAATTCAACAGATCCAGACGGACCTGCTGCGGCAATTGGTGCAGAAGGGCAGGGAAGACTGAGGGCGTTCAATCCGGGCTGCTTTCTGTGAGGGCCGAAGAACGACACCTTCTCCGGGTATTTGTCTGGCGTTGCCTTCGGTGCACCTGGCAGGGAGTCAGCATGCTTCATGTGGCCTGCGCTTGTGCATCGCGTTGTGTTCGTGGTAGGAAACGTCATGCGCCTGTTGATCGTCGAAGATGAACCCAAAACCGCCGAGTTGCTGAAGACAGCGTTGATGAAAGGCGGTTATGAATCCGCCTTTGCCGTGGACGGTGATTCTGGATTGAAACAGGCAGTGGAAGGAACATTCGACGCCCTGGTGTGTGACATCATGCTCCCGAAGCTCGATGGATTGAGCCTGGTGCGCGAACTGCGCCGCCGTGGAATCATGACGCCGGTGCTGATGCTTTCGGCGCGGGGTGAGGTGGAGCAGCGGGTGGAGGGGCTGGATGCGGGGGCGGATGATTACCTGCCAAAGCCTTTTGCGACCTCGGAGCTGCTGGCGCGGGTGCGCTCGCTGCTGCGGCGGAACAGCCTCAAAAAGGCCGCGCTGCTCTCGGCGGATGATTTGCACTTCGATCCGGTCACGCGCGAGACGCGTCGTGCGGGCAGGCGGGTGGAGTTGTCATCGCGTGAGGCCTTGCTGCTGGAGTGCCTGCTGAAGGCGGAGGGCGCGGTGGTGAGCCGCCGGGACATCATCAGCGCCGTGTGGGAGTATGACTTTGATCCCGGCACGAACCTCGTGGAGGTCTATGTGCGGCGGTTGCGGGACAAGATTGATCGCGACCATGCCGAGCCCCTCATTCAAACCGTGCGCGGCCTCGGCTATGCGCTGCGACCTCAACCATGACTCTTCTCAAACGCATCCTGCTTTACTACTCGCTCACCCTGCTCGGCTCGCTGGCGCTGGTGGGTTACTGGAGCTGGGTGGAGTTTCACAACCAGATCGAGCGCGTCCGCCAGGGCGGCATCGAGGCGGTGATGCATCAAAACGGACCGCTGGAGGAGGCGCTGGAGATCGTGGTCTATGCGGGGCTGCCAGCGGTGATCTTGGGGCTGATCAGCGGCGTGTTTCTCATGCGCAGGGCGTTGCGCCCCATTCAAGATCTCACCTTGGCGCTGGAGAAAACGGATGTCTCCAATCTCGCCGAACCCGTGGACCGCAGCGGCAATGGTGACGAGCTGGACCGCATGGCGGTGGTGTTCAATCACATGAAGCAGCGGCTCGGAGCCAGCTTCACGCAGTCACGCGAGTTCACCCTTCACGCCTCGCATGAGCTGAAAACGCCGCTCACCATCCTGCACGGCACGCTAGAGCAGATGCTCACGCAGGAGCCAGCGGATGGTGCGGTGCGTGAAAAGGTGGTGTCGATGATCGAGGAGGTGCAGCGGCTCTCGCACATCGTCGGCCAGCTCGCCTTTCTGGCACGGGCGGATGCCGGACAAATGGCGCTGAACAAAGAGGCCGTCGCGCTGGATGAGCTGGTGCGCGATCTGGCGGATGAAGCGGCCATCCTCGCGGCTCCGCGTCGCATTGAGGTGTCTTTGCAGGCCTGCCAGCCCTGCGGTGTGAATGCGGACCGCATGAGGCTGCGGCAGCTCTTGCTCAACCTCGCCGACAACGCGGTGAAACATAATCGCGAGGGTGGCAGCGTGCAGATGAGCCTCGTTCAAGAAGGCCAGCACGCTGTTTTCAGCGTCCGCAACACTGGCCCGCTGCTGCCGCCAGAGCAGCAGGCGCGTGTTTTCGAGCGATTTTTTCGCGGCGACACCGCCCATGGCAGCGAGACCGAGGGCAGCGGCCTCGGGCTGAGCATCGCGCAATCCATCGTGGAAGCGCATGGAGGTCAGATCAGCTATTCGACGACGCAAGATCAGCTCACGCTGGTGACTTTCAGACTGCTGCTGGCCGGGCAGGAAAGATGAAAAAGCTGTCATCTTTGCCGGGCGGGGTGGAGTTCATGAGATGAGGGCGGCAGGGTGGCGTTAGGACCACACTCATGAAGCCTTTTGTCATTCTCATCCCACTCCTGTGCTTCCTTCCCGCGTGCGTGCAGTTCAAAAACAAACCGTTTTCGGCGGAGCAGAGCAGCGCGGATTTTTCCGGGCGTTCGCTGGGTGATGCGGGATTGAAGGCGTTTCTGGCGGAGCACAATGCGGCGGGCGGCTCGTGGTCAGTAGATCGGCTGGCGCTGGCGGCGGCTTATTTTCATCCCGATGTGGCGCTGGCGCGTGCGGAGGCGGATGAAGTGGCCGCTGGCATCAAAACGGCGCAAATGAGGCCGAATCCGGTTTTCACCTTCATGCCGCAGTATGCGAGTTTTCGTGCGCCGGTGTTCACGCCTTGGTTTTTCGGGCCGAGTTTGTCCGTGCCCATCGAGACAGCAGGCAAGCGATCCAAGCGAACGGAGCAGGCGCTGGCTGCTGCCGAGGCGGCGCGTTGGCGTGTGTCCGCACGTGCCTGGGCGGCACGTTCCCGCGTCCGGGCCGCGATGCTGGAACTGCACGGAGCACGCGAAAACATCCGCCTGCTCGAAACCGAGCAAACGCTGCATGACGAGGCCATCAAGAAACTCACCGCGCAGATGGAGGCGGGGGATGTGTCGCCCTTTGAACTCACGCAGGCTCGTCTCATGCTGAATCGCACGCGGCTGGCTTTGCAGGATGCGCGGCGCATCGCTGCCACCGGCGAGGCAAGGCTCGCAGCGGCGGTCGGCCTGCCTTTGAGAGCGATCCAATCGGTGAAGCTGGATTTCTCGGCTTTTCACCGCCTCCCCGAGTCGGGAAACAGCCGCAGGCTCGCGCTCACACGGCGGGCGGATTTGATGGCGTTGCTCTCCGACTATGCGGCGGCGGAAGCGGCGCTGAAACTGGAGCTGGCGCGGCAGTATCCCGACGTGAACCTGATGCCGGGCTATGATTACAACTCCGGCCAAAACCGCTGGCAACTCGGTTTGAATGTTCAGCTCCCCTTGAATCGCAATCGCGGTCCCATTGCGGAAGCCGAAGCACGGCGCACCACTGCGGAGAAACGCTTCCTCGCGCAGCAGGCGACGATCCAGGGCGAACTCGACATCGCGCTCGCAGCTTACCAAGCCTCGCGCGCCAAGGCCACCACGGCCGCGCAGCTCGCCCAGGAAGCGGATGCCGCATCCGACACGACGAAGAAAATGGTCGAGGCGGGCAATGTCTCCGCACTCGAACTCACGCGCCGTCAGATCGAGGCCAGCGCTGCGAAAGTCGCCCTCATGGCCGCCAACCTCGAAGCACAAACCGCCGCCGGTGCGCTGGAAGACGCGATGCAATCTCCTCTCCGTTGATCTTTTATGAAACGACTGCTGCTCATCCCGCTCCTCGTCACGCGTCTCCATGCCGCTGATGCTGGAGGCTCCGTGCCTGCCACGATCACGAAGGAGGGCGATCTCGTCATCCTCACGCTGAAACCGGAGGCGGAGCAGGCATTGCGCCTCAAAACCGTGCCGGTGGAAAAACGCAGCGTGCCTGCCGTGCGGCTGTTTTCCGGCGATGTCGTTACGCCGCTGGCGGCGGGCGGAAACGCCGTCGCGCCGGTGCTTGGCGGCACTTTGGATGAGGTGCTACGCCTCGCCGATCTGCAAGCCGCCGCCGATGGCCGCATTTTGCAGGCGCAGGTGCAGATTGATGCCGCGAAGATCGCCGTGGAGCGTGCGCAAAAGATGCTCAGCGCCGAGGCGGGCAGCGTGCGCGGCGTGGATGAGGCCAAGGCCACGCTGCAACTTGCCGAGGCTGCCTTGACCACGGCGAAAGCGCAGCGTGAACTGCTCGGTGCCGCTGTGGGCCAAGGCGGAGCCAAACGTGCCTGGGTGCGCACCGCGATCTTCAGCGGTGAGGCCGCGCTGCTGGACGCCAAGGCTCCTGCCAGCATCCGTGCGCTTGTTTCCAGCTCGAAACCGTACAGCGCCAAGCCCGTGGCAGGCCCGCCGACAGCAAACGCCCTCACCAGCACGATTGACTGGTATTACGAACTGCCCGCGGACTCGCCGCTGCGGGCCGGCGAACGTGTCGCGGTGGAGCTTCCCACGTCTGACAGCCAGCATGAGGCGCTCGTCATTCCCTTCAACGCGGTGCTGCATGACATCCACGGCGGGCAGTGGGTCTATGCAAAGACCGGCGAGCACAGCTACACGCGCAAGCGCATCCAGGTCGCGCGCCTCGCCGGTGTGGATGCCGTGCTCTCCAACGGCCCGCCCACAGGCACGCAGGTCGTCACCGATGGCAGCGCCGAGCTGTTTGGCACGGAGTTCATGACGGGCAAGTAACCTCATCTTCCGACTCTCATGCTAAACTCCATCGTCACCTGGGCGCTGAACATGCGCGTGCTCGTGGTCGCGGCGGCGATGGCGCTGCTTTGCATCGGCATCAATGCCACGAAGAATGCACCGTTGGATGTGTTCCCGGAGTTCGCACCGCCGCTCGTCGAGGTGCAGACGGAGGCTCCGGGGCTTTCCACGGAGGAGGTGGACTCGCTCGTCACCGTGCCGCTGGAGAACTCGCTCAACGGCCTGCCTTTCCTCAAAACCATCCGCTCGAAGTCCGTGCTCGGCCTTTCCTCCGTGGTGATGATCTTCAACACGGGCACCGACATCCTCAAGGCACGCCAGCTCGTGCAAGAGCGCCTGAATCTGGCGCAAAACCGCCTGCCCGCCGTGGTGAAGCCGCCCGTGCTCATGGCTCCGTATTCCTCGCTGAGCCGCGTTTTGAAGGTCGGGCTGCGTTCGGAGTCGCTGAGTCAAATGCAGCTCAGCGAGCTGGCCGTGTGGACCATGCGCCCGCGCCTCATGGCCGTGCCCGGCGTGGCAAACGTGGCCATCTGGGGCCAGCGGGACCGGCAGTTTCAGGTGCTCGTCGATCCGCAAAAGCTCCGCGCCGCCGGTGTCACGTTGGATGCCATCACCCGAGCAGCGGGCGATGCCGCTGTGATCAGCGCGGGCGGTTTTATCGACACGCCGAACATTCGTTTGCCCGTCAATCAGCTCTCCCTCATCACCACGGCGGATGATCTCGCCCGCACGGTCGTTGAGTTCCGGAATGGAGCGCCCATCCGCCTCGGCGATGTCGCGGAGGTGGTGGAAGGCAATCCGCCGCTCATCGGCGATGCCGTCATCAATGATGGCGATGGCATCCTGCTCATCGTGGAAAAGCAGCCGTGGGGAAACACACTCGATGTCACCGTTGGTGTCGAAAAAGTGCTCGCTGACATGCAGCCCGCGCTGCCCGGCGTCATCATCGACAGCACCATCTTCCGCCCCGCCACCTTTATTCAGCTCTCGATTGATCACCTCACCGAGGCCTTGTGGCTCGGTTGCTTGCTCGTTGTCGTCGTGCTCGCGCTTTTCCTGGGCGACTGGCGCACCACCATCATCAGCATCACCGCCATCCCGCTCTCGCTCGCCGTGGCGCTGCTGCTGCTCGCGTGGCGTGGCGAGACGATCAACACCATGATCCTCGCCGGCCTCATCATCGCCCTCGGCGAGGTCGTGGATGATGCCATCATTGATGTGGAAAACATCCTTCGTCGGCTTCGACAAAACGCCGTCGCCGCATCGCCCAAATCGAAGCTGCAGGTCGTGCTTGATGCCTCGCTGGAGGTCCGCAGCGCCGTCGTCTATGCCAGCGTCATCATCGTGCTCGTCTTTGTGCCCGTGTTCTTCCTGCCGGGGCTCGCAGGCACCTTTTTCAAGCCGCTCGCGCTGAGTTACATCCTCGCCATCACCGCCTCGCTCGCCGTGGCGCTCACGCTCACCCCCGCGCTGAGTTTGATGCTGCTCAAAGTGAAGCCCGGCGCTCATCGCGATGCCTTGCTCGCCCGTGGCATGAAGGCGCTGTATCGTGGTGTGTTGCCACTTTTTGCCCGCAGCCCGTGGCTTGCACTGCTCATCCTGCTCGCTGCCTTTACTGGCACAGGCTGGATCTGGCACACTCAGCTCAAAGAGGAGTTCCTGCCAAACTTCAAAGAACGCGACTTCCTCATGCACTGGCTGGAAAAGCCCAACACCAGCGTCGAGGCCAGCAAGCGCATCACCATCGCCGCCGCGCATGACCTCATCCAGGTGCCCGGCGTGCGCAATCAAGGCTCCCACATCGGACGTGCCGAAGTCGCCGATGAGGTCGTCGGCCCCGATTTCACCGAGCTATGGATCAGTCTCGATCCCGATGCGCCTTATGATGAAACGATTCACAAAGTGCAGGCCGTCGTCGATGGCTACCCCGGCCTCACTCGTGACCTGCTGACCTTTTTGCGCGAGCGCATCAAAGAAGTGCTCACCGGAGCCAGTGCCAGCGTCGTCGTGCGAATCTTCGGCTCCGAACTCGACCAACTCCGCACTCATTCCGCCGAAGTCGGCGAGGCGCTCAAAGACGTGCCCGGCGTCAGCGCCTTGAAAGTGGAGCCTCAAGTGCTCGTGCCGCAAATCACCGTCAAACTGCGCCCTGAAAACGCCGCCCTGCACGGCCTCACCGCCGGACAAGTCCGTCAGGCCGTCACCACCCTCGTCAGCGGACGAAAAGTCGGCGAGGTGTATCAGCAGCAGCGAGTGCATGATGTCACCGTCTGGAGCGTGCCCTCCTCACGCGCCGACTACACCACGCTGCGCGAGCTTTTGATCGAAACACCCACCGGCGGCCATGTGCGCCTCGCTGATTTGGCCGACCTCGCCATCGTGCCCACGCCGAACGCCATCAAACGCGAAGGAGCCTCCCGCCGCATCGATGTGACGTGCAACGTCGCCACCGGCCAGGCCCTCGGCGATGTCGTGCGCGAGATCGAGCAGCGCCTCGGCAAGATCACCTTTGCCCGCGGCTACCATCCCGAAATCCTCGGTGAATGGGCCGAGCGCCAGTCCGCGCAAAGCCGCCTCCTCTGGCTCTCGCTCGCCAGCCTCGCCGGCATCCTTGTCCTGCTGCTCGCCGATTTCCAAAGCCTGCGTCTGACGCTGCTCATCGCCCTCACACTGCCGTTTGCCCTCATCGGCGGCGTCATGGCCGCCTGGCTCGGCGGCGGCGTGCTCTCGCTCGGCTCGCTCGTTGGCTTCGTCACCGTTTTAGGCATCGCTGCGCGCAATGGCATCCTCCTCATCAGCCACTACCGCCATTTGCAAACCGAGGAAGCCCAACCCTTCGGCCTCGATCTCATCCTGCGCGGCAGCGAGGAGCGCCTCATCCCCATCCTCATGACCGCCGCCACCGCCGCGCTCGCCCTTCTTCCCCTCGTCCTCAAAGGCGATGTCCCCGGCAACGAAATCGAACGCCCCATGGCCCTCGTCATCCTCGGCGGCTTGGCGACCAGCACGCTGCTGAACTTGTTCCTGCTGCCCGCGTTGTATGCGCGGTTTGGGAAGATCAATCCATCGTGAACATCCGGTCCACAGGCTGGCTGCGCTGGCTGAACAGCTTTTCAGCCGTGCCGTTTTCGATCATGATCTGACGGTTGAACTCAATGAACTCCAAATAACGATCCGCATTCATCCTGGGCTCAGGAGAGGGAGGCGATGAGTCGAACGGAAGTTCGAGATCGAAGTCGAGTTTCATAAAAAATCCCTGAGACGTTCCGCAAGCTCCGGGGTGCCAAATTGATCGCAGAGCATTCGCAGCTCCGCAGCAGGAATTTCACCCGGATTGCCGCGCAGCAGGGCAAAAATGTCCGCCAGATCCTTTTCGACCCGGTGCTCATTTTGGGCCGCATGGAGCTTCAAGGCGATCAAATGAGCCAAAGCGGGCACACGAAGCTCGACACCGCTGACCGTGGCACTTTCGGAGCCAGCCCACATTTTCTCAAACGTGGAGGCATTCACACGCATCACGTCCAGAACGATGAGCGAGTCGATGCGATGCCGGAAGCGCCGGAACGACGGCTTTTCCTCGAAACACTCGAAACCGGCCTTGGTCAGCTCCTCGGCCATCGCCGGGTCATTCTCCATGGCGATGAGGCAGTCCACATCGAGCGTGTTTCGCGCGTAGCCATGCGCCTGCACCGCCCAGCCGCCGATCAGGAGCAGCGGCAGTTGGCGGCGCTTTTGAATCCGCATGAGAAGATCAAAGACGATGCGCATGCGTCTAATATGCCGCCTGATCGTCCGTGCTCAAGCCGCGTCACGATCCGAGATACTTCTTGAACCAATCAACGGCGAGACGCGACGCTTCATCGAAGCCGGGGCCTTTATAGACGCCGTAGTGGCCGAGGCCGGGCAGGACGTGATACTCGCACTCGGTTCCAGCCTTCTGCACGAGTTCGAAGACTTTTTTGCCATTCTCGTCGTTGCTCATGAGGTCTTCTTTTTCGGCGACGGTGATCAACATGGGTGCGGTGATCTTCGACGCGGCTTCGATGGCGTTGTAGCCGATGCCTTTGGCCGGATTGGCACGCATCTGCGCATACGCGGCCATTTTGCCGCCGAGCTTGCCGGTTTCGACAGGGACGGGCTCTGTTTCGCCGCGGGCTTGTTTGATGGCGAGGTCGGCGGCGTGTTTCAGCGCGGCCGGAGGCCGTCCGCCACCCAATCCGGGCACTTGGGAGACGACGCACTTCACGCGCGGATCATTCGCGGCGACCCAGGTGACGAGTCCGCCGCCGTAGCTGGTGCCAAAGAGGCCGATGCGGGCCGGATCGACATTCGGCTCGCCGCTGAGGAAGCTGATGGCGCAGCGGATGTCGTGCGTTTGATCGGCGAAGTCCATCTGCCAGCGAATGGGGCGCGCTTTGACGGTGATCTCGCCTTTGTCGTCCGGTTTCGGCATCGGCTCGGTCATCATGAGCTTGCAGTCGCTCTCTCCCCAGCCGCGATAGTCAAAGGCGAGCACGATGAAGCCTTCTTTGGCAAAACGACGGCCATAAAGCCCGCCGTTGCCCTTTTTCACGCCACCCGTGCCCGCGCAGAAAAGAATCGTCGCGCGTTTCTCGTCGGGTTTGAGGTCGTTCGGCAGATAAAGGTCGCCCGCCATGCGCGTGCCATCGCTCCAGATCGTGACGGACTTGACGGTGTAGTTGACGGCTTCTTCGGCGACGAGGTGAGAGGACAGGAACAGAAGAATGAACAGCAGGCGCATGGCCCGTCTGAAATAGGCCTGTGCACGAGAAGTTGCTAAAACAGGGCCCCGTTATCCAAGCGATACCAGCGGTGCGTGTAGAGATCGTCAGCGACCTCGAAGAGGGCGACGCCGTCGTCGCGGATGTCTTTGAACTCGTCATCAACATCCTCGATGCGCTTCATGAAGACGGAGCCTGCATCGCCATACCAGTATTCGACGGTTTTGTTCAGCCCGAGGACAATCTCGCGCTGATGATGATACACGGCGATGCTGCGGTTATGGTTGAGCAGGCTGCGGTCGCGCTCACCGCCGCCTTCTTTGAGTAGATCATGACCAAAGAAGAGGCTGCGATACGGACGGTCGATGAGACCGAGCAGCGTGGGAATGACATCGAGCTGGCAGCCAGGGGTGTTGTTGCGCTGGGGTGTTATGATCAAGTCTGGAGCGACGACGAGCCAGGGGATCTGGTAGCTCTTCAATGGAATGGTCTGGCGGCCATAAACACGGGCGCCGTGGTCCGCGATGACGACGAAGATCGTGTCATTCCAGAAGGGTTCCTTGCGGGCGCGGTCAAAGAAGTCGCCGAGAGCCCAGTCGGCATACTTCACGGCGTGCTCGCGGTTGTGCGCGTTCGGATCTTCGGGAATACGGCCCGCGGGGTAGGTGAAGGGGCGGTGATTCGAGACGGTGAGGAAGCTGGTGAGGAAAGGTTTTCCCGTGGCATGCAGCGCCCGCATTTCCTCGATGCCGCGCCGGAGCAGATCCTCGTCGCTGACGCCCCAGGCGGTGCGAAACACGGGGTCTTCAAAGTCCGACTCCTCGATGAGGCGGTCCCAGCCGTTGTGCGTGACGTAGTTCGAGATGAAGTCGAAGGTGCCGCGTCCGGCGTAGAGGAACTCGGTGTTGTAGCCGTCCCGTTTCAGCACGCGGGCGATGGTCTCGACGTTTTCTGATTTGTCGCGGGCGAGGATGCTATCGCCGGGCAGTGGCGGGATGCTGGAAAAGATGGCCTCGAGGCCGCGGATGGTGCGGTTTCCGTCGGCGAGGATGTGCGTGAAGAGCAGGCCCTCCTGCGCGGCGAGCGCGTCCATGCGCGGCGTGAGTGTGTGGGCTTTTCCATCGACGTCTCGACCTAAACAGCCCCAGAACTCGCTGCCAAAGCTCTCCTCGGCGATGATGCAGAGGTTGCGTTTCGGTTTGGCAGGATCTCCGGCGACTTCGCGGACGAGCGAGTCGCGTGCGGACTTCAGCCAGGCGCTCTCGGCCTCTGGACTCATCGGCTCCGCAGGCAAGGCAGGCGGCTCGGGATGCGGGAAAGCAGTTCCGGGCTCCGCAAGCACGCTCCGCGCACGCAGGAAGGCCTTCCGGCGGTCCATGGTGCGGTAAAAGGCTTTGTAGTCGAGATTCCGCGTCCAGGCGGCATACGCGGCGCTGGCCCATCCATTGTCCGCGAGCTGGTTCACGACGCGTTGACGGCTGAAAGCGGTCTCGCTGCTGAAAATCGACTGATGTGCCAGAAGGCAGGTGAGCGCGTAAAGGCCGATGAACTTCATCTTGGTCCCGAAAGACTGGTCTTCCCATGTGGGAGCGCATTTTCGGAACCCGAGCAACGAAATGCCGACGCCGCCGAGCAGGCAGGCGGAGACGATGAGCGGCAGCGGGTAGCTTTCCCGCAGGTTCGTGAAGACCTCATGCGGATAGATGAGGTAGTCGATGGCCACGGTGTTGAAGCGGCTGTCGAACTCATCGAAGAAGAACCACTCGCTGATGACCAAAAACACACCGGCAGTGCAGCCCACGGTGATGGCGATGCGGAAGAGCACCTTCCACACGGGTTTCCATGCCTGGATGCCGAACAAACGGAGCACCAGAACCGGCACGGCGGCGAACAGCGTGGTGAAAAACGCGCTCAAGCCGATGAGCACGGCGCTGCTGATCAGCGCCCAAACGAGGTCGATGTGCAGACCGGCGAGGAGCAGTTTCAGCGTGTCTGCTGCACCGGTGTCCGGCGGTGAGAACTGCCACCAGAGGGCGAGTCGAAGAACAGTCCAGGAGAGGAATGCCGTGCCGGCAAAGAAGAGAGGGAAATGAAGGTTGGGAATCATGCGCGTAATGATTTCGGCGGCTTCATTGGCGCCGGGGTCCGCGAATTCCAAATTACCGTTCAGTAATGTGGATCAGCGCTGTGGCTGGCGGCGGACCTGGATAGAGATCGACACAGAGCACCCAGCAGACATGAAAAGGCGGCGGCAATTCCCGGCTTGCCGCCGCCTCGACGCATGACGCGCTGGTTGGTGCGTGGTTGGGGAGAGTTTAAGCCGCCACGGTGCGGCGGCGGGCGGCCTGCGGATGTGCGGAGACAGGCAGATGATCGTTGAGACCGGCGATGATGAGCTCGCGGTTCTCCAGCTTCCAGTCCTGGGCCATTTCCTCCAGTTTCTTGATCACGGAGTGGTCCACCAGATGCGTGCCGGACAGATCCACCTTCACCTTCGGATGGGTGGAGAGAGCCAGCAGCCTTTTGCGCAGGCCGAGCCAGTTGCTGAAGATGCCCGCCTTTTTCACGCTGACCACCGGATGGTCGCCGCCGTGGTCCACTTCCGTGTGCGGGCTGAAGAGGTTGCCGATGGAGGCGCCGCTGATCACATGGAGCAGCAGCTTGACGATGATGCCGACGGCGATGCCGATGAGCAGATCGGTGGCGAGGGTGGCGATCAAGGTGGAGACAAACACCAGGAGCTGGCCTTTGCCCACTTCCCACATGTGGTGAAATTCCTTGGGCGAGGCGAGGTTGTAGCCGGTGAAGACGAGCATGCCGGCGAGTGCGGCGAGCGGGATGTTGTTCAGCAGCGCCGGGACACTGGCGACCAGGAGCAGCAGGAAGGTGCCGTGCCAGAAGTTCGCCCAGCGTGTGCGGGCGCCGTTGTTCTTGTTGGCGGAGGAACGGACGATTTCCGAGATCATCGGCAGGCCGCCGATGAAGGCGACAAGGGTGTTTGCGACGCCGACCGCCAGGAGGTCGCGATTCAGGTTCGTGCGACGCTGCCACGGGTCGAGCAGGTCCACCGCCTTGGCGCTGAGCATCGACTCCAGCGTTCCGACAAGGCAGAACATGACGATCCATTTGATGCTGGTGCCGGAGGTGATGGCTGAGAAGTCCGGCATCTTGATGCCATCGAGGATGTTCAACGGCAGGCTGACCAGCTTGTCCGGTCCCACCTCATAAGTGTGCTGGTGAAACTGGTACATGTGCTTGTGGCCGATGTCGAAGTAGAAGGACAGCGGCACCGCCACCAGCAGCACCACCAGCGGTCCGGGGATGGACTGGACGAGCTTGTTCTTGATGAACAGCCTCCCAAACAGAATCACCAGCGCGATGGCGCCGATGAGCGCGATCTCCGGGTTCATGTTCATGATGCTCTCCGGGATCTCCGCGAGCAGTTCCAGCGGCTCCTTGGCATGCGCGGCGACACCGAGCGCGACGTGGATCTGCTTGGAGATGATGATGACGCCGATGGCAGCCAGCATGCCGTGGACGGCGGCCACGGGGAAGAACTCGCCCAATGTGCCGAGCTTGAAGGCGCCGAACAGAATCTGGATGACGCCGGACACCACGCCGACGGCCAGCGCCTTCTCGTAACCGAGGTCGTTCACGGTGCCGAGCACGATGGCGATCATGCCTGCTGCCGGTCCTTTGATCGTGAGCTCTGAATTGCTCATGAAGGGCGTCAGCATGCCGCCGACGACCGCCGTGAAGATGCCTGCGATGGCCGGACAACCGCTTGCCTTGGCAATCCCGAGGCAGAGGGGCAGGGCGATGAGGAAGACAAGGAAGCCGGAGATGAGATCCTTGCTGAGATGCTGCTTGAAGCCGGAGAAATCGCCGACGGGAGCGGGGCCTTCGGCTTTCAGTGTGGGAGCAGGGGCGGACATGGGTGGAGTGGGCGTTGCGGTTTTCGGACGGGCGTATTCACGCATGAGGTGTTCCAGAAAAACATCCCCTCGGCAGGGTAATGTGATCCCCTGCCGGGGGGTGTGGCGGGTGATCAAAAATGCACGGTCATCTGCCCGTAGCCGAAGTGGGCGTTGTCGCTGGCACCTGTGCGGGCCAGATAGTCACCGGCGAGGAAGAAGGCGTAGCCTGCCTGGAGCGAGACGTGGTTGTTGAGCTTGTACCAGGCGTTCAGGTCAAACTCCATGCCACGGTACTTGCTGGCAGACTGCGCGGCTGCCGTGACCGGGCGCACGGCGGTGGTGGTGTTGGCTCCATACCAGGCATCGCCGTTGTTCGCGTTGAAGAACGCCATCGCATCGGCGGTGACTTTGAGCTTCGCCGTGGGCTGGATGGAGAAGTTGATCTGCGGATTCTGCATGTTCATCCACGCCGTGGTGTCCATGAAGCCGAACAGGGCATGGTTCCCCGGAAACATGTTCTGGAAGGTGGTGCTCCTGCCGTCATTCGGATCACCGTCGCCCGTGGCATAGTTGTATTGGACGCCGAGGCGTGGTTTCCAGGGATGATTGAAGTTGTAGCCCAGGCCCCAATGGCCGGCGAAGGCGCGATGATTGAGTCCGGCGGCCTGGCCGAACTGGAAGGCCATTTCGAGATCGTAGTCCCAGTTGTGGAGCTTCTTGGGATCACCTTTCCACATCGTGCCTGCGGTCCAGAAGTTGGAGTATCCCACCGCTCCGAGCGGCGCCCCCGGTGCGCCTGCTCCTTTGGAGGAGCCTTGGTGCAGAAGGTAGATGTCCGTGGCGCTCTGCCACGGGATCAGGCTGGTGGAGGAGAAGTAGGCACCGGTGACGATGGCGTTGCGCGATTCATGCGTGTTGAAGGTGTCGGATTTGTTCCACTGGTTGTTCAGAAAGGTCACCGGGCTGCCGCTGAACAGATCCAGGAACCAGGTGGGGGCCGCGTAGTGAAAACGGAGCGCGTCCCACGCATTCGTGGAGTTCTTCCACTGCGGATTGCCCAGGAGGCGCTGGTTGCCGTAATTGAAAGCCTGACGCCCTGCGCGAAGGCTGAGGCCGTCGTTCTCATCACCGATCGCCACCCAGGCCTGCAACACATCAAAGACGTCGTCGCCGTCAGCTCCGAAGGTGCCGACGTTGTTGGGTCGGCTGCCGCCCAGTTCGCGGATGTCCTGCCCTTGCACATAGAATTTCAACCAGTCCGTGGCATGGAACAGCACCCCGAGGCGGAAACGCGTGAGGAGCCACGTGGCGTCGGTGGGGCTGTTCAGGCTGCTGTCGAAGTCGTTGTTGTTCTCCCGTCCCTCGAAGCGCGTGTTGAAGTGCTCATCGAACACCAGCCGCCCGGCGTGGTGC
>NZ_JACSRD010000204.1 GCF_014879935.1 Prosthecobacter sp.
GGCCATGCACCTCTTTTACCACCACAACACCGCTTTTCACCCCTCGACTTGGCCGTTCCGAACCACTAGGCATGGTCGAAAAAAGCCGCCCGGTACTCGTTCTGTCGATGCCTCAACCTGCGGATGCCCGGGCGCTCTGCGTCGTTGCACCGCTGACGTCCCAGTTGCGGCACATGCGTGGTGAGGTGCACCTCGGGAAGCCGTCGTGGCTGCCGAAGGAGTCTGCGGTGAACGTGCAAGGCCTGGCGAGTTTTGATCATTCAAAGCTCCAGCGTCGGATGGGGACTCTGACACCCGTGCAAATGTCGGAGGTGCGTGCGGCCTTGCGTGATCTGCTGGCCCTCTGACAGGCAGATGGCCTGTGCAACGGGCCGGTTTTGTTGGTTGACGCCGTGCGGCCGCTGCGGCTAAACCGGCCGCATGAACTGGACGCGTTTGTGTTGCTGGGTGAACGGCACCGTGCTGCTGCTGAGTGCCTGCTCGCCGATCCGCACGGAGACGATGACGCTGGGGGCGGCTCGTGGCTGCCTCAATAACACGGTGGATTTCGGCTGGGATGGCGGGACGATCCGCCCCGATCTGCTGCGGGCGATGGGTGTGCGGCTCATGATTCACCGGGCGACACGGGGCCGGAGCGGAACGGACGAGGATTACGCCCGGCGGGAGCGTCCGGCACGTGCCGCCGGGCTGCACTGGGGCGCTTATCATTATCTCAAACGTCGTGAAAACGTGCCGGCGCAGCTCCAGCGCTTCATGAACGTGGTGGAGGCGGTGGCACGACGGAACGGCACCTCCGCTCACCGCGTGATGCTGGTGCTGGACAACGAGGGGGCGGACCGTGTGTCGTGGGGAGAGCTGGCGCGGGCGGCGCAGATGGTGCAGGCCCGGACCCAGGTGTGGCCGCTGCTGTATTGCAGTGTGCCTTTGCACGGAACGGCGGCCTTTCTCCAGCAATGCCAGGAACTGAACGCCTTGACCGCCGGTCAACGCCAGGTGCTGCGTGCCTGCGGGCTGTGGGTGCCGCGTTACGGCGAGCAGCCCGGCCACTCGGTCAGGTTCAGCGTGCCACGGGTGTTCGGAGACTGGACATTCTGGCAGTATTGCGGGGACGTGGCCGGACGTCCAAAGACCGCGCTGGCGGCCCAGGAGTTCTCCGGCCAGGTGGGGGCGGCCTACACACGCAACGGCGGGCGGCCTGCTCTGCGGCATTTCTGCGACCGCGACCTGTTCAATGGCTCGTCGGCGAAGTTTGAGCGCTTTTATCACGATCACTCATCGGCCGTGGCGCTGTGGCGATGAAAACGGCCCCGGGCATGACCTTCGCATCGTTCCGCCGGCACTTCCGCGCTCTTGGCAGCCCCGACCGGGCGGCCGGGGCGGCCCGATTCTTCAAAACCGGCCCCGGCGAGTATGGCGAGGGCGACCTGTTCCTCGGCATCACCGTGCCGCAAGTCCGCGCCCTCCTGCCGCAGACGGACGGTCTGGCGGAGTCGGAAGTTCTCGAGCTGCTGCACTCGAACTGGCATGAGGAACGCCTGCTGGCGCTGCTGATCCTGGTGCGTCGTTTTGAAAAGGCCCGCAAGGACGAGGCTGCGCGTGAGAAGATCGTGAGCCTGTATCTGGCGAACACCGCGTGGATCAACAACTGGGACCTCGTGGACACAAGTGCGCCACTGATCCTCGGCATCTGGCTGCTGAAGCGGGACCGCACCATTCTGGGCACGCTGGCGCAGTCGAAGAGCCTGTGGGAGCAGCGGATCGCCGTGCTGGCGACGCTGGCCTTCATCCGCAAGGGTGATTTCGCTGACACGCTGGACCTGTGCGTTCACTTCCTGTCTCATCCGCATGACCTGATGCACAAGGCCTGCGGCTGGATGCTGCGGGAGGCGGGAAAGCGCGACATCCAGGTGCTCCGCACCTTCCTGGACGCTCATGCTTCCCGAATGCCACGCACCATGTTGCGCTACGCCATCGAGAAACTGCCGGAGCCGGAACGGCGGAGCTATCTGGCGAGGCGGTGAAGCGCTGGATTTCAGGAGAGAATGCTTGCCAAAAAGGCAGGGCGGGGGCGTAATCTGCCCTCCTCGTTTTATGACCTCCCGCCTAGCCCTGTTTTTTGTCTGTTCGATTGGTTGTGTGTGTGCTTCGCAGCCGACCTCGCTGGCCGACCTGCCTGACGCCAATCCCGAGGCCGAATTGAAGTCCTTCGTGGTGCCGGAAGGCTTCGAGGTGAACCTTTTCGCGGCGGAGCCGATGATCCAGAAGCCGGTGCAGATGAACTGGGACGCCCAGGGCCGCCTGTGGGTCGTCTCCAGCACGACTTATCCGCACATCAAACCGGGAGAGGAGGCCAAGGATCAGGTCGTGGTGCTCGAAGATACCGATGGCGATGGCAAAGCCGATAAATCGACGCCTTTTGCCGACGGACTGCACATTCCGACCGCTCTGGCCCCGGGGGACGGCGGTCTGTATGTGGCGAATTCGACCGAAGTGCTGTTTTTGAAGGACACCAACGGCGACCTGAAGGCGGACGAGCGCACGATCATGCTGAGCGGTTTCGGCACGGAAGACACGCACCATCTGCTGCACACTTTCCGTTGGGGGCCGGAGGGCATGCTTTACTTCCTCCAGTCCATCTACATCCACACGCACATGGAGACGCCGCATGGCATCCGCCGCCTCATGGGCGGTGGCGTGTGGGAGTTCCGGCCGGAGACGCGGCGGGCGGAGATTCTGAGCAAGGGGCTGATCAACCCGTGGGGTTTTGAGTTCGACCGCTGGGGGCAAAGCTTTGCCTGCGACGGCGCAGGCGGGGAAGGGATCAATTTCATCTTTCCGGGCAGTGTTTTCGCCACTTCGCCAGGAGCCAAGCGCATCCTGCACGGCCTCAGCCCCGGCCAGCCGAAGCAGTGCGGGCTGGAAATCGTCGAGGACCCGCATTTTCCGGAGGACTGGCAGGGTTCCTTCGTGCTGAACGACTTCCGCGGCAATCGCGTGAACCGTTTCAAGCTGACTCCCAGCGGCAGCAGCTACATCGCCAAGCAGATGCCGGACGTGCTGGCGAGCACGCATCGCGCCTTCCGTCCGATCGATGTCAAAGTGGGCCCCGACGGCGCTCTGTACATTGCGGATTGGTACAACCCAATCATCCAGCACGGCGAAGTCGATTTCCGTGACCCACGGCGTGACCACCAGCACGGCCGCATCTGGCGCGTAACCGCGAAAGGCCGCCCCCTGAGCCCGAAGCCGAAAATCGCCGGTGCCAGCACCGGTGAGCTGCTGGAGATGCTGAAGAGCGACCGGGCCTACGTGCG
Source organism: Prosthecobacter sp. (assembly GCF_014879935.1). Classification (GTDB taxonomy): domain Bacteria; phylum Verrucomicrobiota; class Verrucomicrobiia; order Verrucomicrobiales; family Verrucomicrobiaceae; genus Prosthecobacter. Next base: position 3,315 of record NZ_JACSRD010000204.1, read on the forward strand.
TCGTTTCGCCAAGCGGGAACTGCGGGATCAGGGCGCTGCCAAGGTCACGTCAAGCCTCGACACTTGGGCAGCGAAGCTCGATCCGGCGAAGGAAGCCGACGCGCACGCACTTCTGGAGGCCGCCTGGGCACGTGAGGGCGTGAATGCGTTTTCGCCCACGATCTGGCGGAAGCTGTGGGAAAACAGCGATGCCCGCATCCGTGCCGCCGCGTTGCGCATTCTGAGCCACCGCTGGAAGGAGTTTCCCGACGCGATGAAGGTCCTGGCTGCGGCCGTCGCCGACGAAAACGCCCAGGTCCGCCTCTGGGCCGTGGCGGTCTTGGCTGAAATGCGCAAGCCAGCGGCGATCAGCCTGGCTTTGAAGACGCTGGACCAGCCGATGGATGAATCCCTGGACTTCCTACTGGAGCTGACCTGTCGTGAACAGGCGGACGTGTGGATGCCTGCGGTGGTGAGCGGCAAAATGACAATGGACGACCGTCCAAAGCACCTGGTCTATGCCATGAAGAGCACCGGCCGCAGCGATGCCCTGCCCCCGCTGTTTACGTCGCTGAAAGAAGGCAAACTGAGCAAGGAGGACGCCGCCGCCGTGCTGGCGATGGCAGGAGACGCTGCAGACATGGCCCAGGCAAGGGTGATGGCCGACATGGTGAACGATGCAGCCATGGCTCCGCATTACATCGGGCTGCAGGACGCCCTCGTAAAGGCTGCCACCGACCGGAAGATCATTCCGGAAGGGGCGCAGGACACGGTGATGGCCTGGTTTGACCGTCCTGAACCCCATGTGGTGCATCGCGCGGCCATTTTGGCCGGCCTTTGGAAGATCGAAGCGGCTCGAGACAAGCTGGTGGCGCTCCTGACCGATGCCAAAACGATCCCGGCCATCCGGGATGGAGCCATGCGAGGCCTGACTGCGCTCGGTGGCGTGAAAACCCGTGATTTGTTCGACAAACTGTTCGCCGAATCGACCGATCTGGGGCTCAAGGGCCTCATGATTGACGGTCTGACCTCTGTGGGGCCGCAGATGGCAGCCAGACGAGCCGTGGATTTCCTCGCGACCGCCGATGTTCAGGCCGCGAAGCCGGTTCTGACGGCGTTTTTGAAGAACAAGCAGCTCCCTGGTGTGCTGGCGAAGGAGCTGGCGGGCAAGACGATTCCTGACCTCGTGGCGGTCGAAGGCATCCGCATGGTGACCAGCCGCGGCATCCAGGGACCGCTGGCCGAGGCGCTCAAAAAAGCGGGCAATGTGAAGCAGATGGACAAACCTCTGACGGCCGACGAAATGGCCGCGATGGTCGCCAAAGTGAAATCCCAGGGTGATCCTGCCCGTGGCGAGGCGGTTTATCGTCGCCAGCAGCTTCTCTGCACGACGTGTCATGCCATTGGCGAGAGCGGCGGCGTGCTGGGACCGAATCTGGTCAGCATCGGAGCCTCGGCACCGGTCGATTATCTGATCGAAAGCCTGCTGGAGCCGAGCAAGAAGATCAAAGAGGGCTACCACATGGTCATTGTGACCAAAAAAGACGGCGGAGTCGTCTCCGGCGGGCTTGTGAACGACGGTGCGGAAGAGTTGACGATTCGTGACCCTGCCAATCAGATTGTGAAGGTGGCCAAATCGGCCGTCGCCAGCCGCCAAATGAGTCCGGTGAGCATGATGCCTCCCGGTTTGACCGCCAGCCTGCGGGAGGATGAGTTCGTCGATCTGGTGCGCTTCCTGAGCGAACTGGGCCGGGAAGGGGCCTACAAGACCCAGCCAAACCGCTACGTCCGCACCTGGAAGGCGATGGGCAAGATGGAGCAGAAGGACGTGGACCACGTTCGTCACGTGGGCAGCTTTGCCTTGAACGACGAAAAATACCCCTATCCGTGGCAGATCGCGATCAGCCAGGTGAATGGCGACTTGCCGCTGGCTGACCTCCCGGCCGCGCAGCGGATGTACCCATGGTTCCCGAAAATCGTGCAATTTGGCCTCAAACTGGACTCCGCTGGCAAGGTGAAACTCGGCTTCAGCGCCGTGAAGGGGATTGTTGTGGCGGTGGATGGGACTGAACTGAAGGAACTGGCTCCTCAGCAAGACCTGGAACTCACGGCGGGAACCCACCGAATTAGCGTGCTCATCACTCGGGATTCCGGCGATTTAGCCGCCTTCCGGGTGGAAATCTTAGACGGCGCTGCGGTGGTGGTGCCCTGAGGCTTGGGAAATCCAGAAATTGGTATGGTCCATGTATTTGCGTTGACGTAACGCGGCCCGCTTCGCTATTCTGAACGCAATGCCCGGAAAAAGTGTCATACGCGGACACCTTTCGTAGCATTGTCTAAAGTCATAGTTCATGAGACCACCCAACGCCGCTGCAAGACACGATCCTACCCCGATTTGGACGGTGATAATCAGCGCCTTGTCACGATGAAACGCCAGAGGGCTTTCCCTTTGCGTCCTCACTTTCGATTTTCCCCTTTTTCTCCCGCTTTCTTTCCCTAATTCGATGAAAACACTCCGCCGAAACCGCCTCTTCCTCGGATGGTGCATGACCCTGCTCGTCGCCACGCTGCAGATCGCCACGCCTCTGCGAGCCGCGACTTTCTACTGGGCACCTGATATTGGTTTTGGCCCTGATCCCCAGGAAGGGGGAGACTGGAACACCACCGGCACCAATTGGTGGACCAGCACCAGCTACAACGTGCCCATGAGCACCACGTGGACGAGCCCCGGCAATCACACAGCTGTGTTTGGCAGCTTCGGCAGCGGGCCGACGCTGGTGAACCTGCCCGACAGCGTCACTGTGGGAGCATTGGTGTTCGATGCGGCGGGCGTGAATCTGCAGACATTCTCGGAATTCAACACGCTTACGTTCGCTGGCGCGTCGCCTACGATCACCATCAAGGGGGATTCTTTCGCCTTCGACACTGAAGTAGCCATCAACGCTCCGCTCGCCGGAACCAATGGGATCTCGGTTCAGTTTGATGACACTTCATCGTTTGCAGGGCCAGGTTATGCCGTCCTCAAACTTGGCTCGCTTGGCGCTGGATTTGCCAGCACGCTTGAGGGTGGCATCACGGTGGGGGAGAGGGTGAAACTCGCGGTCGAAGTGGCTTCCAGTGACCTGAGCAGCAACAAGAATCCACTGGGCACCAATCAAATCACACTTCAGGCCGGGTCGGTTTTCGACATCCGGGGGCTTTCATCCACGCCGGATGGACTTTCTGGACGCGTATTCGACACGAGCGGCACTGGTGACAGCAGCCGGGTTGATTTCAGCGGAATTGCCACCGGGGCTTCCCTGCCAGCAGGTGCATTCTCCGCAGGACTCCCTAACGATCCCACCCATGTGGTGGCGAGTTTGAACGGGAATGCGGCTGCCACCTCCATTCAATACGTGCTGAATGGTGCCACGAGCACGGCAAGCAGTTACGGCGTGCAGTGGCTGGGCAAGGTAAGCATCGGAACCGCTGGAGCCTATACCTTTTTTGCCAGTGTGGATGATGGGGCCAGAATCTACATCGATGGCGTCCTTGTGGTGAACAATGATGGTGGCAAGGGAGCCACGGATCTCTCAAGCTCTCCTGTTTTTCTTTCGTCAGGCATGCATGACATCCGGATTGATTATGTGCAGGGCTCGGGAGGCGGAAATATCAACCTGGGATACGCGGGTCCGGACACCGACGAAGGCAACGGGCAGATCCGCAAGGTCATCCCTACCAGCAGTCTCAGCCAGGCAGAAGTCAACACGGCAGCGGGGTCGAGCAACGCTCTGCAATTGAATAACGCGGTTCACATCACAGGTGACGCGCAGATCAATCTGACGAACACTGAATTCACCTCGGCACAGCTCGGTAGGCTGTTACTCAACACTGGAACGACTCTCTCAGTCGGTGCATACGACCTTGTCGGCGCACAGATCGTTGGAAACGGAGCAGGATTTGGGAAGACCTTGCGGTTCGGCGGCACGGCTGGCCAACCCACGATCTTTGGCACTCCGGGCTCGGGATCGGCAGGAACGGTGACGATCAGTTCGGACGTGAACGTTGCCTTTGACGGCGCGGTTTCTGATGAAGGACGTGCGATGACCATTCAGAAAACCGGCGCAGGCTGGATGTATTTCAACAACACGACCAGCCTGAACAACCTCAATGCGGGCACAAGCATTGAAATGGTCGGCGTCAATGAGAGCACAGCGGCGCAATTCCTGTACTTTGAGCCGAATGATTTCGAGATCCAACAGTCAGGGATCGTCATGACTGGCGATACGACGAACCTGGCGGTGGGAATGACTGTGAGCGGCTCTGGTATCAAACAGGGTTCAGTTGTCACCAAGATCATTGATGGCACCACGTTCATGGTCTCTGGCAATGCGTCGGCGGCCAATGCATTTGAACAGGTGAACTCTGCGACGTTGACCTTCAGCAAGACACCAACGCTGGTCCTGACCGGCAGCACAGCAACCGGGGCATTCAACCCAATCGGGTCGGCCCAGATCGTTTTGAATGGTGGCAACTTGGTCCTGGACTCAAAAGGGGCTACTTCGTCAGGAGGCGGGCCTGTGTTCGCAAATCAGGTGACCGTCAATGAGAACGCAGTGATCCAGTCAGTCGCGAATGCCTCCACGCTGACATTAGGGGACAGCCTCCATGGGATTGCCATTGCGAGTGGAAAGACCTTGGTGTTGGACGCCATCGCTGGCGGCCGTCCAAACACGGACCCTGGTGCAAACCTTGTCATCGCGGGAGGAATCACGGGTGATAACACAACCACCCTGATCATTCGTTCCACGCAAAAGAATGCCGGGACGACCATCACGGCGGTGAACGCTCTGGCGGATGGCGTGACGCAGCAAATTGGTTTTGCCTCCCAAAGTGGCACGGTGACACTCGCTGGTGATAATGCAGGCTTCAACGGGACGTTAAGCTTTGAACCGGGCTCCAATCTCCGCCTTGAGGGAGTGGGATCGCTGTCTGGGAAGACCTTCGTGATGGCTGGCGGCACATTGCAGATGCTCGATGACGGTGATGGCAGCGGAGGCACGCAGAATTTCAATTTCAATCATGCCATCACAGTCACTGGCAATGCCACGCTCGCGGTGGGACGCACGGCGAGTTCACAGGCTCCGTATTACATCCAGGCGGCCAACAAGCGGATGCAAATCGCAAGTCTGGCGTCAGGGCGGCAGATTTTGGCCATTGCGAACAATAACGGCTACGGGTTGCAGGTCACAGGCGGCACCGCGCTCAGTGGTGCGACCACTTTCACGGTCAACACAGCTACAAATTCCAATGTCCTGCCGGGACTTGAACTGGCGGGGCAGGTCACTGGTGCCACGAGCATTCTGAAAAACGGCAATGGCACGCTTCTATTGAGCAATGGCTCGAATAGTTTTGGAGGTGCGGTGAACTTCTCCGCGTTGGCTGCAAACATCGCTGGCAATGGAACACTGACTGTCGAAAGCGTGTCCAACTTGGTGGCGGGACAACGAGTCAGTGCCACCAGCCTTAATGCCGGCACGGTTGTGAACAGCATTAACGTGCAGAACTTCGCAGCCAGCGTCGGAAATGGCGGCACCGTGCTGACCTTGGGAGTCGATCTCAACAACGTCTTCGTCGTGAACATGCCAGTGTCGGGGACTGGTATCCCAGGAGGGGCCACGGTCACTGCAGTGAACAATAACGTGACGACTCCCACGACAGGTTCTGCCATTTTCAGTCCGAACTTGGTGACAGTTTCAGACACCAGCAGCTTCCGCGTGGGCATGGCTGTTTCCGGTAATGGGATTCCGGCCGGCACCTACGTAGCGGAGGTGGTTGATGGAGTCACGCTTCGTCTGAGCCAGAATATCACAGTGGATAATCCGACCTTGGTGAGGAGGCAGGTCACTCTCAGTGCGCCGGTTACGGTCGATGATCCGACGCTGGTGCTCTCCCAACTGGTGCTGAACCAGGCGGTGGCGTCCTCGGGCACCACTGCCACCACCAGCGCCAACTCGATGATCAACGTTTCGCAGGGAGTTTTGGCGTTCACCAGTGATGGAGCGCTTGGAAACTCGACCAACCAGATTCTCTCAAACACGAATTCCGCGACAGCCGGGCTTCGTGCAGACGGGACGTTCGGCACCAGCAGGACATTCATCATGAACCAGGGGAACAATTCCCTTGAGGTCACGGATGGCAACACGCTGACCATGAATGCCGCATTCACCTTCACGTCCAGCACTTACAACCTGCAGAAGAATAACCTGGGCACACTTCTTCTTACCCAATCGCAAGGCTCCTGGGGAGGGAATATGACGGTGGGCCAGGGGGTGTTGCGGATTAGCAATGGAAGCGCCCTTGGCAGCGGCGGTTCCTTCAACCTGTCCAGCGGCGTGGCTTCTGGAGCCACATTGATTGCCAATGTGGCTGCCGCGCTCGAACTGGCCGGCGGCATCACGGTGTCGGAGGCGTTGGTCTTCCAGCCAGGAAACAACAACACCTCGAATGGCATCAGTGGTGGTGGTGCGCTGCGCAGCGTGTCTGGCGTCAACGATTGGACTGGCACGATCACTTTCTCGGGTGCTAGTGGTACCGACAGTCAGATGCGTGCCGCGACCATCGGCGTCGATTCAGGATCGACTCTCAACATCAGTGGGGTGATTACTGGGAGAGTGGGCACGAGTGGCAGCAATCGCGGGGCTTGGTTTGGGCTGGTCGGTGCTGGCAACGGCACCATTACCACCCCGATGGCCTACACGGGTGATCTCGCTTCTGGCGCCTACTCGTTGGTCAAGGCGGGCACGGGGACATGGACGCTTACATCTGCCAATGCGTTTCCCGGTCAGAGCATCTACGTTCATCAGGGGAATCTCAAATTGAGCGGAAACGGGACAATTGGTGTGCCTGGAACCAACGGAGGAGCCGGCATTGTTTACATCATGCCGAGCGGCACGTTAACCCTGGACAACGCGTCAGCTGCGAACGCCAACAATCGCTTCAGCAACCGTGCGCTGACTCTGTATGGAGGCCGTCTTGACATCACCGGGAACAGTGCCGCCAACACCACGGAGACCACCACTGGTGCTCTGACCTTCAACCCAGGACAGGCTGTCATCACATTGACCGCGAACGCTTCCAGACAATTAGACATCACCACCGGGCCGGTGACTAGAAACTCTGGTAGCACAGTGTTGATCCGCGGCAGCAATTTGGGCTCAGCTGCAGGTAACGGAGTCGCCACCATCCAGGCCACGGGCGGAGGTTATGCTTTCATCGGTCAGGCTGGTGCGGCAGGATCGACCAACAAAGCCATTCTCCCCTATGCTATCGTCGATCCTTCTGCCACAGGCTTGGGAACCTCATTCGCAACTGCAGACACGGCGAACGGGTTGCTCCGCCCCTTGAATCCAGCCACCGAAATGGTGACGACGCTGAGCAACAACCTGGGTGGAGTTGCAACCCCTCTCAATGTCTCATTGTCGGGCGTCGGCTCCGTGAGCAATGCGCTGACCTTGAACACCATTACCGTGAATTCGCTGACTTTGAAAAGCGGTGGCGGAACTTCGGCTCAATCGGCCCAGTCTTTGATCCTCGACAGCGGTGGCGTGCTCGCATTCTCCGGCAATGTCGGAATTAACGGGGGCCGCCTCTCCACTTTGAGCAATCGTCAGTTCATTTTCCACACTCTGGGTGATTTGAATGTGACGGCGACGATGCATGGTGCCTCTGGAGGCCTCGCGAAGGCCGGGGCAGGGACGATGACACTCTCGACTCCCCAGTTCTATTCCGGCGTCACTGTGGTCAATGAAGGCACGCTGAAACTCGCCGGTGGGTCCAACACATTGTTCTACAACAACGATTTTATTCTTCAGGGAGGAATGCTCGACCTCAATGGCACGGCGCAAGTGCTCAGCCGCCTGCGCATTGATGGAGCTTTTGCTCAGAATGCCAATCTCGTTCCCGGTGCCGGAGGAGGAACGGTCATCAACTCATCTGGAACGGAAGCGACGCTCGGTCTCGTCAATGCTGGTGTCAACTTCTCAGGCTCAATCTCGGGCGATATCGCATTAGTGCGGTCCACAGCTGCCGACAGCTTCACTGACTGGAACATTTACTCGGCCAACAATTTCACCGGCAAGACCATTCTCAATGGTGGACGCACCCAGTTGCTGGGAGAGGCGACTTTTGAAAACACCAGTTCTCTGGAGATCAGTCACGCGACGTTGTTGATCACCAACAATAACGCCGTGAGCATTCTGGACCAGCAGGTGGACAACCGGATCAATGACACCGCGCCCATCTTGATGCGTGGCGGCATGCTTCAATATCGCGCTCGCAATGGATTCGAAGGCACGGAAGTATTCGGAGCTCTGACTTTGGCGGAAGGTAACAGTATCATTGATGTGGCTGAGCCAGGCACTGGCATCAATAGCTCCACAGCTATCTTCGTCGGCCTGAACCGGCAGGCTGGATCGCACGCCACGCTCCGGTTTTTCAACGTGGATGGCGCCCAGGGCAGTCTGGCTCGTGTTTTCACCTCCAACCTCAATGGCGTGCCCACAACAAACGTCGGTGACGGCCTCACCAACCACCTCATCGGAGGATGGGCCGTGTTTGAGCGTGAGTTCGCCAGCTATACGCCAGGAACCGGCGTTGGCGCCCTTAACGGGGTCGGTTATGCAGGCTACTCTCCAAATCTCCTGACTGGCAGGGCAACGGTTCTGTCGAGTTCCACTTCAACCAACACAGCCCAGGTTTCCACTGTGCCGGCCGGACTTGTTGTCGGCAGTGCATTCCTGGGTTCCACGGTGACGTCGATCAATGGCACCACTGTCACACTTGCGGGCAATGCCAATGCGGACATCAGCGCTCCGACAAGTCTCTTTTTCAACAACGGTTCGGATTCGGAGAACATGCGGATCACTTTCCCTGGTGTGGCTTCGGTGGGAGCGGTCGGGGAGAACCTGCTCACCATTGCCAGCACCGCTGGTCTGACAGTGGGTGATTCTGTTCTTGGCACCGGCATTCCTGCCAACGCCAAGGTGGCGTCGATCATCAGCGACACCCAGTTCACTATCACGCAGACCCTTGGGACCGCGAATCCGACGCTGACTCTGCCCCAAACGATGGCGCTGACGGGGGACCGCACGATCAACAGTCTCGCGATGGTGGTTTCAGGCAATTCAACGCTGGACCTGGGTGGTTTCACCCTGAATCTGACCAGCGGCGGCTTGATAGCCTCACAGGGCTTCAGCACCACCAATACGCAGGTCACGGTGGTGAACAGTTCCACAAGCAGCAACGTCATCACTCTTGCGAGCGTTCCGCAGAACTTCGTCGTGGGATCCACTGTGCTGGGCAGAACGGTCACGGCTATCAACGGACTCGAGGCTACTCTTGACGGCAATGCCAACGCCACCAGCAGCTCGCCGACTGGGCGAGATTACGTCAGCGCCCTCTACATGCCGATCACCATTCAGAACGGGAATCTAACCGCCGGAGGCACCCCGAACGCTGCGGCGGATCTCTATTTGCATGCGATTGGATATGTGAACGGAAACACCAATGTGCAGAATCGTGACGTCTTTGTGGGTGCCAACATCGTGGACAATGGTGCGGGGGCAGTGACCCTTGTCATCAATGGCACGGAAGGTCGTGGCAGCTTCGCTGGCATCAGTGATTTCCGCACCAACGAACTGGTGCTCAGCGGCAACAACACTTATTCGGGCGGAACGTTCGTGAACTCCGGCTTTGTCGTTCTCAATTCCCCGGGGCAGGCATTCGGCACAGGAAATGTCACGATCACAGGTGGGGCGAGCACGAACGGAGCGACTTTCCAGGAACGCACGACCACGGTCGTTTTGGGAGCATCAAACCAGATCGCCAGCACAGCCACTCTGACGATGCTGGGGGGCTCCGCCCTCGAGTTGAACGGGTTCAATCAAACCTTGGGCAACCTGGTCTTTGACAACACTGGCGGCAACACACCGATCCTGCATGTCGGTCCGGGTAAGCTGACCTTGGGGACGGTGCCATTGAATGGCAACATCACGGCGACATCCTCCAGTCTTGGCGGTGTGTCACTCATCAGCACTGGTTCAATGTATTCCCGTGTGGTCACGGGTTCAAGCACAGTGACCGTGGGAAGCACGGCTGGCTTGGCGGTGGGAACAGCAGTGACGGGCAGTGGAATCGCTGCTGGAACGGTGATCACGGCAATCAATGACGGAACGACCATCACATTGTCGGCACCTGCGACCGCCAATGGAAACAACCTCCTTTCATTCGGTGGACTGGGTGCGATCGACCTGGGTGGCTCCACGCGCACGTTCAACGTCTCGGCGGTCACAGCCAATGGGGTCAACATCGCCCCCTTGCAGCCGACACTTAACATCACAGGGGTGATGATTGGTGCGGCTGGAATCAACAAGACGGGCGATGGATTGCTTCAACTCGGCGGAGCAAGCACCTACTCGGGCGGATTGAATGTGCAGGCCGGCGGCATTGTTTTTGGCGGCAGCAGCAGTTTCAACAATGGGACCCTTGGTGGCGTCTCCGCCGGTCCAGCCGGCACTGGCGTTTTGACACTGGCCGCGAACACCCGCCTGCTTTCGAGCGGCAATTTCGTTGTTGGCAACGATGCCATCGCGGCTGGCAATCTGTCGTTCGACAGCACGGTTGCTGCTGGCACAAACCTCACGCTGAGCGGAACCGTCACCCTGCCCGGGACACTGACGATCGATGTGGTCAATCCCGGAATGACCGCTGCACTGGGCACAGTTACCAAGCAGGGAGGGCCCGGAGCGATCTCCATCACCAAAACAGGGCTGGGAACATTGGCCTTGGGCGCTTTGGATTCGGGCAATACTGTGGCAGTGAACCTTAACGCAGGTAATATCGCCCTGTTGCACGACGGCAACGGCACGGGTGCCATGGAGACGATTGCAACCGGCATCACATTGAATCCAAGTGGTGCTGTCAATCTGACCATTGGACGGCTGGGAAGCACCTACGCGCCATTGTTCACCACTGCTTCGAACAAGACGCTCCAGATGGCGGCTTTCGCCCTGAACGGGCCGCTGGCAATCACCAATAACCATGGTCACGGGCTCGAACTGACGGGTCCGGCTACTTTGGGCAGCAATCAGATCATCAGCGTCTCAACTGCCACCACTTCGAATGCGGTGCAGGGCCTGACCTTCTCCGGCCCGCTGGGTGGCAGCTCGTCCATCACAAAGATGGGAAATGGCACCCTCGCACTCAACGGAACCAACACCTTCACCGGAAACATTGACATCCAGGGCGGGGTGCTTGCAGTGGACAGTGATGCTGCATTGGGTAATGCGGCCAATCAGGTGATCTTGAACGTGAATGCGGCGACGGGAGTCGGCCTCCGCGCCACCGGGACTTTTGCCACGAGCCGCACGATCCAGTTGAACCGAGCCAGCAACGCCATTGAAGTGGTCGCAGGGGAAGTGCTCACTCTCAATTCATCGTTTGTCTTGGGAGCTGTGAACAATGCCCTGCGGAAAAATGACAACGGCACGTTGGTGATGGCTGCTGCCAACAGTTCCTGGACGGGGGGGCTCACCATCGGGGCTGGTGTCGTGAGAATCACAAACGCCAGTGCGCTTGGAACAACTGCGGGTAACACAGTGGTCAGCGGCACCGGAGCTGCCTTGCAACTGGGTGCTGTCACCACGGCCGAGCCGGTTACCTTGAACGGCGCAGGCATCAATGGTGCGGGCGCCCTCCAAGCCTTCTCGGGTAGCAGCACAGTCAGTGGCACGGTGACTCTTGGATCTGCCACCACCATCGGTGCCGACGCCGGAACCACGCTGAATCTCACTGGAACGCTCAGCAGCGGTCAGGCGCTGACCTTTACCGGCGCCGGCGCGATCAACAAAACCACCACGGGATTTGGCGCGGTGGCCTCAATAACCAAGCAAGGGAGTGGCACTTTCACACTCGGGGTGAACAGCACATCGTTCACCGGAGCTCTTGTGGTCAATGAAGGTGTGTTTGCCATGAACGCTGGTGCCACGATCGGAGGAACCAGCACGATCTCGGTGCAGGGACCTTCCGGGGCGCTTAACTGGCTTGGCGGCCTGGATCACACGACGAGTGCACGACCGCTGACATTAACCGGCGGCACATTCAATATCTCTGGCGGCACCGGTTCCAGTGAAAACCTTGGCATTCTGACCCTTAACCGAAGCCGGACGAATATCATCGACTTCAGTCCTGGCGGAACAACGAACACCCTGACATTCGCGAGTTTGACCCTTAATGGCGATGCTTCGATCATCTTCTCCGGCTCGAATATCGGCAACGCCAGCAGCAGAATCGTGTTCACGACAGCTCCAGGGCTCACGAACAATCTGCTGCAACGGGCGACGTTCAACGGCACCGATTTCGTCTCCTATAATCACAACGGCACGGCATCGAACACGAATGGCATTCAGGCGTTCACTGGTTATAATACCTCCAACAGCATTGACAGCCTTGCCGCGACCACGAACGCGACGATGAACATCACCGCGACACCTGTGTTCGCAGGCACAACCAATCGCACAGCCAACGCCATCAAGATCAACGGCACCGGAATCAACATCGGCAACGGCATCACCACACAAGGCGCGACCCTCACACTGACCGCTGGAGCTGTCTTGAATGTCGGCGGCAACAATACAATCAGCGTGCCAAGACTTGCATTGGGTGCCGAGGGCTACATGGCGGTCGCCTCCAGCACCACTTTGACTGTTAACAGCCTCCTGAGCGGGGCATCTGGTTTTGTCAAGGATCTGCCCGGAACCTTGATCCTGAACGCCCCTGGCAATCGTGCGGGACTGGCCAACATCAGCGGCCAGATATTGACCGGCAATTTTGCCATCAATGCAGGAACCGTGAAGCTGGGAGGTGGAAACAACACTTTGACTCCCAACCAGTTCATGCTGATTGCCCCAGGTGCCACCCTTGACCTCAACGGCACCACACAATTTGTTTTGGGCACCCGAGGCGACGGCGGCGCGTTGGCTGGCAATGCAGGCACGATCACCAGCTCAGGAGGAGCAGCCTCCATCATTTTGGGTAACGAGGGGACGACGATCAGTTGGGGCGGCAAGATCACCGGCAACGTGGCATTTTTGAAGAGCAGTTCAGGTCTTATCAATTTCCTGGCAGACAGTGATCATACGGGGCCGACAGTATTCACAGGAGGCAACAATTACCTAGTGGACGGCGGCAGGCTCTCGCAGACAAGCTCCATCGCGGTGAATTATGCCCTCTTCCGCCTGGATGACAGTCTCAATTACGTGACTTCCGATCGCGTAAACATTAATGCAGACATCACATTGCGCGGCGGCAGCTTGGTCTATCAAGGGCGACTCCAAAGTGATGTGAGTCAAAGCGTGGGCCATGTTTCGCTGAACGAAGGTTACAATATGATCCAGACGGCGATGTCGTTTTTTAGCACCACCAGTGGTGGCACCACGACCCTTAACAGTCCTGCAAGTATCGCCAGCACGACCTTGAACCTAGCCTCTCTAAGTCGTTCAGCGGGGTCAACAGCGACAGTTCGTTTCCCAGACAATCGCCAGGATCTCGTCGGATTGACCGCAGCTATTCGTATAGCCACTTTGAACGGTGTTGATACAACGACTGGCACTGTCGGGGCGGGTCTCACCAACAACCTCATAGGGCCATGGGCAGTGGTTGACCGTGAATTCGCCAGCTACGTCCCAGACGTCGGCGTCGGCAGACTGAACCAAACAGGCTTCGCTGGCTATTCGGCTAACTCACTTACGGGTTTGGGGAGCTCCGCACCGCAGGCAACAGACAATATCCGTGCCACGGGTAATGTGGGTCCCCTGTTCAACAACACCACCGTAAACACCTTTGCGCTTGTAAATCCTGGAGCGGCACAGACAACTGTGAATCTGGGCGGCTTCCAGCTCACCCTTCAAGGGGGAGGTTTGCTCCTCGCGCACAGCGGCGACAACCGCAACATCACTGTCACCAATGGTGCCATCACCAGTGGTGTTGTTAACAGTGCCAGCGACCTTTATGTACATGCCTTGCCTTACGGTGGAGTGAACCGCACTGCGATTATCGATGCATCAATCGTCAACAATGGCACGGGCCCTGTGCGTCTGGTGTTCTCCGGCAGCGATGGCGCGGCCAATCTCACGCTGAATGGTACTAACACTTACAGCGGAGGAACAGTGGTCAACGGCGGGGTGCTGATCATCGGAGCTACTGGCAACGTTGGAGCCGGGAACATCACGATCAACGGTGGTTTCAACTCAGGCAGTGGCATTCTGGTCCAGCGGGCGGGTGGTGTCATTGACATCAGCAAGACCGGCTCGATCACTAATGGAAACACCATGGTGACCGGCATCGACACGTCGAATTTGGTGGTCGGACAGGTCGTGCGGGGTGATGGCGTCGTGGATGGCACCACCATCACCGCAATTGGGGCCAACAGCATCACCTTGAGCCACGCTGCCGCTCTCGACAACGCGTCTGCAAGCCTGTTCGTCGCGAATACGGTGACAGTCAACGGCACCGGGTTGCTGGTGCTCGCCGGCGAGCAGAATCTGCACGGCATTGTTCTCAACGGCACTGGCGGTGGCACGACACCTCCAACAGTCAGTTCTGGAGAAGGGTTGCTGACCATTGGAACTGGTGGAATTGTTGCCAACCCCTATAACCCAGCCTCGGCACCTTTGATTGTGGGGAGGATTGATCTTGGCTCCACAGCCAATTCGATCACGGTAAACACGTATGACTTCAATGGCGTGACCAACTTTGCGCCTACCACACCTGGGTTTATTCTCGGCGGGCTTCTTGGCTCGTCGGGTGGTTTTACAAAGAATGGCAACGGAGTCTTACAGATCAACCAGTCGATCTTCACCGGAGCGGTCAATGTGGCAGCCGGCACCATACTGTCAGGTGCGGCCAACAGCGGATCGAGGTTTTCCACGCTCACACTGCAGTCAGGAACCTTCCTCAATCTCAACGGACAGAACACCAACTGGGGTGCCCTGGCAGGCAGCGGCACGGTGTTTAACAGTGTGGCGAACGCCCCGACGTTGACCGTGGGCTTCAATAATGACGACACCACCTTCTCCGGTCTGATCAGTCGTTTTAATGATGCCACTCCGAATGCGGTCAACATCATTAAAACTGGAGCTGGTGTGATGACCATCACCGGGGCACAGAACGCTCTGAGTGGCTCCTCCGGCGTTCTTACCATCGCGGGTGGCGGGGTAACTTATAGCGGCGGGACTGGCAAGGCTCTCCTGGCAAACCACACGGTGCTCGAAGGCGGCGTCCTCACGCTCGACAACAGTGGCGCGGCCGTCAACAATCGTCTCGCCTCACCGTTGACCGGCCTTCCCTCATCGACGCTGAACATGAGTGGCGGTTTGCTCACCATTCTGCCGAACAATGGAGCAAGCGTCACCGAAACCATCACGGCGCTTACTGTGGGCGCCGGGGCCGGTGAAATGGTTTTGGATGCCGATCCAGCCACAGGCATCACATTAACCATGACCACGCTTAACGGGATTCAGACGGGAGGCACGCTATGGATTCGTGGCGATTTCAATGCCGCTGGAGCCAACACGATCAATGGGTTCTCTCGTGTGGCCGTCACGACAAATTTCAACACCGTTAGTGGCCAGGGAAATGGGGCCAACGGCACCACCACGATGACGATTCGTCCCGACATGATTGGTTCCGCCATTGATGGCAGCGGCCTGTCATTCATCACACGTGATTCAGCGACGACCTTGCTGCGTCCTCTCGCGTCCAATGAGGTCAGCACCTCTCTGATCAACGGTTCCACGACTAACATCTCCTTGAACACAAACGCGACGATGACTGCCAGCCAGAGCATCAACAGCCTGATGCTCAACAGTGGCGGTGGCATTAGCAATGCCAACGTGGCGGCCTTTGGCAAGTTCACCACTGGGGCTGGCATCCTTACCGAAACCATCCGCACCGGCGGTGTCATCGCTTTCGAGGGCAACGCTGGCCTGAACCTGCCCGCCCTCAACTCCTCTAGCGGTTTCTTCGTGTTTCACACCATCGGCGATGCAACTACTCTTGCCGTCAATGGCCATTTGGGCAATGCAAACGGCTCAGGCCTGTGGAAGTCCGGCACTGGTGCGCTCAGCCTCAATGCCCGCGCCTTCTACACCGGACAGACCACCGTCAATGAAGGCAAACTGATTCTCAACGGCGGGGACAACACGATCGTGGTGACTCCGACCGCAACGTTGGGCAGCTTCCAGAACCTGGCAATGAACGGCGGCACGCTCGACCTCAGCGGCTTCAACCAGATGGTGGGCACGATGTTCACCACCAACCCGCTGGCCCTCGGCGGCACGGTGACAAATTCGTCTGTGACGTCTGTCGTCCTCAGAGCTGTCAGCCCTGGCAACGCCACCAATATATTTGCCGGAGTTCTGGCTGGGAACCTCGCATTTGAACATTCCAGCACTTTGGTCAACAACGTTGCCGGGACTCTTGTTTTGAGCAATGCCAGCACCCACACGGGCACCACCGTGGTGCGTGGAGGAACCCTCGTGCTGCGTGACAATGGCGCTTTCACTGCCACCAGTGCAGTCAACGTGAACTTCGCCACGCTGGACTGGGACAACACTGGACTCAACCCACTGGGTTCAGACAATCCGGCGCGTCTTGTTGCGGCAACTCCGGTCAGTCTGCAGGGCGGCTCCCTGATTATTCGTGGCGGTGGTTCCGCGGACACGGTGGTGACACTGGACAGTCTTTCGATTCTGCGTGGCGACAGCATCGTGAGCCTCCTTCCCACGGTCAATGCAGGCAGCGCCGTGCAATTGACTATCGGTAATCTGCAACGGGATGTCGCCAATCACGGTGTGGTCAATTTCACCACCAATGTAGGCATGGGTGGTTCTGGGAACAATAACAACGCTCGCGCTCTGGTTTCTTCTGTCAATGGCGCGGGTTTCTCTGCCAGCCAGTTGGTGAATGGTTTGATCGGCGGATGGGCTGTGGTGAACGGCAACAGCTTTGCCACCTATCTCGATGGTGTTGGCATCGGTGAGCTTGGCTCCACGGTGGGCGGCAATGTGTTTGCCGGCGGCAATGTATTCCCCGGCTACAATGGCACTGACCTCACCGCGGCTGCCACGCAGATCACCTGGAACATCAACGATAGCAGCAACCGCACGTTGTCCTTATCCAAGACCATCAATTCCCTGCGCATGGCCCCGACGGCGGCGCAGACCATCACGCTCGGCAACAACTCCATCCTGACCTTGGGAGTCGGCATTCTCACCAATTCCGCCCAAGCGATGGCCATCACAGCAAGCAACGCTGGTTCGGCGCTCACTGCGGCTGCGGGCGAGCTGGTGGTCTTTACCAATCAAGGAACGACCACGTTTAACACGAAGATCACAGGTGCCATCAGTGTCATCAAAAGCGGAGCTGGAGCACTCACCTTGAATCCCGGCCAGGTCGCAGGTGTGTCGAATGACTATACTGGCGGAACTTATGTCAATGGGGGCACGCTCAACCTGAGCAGCGCCGCGAACACCATTGCGATTCCGGGCGATCTCACCATCAGCAATGCGACGGTGACCTTCGCCAACGCCAACAAGTTCAACGCTACCACCAGCCAGATCGCCGCCACGAGCAACGTGACGCTGAACGGCGGAGCCACGCTGAACTTCTTCAACTACACCGGCGCCACCACCACCACGTTGAACAGCCTAACCTTCAACAACGATGGCGGTACAACCCAGGCCGGCGTGCGGTTCAACACCCCCACGGCGTTGCACACCTTGGTGCTTTCCGGTGCGAGCGCCATCACAGTGGTGAACAACAATCTAGGAACCACGCCGATCATCGCGCCCGCGGCCACCGCCACCAATTCGGCTTTGCAGTTCTCCAACGCCGCGCCCGTGATCCATGTGTCCGGCGTTTCTCCCACCGGCTTCATCATCCAGGCTCCGATTGTCACCGGTGGAGGCACCATCACGAAGACTGGCAACGGCTCGCTCGTGCTTAGCGGCGCGAACACCTTCAACAACGGTTTCAACCTCAATGAGGGGGCTCTCATTGTTGGCACGGGCACCACGGCCACCACGGCTGGGACAACAGCCATCGCGAACGGTGCGCCGGGCTTGGGTGTATTGAGTATCGGACAAGGAACCACCGTGATGGCAGCGGGATATACCGTGATCAGTTCCACCACGACCGGTGGTTCGGCGGCAGTGACCATGACCAGCCCCAACGGACGGTTGCTCACTGTGGGCCAGCCGGTGAACGGTACGAATGTGCCGGGAGCTTTTGTTCTGTCTGGAATTACAGACACGGGATACACTCTCTCCGCGAACGCAGGTGGTACTGGAGCGGCAACTAACAACCTGAATTACACCACATGGCTGGCCAACAACATCAATGTGAACGGTGACTTCACCTTTGGTGGTACCAACTTCTCACACAGCCTGTTCCTGACGGGCACTGTGAATCTTGGCACGGGGGGGGTGCGCACAATCAACGTTGATAGTCCTTACGTGACGACATACCTGAACGGTGTCATTAGCGGCAGCGGTGGCGGATTAGGGAAATCCGGCTTGGGCACACTGATCATCTACAACACCGGCAACAGTTATGCTGGTGCTACCACCATAAACAACGGCGTGCTTCGACTCGGTGCCAATGAGGTCATTCCAAATGGCTCGGCTCTAACTGTCGCTCAAGGTGGTGTTCTGGACTTGGCGGGACGTAGCGAAACCGTGGGATCGGTTGCTGGCGCAGGATTGATAACTAATTCCACCACAAGTGTGAAGTCCACGCTGACCGTTGGTGGTGATAACAGTAGCACTGTCTTCTCAGGTGTGATCACGGCTGCAAATGTCTCCGGTCTTGATCTGGTCAAAAACGGCAGCGGCATTTTGACGCTCAGCGGAGTGAACAACTACTCCGGAACCACAACCATCAACGGCGTGGACCTCGGGGGCGGAGTTTGGAGCGGAGGGATAAGCGTCAGTTCTCTCGGCAACGGTGGCACGAGCAGTGGCATCGGCGCAGCAGCGAGTGACTCCGGCAATATCGTTCTCAATGGCGGCACGCTGCGTTACACCGGTGTCACTGCCACGACCAACCGATCCCTTACCATTGGTGCCAATGGGGCAATTCTAGATGCCTCTGGGAGCGGTGCGCTTTCGTTCACCGCTGCATCACTTTCCTATTCTGGCACAACCGCTCGTACCATCACGTTCACCGGATCTTCGGCCGCAGGGTTGGTCAACTCTTTTGGCTCGGTGATTGCCAACAACACGGGTGTCACCAGCGTCGTCAAGAACGGTTCCAACACCTGGGCGCTGGGCGGTGCGAACAGCTATACAGGCAGCACCAACGTGAACGCAGGGACCTTGGTCCTCTCCGGTGGTTCCCTCGCAAACACCGCGGTCACGGCCGCATCAGGCGCGGTGCTTTCTGTGACGGCGGCTGGCTCTTACACCGCAGGGTCTGTTGCCACGGCGGGACAGGGGGCCACATTGACGCTCAACCCAGGCTCAACCTTCAATGCCTCGAATGATGCCATTGGCACTTTCAATCTGCTTCAGAATGCCAGCGGTCCAGCGACTGGGCTGAGCATCGGCAGTGGCACTGGTTCGGGTCAGGTGAAAATGTTCTTTGACATTAACACGGGTGGCTCCGGAGGTGCGCTTCCGAGTGACCGGATAGCTGTGAGTCGTGGCGTTGCATTCACTGGAGCCGGGGCGGAATTCACCATCAATCCGTTGACCAGTGTCACGACATCCATCCAGCAAACAGTGAACATCACCATGGCGGCCGGAACGGTAAATGGGTCCGCCACGGACGTCAGCAGTTTCTACGTTGGCATGCCAATCGTGAGCAGCGCGAACTCCAGTATCGTGGGGCGCACCGTGGCTTCCGTGGACTATGTGGCCAATACATTTACTTTGAACGGAAGTGGCTCCGGGGTGACGGGGGGAACGTCGTCCACGACGTTTGATGGCGGCATTTTCAACCTCATCACGGGAAGCAGCATCACTGGGGTGAGTGGTTCGACTGCCACGCTGGATTCCAATGGTCTTGTGTTTGACCCCGACAATGACCCATTGACCGCCAATCTGGGCTACAAGTTGACTCTCGCGGCCAACGCGACCAATACGGCGCTTCAACTCATTGTCGCCACGGCCACCGTCAGCAATCGTTATTGGGATGGCTCTGTGAGTTCGTTCTGGAACGTCAATGACAACTGGAGTTCGGCAGCCACGGGAAGCCCGACTGGAGCCGTGCCTGATGTCGTGGACAACGTGTTCCTCACGGCAAACTCGGCCGGGAACCTTAGCACAAATCTCGGGGCCAATTTCCAGATTGGCAGCCTGACATTCACCGGAACAGGAACTTCTGCGACAGGTTCCGTGTCCATTAACGGCACTGAAAGGCTCAGCGTTGGAGCTGGGGGCATCACCGTTCAGGCTGGCTCCGGGGTGCATACCATTGGCTCCGGTGTTTCCCTTCGATTGACGGCCAATCAAACGTGGAACATTGCCAATGCAGTCACCAACGGACTTAACGTGGATGCGTTGGTCAGTGACATTGGCGCGGGAATGTCCATCACCAAATCGGGAGTCGGAACACTGAAGCTTAATAACACGGCCAACACTTACCGCGGCGCCACTCGCATCACAGCTGGAGTGCTGGAAGCAGTGCGCCTTGCAGGTGGTGTGACAGCCAGCAGCATCGGCGCTGCCACTGCGGATGCCACGAACCTGGTGATCACCAACAACGCCAGCCTCCGGTACACGGGTTCCGGGGACATCACCAACCGTCTTTTCTCGATCGGAACAGGGGGCGGGACCATTGATGCCGATGGCACGGGAGCCCTGGTGTTCAATGGCATTGGAGCCATGCGCTTTGATGGCGTGACAACTGCACGAACACTTACGCTGCGAGGTGACAGCACGGCTGATAACACCATGATGGTGGCGGTTGGAAACAATACAGGCGCAACTTCTGTCACGAAAGCTGATGGTGGAACATGGATTCTCTCCCCTGGCAATGGTCTTGCCTCAGTGAATGGCATCATCAATGGAACGACGACTGTGGTGGCAGATGCCAGTGGTCTCGTGGTCAACCAGCTTCTCACAGGGGAAGGCATCAAGCCGGGTTCATACGTGGTTTCGATCGCCGGAGACGGACTGAGCTTCACCATGAACCAAACCAGCGAGGCGATGGCTCCTGCGGACACGGCCCTTCTCAACCTGCCCGGACACTCGCTTACGGTGGGGGCCACAACAGACTTTCAGGGCAATCCGGATCCCAATGGTGAGTACACCGTGACAGTTGTCGCCGGTGACAATGTCACCATTTTCAAACCTGCGGAATCAAGCCGCAACATCGCATTTGATGCCGCTGCCGGAAATGGTTACACTGGTGCAACCACCATCACGGGAGGTGTTCTGAGCATCACAGATATCAAGAATGGCGGCATTGCCAGTGCGATTGGAGCCTCCACAAACGCCGCAGCCAATCTGGTTATCAATGGCGGCACGCTGCGTTACACTGGTGAAGGTTCCAGCACCAACCGTCAGTTCAACCTCGGAACGACTGGCGCGATTGACGCATCTGGCACGGGGGCGCTGGTGTTTTCCAATAGTGCTGGTTCAATGGGCTTTACGAGCACCGCAGCCCGAACACTGACGCTGACCGGGACAAGCGACTCGTCGCTCATCAACACCATGTCCTTGTTGATCGCGAACAGCGGCACCAGTCCGAATCTGACGTCTTTGACCAAGGCTGGCAGCAATACGTGGGCGCTGACCCGACTCAACACCTACACTGGTCCCACCACAATCACGGGCGGTGTGTTGCAGGTGGCCAATCTCGCGAACATCGGAGCCAACAGCAATATTGGCGCCGGGATCTCGACCAACAATACGACGAATGCGGCCAGCCTCGTCCTCAATGGAGGGACGTTGCGCTACACAGGTGCCAACGTGACATCGAATCGTCTTTTCACTCTGGGAGTGGGGGGCGGCACAATCGAAGTCACTGGTACCGGAACGCTGACTCTGAATAATTCAGGCAGTATGGCATTCACCGGGTCGGGCGTCCGTGCGCTGACGCTTGCCGGCACGCAGACTGGAAACAACACGCTGGCAACCATAGTTGGTGACAGCGGTGGTGCGACCAGCCTCATCAAAAACGGCACTGGCAACTGGATCATCACTGGCGTCAACACCTACTCTGGAACCACCACAGTGAATGGAGGCATCCTACAGGTGGGAACGTCAGCCACTCACCGCACAGGTTCGGGAGGCCTGGTGGTGAACAGCGGAGGCAGTCTTGCGGGCACTGGTATCATCAATGGAACCTCCGGGACCGTCGGCAACAACTTCCTCGACGGCACCAACCACGTTATCAACAGTGGTGCTTTGCTCACTCCTGGCACCAACTTCGGGGCAGATCGAAGCACGCTGACTTTCAATGGCAACCTCGCGTTGAACGACGGTTCGTCATCCATATTCCAAATCAACCAGTCCACTCTGAACGGTGGTTCTGGGCTCCTTTCGGCGCTGGCCACGGGGACGTATGACACCACAGGCGGCTATCGTGAGTTGAATGTCGCTGCATGGGATGCGGCTGCGGTCACCGCTGGCCGGCACGACTATCTTCAGGTGAATGGCATGCTGACACTCGGTCAGCACACTTTCACCGTGTTGGACATCAACAACTACCTCACCCAGGCTACGGCGTCAGGCAAGGCGCAGAGTGGAGACATCTTCAATCTCGGCAAATGGCTCGACCTCAGCGCACTGTCCACATTCGATGTGGGTGAAAACTACCGCACCGGTGGTTCGGGTGGCGGGAATTTGATCCTACCCACCTTGGGAGGGGGGTTGGTCTATGACGTCAGTCAATTCAGCCAGTATGGAATCATTCTGACCATCACCAAGCCAGGGGTGATTCCTGTGTTGATGAACTCTTTCAACACCGACCGTAACGCCTCATGGAATCTTGCCGCCAACTGGAGGCCTTCTTCCATTCCAAATTCGATCGGGGCGATCGTCAGCATGACCAACAATGTGTCTGCCTTCACATCTGCCACAGGTGGTGCGCACGCAACGATCACGCTGGATGGTAACAAAAAGGTGGGCATCCTCACCATTGGCGACCAAAATAACACCCATCATTTTGAGATCGTCAGAGGGGCTGGAACAGGCAGTCTGTTCTTCAATAATGGCGACTATGGCCGTGCCTTGCTCAGCAAGGTTCAATCCAACAGCACTACTGTGGCCGTGGACATGATCAGTGCTCCGGTTGTTCTCGAGAGCAATTTGCGGGTGAATGTGAACTCGGGCGGCGCGACAGCCCGCATGGACATCAGCGGCGTCATTTCGCAGGTCACAGGTTCCAGCCTGGGCATTGACTTCATGGGGGGAGGGCGAGTGACGCTGAGCGGCCAGACCGCCAATAGCTACACCGGGCTGACAACAGTGTTCAACAGGGGCTTTGGTGATGCCGGCAACCCGCAGCTTGTTCTTGCCAAGACCACCAGCGTGATCAGCACAACGCCGATAGGCACTTCCCAGCAGGTTTCTAATGCCACCACGTCCGCCAACAGCACCACAGTCACACTCACCAGTGGTAACACCAACAACTTCTACGTGGGCATGCCAATCTCCGGCAACGCCAATATTCCACCCGGCGCTGTGGTCACGCAAATCAACAGCACCACTCAGTTCGTCATCTCTGTGGCTGCCTCGACGGCGGGAACCAGCGTCTCGACGACATTTGATACGCGGCGAACGGTGAATGTGACCAGTTCCACTGGCATGTATGCCGGAATGGTGATCAATGGTCACCCCAGTATCCCGGATGGAACAGTCATCCAGGCAGTCAAGAACCAGACCCAGATCGTCATTTCTGCTGATGCCACTGGCAATGCGGCGAGCAATGCAACATACGGTAGCTATGTCGCAAATGGTGCCATCCTGGGTGACCTCAAGATCGGTAACGTCAGCATGGGAGGCACAGGAAGCGCGGTTGTCCAGCTTGGTGCCAGCGAGCAGATAGCAGATACCTCGCTGATTCGGTTCGACGCCGGGTTCGGTGGTAATTCCACCGGCAACAACGGCAACAACACTTATTTCAAGTTAATGGGCTTCACGGAGACTGTGCGCGGGTTGTCGGATTTTACGGCCAGTGCGGTCGTTGAAAACCTCGAAGGCGAAAACCAATCCGCCAACGGCACGCTTATTCTTAACTCCAGTGGCACGAACTACTACAACGGCTTCCTTCGCGATCGCGCCAATAACACCGGCACGGGCGTGCTGAGCCTGGTGATCGGAGGGGACGGCACCCAGGTGCTTGCTCTTGGCAATATCAGTTACAGCGGCAGTACTCTCGTCAATCCGGGGGCCACGTTGGTGCTTGAAAGCGCCACGAGTTTTGGAAACGGAGTCGGCAGCGCAGCGAACACAGCCATTGGTTCACGCACGATCGGCAACAACGGCACGCTCGGCTTCCGCATCAACAATGGAGGCACGTGGAATTTCAACCGCATCGTGTCGGGATCCGGCGGAATGTTCCGCGACGGAGGAAACGGCACTCTGAATCTGAATTTCAACGGATCGGCTATCTCTACGTATGTCTCAGGCAATACCACGGTGACTGTTGCGAGCACCGTTGGATTGACGCCCGGAATGAGCGTTGCAGGAACAGGCATTCCCGCCGGCTCGGCAATCAAGCAGATACTTAGCGACACGACGTTTGAACTGTCTGCTGCTCCGACAGCCGACGGCACAAACACGGGATTGACCTATGGAGCAGGAACAATTGCCACGAGCACATTCAACACCAGCGGGACGACCGTCACGGTCGGTTCGACCGGCAATTTGAAGGTTGGGCTGAGTGTTGCTGGTGATGGAATTCCAGCGGGGGCCTACATCGAGCAGATTCTCAGTGGCACGACGTACCGCTTGTCTGCCACGCCGACTGGCAATAAAACAAACGTCTCTTTGGTTTACGGAAGTTCACAGATTGGCGGTGGATTCTCCGTGGTGAACGGCGGTGCCACCAACTTCAACTCGACCACGGTGGTCTCCAGCGGTTTCTCCGTGCTGGGTATCGAAAACCTCACAACAGTAAATTGGGGATCACCGGTTTATGTTGTCTCAGGCGGATTGAGACTTCAGGGTACTGGTGATAACATCACCAACGGGGCCATTCTCAACGTGAATTCTGCCAGCACGGTGGCTGGAACAATCGACGTCCTCGCCGCCGACCTGCGTCTTGCCAATGGTGGTTCTATTGCTGGTGCCACGACTGTGACGATCGCTGGCAGCGGCAGCACAGCCGGTGGAAACGCTGCGACACAGCAAGGGCTTAACATCACCAACACAGTTGATGCAAACAATGGCAACCGTCTCAACGACTCAGCAGCCATTGTGCTAAATGCCGGGCGCATGACTTTGGTGGGCAATGGCACGGGTGGCGCTGGGACATTCTCCGAGACTGTGGGGCAATTGTCCCTCGCCGGCGGGTCTAATCTTGTTTACAGCCTGGACAACAACGCAGCATCCAACACAATGACTTTTGCAAGCTTCGGCACGCGGGCGGCAGGGTCGATGGTTGTCTTTGACACTGTCACCGGATCGACGACCACAGGCACCATTGCCTTCAGCAGTTCGCCCACGCTTGTGAACAACATCATTGGTGGTTGGGCGGTGAGAAACACAGTGAATTCAAATGTCGTTGAACGTGAGTGGGCAACGATGTCAGGGGGGCTTGTTGTGCCGCTCCCGGATTCCAGCTATAGCATCACGTCGAGCACGACCTCGTCGGACTCCTGGGTATCCAGCCAGAATGTCAAAGTGACAGGTTTCAATCAGGTGCTCACTTCCAGTCGCACCATTCATTCATTGAACCTGCAGGATACTGGTGGGCGCACAATCACCCTCAATCCGGTGACATCGGGTGCGGAACGCAGCCTCACGATCAACAGCGGTGGTATCATATCGGCTCTCAATACTCACACTATTGCTGGTGGAAAGCTGATCGCGGGCACTCATGCCGGCTCGTTGAACCCTTATGAGTTGGTTGTTTATACTCCGAGCAACACCCTGAACATCACCAGCGTGATTGCTGACACCACCACACGGCTGACGGGCACTTCAAGCGGAACAGAGGTGGTCACCGGCCTGTCCAACACCGCAGGGTTGATCGTTGGGATGCGTGTTGTGTCACCGGGCGGTTTCCAAGGTGCCGCAACGATCGTGTCGATTGACTCGGCCAGTCAGATAACCCTCGATCAGGCGGTCATTGCTGGGACTGGACTGGCCTTTGATTTCATCCAGCAGTCCACGAAGTTGGTGAAGGCTGGTGCGGCTACACTCGTGCTCAATCCAACTTTGAGCATTGGTACAAACGGTCTCCTGAATCCAAACAGCTTCGACGTGACTTTGGCGTCGGGTTCCTTCAACACAGGGGTCGTCGTGGGAGCGGCGGTCACCGGTTCAGGCATCGCTCCTGGCACTACGGTGGTCGCGCTCATAGGCAACAATGGCGTCCGGCTCTCGCAACAGCCGAATGCCGCTGTGTCGAGCACCCTTGCATTTACGCTGCCGAACAACTACACAGGCCGGACGTACATCAATGAAGGTGTGTTGCAGATCGCCCGGGAAAGCGATCTTGGTTTGAATCCCGGAACGTTTGTGTCAGACCAGTTGACCGTGAATGGCGGGATTCTGCGCGCCAGCACAGACTTGGTGTTCAATGATTCCAACCGCGGCATCACAATCGGTGTGGCCGATGGTCTGTTCCGAGTGGCAGATAATCGGACTCTGACCCTCGGTTCAGTTAACACAATCACCGGCACTGATGGCAGGCTGATCTTTGCTGCTGATGGCAGCAGCCGTGGGGTGTTGGTTATCGCAGGAAACAACAACTTGACGGGTGGCCTGGAAACAAGTGGCGACCAGCCTGCCACGACGGGAACTCTTTCATCGACGTTCCTGAACGGCAGCACTCTGGTTACAGTGTCAAATACTGCCGGACTCGAGGTCGGGGCAACAGTGTCCGGTGAAGGCATTGCAGAAGGCTCCACCGTTGCAAGCATCATTGATGGCACGTCCTTTACCCTGTCCACTGCAGCCGTTGGCAATGGAACCAACGAGGGGCTTGTTTACAGCGGTTTCAACACCATGAAGCTGACGGGCAACAACACCATTGGCTTCATCCGGCTGCTGGGTTCGAACATCGCGCTTTTGGGAAATAATACTCTCACAAGCAACATCCTGATAGCCAACGGCACGCTGCGCCTCGGTGGAGATAACGAATTTGGTGGCACACTGACCGTGAACAGCGGCAGCGCCAGGTTTGAGAGCAATACCGGGCTTCGTAGCGACTCAGGCTACAGCATGCGGAACAACGGGACGATTGATCTTAATGGTTTCTCCACCACCGTGGCGAGTGTGACTGGTAGCGGCACGATTACCAACAATGCCGCCTTCGGCACTGTTTCCGTCCTCACTGTCAATTCCTCCGACAGCTTCACCTACGATGGTGTGCTTTCCAATGGTGACAACACGGGCGGCATGCTGGCACTTACAAAGTCGGGGAATGGCATCCTGACGCTTGCTTCAGTGAACAGCAGTTACAGTGGTCCGACCGTCATCAATGGTGGGGGGATCCGTGTGGCCCAACTTGGGTTTGGTGGTAACGTCAGCAGCCTTGGCGCAGCATCTAATGCAGCGGCTAATCTTGTGTTGAATGGAGGATCTCTGAGGTTCTTTGAGAACACTTCATCATTTACAGATCGCTCGTTCACTCTTGGGACTGGCGACAGTGCGGGGGCAATCATTGCCGATGGCTCCGTCATTGGTGCGGTGCTCACGTTTGGTTTCAATGGATTGTCGCCTGCCGTTGAATTCATCGGTTCTGGAAGCCGCACACTAACTCTGGGCGGTGCCAATCGCGGCAATAACTTGTTCAACCTTGCACTGGGAGATGGAGAAGGCGGATACACTTCGCTCAACAAGATTGGCAACGGCACCTGGGTGCTTGGAACGGCCAGTTCTTACAAAGGTGAAACCTTGGTGACCGCAGGGATTCTCGCAGCCACGGTGGACGGTGCATTCGGGGCGGCCGGGGGGGCAGGTGTCATCGTGGCCGGCGGTACCGACGGGATTGTATCTTTGGGCACTCGCAATGCCACGGTTGATCTTCGAAATGTCGCCTACAACACGGTGCAGACCATGTACCTCTCTGGAGGCACGCTTGCAACGACCACGGGCACGAGTTCTTGGGCTGGTCCAGTGTTCGCCACCGCCAACTCCATCATTTCGGTGCAGCAGGGCGCCAGCCTGGAGATCAAAGGAACGTTCGGCGGCGCCGCAGCGATCAACCAGTTAGGCGAAGGCACTCTGATCCTGTCGGGTCAGGCTGATCCAACAACGCGCAACAGCCTCACGAGTGCAGTGGTGCCTAATCACACTGTCCAAGCAGGCACGTTGAAGCTGGATTATTCCACCAATAACCAAAGCAAGCTGTCAGACACCGGTGCGCTAGTTCTTGGTGGCGGACGCTTGGGTGGGATTTTGGAACTCGCATCCTCACTCGATGCAAACAACCACGTGGAGATTGTTTCAGGCGTCTCCCTGGGTGCTGGTGCGAACAAAATCATCCGAACAAGCGGCCTCAACAAACTTCGCATGAATGGTATCAGTCGCAGCACAGGCGCGACTCTCGATTTTAGCGCCAATGACATTGCGAGCACCGATACCAACAACACCAATGGCATCATCGGTGGCTGGGCGACTGTTGCCGGCTCGACTTGGGCGGTGAAAAGCACATTCAATGAAGCAGGTGCTGACACGGGAAGTTCAACTGGTGCTGATCTTCTGATTCGTGGACTGACTGCATACACAAACACAGGGGCGCTGCCTGGTCCTCTTTCAAATGACTGGGCTGTGAATGCAAATATGGATGTGATCGGGAACAGTATTCAGGATACACGCACGGCGAATACGATCCGCTTCAACAACACTCCATCTGTTTCAGGCAACAGCCTATACAATGTGACATTGACGGGAGCCAATGTGATCCAGGCAAGTGGCATGCTCGTCACGGCCAACATGGGGGCTCATTCCGCTTACCTCGGAGGCACAGGATCTCTCAGCGGTGGCGCTGGTTCTAACGCCGACCTCCTTATCATCCAGAACAACACGGGCAGCGGAGTGCTGGACATTGGGGTCACGATAGCGAATCTGGCCCCGACAGGGCGGAATGGCACGGTAACTAGCGGCACGAACACAATCACGGGAGTCAGTTTGGTTGGACTTGCTCCTGGTGTTGTGGTCACCGGTTCGGGGGTGAATGCCACAATCAACACGATCACAGTCACTGATGCGGTTAATCAGATCGGCACGCTTACGATGAGTGCCAATTCTTCAGCCGGAAGCGGCACGTTGACGGCGCTCAGTTTCAATCCAGTGGTGAATGGTCTTGATAAGACGGGCCTGGGGAATTTGATGCTCTCCGGTATGAACACCTATACGGGTGTCACCACACTCAATGCGGGCACAACCACCATCAAGACGTTTGCGGTGCAAGGCTTCGCGGCGAATCAGCAGTTGATATCGTTTGCTCCGTCCCTTGGACGAAGTCTGAACGTTGACACCACTGGATTGACCATCGGGCAGAGCGTGACCGGAGCCGAGCTTCCAGCCGGGGTCACGATCACGGCGATCAGTGCCATAACCCCCGCCGGGGTCAGCACCGTTACTTTGTCCAATGGTGCGTTAGTCACGGTTGACGGAGCCAGTCTGACCTTTGGCAGCAACATCACGGGCAGGACGGGTGCCATCTCCGCGACAACCACCAACGGTAGCGCGACGGTCACTGTTCCTAGTGGCACAGCAGGACTCAGCATCGGCCAGGTTGTTTCTGGCACCGGTATTCCAACAGGGTCAACAGTGACAATTCTCTCGATTGTCAACGGCACCCAAATCACCATAGGCGTGAGCGGTACTCCCATCAACGCGAACCAGTCAGTGACGAGCAATCTCACCTTTGGTGATCCTGCCCTGTTTTCTGGCACTCGTGCTGCGAACACTCAGAGCGGTGCTGTCATTGTTGTCGGCAGCACACTTGGAATGACGGTTGGACAAGGCATCTCGGGGAATGGCATACCTTCCGGTTCCACTATTCTGCGCATTCTCGATGGATCCAGAATTGAGATTTCGAACCCCGTCACGGCCACTGGGCAGAACAATCTGACCTATGCACTGGTCTCCGGAAGCATTGGTGCGACACTGCTTTCCACAACAAGCAGTGGCAGCACCACCGTGAATATTCCGTCTGGAAATAGCAATAAGCTCAGTGTTGGTCAGGCGGTCTCCGGCCCGGGCATTCCCGAAGGCGCGGTCGTGACTGCGATTCTTAGCGATACTCAGATCGAGATTTCTGTGCCTGCGATTTACTCCGGTGCCAACAACTTGGTTTTTGCTGGAACCGCCAGTGGACTCGGCGCTTCTGGGAACGCCACTGGCAACCTGGTGTTCAACGGGGGCATCCTCCAACACAACGGCACCAATGCCAGCACCGACCGTGGATTTACCATCAACCAGCCAGCCATTCTGGACATAGGCAATGCTTTCACTGTGCTCACCTGGGGCGGCAATTACGCAACACCGGCCACCGAGGAGTTTTACACGATCACAAAACGCGGTGAAGGAACCTTGGACATGCGAGGAACGGCTTTCGGGGGCTACGGTCTTGAGGGGATGACAGTGGAAGACGGGACCTTGCGTCTGTCGCCAGCTTTCAACGACCAATACGTGCGCAACGATGTCGGAGGGCTGATTCTGGCCGGTGGGGTGCTGGAGCTTCAGAGTGTGACCGGACGGACCACAACTCAGAACATGATCGGCACTCTTCAGGTGCTCGAAGGAGCGTCAGTTGTGCGCGTGATCGGCAGTATCGCGGACAACACATTCTCCTTCCTTAACCTGCAAGACGTCAATAACCCGTCAGCCGTGACGATGGAAAAAGCAGGCACGGTTCTTTTTGATGTTCAGGGTGGATCCGCGAATGCCCGTGTGGCGCTGGCTGGACGTGCTCTCATCGATGTGGGCGTGATCATTCCTCGTTTCACATTCACCTTCCGGGATCCACTGAATCCAGGCGTCAACGACTTCGGTTTTGTTGACCCCTCAACTTCTTTGATCACTGGATCAGACATCAAGGGTGCGCATGACTTCATTTCTGACATTGCCTCCTGGAACGCAGTAAATAACGTTCATGACGGCGCCCTGCTTGAAGAGTCTTTCGTAGGTGCAACAATTGCGAATGCGGCTGTGAACACCATCTTGTTCTTCAACAGCGACTTCTCGACTGCTGGAGATACGGTTGCTTCCAACACATTGGTGACACGAGTTCCAGGTGTCGATCGCCTGCAGATCGGTCAGTTGGTGCGGGGAAGCGGTGTGCCGACCGGAGCAGTTATCACCGCCGTGGACACGAACGCCGCGACCATCAACTTGAGCAAGGCGCCCACCGTCACGGATAATACAGCGCCAACACTTTACGCCTTCGACAATGCGTTCCTGACCGGCAACATTGTGCAAGGCAGCAACATGGTGACCAATGTGACAGACTCGCGTCTTCGTGCAGGTCAGGTCGTCACTGGCAATGGCATTCCGGACGCCATCGTGGCCACCAGTGGAACGACGACTGGAAGCAATTCAGTCACGCTCGCCGCTCCGAATCCAAATCTGACGGTGGGAATGCCGGTTGTCGGCGTGGGCATCCCATCGGGAACGGTGATTTCGGCAATTTCGGGAACCACCATCACGCTGTCTGCCAGCGCATCGGTCACTGATCCTTCGGCCACTTTGACTTACGGAGGGGCACGTATTGTTTTCGTCGATACGTTCAACAACACCATTTATCTGAGCGAAAACGCAACTGCGACTGCTTCCAACGTCACACTGTATTCCGAGTACCTGGCAGAGGTGCCGGCCGCTATGAACTCCAGTGTCGTCACCGTCACAGATCTCCTGACACTCAACGGTGGCGCGATCCTCCAGACGACACATGTCGGCAATCATCGCAATTCGATCGTGGGCGGCATGCTCACCACCGGCCTGGTCAATACTGATGGAGTGAGTGCCGATCTCATCATTCACAATTGGAACCCCAAGGCACCGCTCGTGATCTCCTCCAGCATCGTTAACAATGCTGCGTTGAACAGGATCGTGAACTTGGTGCAGACAGGGGATGGAACGACCGCGCTGTCTGGCAGCAACAGCTACACAGGAGCCACCTACGTCCAAGGCGGTGTCTTGCGCCTGGATTCGATTGGGGCGCTTCCTTCGAACAGCCATCTGCGGATCGATGGTGGTGTGGTAGGACTCAATTCCGCAAACTTCACCAGAAGCCTGGGCACTGGTGCGAATCAAGTTGACTGGACGAGCAGTGGGGGATTTGCGGCCTACACCATTGATCGCACGGTGAATCTCGGCAACAGCGGCGCGACGGTCACCTGGGGGGCTGGTGGCTTTGTCCCTGACAATACCTCGTTGATTCTGGGTGCGCAGGATGCCGACAAGACGGTCGTCTTTGTCAACGGAATCGACTTAGGGCGGAAATCGCGCATGTTTGAGGTCATCAGCGGAAACTCCAGCACCTACGTTGACGCGCGAGTCAATGGTGTTCTGGAGGCTGAGGGCGGGCGTGTTGTAAAGGCGGGTAACGGGGTGTTGGAACTCAACGCCGTCAATACCTTCACCGGGGGAACATCCTTGGCAGAAGGGACGCTTGTGGCTGTGAATGATGGCTCTCTTGGAACGGGTCTGGTTGAGATCGGAACAACGACTGACACCAGGTCTCCAGATGCGGCGCTTAATCTCGTCTTCCAAGGGAGCGTCATGAGCAACGCCATGAAATACGGCAATGTCAATGGTGAGGGCATTTCTGTGTTCACCACAAGTGGGTTTGCGACCACCGTGACTGGGTCGATCGAAGTGGGTCGAGTTTCTGGAGGGAATATTCTCCTCGTGACACCTGATTCGAGCAGCACCGACTATCAAGGCGTGATCTCTGGAACAGGTGGCATCACTCTTCTTGGGGGTGGCACCGTGACGCTTTCGGGCGCGAATACTTATGGATCACACACTGGCACCACGGGTTCTGCTGCAACGGGCGGAACGATCATTCGCAATGGCACTCTGGTTGTCTCGAACCCAGGATCCTTGGGAGTTGGTTCAACACTGGAGCTTGGCGATGCGACCACTGTTGTTGCGAATGTCGACTACGCGACGGCTGGCAGTTCCGTTCTCGGTATTGAGCGCACTGTTGATCCTGGCGCAGGAAATATTGGGGCTTATGGAGGCGCATTCGACCCAAATGGAGGTGGATTGATTGTTGCTGAAACTAGAAATGCGGGTCCTGGTGCCTTTTACAGTGTGAGCAGGGTTATCGATGGCACCACATTTGGTTCCGCAGATATCGGCAAAACGATCTTGGTGAAGGATGAGATCGACAACCCCGAACGCAACGGCATCTACTCCATCATCGCCATCAATGACGACCTCACCATGAACCTCGTCCGCGTGACGGAGTTCAGCACAGCTTCCAACATGCGTTATGGAACCCAGGTGACTGTGAGCAACGGGACTTACGCAGGCCAGACTTATTTTATGGCGGCCCCTGATGTTGGAGTTGTGAATGGCGTGGACACGGCCCCTGTTCACTGGGTCAGAGATGAGTCAAATCCCGATGTGAGACTTCAGATCGACAATGCCGCACTCACAACGGTGTCGCAGAATATCGATGTCAATGCCAACGGCTTTGGCAGCACCATCATTGCATCTGCCAATCCGGTGACCTTTACGGGTTCTGTCACATTGCAAGACGTGCGCTCCGGTGTCCAGGAGACCAAGACTGTCACAGTGGACTCCAGCACCACTACAGGCTTGGGCGTGGCGTTTAGCGGCGTGCTTCGTGAAGCTGATGGTGGCTCAACGGCCCAAGACGATATCCTTTCGCTGCTCAAGGTTGGAACGGGAGTCGTCACCATGACTGGAGCCAATACTTATCACGGATCTACCACCATCTCGGCCGGGACACTCCTTGTCAATAACCTGACAGGGTCTGGTACAGGGTCTGGAGCTGTGTTGGTTAATTCTGGAGCCACTTTGGGCGGTACCGGAAGGCTGGCACCTTCCAATGGCAGTGACATCACCATTGCGACCGGTGCTAACCTGACTGTCGGAACCCCGGGAAGCAATCTCGCCCAAACGTTGACTGTCAGCTTGGAAACTGGTAGCGATCTCATTCTGGGAGGCACTTTGCGCCTGGACCTGTTGCTGAATGAAAGCCTCACGACATCCAGTGAAGCAGACCGTCTGGTTTTCAGCAAAACGGGCACTCCTGCAGTCAATTTGACGGGCTCAACCCTTGTTGTTTCAGCCATCAACGGCCTTGATCCGGCGTCATTCGGCGTGGGCGACACGTGGAAGTTGATCGACTGGGCTGGCATCGTCCCAACAAGCACTTTCTCGAACCTTACGGGCACCTACAGCTCCAATTTCACGGACCTGCCTGATCTGGGATTGGGCAAGTTCTGGGATATCAGCCAACTTTACACGGCTGGCACGATCATTGTTGCTGTTCCAGAGCCGAGTCGTCTGCTTCTCCTTGCCTTTGGGGCCTTCGCATTGGGGTGGCGCCGTCGCCGTCGCTGCTAATAGCGCTTGGTAGATTCTGCCGTTTTGATGGCGGTTTGTAATTACAAAATAAATACCTTGAGCTTTGCAAAGAGATTTCGTAGCATCGCTTAAATTCACGAAATTGAAGTTCTGACATTATGAAAGCCATTCAACTCACTTCGACAGGCTCAAAACGTCGCAAAGCGATGGCTCTGGTGATGGTTGTGACAACCGTCGCCCTCATCTCGATGTTGATCGTAGCAATTTTTTCGCTGACGCGAACGGAGTACAAAGCCACCCAGAATTTTGTTGCTGCGCGTTCAGCCAAACAGTTGGCGGATTTCGCGGTCGCCATCACCCAAGCGCAGTTGCAGAATGCACAGAACACCGCGACCACAGCTGCCTCGCGAACGATCCATGCGACGCAACCCGGGATGGCTCGAGTTTATAACGCAATTGGTAATTTCGTCCGCGCCCACAAGCTTTACTCGAGTTCTCAAATGGTCGTTACCAGTGGCAGCGAAGCGGAAATTTTCAGCTCCGCCCATCAGGTGCCATCGGATTGGAATGCCCCCAACAACAAAGCTAGATATGTTGACCTCAATGAGCCTGTCATTCGTCCGGCGCTGACTGGGGGAACGACGGCGCTCTTTTTCCCGATCATCGATCCCAGGGCTGCTTACACCGGAAACTCGCCTGTATCCGGTGAAAAGCTGGTAGCAGTAGAGGGTTTTGAATATGATAATAAAACACCGTCCGTGGGTGGCGCTTCCGTCACCTATAATGAGGTCGTCACACCGTCGGCTGCAGGCAGTGACCCTGACAAGATGAGGCTGCCCATGCCTGTGGAGTGGATCTACATTCTGCAAGATGGCACCACGGGTGCTTTGGATGGCAGCAATAATTTTATCAGCTCCCAACCCAGCAAACAACCTTCGTCAGCAAATCCCATCGTTGGGCGTGTCGCGTTCTGGACTGATGATGAGTCCTGCAAGGTCAACATCAACACAGCTTCGGAGCCCACTTTCTTCTCCCCTCCATACTTTTACCATCAGCGTGATTCCAAGTGGGCCAACTTCCCTCCAGCATCAGCAGAATACCAACGTTACCCAGGTCATCCCGCCACCGTGGCATTGAGCGCCGTTCTTGCTCCTGGAATCAGCCTCGACCCTTTTGCTCCAGGATTGGCCAAGTCAGCGATCAACAACATAGTCCAGACCAAGGAGTTGATTTACCGCTTGATGCCTAAAGTGGCTTCAGGTGGGTCCATGTCTGGTACACGCCCGTTCATGACAGACGAGTTCTCATCTTCGAATGGTGAGGAGCAGCCGGCCACCAATGGTGATGCGGTTAACGCTAGGAAGGAGCGTCTGTTTGCCAGTGTGGATGAAATGTTGTTCCAAGATGATCTGGACGGCGGCAACTACAGCGGTTCCCAAGGTCGTATTGCCGCTCGGGTCGCGATTCCAGGCGACACTACTCGATATCTGATGGGGCGTGACACACTTGAAAGGTCTCGCTTCTTTCTCACGGCGCACAGCCGGGCACCCGAGTTCAGCATTTATGGGCTTCCTCGGGTGGCCATGTGGCCAGTGGCTGACGAGGGACAGGGGGCGACCAAGCGCACCAGCTTTGATAACATGATTGCACTCTGCGCCACCATCGGCGGAGGCAAAACTGGGGCTACCATTGCGAATAGTTACATCTTCCGCCGGGCGGAGCCGCACAGCGGAAGTTACGACGTCAGCGGCTCGGCCAGTGGCTATGGAACATCTCAGGGTTTGGCCCGTAACTCCAATTTGCTGAATTATCTCTATGCGCAAATGACCGGCCTGCAGTTTCCGCGGACATCGTCGTTGGGCAGCAGTGGAGACTTTGGTGCGAAGTATGGAACTGCTAACGCCGCACAGCTAGCCGTACAGTTTTTTGACTACATCCGTTGCACCAACCTTTACGATGGCCTTTTGGCCCGTGACAATGATGCCTCCAGCATTCTCGATGTTAATGGCAACATTTCGCCGACGGGCACGGCCTTGTATGACAAACGGGACGATCTCACCAGCAGCCGCTACACCTACACTGAACAGCGGGGCACGACAAAGGCCAGCGGCGGCACGAGGTCGGGCTCCAGCTACAGGCAGGGCAATAACGTCCTGTCGGACAGTACTGGAGTGCTACCGGGTCATGGCCAAGTAACTCCTGCTCGCTGGCAAAAGGGCAGTCAAGTGTATCAGGGGCTTGGCCGGATGTTCACCATTTCCGAGGTTGGTTTTCAGATCATCTGCACCGCTGATGGAAAGAACGATGAACGATATCCGGTCAACTGCGGAGGCATCCTTAGTGGTGGTGGGAGTGCTCCCATGGCAACGTCTCCCAGGGCCTCGAATGAGGGGGATGGGAATGCAGCACCAGAGTTCTTAACCGCGTCGTATCCGCCAGGCACCAACACGCTTGGATTTAGGCGGTGGTACTCCAATTTCCCCCCTCTCACCCCCCCGTATAAAGACAGTGCGGGCAAATATTACTACGGCTGCGATCCAGACGATCCGACAAGCCAGAAGCACCCGTCACGTCACCCAGGCTACAATCCGAAGAATTGGAATCTTACGTTGCTTCCCAACACGCCACTTACAACGAACCAGAAACGCATTCAAGTGATGCTCATGCTGGAAACATTCTGTCCTATGTTAGGATGGACCAAGTTTCACCCGGAATGGGCCATTGAACTC
Organism: Prosthecobacter sp.; assembly: GCF_014879935.1. GTDB lineage: Bacteria > Verrucomicrobiota > Verrucomicrobiia > Verrucomicrobiales > Verrucomicrobiaceae > Prosthecobacter. The sequence continues at coordinate 40,750 of NZ_JACSRD010000204.1, forward strand.
GATGATCAGTTCATTCGTTCGATCAAAGTTCGCGACGTTGCGGGCAATGATGTGCCTCTTTTCCCAACCACACGACCCGTCATCATAAAATCGAACACAAACCTCTACGAATTCAGCAATGTTTATTCTTTGGGGGGGCATGCTGGACCCAGCTCCATGTCGGGTGGCCGCTCGGTTCCCGGTTGGGGAAGCTCGCAAATTGGTGATGACACTGATCCATATTTGGATGGCAACGCTCGAAACTCTACGGGAAACAGGTACATGCAGCCCGACAATCCCGGGCATACCGGATTGAATAATTATGGTTTGGTCAGTCAGTTTGTGACCGTTCCTCGTTCCGGCCCCATAGTACTCACTTTCGGTTCTCGTGACCTAAAAATTAAGATTTATGACAAGCATGAGAGAGCCGGTCGCAGCGGTGAGGAAGTTCAGACCATCAATTTATCCTTTGACAATATGTCGCTTCCAGCTCCTGCATTGGTCTACTCGGGTGAGCGTCGCCGTGGTGGGCAACCTCAGAGCGACCCTGTCAATCGTAACGAAATCAATCACTGGTGGACGACCAACGCGGCCGGCCAACTTACTTGGAGACGCTCCCTCCAGGGACCACACTGGTGGTGCTTTAATCGCATGGGCTGCCTCGGCAGAATGCAAGGCAACGTCAATCCAGGTTATCGGACTTCGGATCCTCCAAGTTCACTATACGCCACAACTCCGTCGTTTGATCAGACTTTCGACGGCGCAGATGACCAACTACTGCATGGTCGGCTTGATACTGCGACGAGTTTCGGCGGCCCCGGTAACGGCGGCGGGAATGTTGGAATTGGAGTCATACCGATTGAAGCAACAGAGCAGTTGACAGACGAGCAAGGCCGTCCCTGGAGTGGAAGCGATGTCATCCGCACGTATGTCCCTGCGGTTGGAGATTATCGTCTGATTGCAGCTCGACGTGATGTTCCTAACTCGATGTGGATGAAACATCCTGTCTGGCAAGCGATTGACAATCTCTCCCCCGCCAACCAGCCTCGCAACATTCACACATTCACCACGCATTCGGCTGGTGGTGAAGCTGGCTGCGTCCTTCCCACATCATCGATGCGGGTAACGACATCGGCCTTCTATAACTACGTCAAGAACAGCCCTTTCCTGGTTAAAGACGTGCCGTATGGCGATGATCGCATCCCTGATCTTCCCCCGTCGGACGCTTGGGCTGCGGTAGCGAACAGTTACGGCGACTTTGACAATGGCATTGGCAACTCGCGGGACGGCGCCTACATTAACAAACCAGATGAAGGCAATTTCCATGCCGCAGAATTTACCCGTCATGGTGTGAAAAAGTTCTACCGTTCCGGCTATTTCTATGAGCCTTGGCGAAACAGTGATGACTGGCGCAGCGGTGTTTACATGACACCCAATCGCATGGTGTCGTCACCGGTCATGTTTGGTTCTCTGCCGACTGGAATTTGGGGGGGAGGAAGTGTCAACACCAATGCGGTGAGCGGCAGTGGTGTTGCATACAATACCAACACGGATGGTAAACCTTGGCAGACATTGCTGTTTCGTCCATACGCTCGTTCTCATTCGACGCTGGGAAAACCAGTTTCCACTGGCCATCCAGGCGACAACAATCCGCGTGATCACTACCTCCTGGACATGTTTTGCATGCCGGTGGTTGAGCCTTATGCCATCAGCGAACCGCTGTCGGTCGCTGGGCGCCTCAACCTCAATTACCAGATCATGCCCTTTACCCACATCACCCGCGCCACTGGCATGCATGCGCTGATGAAAGGGGAATTCATGACCGCCATACCTACTAACGATGTCAACAACGCCAAATCCCACCAGACTGCGGCCACGGCAGCCATGTGGGGCAGCACGGGAGATCGTTTTTGGGATGAGAGTTCAAATCGCAAGTTCTGGCATCGTCCTATTGATGTCACACGGACACTTTACCAATTTGAACAGAAGTTTCTTCACAAAGCCACGGGGGCCAACCATGCGGCGGGTCGCTATAATGGCTTGTTCCGGAGTGCCAGTCAAATTTGCGAGATCCACCTGATCCCAGACGTCAAGGCAGGGGCATCTTCTAACGGAGAGAATATCAGCGGTATTTCCAACATTAGTGAAAACACGGCTACCACGACGATTCAGACCATTATGGATCAGTTCTGGCAGAACCACTCTTCCACAGGTGACAATACGCGTGAACGGCCCTATTCGAACCTTTACAACCGTGTGACTACGCGCGGGAATACCTTCCGCGTTCACATGCGTGCCCAGGTGGTTCGCAAAGCTCGCTCCACTCCCTCCAATACTTTCGATCCGGTCAAGGATGCTGTGTTGGGTGAGTACCGCGGTTCAACTCTTATCGAGCGCTACATCGATCCGACGGATGTCACCACTCCGATTCCCGATTATGCAGCCTCCACGAACCCGCTTGGGCAAGCTCCGCTCGACACGTTCTACCGGTTCCGCACGCTTGAGAGCAAGCGTTTCAGCCCTTGATGACCTGCCTACTAACTCCAACAGGGAATGGAATGATCATGAAACAGCCAAGACTGGTATCATCACAATCGGGTGGTTTCTCGCTTGTGGAAGTCACCCTCGCGGTGGCGATTGCAGCGCTAGCCATAATCACGCTTCTTGGCCTGCTTCCTCAGGGCCTGGAAATGTCTCGAAAAACCGCGCTGATCACCACAAACAGCAACATATTGGAGCAGATTTCTCGTGATTTGGACAATGCCCGCTTCTCCTTGCTGCCCACATCAGCTGTTAAAAAGTATTATAATGATCAGGGGGCTGAGGTGTCTGCGGACTCCACAGAGATCGTATATGTCGTTGAGATTGATCCTGAGACAGCAACTCCGGCGTCATTGCCTCAAGCTGAGAAAGATCAGCCGTATCTCAAAAAATATGTCATCAGGATTGCCAATTCGAGCAGTTCGGACTTCGACTTCGACTCCGGAAGTCCTCTTCGATACACCACTTTCAACCACTTGGTCGCCAAAACTCGCTGATACTCTGCCATGATTTGCCGACTTGCCATCCGCCGTCGCTCCCGCCTCGATCTGTCTGAGGAGGGATTTACGCTTATCGAGTTACTCGTCTCGATGACCTTTTTGGTGATCTTGATGCTTGTGGTTACCCAGGTTGTCGGAATTGTTCAGCGCACTTGGGTGCGTTCGAATTCTCGTGTGTCCCAATTCCGGGAAGCCCGAACAGCATTTGATGTTCTGACGCGTAATCTGTCGCAGGCCACGTTGAACACTTACTGGGACAACGAATTTGATCCTTTGCGTACTGACGCAGCCGGGCAGGCCGTTACCCGCGCCAAGAACTATGTTCGGCAATCTGAGTTACAATTCATTTGCGGCCCCACAACGGAGGTTTTGGACGCTGCGGCAGGCCAGGTTTCCAATTTTCCAGGTCACGCCGTTTTTTTCCAGGCACCATTGGGAGTGACTCGCCTGACGCCCGTTGGGGCCTCTACTGCCAGCACTGTTGCCAACACGGAGAACATGGTGAATTTGTTGTGTGGTCGAGGATACTTTGTCGAATGGGGAGACGATGCTCCGTATCGACCTGCATTCTTGAACCAACTGAGTTCGGTGCCGACGAGAAGTCGCCTTCGATTGATGGAGTACAGCCCTACAGCGGAGATGAATCGCATCTATGACTCTACGTTGAGGCCCCTCGTAGATTCATCGGTTAATAACGGGGGGCGGTGGTTTAACGAAGGTACTTCTGCCGCGCTGAGTAGCCGGGTGACAACCTCAGAAACGACCGCAACCCGTGCCTTCACCCGGCCGATTGCAGAAAATATTCTGGCTTTAGTGATTTCCCCCCAGACCGAAACGATAGGCAGCACGACTCCAGCCTATTCGATTGCGCCAAATTACTTGTATGATTCGACGTTGACGGTGAACCCTGGTGCGACCGCTAATTCAGTCAATCCGCAAGGCACACAACATTTGCTGCCACCTCTTCTCAAAGTAACGATGATTGCATTGGATGAGAGGTCAGGTGAGTTTCTGTCGCGGCAGGAGAACGAGTCGATGCGTAGTAGCGTGCTCTCCTCCACTGGAGGGTTTTTCCGAAGCGCAGCGAGTTTCAATCAAGAAGTGCTAGGAACCAGCGACCAGCCAGCGGCGTTGACCTCGCTTCTTCAGGCGCAAAAACTTAACTTCAGGGTTTTTACGACCACAATCGCTCTCAAGCAAGCCCGCTGGAGCTACTGAACGGTTGGACTTTACATTTAGCACGAAGCACCTCTCATGACTCGTTTGTCGTTCATTCGCAAAAAGAGCCGGCTGGCATTTACCCTGATCGAAATGCTTGTTGTGGTCACAATCATTGTGCTCCTGCTGGCCTTCTCCACACCTGCTCTGATGAAGACATTGCAATCCAGTAGGCTGTCATCGACAGGGGACACCTTGCTCGGTGCAATCTCGGAAGCCCAGCAACTCGCATTTGCTCAGGGTGTCCCGGTCGAACTGCGTTTTTTCAGCTACAGTGGGGATTTCGCCGATGATTCGCCAATGTTTAGATCTTACCAAATGCTCAAGGTTGAGACAAAAGTAGAGGGAACTGGCACGGCCCTGAAAATCAGTGAATCAATGGTCCCCGCCGGGAACCTGACGAAGTTTGCTGAAGGAATTGTCATTCCAGTGGACGACGAGTTGTCGAAGGCATTATCTGGCGATCAACTGGAAGATACCAAGAATGGGGCTACTCCTGGGTATTCCGGGGTTTCCGGGGCAAAGTTCTGTGCCATTCGATTCATGCCTGACGGGACTTGCCGGAAAGTTGGCGCAACGACTAGTTCGGATGGCGTGACCCAGGCTGTATTGACCTTTCAGACGCTTTCGGAGAGTTTTTTCACGATCACTTACGATATCGGTGCGACAATTAATGTGGGCAACCTCCCCAAAAACTTCTACACGATCCAGATCGACCCGTTCACCGGGAAGGCGCGGAACTACAAACCGGGTTTCTGAGTGCTGGTTTGAAGCCAATTCGCTGCTGCGGATCCCGGAGGCCGCACATCAAACAACTTTCCGCATGACAGTCGCCTGATCGCCGCTTACCTGCGACATGGGTGATCTGCCTTCTCTTGCTTTAAGTTTCGACGACGTTCTTCTCCTTCCGGCGCACAGCGCTGTTTTGCCTGGGGAAGTCAATGTGGGCACCAAACTGGCCTCCATAGGCCTGAATGTGCCTGTTCTATCCTCAGCCATGGACACCGTGACGGAGTCCGAACTCGCCATTGCTCTCGCTCGCGAGGGCGGACTTGGTGTCGTGCATCGGAACATGCCCATCGACCAGCAGGCCGATCAGGTCGCGCGGGTGAAGCGCAGCGAAAACACGGTCATTCAAAATCCGCACACGGTCACGCCGGACACACGTCTTGGGGAACTCCATCGCCTCATGCACGAAAAGGGCGTCAGCGGTTTCCCCGTCGTGGACAAGGACGGCAAACTCGTCGGCATGGTCACCAGCCGTGACCTTTGGTACATTGAGGATGAAAACACGCCGGTCTCCGCCGTGATGACCCCGGGCACCCGCCTCGCCACCGGCACGCCGCAGACCAACTTCGAGGACGCGCTCAAAATCATCTACACCCACCGCATCGAAAAGCTGCCGCTGATCGATTCCAGTGGCAAACTCGCCGGTCTCATCACCAAGCAGGACATCATCAAGCGCCAGACCTTCAAGAATGCTGCCAAGGACGCAAATGGACAGCTTCGCGTCGGCGCTGCTGTCGGGGTCGGTGATGATTGCATCGATCGTGGCAAAGCGCTGCTTGCCGCAGGTGCGGATGCCATCTTCATCGACGCTGCCACCGGCCATACCAGCCGTGTGATGAGCGTCATCGCCCGCCTTCGCGAAAATCTGGGCGCTGGCGTGCCGATCGTCGCCGGAAACGTCGTCACGGCCGATGGAGCCCGCGATCTGATGTCCGCAGGCGTGTCGGCCATCAAGGTAGGTGTCGGCCCCGGCTCCATCTGCACCACGCGCATCATCTCCGGCGTCGGAATGGCCCAGTTCAGCGCCATTCAGGAAGTCGCCGAGGTTTGCAGGCCTGCGGGCGTCACCGTCATCGCCGACGGTGGTATCCGTTATTCGGGCGATATCGTCAAAGCGCTCGCTGGTGGTGCGGACGTCGTCATGCTCGGCTCCTTGCTCGCCGGCACCTCCGAAAGTCCGGGAAACATGGTCAAGTGGCAGGGCCGCACCTTCAAGGAATACCGCGGCATGGGCAGCCTCAAAGCCATGCGCAAAGGGGCAGGGGACCGCTACGGCCAAAACAGCTCCGGCAAACTCGTTCCTGAAGGCGTCGAGGCCCGCGTGCCTTACAAAGGCCCGCTCGCCGATGTCGTCTTCCAGCTCATCGGTGGCCTGCGCAGTGGCATGGGCTACGTCGGTGCCAACACGCTCGACGAACTGCGCGCCAAGGCCCGCTTCGTCCGCATCACGGCTGGCGGTCTCAAGGAAAGCCATCCGCATGATGTCGTCATCACCGAGGAACCGGTGAACTACGAGCCGCATTGATCGGTCTCGTTCGCTATTCTGCATTCGTCATTTCATCCCTCATGACCGCCCAAGAAGTCGCCGTCCTCGATTACGGCTCCCAGTATTCCCAGCTCATCGTTCGCCGCGTGCGCGAGCTCGGCTTTGCCTCGCACCTGTATCCGCCCGCCGAGCTGGCGAATCTGCAATCGCCAGGTGTCATCATCCTTTCCGGTGGACCTCGCAGCACTTCGGAGAAAGACGCGCCGGATGTCGATTACGCCAAACTCATGTCCTTCGGCGTTCCCGTGCTCGGCGTGTGCTACGGCATGCAACTCCTCAACATCAAGCACGGCGGCACCGTGAAGCCCGGCGTCACCCGCGAGTATGGTCCGGCCAAACTCGTCGTCACCGACCACGAGGACCTCTTCAGCGGCATCTCGCACGAATCGCAGGTCTGGATGAGCCACAGTGACACCTGCGCGAACCTCGCCGACACGACAAAAGTCATCGCCACGAATGAAGACGCCGTTCCGGTGGCCTTGAAGTGGTCCGATCGCTGCTGGGGCATCCAGTTCCACCCGGAGGTCACGCATTCGCACGAAGGCACCGCCATCCTCAAAAACTTCCTCACGAAAAGCGGCGCTCAGCTCGCCAAGTTCGACATCAACGCGTTCAAGGCGCAGATGCTCGAGAGCATCAAGGCCGAGGTCGGCAACCGCGAGGTCATCTGCGGCGTCTCCGGCGGCGTGGACAGCACGGTGCTCGCTGTGTTGCTCGCCAAGGCCGGCGTGAAGGTGCGCTGCATCTTCATCGACACCGGCATGATGCGTCTCAACGAGGCCGCAGAGGTCAAAACGCTCTTTGATGAAGTCGGTGTGCCCATCGAGCAAATCGACGCCAGCGCCATCTTCCTCGGCGCCCTCAAAGGCGTCACCGATCCCGAGCAAAAGCGCCGCATCATCGGCACGCTGTTCGTCGAGGAGTTCTGGAAAGTGGCCGACAACGTCGAATTGCTCGCGCAGGGCACCTTGTATCCCGACGTGATCGAGAGCGCCACCAGCGGCAGCATCGCCAGCAAGATCAAAACGCATCACAACCGCGTCGATAAGATCATGGAGCTCAAAGAGCAGGGCAAAGTGCTCGAACCGCTCGCCGAGCTCTTCAAAGACGAAGTCCGTGCCCTCGGTGCCAGCCTTGGCATCCCACACCGCGCCCTGTGGCGTCATCCCTTCCCCGGCCCCGGCCTCGCCGTGCGCATCCCGGGCGAAATCACGCCCGAGCGCGTCGCCATCACCCAGCAGGCCGATGCCATCTTCATCGGCGAACTCCGCCGCAGCGGTTGGTATGAGCAGACCTGGCAGGCCTACGCCGCGCTGCTCCCCGTGAAGACCGTCGGCGTCAAAGGCGACGAACGCAGCTACGAGCAGGCCATCAGCCTCCGCGCCGTCATCAGCGAAGACGCCATGACCGCCGAATGGGTCCGCCTGCCCTACGAAGTGCTCGCCAGCACCTCCAACCAGATCCTCAACCGCGTCAAAGGCGTGAACCGCGTGCTGTATGACATCAGCACCAAGCCGCCCGCGAGCATCGAGTGGGAGTGAGACTGGCTTCTTGAATCGTGACAGCACATATGCCACCATCGGTGCATGCCTGCCCGAATCGTCGTGGACACGAATGTGATCACCGCCGCCATGCTCAGCCCGGCGGGCAGCAATCGTGATGTCCTGCGTGCTTGTCTCAAGGGGGCAGCCCTCCCGCTGGTCGGCGAGGCTTTGTTTCAGGAGTATGAGGACCTGATCCACCGTCCTGCCCTGATGGCTGCGAGCCCGCTTACGCCGAAAGAGAGGGAAACCCTGCTCGACGCCTTTTTGTCTGTCTGCGAGTGGGTTCGGGTCTATTATCTCTGGCGGCCGAATCTGCCCGATGAAGCGGACAATCATCTCATTGAGCTTGCTGTGGCCGCAGGTGCCGACGCCATCGTGAGCAGCAACGTCCGCGATCTCCGACGCTCCGAACTCAGCTTTCCCAAGCTCCAGATCCTCACCCCGTCCCAATTTCTGAAATCCATACGCATCCCATGAGCACGCTCACCATCCGTCTTCCTGACGACAAGCACCTGCGTCTGCGCAAACTGGCCGCGCATCGTTCCATGAGCATCAACAAGCTCATGGAGGAACTCGCCACCATCAGCATCACGGAGTTCGATGCCGAAACCCGTTTCCGTGCGCGTGCGAAGCGCGGCTCCGTCAAAAAGGGCCTCGCGGTTCTCGACAAGCTCGACGCTTCGTTTGGCTCTTGATCAGCCCGGTCATCTTCATCGTGCCCCTTTTGAGATTCGCGCCGTTGGATTCTGCTTGGCATGTCTGCCGGGGCTGTTTATCGACGTAGAACGTCTCTTTCATCGCTGCCCGCTGTGTCCGCCTATTCTTCTCCTGGCTTCCTCCTCTCCTTCGAAGGCTCCGAAGGCTGCGGGAAATCCACGCAGATCCGGCTTCTGAAAGAGCGGCTCGAAAACGCTGGCCGCAAAGTCGAGGTCCTGCGCGAACCGGGCGGCACGGAGATCGGCGAAAGCATCCGTCATCTGCTCCAGCATGCCAAAGAAGGCCATTCCATGACGCCGGAGACCGAGCTGCTCCTCTTCGCCGCCAGCCGGGCGCAGATCGTGCGGGAGAAGATTCGTCCGCTGGTCGAAAGCGGCGTGTTTGTGATCCTCGACCGCTTTCTCGACTCCACCACGGTGTATCAAGGCCATGCCCGCGGCCTTCCGCTCGATGCGGTGAACGCCATCAACCGCTTCGCCATCGGCGGCACGCTGCCGCAGCTCACGTTGTTGCTCGATCTCGATGTGCAAACCGCCTGGCAGCGCATCCACGCCACCGGTCGCGAACTCGACCGCATGGAAAGCCAGCCGCCCGAGTTCTTCGAAAAAGTCCGCCAAGGCTACCTCTCCCTCGCCAAGGCCGAGCCGGAGCGCATCCAGATCATTGATGCCAATGCGACGCCCGAAGTTGTGCATGAGGCCGTCTGGAAGCAAGTCGCGGCAAGGCTGGCCTGAGCCAGAAAGGGGTACAGATCGGAGCTGAAGGGACACAGGCAGGACAATGTGCTTGCGTGGGGAGCGGCAGAGGGATTTGATCCGGCTTCGTCATGTCATCCGCACCTCCCGACACTGATTCACCACGCTTTGATCGCGAGGCCTATCGGCAGAGGGTGCAGGAGCAGTTGCATGGACTTCCACGAGAGAAGCAGGTGGCCATAGCGGCTCGTGCAGCGTGGCGGGTGGTGCCCCTGATGTTCATTGGCTGGCGGAATCAGAAGGAGCATCGTGATTGGTGGGAGCAGTTCGGCACGGCGATATACAGCCAACTGGCACTGGGGCTATGCTATGAGCGATTCGGGACTGAGATCGAGCAAAGAGCCGCCGACGCCAGCGCCGCAGCTTCCACCTTCGCTGCCTCCGCCGCCGACACCGCCTCCGCTGCCGCCTTCGCTACAGCTGCCGTCGCCTCCGCTGTCTCCGCTTATGCCGCCTCCGCCCCCTCCGTCTACGTCGCCTTCACCTCCGACGCTGTTTCTCGTGCTGTTGCGGCTGATTTCTCCGTCTTGGGACGAGGATCTCACGAGTTTATGGTGGACGAAGTCCAGAGGGACTTGGAGAAGGCACTTGCCGGAAGCGAGCTTCTGGTTCTGACACCGCTTTGGTCACGGTCGATGTCCCGTGAGTTTCTTGCGACTTGGAGGTGGTCTGCGCAGGAAGCCTTGCGCGATGAGTTCCATGCGGGGCATTTGTTCGCCTGGCTCATGGCCTGTGTGGAGGGGAACCCACCGCTCGAAGACATGCGGAGGTGGTTCAACGACTGGTGGCTGAATCATCCCGAGAACACAGAACGCGTTCCCGCCTTCAAAGACTTCGCCAAGACACCGCCGAGTTCCGAGCGACCGAATCCGAAAGCAGCGCCTGCCAGCAGTCCCGCTCCTCCGCCGCCCGCCATCGAGAAGATCTACAAGGAACCGGCCTACAGCGTGGCGCTGGCATCCGACGGAGTGGCGCAGACGCTGACGGACACGGCGGAGAAGTGCAAGGAGGCCCTGCGCGCCTTTCTGGCCTGCCCGGATACCCAGGCGCCGATCACGGTGTCCGTGGAGGCACCGTGGGGAGCGGGGAAGACCTCTTTCCTGCATTGCCTGCGTGGATCGCTGGAAAAGCAGAACCTGATTCCCACGGTGTGGTTCAATCCGTGGAAGCATGAGGCGGGGAAGACGCTGTGGGCGGCCTTTGCCGTGGCCTACGAGCGGCAGATGGCGGAGAAGTTGTCGTGGCCCGGCCGCTGGCGGCGGCGGGCGATGCTGAGCTGGCAGCGGCTTTCCGGTGCGGAGCGCCTGCTGCTCGGGATGCGGCTGGGCCTGTGGCTCTTGGGCCTGGGGGCGCTGGCGTGGCTGTTCACGCATGGGGTGGCCACGGAGACGAAGGACGGCTCGGCGACCGACGTGAAAACGCTGCTGACGCAGCACCTGCCCGTGCTGGGCCTGCCCCTGCTGATCTGGGGCATGGTAAAGGATCTGGTGAGCAGCTTTGGCAGTCCGCTGAAGGTGGACATGGTGAGCGTCTTCACCCGGGATCATCATCAGGAGAGTGTGGACGACCTGCACCGGTTTCATGAGGACTTCGCACGTCTGATGCGTGCCTACACGCCGGGCACAGGACCCTTGGAGCGGTTCATGGCCGAGGTGCGGAGCCACACGGATCCGCACTGGCCCGCGCAGTGGCGTTTTGTGAGCCGTGCGTTGCTGCTGGCGGTCTGTCGCTGGTTGCGAAAGATGTCCTACACCTTCCTACTCGATGCTCCGGAGCAGCTCCAAGCACCGGAAAAGCCGCGTTGGGCGATGAACCGCGTGGTGGTGTTCATCGACGATCTCGATCGCTGCGAGGCCCCGAAAGCCGCGGAGGTTTTGCAAAGCCTGCACCTCATGCTCAGCGTGGCCGGACACGAGCGACGTGCGAATGAACCCGCGCCGCCGGGAGTCATCTGCATCCTCGGCATGGACCGGGAAAAGGTGGCCGCCGCTGTGGCGGCGAAGCATGAGAAGCTGCTGCCGCTGCTGCTGGCGCCGGAGGCTGATGGCAAGGTGTCGCAGCAGAAGGCGCTGGGATTCGGCCATGAGTTCCTGGAGAAGTTCGTGCAGATCACGCTGCATCTGCCGGGGCTTGTGGGTCCAGACCAGGATCAGTTCCTGCGCATGATCACCGGCTGGAAAGGCGAGGCGTCAGGCAAGGCTGCGGCTCTCGCTGGAAGTGATGCGCCTGCGGTTTCCCCACCCATCTCCCCGGGAGCACCGGTGCCACCGCTGCCTCAGCTTGGTTCGTCGCCGAAAAGCCCTTTTCAACCATCGGACGAGGCGGAGCAGCGTGCGCGCGAAGCCGCGCGCGTTCAGGCGGACGTGCAGAAGGTGGAGACGCATCTCAATGACGGGCTCATGGCATTCCTCTGCGCCCGCTACGTGGCCGACGCGCTGGAACACAACCCACGGCGCTTGAAGCAGTTTGTGAATCTCTTCCGCCTGCGGCTCTATTTGGCCGCGGCCATGAAGCTGCTGGACATCCCCACGCTCGATCCAGAGCAGAAGGAACGCGTGAATGCCGGCAAGTTGAGCGCACATGATCTGGCGAAGCTCGTTGCGCTGGATTTGTCCTGTAAACAGACAATGAAGAAGATGCGGGAGAGGTCGTCGGTCACCCATGACACGCTGACGAAGGAGATTGCGAGCGAGCACCAGGGTTCCCGCGCCGCGTCCATTTTGAAAATGATGGAGCACACGCCTTCGGCGGACATGCAGGCCAACGCCGTGCACGACCTGTCGAAGGCTCCCCTGGACAAGTACTTCCAGCACCTGGCCTCGGTGGCCTTGCCAGCCGAAAGCCCTCCTGCATCGATGTGAGGCGAAGCTGCCGCCCGAAAGATAGCGAGCCGCCATTTGCCGGTTTCGCGCCCTCACCCCGTCGCGCGGCACGGGGGAGGGTTGTTCATCGTCTTTTCCCGGCCCCCGGGTTTAATAGCTTGGGACAGGCGCTTGGTTCACGTGGCGCAGAGATTTGTTTCGATCGAGGGGAGCCTGATGGGTTGCGAAACGAGTTCCCGGCTGGGCGGGAGGCGGCTGGGCAGGGTGGCAGAAAGATTCAGCCGGGGGAAGGGAGGCTGGGGAAGGCTGGATGGACTGTTTTTTGGTCCGGGGACAGTCTCGGGTATTACTCAGCGACGGGCGGTTAGTGGGAAATGAAAGTGGGGAAGCCACGCTGGGAATCTGTGACGGGGCAGCCAAGGCTCGATGATCGCTCAACGACCGGCGTTTTGCAGGCCATGAGATGGAGAAGGGGCGGCGGGAATCGCGAGGGTGGGAGGCGCATCTTCAATGGAAACTTAGCGACTGTCGTTTGCAGGATCATGAAGCCCGAATGGCACAGAAAGTGGCTTCAGGTAGGGGTGGCGAGTCTCAGGAACGATTCAACGACGCTCGGTTGATGAGGCTTGAATCGGTTCTGGCAGAGGATTAGACTCTTGACGGGGTTTTTGAGGCTCCTTTGGGCTCCACAGGGAGCTTTTGGGGCCGTCCGGGGCCTCTCCACCGTTCACTGCGAAGCGAAAACCGTTCCCTGCATGCTGCCATGGCCGCGAACCCGACTCCGACGAATGACGCCGTGTTGCTGGCACGTCTGACGGACATGGCCCGGGCCTGTGCGGAGCATGGGGAGGGGATCGGGCTGAAGATCAACACAGGCGCGGTGATGGTGGCGGCGCTGGAGAAAGCACGGCAGGCGCGGGCGGAGGTGGGCGGGCAGAAACAGGACCGCGCAGCCCGGCGCAAGGCGTTGCGGGAGGCCGATGCGGCTGCGGAACGCACGCTGAGTCTCTGCCGGCTGCGGCTGGTGATGTTTTACGGGCCCACCGTCAACGCGCAGTGGGATGCGGCGGGTTTCCCGGACCGCAGCACGCAGGTGCCGGAGTCGCAGGCGAAACGCGCCGCGCTGCTGTCCCGTCTGGCGGGCTGGTTCCGGACGAATCCGGCCCTGGAAAGCGCGGACATGCAGGCCACGGCGGCGGCGTGCGAGGCGGCGCATGCGGGGTATCAGTCCGCGCGTTCGGCGGTGAACCAGCGCAAGAGCGCCTTGCGTGGCGGCGTGGTGTCCAAAGACCAGGCGATGCGTGAGCTGCGCAAGCGTTACCGCAGCGTGATCCGGGAGCTGAACATCGTGCTGTCCGAAGCTGATGCGCGGTGGCGGCTGTTCGGGCTGAATGTGCCCGCGCATCCCTCCGCGCCGTGTCCGGTGCGGTCGGCCACGGCGGAAAGGCTGCCGGATGGCGGCTGGTTCGTCACGTGGAAGCGCGGCACGCACGCGCGGCGCTATCGTCTGCGGCTCCAGCGCCCCGGTGGGACGGCCTTTGAGAATCTGGCGACGGTGCATGGCCTGGAAACCCGCCTGCCGCCCATGGATCTGCCGCCTGACAGCGTGTTGCACATCATCGCGGCGAATGATGTGGGCGAGGCGGCGTCGTGTGAGGTGAAGATGCCGGAGGACTAGGCGTCGCGTTTGAAAACCTGTTCGGAAGTCGCGGAGCGACGAACGTGCCGTAGCCCGGCCGTTCAAGGCCGGGAATCGGAAACGGCGGGGTGGCCCAAGGCATCCTGTGTCGCAGAGCGACACGCGAACCTGCAGCGTCGAGAGGACGGGTTCGGGCGTCGCGCTGCGACGCGGGTCATGACTCAACGCAATTTCCCACATCGTCTCCCGGCCTTCAAAGGCCGGCCTACGAGACGGCTGCCGCTCTGCGGCAGAGGTTTTCAAACACGGCCTGGGACCAGGTGGTCCGCACACTGCGGGTGCGGGGAAGATCGTTGTGCCTTTCCATGCTGGCATCGACTCATGGTCCGTTCTGCTGAAGGGTCCTGAGGACGGATGGACTGACCTGGCGGAAGACGTCACGGAACACCGCACAGGGGACTGTGCGGACCACCTGGAGAACGTGCCGCCGCAAACCAGGAAGAAGTTTTTTGTTTACAGATGTAGTCGAATCTGACTACAATCGTAAACATGAGCAAAAAACGAGCTGCCAAGGCCGGACGATCCGCTCCCAAGTCCGTCGCCATCACCGAGGCTGAATGGGAGGTCATGGAACTGCTGTGGGAACGTGCGCCGCGAACGTCGCAGGAGATTGTGGGCCTGCTGGAGGAGCAGAAAGGCTGGAAGCGGGCCACGGTGGTCACGCTGCTGGCACGACTGACGGCGAAGGGGGCGCTGGGGACGGAGCCGCAGGGGAACCGCTTCCTCTACACGCCGGAGGTGGAGCGTTCCGCCTGTGTGGCGGAGGAGACACGCAGCTTTCTGAACCGCCTGTTTGGCGGTGCTTTGCAGCCGCTGGTGGCCCACGTGGCCGAGCATCATTCACTGACGAAGTCCGACATCGCGGAACTGAAGGCGCTGCTGGACGACATCCAACCCAAATCCTGACTCCTCATGAACGCGCTGTTTGATTGTGCTGAGACGTGGCTGCTGTTGCTGGCCGGATTGTCGTGGAAGGGGGCGGTTTTCGCCCTCGCCGTGGCTTTGATCGTGGTGTCGCTGCGGCGGCAGTTGTCGCCGGGGTGGCGGCATGCGTTGTGGTTGCTGGTGCTGCTGCGTTTTGCCCTGCCAGACATGGGCGAGTCCCGCTGGTCGATGATGGGATGGCTTGGAAACGAACCGGCGCTGGCGGCTCCGAGCGTGCCCATGATCGATGGGAGCGCTGAGGTGGCTGAAGTGACGGAACCGGTGGAATCGCAGATGACTGAGGCGGTGGTGCCGGCTGTTTCGGTGATCGCCGAACCACTGACGCCGCCGTTGGAGTCAAATCCCTGGACGGTGGAGCAAAAGCTGGCCCTGGGCTGGCTCGTGGGAGTGATGGGCATGCTGGGAACGATGCTGGCGCTGCATCTGCGTCTGCTGCGTCGTCTGCGTGCGGATGGCGAGCCCCCATCATCGCGAGTGGCGGGGATTTTGCGCGATGCGGCTTCGCTTGCCGGAGTGTCGCGGATGCCGCGTGTGAGGGTGACGGATGCGGTGCGGGCTCCGGCGCTGTTCGGGCTGTTCCGCCCCATGATCCTGCTGCCTCGTGATGTGGCGGAGTCTTGCGAGGCGTCGGCCTTGAGGCTGATCCTGCTGCATGAGATCGCCCATTTGCGGCGGCGTGATCTGTGGACGCAAGTCATGGCCTCCCTGATCCTCGCGGTGCATTGGTTCAATCCGCTGGTGTGGTGGGCGGGACGTCGCCTGCGGGTGGAGGCGGAGATGGCGGCGGATGCGCTGGCGCTGCGATACACGGATGTGAAGGAGGCGCATCGCTTCGGCACGGTGCTGCTGGATTTCGCGAATCGTGCGGCGGCGGGGTGGCTGCTGTGGCTGTCCTCGGCCACGCTGCTGGGCATTTCGGAGAACAAGCACGACCTGAAACGCCGCATCGAGGCGCTGAAGGATGTGGCCAGCCGACGGCGCACGCGCTGGGGCATGGGCTTGCTGGTGTTTGCGCTGCTGTCGTTCACAGGACTGACCCGGACACCGGCGCAGACGGCACCGGCTTCTGCTCCACAGCCAGCCGGCACGGCTGCGACCGCCGAACCTGGCGTGGTGATCGGTGTGGTGGTGGATGATCGCGGAAAGCCGGTCGTCGGTGCTTCGTGCTCGCTGCGCATCGGCAGCGATGAGGACCCCGAGGTGCGGAAGGCGGTGAGCGATGCGCAGGGCCGCTTCCGCTTTGAAGGCGTGCCGGACTCGACCGCGCTGCAATTGCGGGCGTTGCATCCGGATTATGTCAGCCCACGGGAGTCGCAGCCCAAGTTTTCCAGCCAGGATCGCAATGAACATCGTCTGGTGCTGGTCACGGCGACGAGCTGGCTCACGGGCACGGTGACGCGGAAGTCGGACGGGCAGCCGGTGGCAGATGCGGCGGTGTATGTCAGCGTGGCGTATGACAGCGGCCTCATTGGCTTGATTGGCGGCAGGGCCAAGGCCCGCACGAACGCGCAAGGCCAGTTCCGCGTGGTGAAGTCGTCCTTCGACAAGGAGAAGGGCCATTTCTGGGTGGATGCCCCCGGGATGGCGCTGAACGTGGTGCAGTTCGCCTGGAAGGAGGGCGGGCAGGCCATCGATGCGGTGCTTGAGCCGGAGAAGCTGCTCACCGGCAAGGTGGTGGATGCGGATGGCAGGCCGGTGAAGGACGCCACCTTGTCCCTCTGCGGCCGGCTTTACACCGACGGCATCAACCGCATCAGGAGCCCTGAGTCCGGCTACTACAGTGTGGGGTCGGGTTACTGGATGGGAGAGCCGGTGACGGATGCGCAGGGGGCGTTCTCCACGCGCATGCTGGTCACCAGCACGGTGGGGGATCAGTGGCTCGTGGCGCAGCATCCGACGGCCGGCATTCGTTACGTGAATGTGCGGGACTGGAAGCCCGGCGGCACGCTGACCTTGGACCGCTGGGCTTCCGCAGAGGGCCGGCTGCTGGATCAGAATGATCAGCCGGTGGCCGATGCGGAGATCCGCTTCTCGGCCGGGACCTACGAGAAGAATGACAAAGGAGACATCGTGTTCTCCATCGACATCCGGGCCTCGGTCAGAACCGATGCGGAGGGCCACTACAAGCACGACCGCATCATGCCCGGCTCCACCGGCAGCTACGTGACGGTGAACGGCAAGATCGTGCAGTTCCGGCGCAGTGTATTCGAGCCAGGCGTGACGAAGACCGTGGACATCCGCCTGCCTGCTCCGAACACCTCCGCAGCCCCTGTTCCTGCTGAGAAGACACGTCAGGTGCAGGGACGTGTGGTGACGCCGGCAGGACGCCAGGTGGTGAGCCATGCCTGGACCACGCGCATGAGTGTCTCGGCGCTCACCGAGGGCGGTATGAATGATCAGGCCGATCTCGAGAGCAGCGGCCGCTTTGAGACGCGGTCGCTGCCGGTTGGCGACTACCTGCTCTCGGTGTGGGTTTCGCCGAAGGACTCGAAGCTCCGGTCGGCTTCGAAAGGAGGCCTTTCCATGGCTTTCAAGGTGGAGGCCGATGCCGCCCGGAAGCCGCTCGATCTCGGCGAGTTCAAACTGGCGGAGTCTGACTTCGCCTTCCGCCCGCTCGCGACGAAATCAGGCTCGTGGCCCAAGGGAAAGGTGAATGCGGAGGTGGAGGACGCGGCCTCCTTTGCCACCTGGACCTTCAGCCATGGCCGGGGCGCTGCTCCGGAGCAGAAGTTCACGGATGGACGGGCCGTGGGGGAGGGCTTCTTCGACATGAATCATCAATTCATCCTGCGTGCCACGAAGCCGGATGGTTCCCGGCATTTCTCCCCGGCGCTGGTGGCGTCGGAGGATGCGGAGGTGGCCTTCGATCAAAAGGTGCGCCTCTCGCCAGCGATCGCGGTGAAGGGGCGGGTGCGGCCCCTGCCTGAGGATTACGATGGCCAGGGCTGGATCATCGCCGGCGTGGCGGTGCGGGCGGAGCTGAAGCCGGGCGTGGTCATGAAAGGGACGCCGCCGCTGACCTGGTGGTATGCCTGGGCTCCGGTGCCTCGCGATGGTACGTTTGCCTTTCCCGCTCTCCCCCGTGGCAGCGTGACGCTGGCCGGCTTTGGCAATGGTTGGAGCACCGCCACGACCTACAGCGCAGGCAGCGTCCAGGTGAAGACCGCAGGTCAGACCTCCTCCGTCGATGTGGTGATCGACACCCTGCCGAGCATCGACCGTCGCGTGCGACTGCTGCTGCCCGATGGCAAACCGGCGGCCGGTGCCACGCTCACCCTCATGACCACCACGGACGCGCCGCTCGCCCTCACCACACGCGGCCATGAGGTGGAGGCCCGCGACGCGGCGGCCTACGCCAGCTACAAAAAGCGCAGCATCCCCGGTCACAAGGCCATGGCCGATGGCGAAGGCCTCGCCACCCTGCGCAACCAGCTCGATCAACCCTACGGTTCCACCACGTGCGAGGTCAAATGGACCGATCCCAAGACCCTCGCCGCCCGGACCGAACGCGTGAAGATCGATCACACCGCCCGTTCACCGCAGGAAATCCGGCTGGGTGGCGACCAACAGTAACCGGGGCATTCCTGCCCCGCAGGAATGGCCCCGCCACGAGCTCCCGGTTGCACCGCCGCCGATGTCGAGTAGTTCACACGCGTCCAAGACGCATCACGAACTGTCCCGAGTCCCTGGAAGCCGGTCCATTCGTCATTCGCCATTCGGATTTCGTCATTCTCGACATGCCCTTCAAAGCCGACCACGCCCTGCAGCTCCTTGGACGCGCCCGTGACAACGGGCGGCTCGGGCATGCTTATCTGATCACCGGGCCGAAGGAAGCACGGCATGAGGAATTCGCGGCGAAGGTCCTCGATCTCGTCGTCGGCATGCCGCAGCGGACGCTGGAGGGCTGGGAAGGGCAGGGGGCCGTGGTTTTGCGCCCGCAGAGCAAGTCACGCCGCATCACCATCGGCGATGATGGCGATGATCCGGGCACCATCCGCTTCCTGGAGAAGATGATCCGCCGCACTGCGGCACCGAATGGCTGGAAGCTCGGCGTGATCGTGGATGCGGAGCGCATGAACGTGCAGGCACAGAACGCCTTCCTCAAAACCCTGGAAGAGCCGCCGCCGCGCACCTTGCTGCTGCTCCTCACCACGCAGCCGGAGCGGCTCCTGCCCACCATCCAGTCGCGTGTGATCGAAGTCGGCCTCATGCCGCCCGCAGGCGCCCGCATTTTCACCGAGCACGAGAACAAACTGCTCATCGTGCTCGGCAAGCACGCGTCCCGTGGCTCCGGCACGCTCTCAGGGGCTCTCGCGTTGAAGGTGGAGTTTGAGGAGATTCTGGAGGAACTGCACGAGGACCTCAAAAAGAAGCACGAGGACGAGTTCGAGCGCGAGACCGAGCACTACGGCAAGACCACCGACGGAAGCTGGCTCAAACAGCGCGAGGACCAGGTCGAGGCCGCCATCGAGGCCGACTACATCCAGCAGCGCAGCGCCCTCATGGACCTGCTGCTCGCCTGGTTCGGCGATGTCGCGCGGCAGCAGGCCGGTGCGGAGCATCTCGACCTGCCAAAGCATCAGAGCCTCACCGCCACGCTCGCCACCAAGTGGGAACCGGCCGATGTGGCCAAACGCGTGCGCATCCTCCGCCAGCTGTCTCTTATACACA
>NZ_JACSRD010000263.1 GCF_014879935.1 Prosthecobacter sp.
GCCAGGCACCACAGCACCTTCAAGTAACGGCCTTCGGGGCAGTTCGACATCACTGGGTGGTCGGCACCGGCACCGGTGCGGTCGAGGATTTGGAGGCGGCGTTTGTTGCGGTGGGCGGCGCGCATGACGATGTCCTCAAACTCGGCCACATCGAGCAGGCCGGAGCAGGAGCAGGTGACGAAGAGTCCGCCGCGCTTCAGCAGGCTGAGGGCGACGGCGTTCATGTCGTAGTACTTGTTGCGGCCGAGCTGGCCTTCCTCGGCATCGCGGGAGAAGACGAGCTTCGGCGGGTCGAGCACGACGGCGTCCCACTGCTTGCCATTCTGCTGCATCTGGCGGCCCCAGGTGAAGGTGTCGGCGTGCACCCAGTCGAGGCGGACCTGGTTCAAATCGGCGTTCTTTTTCGCCTGCGCGATGGCTTTCTCATCGAGATCGACGCCGGTGACGTCCTCGCAGCCGCCGAGGACCTTGGCGCTGAGCGAGAAGCCGCCGGTGTAGCTGCACAAGTCGAGCACGCTGCGACCGCGGGCGAGCTGGGCGAATTTGAGGCGGTTGTCGCGCTGATCGCAGAAGAAGCCGGTCTTGTGGCCGTCCTCGAAGCTGACCTGGTAGCGCACGTTGTTTTCACGGATGCGCACGGTGCGGGGGGCGGGATCGTCGGCCTCGGGCACGTCGGCCCAGCGCATGGCCTCGATGCGGGCGATGTCGGGATCGACCTGGATCACGTGCTGGGTGGTGCCGAGACGTTCATGCAGCTTGGGCAGCCAGCGGCGCAGACGACGCCAGATGCCGAGCGTGGTGACTTCAATCGACAAAACATCGGCGTAACGATCGACGACGAGGCCGCTCAAACCGTCGCCATCCGAATGCACGGCACGCCAGGCCTCGGTGGTGTCGTTCAGTCGCAGGATGTTCAGGCGGAGATTGAGCGCGGCATCGAGACGGGCGTCGAGTTTCTCCTCCGTGAGCACGTCTTCGCCGTGCTGGAGCACGCGGAGCGGCACCCGGGCTTTCGGATTGAAGAAGCCGCTGCCAAAGAGCTGGCCTTCCTTGTCCATCACATGCACGAGATCGCCGGCACCGGCATCCGGTGACACCGCGCGGATCATGTTGGGATACACCGCGGGATGGAAGGAAAAATACTTCATCTGGGCCCACGGGCGCGGCCAGTTCTCGCTGCCGGGAGGCGGCGTGGTGCTGGGAGCGGCGGAATCGCGGCGGGGCGGGCGCGGGGGAGGAGGCATGCGGAGAAACGTCTGGGGTGGATGAAGCTGGGATTCTTCTTTCCACTGCCGTCCATCGTCAACAACCGCAATCTACGGCCATCCAATGCGTTGCCGGACCTTTTCCCGCTGGCATGGCGGGTGCTTCCCGCTTAAATGGCCGGGCAACGCGCCCCTCCTTCTTCTCCCATGGCCTCCGAAAAGCCCGTCACGCTCAAAGACCTCACGATTCTCGGCAAAGACAACGTGCCTTCCGGCGGCGGCTACCTCATCCTGCCCAGCCAGCTTGGCTATTTTGACCTTCTTCGGCTGGAGCTCGTTCTCGGCGGCCGCCAGGTCATCTACCTGGTGAAAAAAGGCGCGGCCCTGCATCCGCTGCTGCGTGTGCATCTGGAGGGTGACAACGTCCAGGCGATGGAGTTTTCCCCGGGCGAGACGGAGATCTCCGCCTACCAGCGTGCGATGGGCGACGCGGCCAAGACCGGCGCGGTCATCATCTATCTGCCTGCTGAAGCCGCCGCCATGCCGGCGCCGATGACGACCATTCCGGGCACAAAGCTGGAATTCCTGCTCAAGGCGGGCATTCCCGTGCTGCCGCTCTTCGTGCATCGCCGCCAGGACACCGCGATGCCGATCGAGCGGCGTTACCATGACTCCGAGGCGGTCTTCTGCTTTGGCAAACTGCTCCAAGGCCCGGATGTGAACCTCGCCACCTTCCAGGAGACTCTCCTGCTGCTCTCGGAGCAGGCCTTCGGCGAGAACCCGACTCTCGACATGAGCCTGGGCTACGCCTTGATCCAGGGCTTCAAGAAGCACGGTTCACGCAACAGCGTCGTCGATGGCAAGGACGACAGTGTCCGGCGCTTCGACCAGGTCTTTGCCACCGCGCTGGCGCTGGCGCAGGTGGTGAAGCGCGAGACGAAGAAAGAGCGCGTCGGCATCATCCTGCCGCCGGGCCTCGGCGGCCTCATTTGCAACGTGGCCGTGCTCATGGCGGGCAAGATCCCGGTGAACCTCAACTTCACCGCCGGGCGCAGCGCCATCGACAGCGCCATCCGCCAGGGGCAGATCGACCGTTTCCTCACCGCCGACATCTTTGTGCGGAAGATGCAGAGCTTCCCCTGGCCGCCGATGAAGCAGCTCATCCTCATCGAGCGCCTGCTGCCTAAGATGAAGGTCAGCATCGTGAAATGGCTGGTGCTCAGCAAGATCCTGCCCTCCGCCCTGCTGGCCGCGGTGCTCGGGGTCTCGAAAAAAGGCGGACGCAAGGAGGCGCTGCTGCTCTTCACCAGCGGCAGTTCGGGCGAGCCGAAGGGCGTCGCCCTCACGCATCGCAACATCATCGCGAACGTCATGCAGTTCGGCAGCCGGCTCGGCATGAAGAGCACGGACAGCATCCTCGGCTGCCTGCCGCTCTTCCACAGCTTTGGCTGCACCGTCACGCTGTGGTTCCCCATCATCTATGGGCTGCATCTCGTCACGTATCCGACGCCGCTGGAGGTGAAGAAGATCGCCCAGCTCATCGAAAAATTCCGCGTCACGCTCATGCTGGCCACGCCGACCTTCCTGCGCGGTTATCTGCGCGGCGTGAACCGCGAGTCGCTCGCCTCCATCAAGCTCTGCGTCACGGGGGCCGAGAAGCTGCCGACGACCGTCGCCGACGCGTTCGAAACCCGCTTTGGCAAACGTGTGCTGGAAGGCTACGGTCTCACCGAAACCTCCCCGGCTTCGAACCTCAACCTGCCCGACCCCGATCCGCTCGGTGATGAGGAAAGCGGCTACTCATGGATGCCCAGCCATCGCCAGGGCTCCGTCGGTCACACCCTGCCCGGCATGGCCGTGCGCATCACGCATCCGGAAACCGGGGCACCCGTCTCGCTTCATCAAAGCGGCATGATCTGGTTCAAGGGGGCGAACGTCTTCGACGGCTACCTCAACGACCCGAAACGCACCGCCGACGTGCTGCAGGACGGCTGGTTCCGCACGGGCGACATCGGCCGCGTCGATCTCGATGGTTTCCTCTACATCGAAGGCCGTCTGAGCCGCTTCTCCAAGATCGCTGGCGAGATGGTGCCGCATGAAACCGTGGAGGAGACGCTCGTGAAAGCCATGGGCCTCGAAAACGAGACCGTGCGCAAGATCGCCGTCGTCGGAGTGCCTGACATCGACAAGGGGGAGGCCCTCATCCTTCTCACCAGCATGCCCGGCGGCCCCGAGCACCAGGAGATCCTCGATCTGCGCTATCGCCTGCTCGACAAAGGCATGCCGCCGCTCTGGATTCCGAAAAAGATGATCCGCGTCAGCGACATCCCCGTCCTCGCTTCCGGCAAGCTCGACGTGCAAAGCTGCGAGAAGATCGCGCGGGCCAGCGCCGGCATCTGATCATCCCTCCACGCTCACACGATCAGCATGCAGTCCCCGTAGCTGAAGAAGCGATAGCGTTCGCGGATCGCCTCATGGTAGGCATGCAGGATGAGTTCCTTCCCGGCCAAAGCACTCACCAGCATGATCAGCGTGGACTTCGGCAGGTGGAAGTTCGTCAGCAGTCCGCCTGAGACACGGAATTCGAAACCAGGATGGATGAAGATGTCCGTGCTGCCACGTGCCGCGACCACTCGGCCATGGTCGCGTGCCACCGTTTCCAAGGTGCGCATGGCCGTGGTGCCGACTGGAATCACGCGTCTGGCCGATTGAACCGCCGCCGCGGTCGATTCCGAGACCGAATACACCTCCGAATGCATCTTGTGATCCTCGATCTTGTCCGCTTTCACCGGCTGGAAGGTCCCCACACCGACGTGCAGCGTCACAAACGTGTGCGGCAGCGTCTGCAGCACCTCCGGGGTGAAATGCAGACCCGCCGTTGGCGCGGCGATGGAGCCTTCCTGCTTCGCGAACACCGTCTGGTAGCGTTCGCGGTCGGAGGGCTGGTCATCCCGGCCCATGTAGTGCGGCAGCGCCAGATGACCGTGCTTGGATTCGTCCACCACACGGTCGAACTCAATGATGCGGTCGCCGTTCTCCTCCAGAATCTCCACCACGGTGCCCGTGGCCTCGCCAATGGACAGCGTGTGGCCGATGCGGAACTTTTTTCCCGGTTTCACCATGCAGCGCCAGCGTGTCGGCGTGATGGGCTCCAGGCGCAGCACCTCATGACCACGATCGGTGAAGTAGCGTGCCGGCACCACGCGCGTGTCATTCAACACGAGCATGTCCCCGGCTTCTCGGGAGACGAACTGTCCGATCTCACGGAACAGGCGGTGCTCGATCACGCCCGCGCTGCGATTCACCACCATCATGCGCGATGCCGCGCGGTCGGTCAGCGGCTCGCTGGCGATCAATTCAGGCGGCAGATGATAATCAAAGTCGGAAGTGAGCATTCACTTCTCTGAATTCCGCATTCCGCATTCCGCAATCCGAATTACCGCTGTGCCGTCCGATTCCCCCCAAAGTTTGTCCTTCCCATCCGCTGCTGGTCACGCCTATAAAACGCGCACCACTTCACCAACCAACACCATGTCTGACAAGAAGATCAACATCGCCGTCGTCGGCCTCGGATTCGGGGCGGAATTCATCCCCATCTGGCAGCGCCACCCGCTCACCACCTGCTACGCCATCTGCCAGCGCGATGAGAAGAAGCTCAACGCCATCGGTGATGCTTTCGGCGTGAAGGTTCGCTACAGGGACTTCGCGGAGATGCTCAAGGACCCGAATATCGACGCGGTGCACATCAATTCGCCCATTCCTGATCACGGCTGGATGAGCATCGCGGCGCTGAAGGCCGGCAAACACGTGGCCTGCACCGTGCCGATGGCCACCAGTGTCGCCGACTGCAAGAAGATCGTCGAACTCGTGAAGAAGACCGGCCTTTCCTACATGATGATGGAGACCGTGGTCTATGCCCGCGAGTATCTCTTCATGAAGGAGCAGCTGGACCAGGGCAAGCTGGGCAAGCTGCAGTTCGTGCAGGCCTCGCATCAGCAGGACATGGACGGCTGGCCGAATTACTGGCCGGGTCTGCCGCCGATGTGGTATGCCACGCACTGCGTCGGCCCGGTGGCCGGCTTGATCGGCAAATCCGCCGAGTACGTGAGCTGCTTCGGCTCCGGCACGGTCCGCAAGGAGCTGCAGAAGTGCTACGGCAGCCCCTTCGCGGTCGAAACGGCCCACATCAAGTTCAAGGGCACCGATGTGAACGCCCGCATCATCCGCAGCCTCTTCGACACTGCCCGTCAGTATCGCGAAAGCATCGACGTGTATGGCGACAAGGCCGCCATCGAATGGCCGCTGGTCGAACATGAACCGCTCGTGATGCATCGTGCGAAGCTGCCGGAGCACAAGATTCCGAAACTGGTCAAAGCGCCCGACTTCGCGAAGCGCCTGCCAGCACCGATCCGCCGCTTCACCACAAAGGGCGTGTATGATCTGGCGAAGAAGACGCACCTGAGCTTCACCCAGGGCAGCGGCCACGGCGGCAGCCATCCGCACCTGGCCCACGAGTTCGCCAGCGCTCTCGCCGAGAAGCGTGCGCCGTTCCCGAACGCCGTGCAGTCCGCCAACTGGACCTGCGTGGGCCTCTGCGCCCACGAATCGGCCATGGCAGGCGGCAAGATCGTGAAGCTGCCGGCTTTCACGCTGAGTTGACCTCTTCAAGGGCGTGGCTGAATGACTCGCATGTCAGCCACGCTTGCTTCATCGCCCCCGACCGCCGTCATCACCGGCGGCGAGGGCGATTTGGCGAAATCGATCGGCGCTGAACTCAGGGACGCGGGTTTTGAAGTGCTCGCGCCGGGGCGTTCAGAACTCGATGTGACCGATGCGGTGTCGGTAAAGACCTTTTTCGCCTCATTGAAGCAGATCGACCTGCTGGTGAACAACGCCGGGGCCTTTCGCGATGGCACGCTGCTCAAAATGGAGGAGGAAGCGTTCGATCATGTCGTCGATGTGAACCTCAAAGGCGCGTTTCTCGTCTCGCAGGCCGCCGTGAAGTTCATGTCGAAGCAACGCCACGGCCACATCGTGAATGTGGGCTCCTATTCGGCCCTCAGCGGCCCGGCGGGGCAGGCAAACTACGCTGCGGCGAAGGCGGGCTTGATCGGACTCACGCAGAGTCTGGCGAAGGAGTATGGCGGGCGGAACCTGCGCGTGAACTGCGTGCTCCCGGGCTTCCTGGAGACGAAAATGACTCGGCATCTGCTCGCGGATGAAGCGTGGCGTGAGTCGTTGTTGCAGGCGCATGCCTTGGGCCGGCTGAACACGCCGGAGGATGCGGCCCGCTTCATCGCGTTCCTGCATTCGATGCCAAATGTCAGCGGCCAGGTGTTTCAGCTCGACAGCCGAATCAGGCGCTGGGCATGAGCGCAAACTCCGGCGGCATGGGAGCCTCCCAAAAGCTCGGGAAGCCTTCGAGATTGAGCTCCAATCGTGACGAATGCAGCGCCTGGCGTGGAAGAATGAGCTTTTGCTCCAAGGCGGGCGTCCAGCCGGTTTCGATGAACTCCAGGTAGCAACGGTCATCCAGGCCGTAGAGCTTGTCGCCGACGATGGGGAGGCCGAGATGGCTCAAGTGCACGCGGATCTGATGCATGCGTCCGGTTTCTGGCTTCGCCTCGATCAGGGCGAAGCGCTGACTGTCGCGCTCGAAGCGCTGCAAGATACGGAAGATCGTGCGGCAGGGCACGCCTTGCTCATGGACGATCTGTTTGACCCAGATGTCGGAGCTTTGCACCTCGCCGGCACGGAGAATCGGCGCGTCGAGCGTTTGCTCCTCCCACTCCGGCCAGCCGTGGACAAGGGCCGTGTAAGTCTTGTGAATGCGCCGCTCCTGCATCGCCATGCCGAACAGGCGCGCAACGGGCTGCGACTTGGCCACGAGGACGACGCCGCTGGTTTCGCGATCGAGGCGGTTGATGATCGAGACCTGGCCGCCGTTGGCGATTTCATACGAGAGCAGATCGCAGAGCCGGTGCCAGAGGGTGGGCGGCCCGTTCGGATCACCAGGATGGATCTGCAGCGGCGCGGGCTTGTTCACGACGATGTAGTCGTCTGACTCGTCGATCACAGTGAAGGTGGCGTCGTTGCGGATGCTCACGGGGAAGGGATGCCCAGTTCGTGTCCGAAGACGACCGGCTGCGGATTGCGGACGTAATCACCATCGTCGAAGTGCCACCACTCTGCCGCGGCAGGCTCGAAACCGGCCTGCTTCATCGCCTGATGCAGGATCTGGAGATTGCGAGCGATGACCGGATCACCACCGCGATAGGTGGAGCTGGCATGGTGAAGGCCGGCATCGAAGGCCGTGGGCATGCGTTGTTCGCGGCCTTCGGCATCGACGAGCGTCGCATCCACGGCGATGCCGCCGCAGTGGCGGCTCCAACCCGCGTTTTCAGGCGAAAGGAACATGCGTGTGGCCGCACCGGCCTGATACAGCGCCTGCTGCACCTCCGGCGGACGATAGCCGTCCCAGATTCGCAGGCCATAACCTTGACTGCGCAGCATGGACTGCGCGTTTTGCAGTTTGGCCGCCGTGTCGCGATGCAGCAGGCAGGGCATGCCCGCAGGATAGAGCGGGCGTCCGGTCACATTCGCCGCCGTGCCATAGCGCAGATCCATCGAGATGCCTGGAACGACTGTGCGCACATCGACCAGCTGGCATGGTTTCGCGAGTGCCACGGTCCGGCTGGCACTGAATGGCCCTGCCACGGCGGAGCGCTTCGCCGTGGGCCGGACGGCAAGTTCGTCGAGGAAGACCGTCTCACCGCGCCCCTGCCGCGCAGGGCGTCCCGCACAGGCCACGAGGACGAAGGCGACGGCGGCGTATGCGAGGAGCTGACAATCCCGGGAAACTGAGGTCATGCGGAGTTTTTTGCTTCCCTACACAGGCACGGCGGGGCAAGTTTGCCAACTGCGTCCTGCTCCCAATGACGAGATTCCAAGTCCTCAACGCCCTGCTGCACTTCCTCGCCTTCTACATCGGCGCAGGCATCGGTTCCTTCCTGAACGTGGTCATTTATCGCCTCCCACTGGGCATTTCGGTGAACAAGCCGCGCCGCAGCTTCTGCCCGTCGTGCAAATACCAGATTCCCATGTGGCAGAACATTCCGCTGCTGAGCTGGGTGTTGCTGCGTGGGAAATGCGCGAACTGCGGCGGCAGGATCTCGGTGCGCTACTTCCTCGTCGAGCTGCTGACGGGCGTGATGTTTTACCTCGCCTTTCTCAAGGTGACCGCGATTTACCCGGAGAATCCGTGGCCTTTCCTGAAAGCCTGGGGGCCGGAGGTGCTCTGCCTGTGGATCTTCATGAGCCTGCTGATCTCCGGCACGTTCATCGACATCGATCATTTCATCCTGCCGCACTCGATCACCATCGGCGGGGCGGTCGTTGGCGTGCTCTCCGCATGGTGGGTGCCGTCCTTGGTGGAGCAGGAGACGCACACGCGCGGGTTGTTGATTTCATTGGCGAGCGCCGCGCTTGGCCTCGGCGGGTTGTGGCTCGTGGTCGAACTGGGCAAACTCGCGTTCGGGCGGAAGAAGTTCGTGTTTGATAAGGAGGAAACCTGGGAAGTGACGCAGCCAGACGAGAACGAGCCACCGGTCGTCGTCTTCGGCGAGCACAAGTATGACTGGGCCGATCTCTTCATGCGGGCGACGGATCGCATGATTGTCACCTGCAATGCGTTGCAGGTCAATGAGCGCTCATTCGGTGCCGTGACGGCCGAATTGTGGATGGAGAAGCTCAAGGTGCGGGAGGGGGCAAACCTGGAGGAGTTTCCACTGGAAGGGGTGACGAAGTTGACGGCAAAGACAACGCAAGTCGTCATCCCACGCGAGGCGATGGGTTTCGGCGATGTGCTCTTCCTGATGATGATCGGTGCCTTCACCGGCTGGCAGTCCGTCCTGTTCACGATCCTGGCCGCATCGGTGCTCGGAACGGTTTTCGCGGTGATCCATCGCGTCACCGGCCGGGCCGAGTGGGGCGCAAAAATCCCCTTCGGCCCCTATCTGGCGATGGGCGCGATGCTCTGGGTCTTCTACGGTCCGCAGTTCTTCGACTGGTATCTGAGCAAGGCCATGTGGCGGTGAGATCGTCCCCGGTATTGGCAAGAGCTCGCGTCAGCTCAAGTTTCGGGTTGATGGCATGTTCACGAACCCCTACCATCCATCATCATGGCGGCGCTGCTTAAAATCCCCGGCATCAAGAATGCAGCCGCGTTCCATCTGCAGCGGTGGGAGCAGGTGTGCGCCGATCCCAGCCTGCAACGACTGCCAGACCGCATCGAAACCAACCGCTACGGACACATCGTCATGATGCCGCCACCTGGATTCATTCATTCCAATTATCAGTTGGAAATCGGTCATCTTCTCAAGACCCTCATGAACGGAGGACGCGCGGTCACTGAATGCGCAGTGCTGACAAGCGATGGAGTCAAGGGCGTCGATGCCGCTTGGGTGTCAGAAGGCCGGGTAAAGCGTGGATTGAAGGGAGATGTGCTGACGATCGCGCCGGAGATTTGCGTCGAAGTCGTGTCGCCCGGAAACACCCGGCAGGAGATGGAGGGCAAGCGCGAGCTTTACTTCGCGGCGGGTGCCGAGGAGGTGTGGTTCTGCGACCAGAAGGGAGCGCTGCATTTCTTCCTCAAAGGCGGAGAGGAGACGGCGGCGAAGGCATCGGCGTTGTGTCCGTCGATGCCGAGGCGGGTTAAGGTGTAGCCGTTCACGGCGCGGCATGAACGCTGCGGCTGCTGCCGCCTGAATATTGAAGCAACGGCTACTCCTGCTTCTTCGCGCCCGCCTTTTTGTTGCCCTTTCCCTGGCCCTTCTTCTTCGGCTGCTCGGGAGGCTGCGGTTCGTTGTCGAAGGCTTTTCTGCCGTGGGTGAAGCGCGGCGGCGGCATGGTTTCGCCGAATTGCTTCTGGAGACGGATGATCTCGGCCTTCAGCTCCTTCACGGTGTCGGCGTATTCGGGATCGTTGGAGAAGTCCTTGATCTCCAGCGGGTCCTTCTGGCGGTCCAGCAGCTCCCAGTCATCGACATCCGGCGTGTAGTAGTGCACCAGCTTGTAGCGGTCCGTGATCACGCCGTAGTGCGGGCGCACGCGGTGCGGCACGGGGAACTCATAGTAGTGGTAGTAGTGTGATTTGCGCCAGTCGGCCGGCGTCTCGCCCTTCATGACCGGCACGAGGCTGCGGCCATGCACGCCTTCGATCTGCGGCGCCTGGGCGATGTCGAGGAAGGTGCTGCAAAGGTCGAGCAAGCTGGTGAGCTCCTTGTTCGAGGTGCCGGGCTTGATCACGCCGGGCCAGCGTGCCAGGAAAGGCGTGCGCAGGCTCTCCTCAAAGATCCAGCGTTTGTCGAACCAGCCGTGCTCGCCGAGGTAGAAACCCTGGTCGCTGCTCAAGATGACGACGGTGTTCTTCGTGAGGTCGTTTTTGTCGAGGTAGTCGAGCACGCGGCCCACGTTCTCATCCACGGCCTTCACGCAGGCGAGGTAGTCGTGCATGTAGCGCTGGTAGCGCCATTTCACCAGATCGCGGCCCGTCGGCGCGGCGGCGGCATACTTGGCGTTGCGCGGCTCATAGTAGGCGTTCCACACCTTCTTCTGCTCCTCGTTGAGGGTGCCCGGGACGACCAGTTTCGCATCCCGCTCGGTGAAGGTGCGGTCGATGCCCATGTCGTGATCGCTCACGGCCTTGCTGCGGCCGCTGTAGCTGTCGAAGAGCGTCTCCGGCTCCTCATAGACGCGGTCGTTGTCAAAGCCGAGCAAACGAAGCGGCGGCTCCCACTCGCGATGTGGGGCCTTGTGCTGGCTCATCATCATGAAGGGCTTCGATTTGTCGCGCTGGTCGAGCCATTTCAAGGTGAGGTCGCCGATGATGTCGGTGGTGTAGCCTTCATACTTCACCGGCTTGCCGTTTTCGATCATCGGCGGGTTGTAGTAGGCGCCCTGGCCGGGGAGGACGTTCCAGTAGTCGTAGCCCACGGGATCGGTCATGAGGTGCCATTTGCCGATGATGGCGGTCTGGTAACCGCTTTTTTGCAGCACCTTCGGGAAGGTGGGCTGGCTGCTGTCGAACTTGCTGTTGCTGTTGTTGTAAAAGCCGTTGGCGTGCGAGTACTTCCCGGTCTGGATGACGGCACGCATGGGGCCGCAGATGGAGTTCGTCACGAGGCAGCGGTCGAAGCGCATGCCCTCCTTCGCCAGACGGTCCATGTTCGGCGTTTCGAGCAGCTTCCGCTTGTCCCCGTAGGCGCTGATCGCCTGGCAGGTCAGGTCATCGCAGAAAATGAAGACGATGTTCGGCGGCTGCGCGGCGCTGGCCGTGGCCGCGAGGGCGAGGGTGGCGAGAAGAGAACGAATCATGGTTGGAAAGGGAAGGGTGGTCGAACGCGAAAAGAGGTGATGGTTTTCAAAAGAATCACCCTGCATGGCCCATGGCCGCGGCCATGAGTTTCTCCTGCGTGGCTTCGGCGCGGCTGAAGGAACCGCCGATGCGGCCTTCGTTGAGCATCAGGATGCGGTCGCTCATGCCGATGAGCTCCGGAAGCTCGCTGGAGACGAGGATGACGGCCTTTCCAGCGGCGGTGAGCTGGTTGATGATCTCGTAAATCTCCAGTTTCGCGCCGACGTCGATGCCGCGTGTCGGTTCATCGAGGAGAATGACCGAAGGCTCGGTGAGCAGGGCCTTGCCGAGCACGACTTTCTGCTGGTTGCCGCCGGAAAGTTTGCCGACGATGGCCTCAAGGCCAGTCGCTTTGACTCGGAGCGAACTGAAGATGTCCTGGTTGCGTCGGATCTCCGCGTTGCGCTGGATGAATCCGCCGCGTGTGACGCTGGCGAGAGAGGAAAGCGAGAGATTGAAGCCGATCTCGTGCTCCAGATGCAGTCCGTAACGACGGCGGTCTTCGGATGCGAGCACGAGGCCCTGTTGAATGATCGATTCCGGCGTGAGCCCGCTCAGCGGCTGGCCGCGTAGAGCCACGCTGCCCGATACGCCACGGCCCCAGGCTCCAAACAAGTGCATGAGCAGTTCCGTCCGCCCCGCACCCATCAGACCACCGATGCCGAGCACCTCACCAGCACGCAGTTCGAAGCTGATGTCGTGAAGTTTGGTCACGCCAGTCTCAGAATCGGCCGCAGCGAGCGAATCCACGCGCAGAATCACCTCGCCGGGCTGTGTGGTGCGACGCGGGAAAAGGTCGCCAAGTTCGCGACCCACCATCTGGCGGATGACTTCGGCCTTGTTTGTGTCCGCGGTGTTGTTCGTGCTCACCGTCGTGCCGTCACGCAGCACGGTGATGCGATCCGCGATGCTGAAGACCTCGTCGAGCTTGTGGGAGATGTAGATGCTGGCGATGCCGCGTTTGCGGAGATCGCGCAGGATGTCCAGCAGGATCAGCACCTCGTGCTCGGCCAGCGCGGCCGTGGGTTCGTCCAGAATGAGGAGCTTCGAGTCCTTGGCGAGCGCCTTGATGATCTCGACCAGCTGCTTCTGCCCGACACCGAGCGTGCGCACCGGTGCGGCGGGATCGAGTCCGACCTTGAAACGGTCAATCAAGGCCTGCGCCTCACGATACATCTGCGGCCAGTCGATGAACGCGCCCCAACGTCGCGGTTCACGGCCGAGGAAGATGTTCTCCGCTACCGTCATCTCCTCCACGAGCGCCAGTTCCTGGTAAATCACCGCCAGACCGGCCTTTTCCGCGTCCTTGATCGTTTCAAACCTCGCCTCGGTGCCGTTCACCTCGAAACGCCCTTCGTAGCTGCCATGCGGATGGATGCCTGAAAGCAGCTTGATCAGCGTGCTCTTGCCCGCGCCGTTCTCACCGCAGAGCGCGTGGATTTCGCCTTCGCGAAGGTCAAACGAGACATCCTTGAGCGCTGTGACGCCGGGGAAGCGTTTGGTGATGTTTTCAGCTCGAAGGATCATGGTGGATCAGTAGGACAGTGGGACGGTAGGTCAGTGGGACAGTGCGCTAGCGACGGCGCGAAGCGGTCTGGTGAGTACAGAACTGGAGGTGGTTGGAGATCATGGAGCCGAGCATCTTGCCGATGTCGGCTGCTTGATCGGCGAGTTTGATGGAATCCTTTTTGGAAAGGTATTCGCAGGCGAGGGCAGTTCGCAGCCAGTGCAGGGTCTCTTGCAGTTCGCTGTCTGCGTCGGTGAGTTTGCTCAGGAAATGAGCCTGATAGCGTCGCTTCGACCACGATTCGGCAATCGAAGCACCCACGGAACGTGAACTGCGACGCATCTGATCCGTCAGCGAATACATCTCCTCCTTGGGAAAGCCTTTCGACACCTTGAACAACGCCTGCTGGAACTCGAACGCGGCCTTATAGACATTCAGATCGCGATAGTTCTCCACCAATCCAGTCTTCGCGCTTTTGGCTGTGTTCGTTTTCATCATTGAGTCCATATGTCGATCTCTTCACTGACCTGCTGACGCACTGTCCCACTGACCCACCGTCCTACTGAAACACCTCCGCCTCCTTGCGGAACCCATCCTTCACGACCGTCTCACGCAGATTCTCCTTGGTCACGGAGACGATGTCGAGCAGCACGGAAGGAACATCAATCTGGCCGTTGGGGATCGCATCGCGGGCGATGACCGGTTTGCGGCGGGCGAGGTTGAGCGCGAGTTCGGCGGCCTTGGTGGCGATGCTTTGGATGGGTTTGTAAACCGTCATTGCCTGCGTTCCCTGGGCGATGCGCTGGCAGGCGGCGAGGTCGGCGTCCTGGCCGGTGACGATGATCTTGCCGGCGAGACCTTCTTCCGTGAGCGCCTGGATCGCGCCACCCGCGGTGCCGTCGTTGCTGGCGAGGATGGCGTCGAAGTTGTGGCCGTTCTTGGTGATGGCGGCGTTGGTGATCTTTTTCGCGCTCTCGGGCTTCCAATCCTCGGCCCAGTCTTCAAACAGCACCTCGACTTTGCCGGCGGCGATGAGTGGGTTGAGGATGTTGTCCTGGCCCTGTTTGAAGAGCTTGGCGTTGTTGTCGGTCTTCGCACCATAGATGCGGATCAGGCGCAGCTTGCCGCCCTGCGGGAGGCGATCCGCGAGGAATCTGGCCTGCAGCTCTCCGACCTTCACGTTGTCGAAGGTCAGATACAGATCGAGGTCGCAGCCGGTGATGAGGCGGTCGTAGGAGAGCACGGGGATGCCGGCCTGATGGGCGAGATTGACCGCCTTCGCCATCGCCGCGCCATCGTGTGGGATGATGACCAGCGCATCGACCTTCTGCGTGATGAGGCTTTCGACGTTTTGAAGCTGGACGGCGTCGTTGCTGTTCGCCGACTGCACCAGCACGTCCGCACCAGCGTCCTGCGCGGCTCGGGTGAAGAGATCGCGGTCGATCTGCCAGCGTTCCTCCTTCAGCGTGTCCATCGACAGGCCGATGAGCGGGCGCTGACGGCTGCCAGATGCCAGCCCCATGCCACCACGTGCAATCACGAGGCCGGTGACGACGCTGAGCGCGCAGGAAACGAGGACGAGCAGGACACGGACGTTCATGCCTGCTGTCTAGCGAAGACAGGCGGGCCTGACGAGCAGAAAATCAGTCTGCTTTCTTCTTCGTGGCTCGCTTGGTGGCTGCCTTCTTGGCGGCAGGCTTTTTCGCCGCGACCTTCTTGGCGCGTGGCTTGGGCTCGGGGGCCGGTTCGTCAGATTTGAGGGCGACTTCGGGCGCATCGCCCCAAAGTTCTTCCAGCGCGTAGTATTCGCGTTTTTCCGGCGTGAGCACGTGCACCATGACGTTGCCGTAGTCGATGATGAGCCACTGGCTCTCGTAGTTGCCGTCTTTGTAGAGCGGACGCTGGCCGTGCTTTTCCTTCATCTCGTCCTCGATGTTGTCACGCACGGCACGGAGCTGCGGGGCGGAGGTGGCGCTGCACAGCACGAAGTAGTCGATCACGGGCGAAAGGCCGCGCAGATCGAGGATGCGGATGTTTTCAGCTTTCTTGTCGTCGGCAAATTCGGCGCAGGCGCGGGCGATGGCGAGGTCTTCCATGGTTTTGGGGTCGGAGGAGAGCCATAAACCGTCTCGTGAATTTTGACAGAACTTTTACACGCTGATCATGCCGCGTTGACGCAAGGCCCGGCCTGTGTGGCAGTCTCGGGGTGCCATGAAGTCACATACTCTTCTCTTTTTCGCCCTCGTCACCGTCCTGTCAGCGCAGGACAAGCCGAAGGATCCCTTTATCAAGGACAAGAAGGCGGCTGTCGCAGCGGCTCCCGCTTCTGCGTCACCCGCGGTGCCCGCTGACGGGGTCGATCCGGCCACGCCCGTCGTGTCCGAGGGGCAAAAAAATATCCAGTGCCTGATCGAATCCTTCATCCTGCCGCAGGCGGACTACGCCGCGCTTCTGGATGCGCCGGACGGACAGGACAAACTCCACGCCAACTTGCTGGCTGCAGTCAAAGCAGGCACCGCCCGGCTGGACGCCTGTCATTTGATCACGACTCGCAGCGGCACACGCTGTGTCTTGGAGTGCGTGGACGAGCTCATCTACCCCACGGAATGGACCCCGGCCGATCGCGCCGGCTTTCAATACCCCACCGTCTTTGAGATGCGTCAGATGGGGGACCATTTTGAATTTGAGCCCACGCTGGATGAAGAAAGTGGCGCGATGACGATCTCGCAGGAATTCAAGCGTGACCGCTTCTCCGGCTTCCGGCTGTACAAAGCGGACACCACGCTGGCAGGCATTCCGGTGGCAGAGGTCCTGGCGCGGAGCAGCACGTCCTCCTGTCGCATGCTCCCAGGTTTTCCCACGCTTATCGCCACGCTGAAGGATGCCCAGCCCGGCGGCCTGACGCTCGTGTTTGCCACCCTGCAGGTCGTCCCGCTCAGGGCTCCTCAAGCGGCTCCGGCCAGAAGAAAGGGAAACCTCCTCATCACGGCGCGGGTCATTTCGCTGGACCGCATGAAAGGCTGGGAGCTGCTCAAAAAGCACGCGGCGGATGGCGGGGCTTGTCTGGCGGCCTTGAAGCCTCTGTTGGCGGCCAAGGAGGCCACTCTGGAGCACATCGCCACCATCACCGCCGAGTCAGGGGTGCGGTCCTTGCATGAGTCAGGTCTCATTTACCCCTACGGCACCGAGTTTTCTCCTCCCACCGAGGGTGTGCCAGCACAACCGAGTGACGACCCCAAAAAGCCGGGCACGCCAGCGCGGTTGCCAGGTCTCGCAGGAACCACGTATCAGGAAAACCGATCCACGGGCTTCCGTTTGGAAGTGGAGACCACCGCCAGTGAGGACGGTGCTTTTGCCGAAATGACTCTGGCCCCTGAGTATGTCAGCATGACGGGCAATCTGAAGGACAAGAACTGGAATGAGCACTATCCGGAGCTGCCGTTGTTTTCGACCCAGAAGACCACCACGGGCTATGCCCAGGTCATCGGCACCACGGCCCTCGTCGGCACGCTGAACCCACCCGGAGACACCGGTGCGAACGAGCACAAGGATGAGGGACGTGTGTGGCTTCTGTTCATGGATGTGAAGCCGGAATGAGCAACGCTGCCAAACATCCTCCGTGTGTTCCCGGTGCGAGCATCATGCTGGGCATGATGCTCGTGCTGGCGTGCTGCATCGCCGCAGGCGGAGTCAGCGTGGCACGGCGGGAGACGGAGACACGACGGGAACGCGACCGTCAGGCGCTGCATGCGCTGGACAGCGCCATGCAGACCGAGGCGCGCAAGCTGGAGGAGCTTTATGACAGTCATCTCAAAAACACCGGTGCTTTGCTGGTGCAGTCCATGCGCGACACCGAGCTGGCCCGTCGCACCGCGCAGAACGTGGCGGGTGTGCAGCGTGTGTCCTGGCTGTTTTGGAAGAGTGCCAGCCCGGAGACACATCTGAGCATCGGCTTCCCGGCAGACCCACCGCTGCCGGAGCCCACCATCGAGCGTGAGCACAGCGGCCTGCCGCGTCTGCGCGTGATGCTGGATGCCAAACGGATCTTCGCCGACGTCGGCGGACAGAGCTCCGGCTGGATCGACGAACCTGGCAAGCCGCTGATGTTTTACGTGCAAATCCTCGCCTCCGCCGTAGTGCTGACGATCGACCGTGCCGAGGTAGCGGTGGCCATGAACGGCTTTTTTCAAACTTGGCTGAAGCAGGAGTTCCGTGCCGTGGAGCAGCTCGGCGGTCCGGATGCCGTGCAGGATGCGCTTGGGCAAATCCTCTGCTCCGTGGGGAAGCCGCCCGCCATGCGGCCGGATGTGATCGCGCCTGTCGTTTCGCGTTTTGGCGTCTGGCAGATTGTCTCATGGGATGAGCGCACTCTGCGCACGGGGTATCACACGCCCACGCTCGCCGGAGCGCTGGCTCTTGCACTGCTGGTGGCCGGCTGTGGCATCGGCATGAGCGTGCAGCAGCGTCGTGCGGCTTTGCTGGCACAGCAGCGTGTGTCCTTTGTGAATCGAGTATCCCATGAGCTGCGCACGCCGATGACAAACATCCTGCTCAACCTCGACGTGATCGAAGAATCGGTGCCGGAGGCTGCGACGAGCCGTTTTGGTCTCGTGCGTGAAGAGGCGGGACGTCTGAGCCGCTTGATCGAAAACGTGCTGACCTTTTCGCGGCAGGAAGAGGGCCGTTTGAGACTGAACGAGGCGCCTTGCTTGCCTGTCGAGATCGTGGACGCTGTGGCGCGGCAGTTTGAGCAGGCGCTCCAGCGTCGCGGCATCAGCCTTTCACGCCTGCACGAGGGTGTGAGCGCTGAATCGATGCTCGATGCGGATGCACTGGCGCAGATCACGGCGAATCTGCTCTCGAACGTGGAAAAGTATGCGCCAAACGCACCTGTGCACGTGCGCACACGGCAGACGGAGGCCGAGTTCATGCTCGTCGTGGCCGATGAAGGTCCGGGTGTCGCCGCGAACGATGCTGAGCGCATCTTTGAACCGTTTGCGCGTCTCGATGACCGAGTGCAGGCCGGTGTGAGTGGCGCAGGGCTGGGACTGAGCATCGCACGCGATCTGGCGCGGCGCATGGGCGGCAGCTTGTGCCTCGTGAATGCTCAAAAAGGTGCTGCGTTTGAACTGCGGCTGCCGTTGAATGAAACTCCCGCCCGATGACCATTCTCGTAGCTGATGACGATCCCGTGACGTTGGAGAGCCTCGCAGCCTGCCTGCAACCTGAAGGCTTTCGCACGTTGCTGGCCCGTGACGGCGCGGAGGCGCTCGCCCTCTGGCAGAAACAAAAGCCGGATCTGCTCTGTCTCGACATCATGATGCCGGGTATGGATGGTTATGAGGTCTGCCGCCGTGTGCGTGCCGTGGATGCAGGCGTGCCCATCCTGTTTCTCTCGGCCAAGAGCGAGGAGATCGATGTGGTGGTCGGTTTGCGGCTCGGCGCGGATGATTTTGTGCGCAAACCCTTCGGGAAGCATGAACTCATCGCCCGCATCGGCACGGCGCTTCGTCGCAGGCAGGTGCAGCAG
Source organism: Prosthecobacter sp. (assembly GCF_014879935.1). GTDB lineage: Bacteria > Verrucomicrobiota > Verrucomicrobiia > Verrucomicrobiales > Verrucomicrobiaceae > Prosthecobacter. The sequence continues at coordinate 18,657 of NZ_JACSRD010000263.1, forward strand.
CCTGCCGTGGACTCGTTTCAGATGGGGCCGCTGCGCATTGTGCCGGCAGAATTGCGTGCGCAGCGCGGTGAGGCCAGTTTGGACCTCACGCCACGCGAAGTCTCGATCCTGAAGCTCCTGCACGAGCGTGCAGGTCAGGTGCTGAGCCGGGATGTACTGCTCGATGTCTGTTGGGGGCTCGATTACATGCCAGAAAGCCGCACACTGGACCAGCACATCGCCAAACTGCGCAAAAAGATCGAGCGAGAGCCGGAGGAGATCATCGAGACCGTGCGCGGAGTCGGCTATCGCTGGCGTGGTCAGGGGTAGAGCAGGCAACGCTGCCTTTGCGAACGGAAGCTCTGATTCCAGCCCTGCCAGCGGGGAAATGGAGTCATTGCGCCAAGATAAACACAGATAAGGAGGAAATCAGACAACCAGTAAAATGAGAGTTAGAACATG
>NZ_JACSRD010000132.1 GCF_014879935.1 Prosthecobacter sp.
TCCGCCCTTCGCCCTTCGCCCTCCGCCCTTCGTCATTCGCTCCTCCTCAGCGCCCCGATCAGCTCATTCACCTTGTCGATCACTTCCTGCATCACCGCGGCATCGTAGTCCGGCGGGGCGCTGGAGCCCAGGAAATCCACGCTGTTGCTGTTCGCGCTCGATCCGGCCACGGTGTCGGCAATCGCATCGGCCAGTTCCGCGCCCGTCACCTCGCCGGGCGGTCCGGCGGGGCCTTGGGGGCCATCGGCCCCGGTGGGACCGTCATGGCCTTGCGGGATGTCGAAGGTGAAGCCCACGTTGGTGCCATCGAAGGACACCGTCACATTCGCCGGATCACCGGCGGGCAGGGTGTTCACCGCATCCACCACCGCATTGGCAAACGGCGGCCCGGGCGGCCCTTCGCCGCCATCATTGCCTGCCACTCCTTGCGGCCCTTCCGGGATGTCAAAGGTGAAGTGCAGCGTGCTGTCCGTCACGCTCACAGTCACTACAGCCGGTTCACCCGCCGGCAGCGTGTTCACCGAATCCACCACCGCGCCCGTCACCGTCGCAATCGCATCGATCAACGCCTTCAGGCTGTTCAACTGGTTCCGCATCGGCGTCGCATCGATGGGTGTCAGGTCTTGAGGGTAGGTGGGGTCGAACATGGCAGGCGGAAGGGCGGAGGGCGAAGGGCGAAGAGCGACCCGTAGGCTGGCTCGCCAGAGCCAGGGGGAGCAGGGAAGGGCGAATGACGAATGGCGAATGACGAAGGGAGTGCGGAGGCCCTCGTCCGCTGGGGTTGCAGTGGAGCCGTGGAGCAGTGAGGCCGTAGGCTGGCTCGCCAGAGCCAGGGAGGCGAAGGGAGCGCGGACGCCTTCGTCCGCTTGGGTGGCAGTGGGTCAGTGGATGGTTGGATGGCTGGATTGATGGATGGTTGGAGAAGGGCCGAACCTGCGAAGGGTGGGCCGGCCTCGGGAGCGGCGACGACTCGTCGCCTTCCGACGCCTCCCGAAGGCCGACGACTCGTCGGCACTCCCGACGACCCGCGCACGCCCCATCTCATCGTCTCCCCATCTCATTGTCTCCCCCTCTCCCAGTCTCAGGGTCTCATGGTCTCACCGTCCCCCCCTCACGGTCCGACGGTGATGCGGAGGATGTCCGTCCAGGCGCCGTTGACCTGGCCGTTGTCGTAGAAGCGGAAGCGATACTGGCGCACCTCCGCCTGGCCGGGCACCAGCAGCGGGCGGTCGTCCACGATCGGGCTCTTCGTGCTCATCGTCAGCAGTTCCATGCCGCCGGTGCCGCGCTGGCTTTCGCCCAGCACGCCCTGGTGGCCATCCTTGAAGAACTTGAAGCTCACCGCCTGGTTCGCCGTCCCATCCACCACGGTGGCCGTCACGCGCGGCGGCGGGGGCTCGCCCGGCGGCGGCGGCGGCATCTCGCTGCCCACGATGCCCATGTCCAGGCCCATCGGCAGGTCGTAGGCCAGCTTGCCTTTGATCTCCTGCACCAGCAGAAAGGTGCGCTCCAGGGCGCCGGGCGTCACCGGATCCGCCGTGGCGGGCAGCGTCGGCAGCGCGGGCGCGGTGTAGGTGGGAAAGACAAAGGCGGCGGTCCCCGTGCCGCTCTCCAGCGAGCGCAGGGCGGCGGTCCCGGCCGGGCCCATCTCATAGAGGTTCGTCTTCCAATCCCCCAGCGCGTAGGCCAGCATCAGGTTGTCGGCCACGGCGTTGGCGATCACCGCCGCGCTCAGTCCCAGCGTGGGGCCGTGGATCAGCAGTTTGGCGGCAAAGTTGGCGTGCCATTCGGGGCGCTCAGGTTCCCGACGGGGGTAGTAGTTGTTGCGTTTCATCGGTTTGCGTTGGGTTCGGTGGTGGTGGGTGCTTGTCCCCGGCGGCGAAACCGTCGGCGACCAAAGAGCCCCGGAGGACCAGGTCACGCCGCTGCTCCACAGCGCCATGATCCGGCCCTCCAGGGGGTCAATGAGTGGCTCCAGGGCCTCACAGCCCCGCAGCCGGTGAAAAAAGGCGTCCTCCAGATTGAATCTGCCGTCCTCCGGATTGAGTCTGCGGTCCTCCAGATTGAGTCTGCCGTCCTCCAGATTGAATCTGCCGTCCTCCAGATTGAGTCTGCGGTCCTCCGGATTGAATCTGCCGTCCTCCAGGTTGAGTCTGCCGTCCTCCAGGTTGAGTCTGCCGTCCTCCAGGTTGAGTCTGCCGTCCTCCAGGTTGAATCTGCCGTCCTCCAGGTTGAATCTGCCGTCCTCCAGATTGAATCTGCCGTCCTCCAGATTGAATCTGCCGTCCTCGAAACACGAGCCTTCGTCGCCCAAACGATCCGGTTCATCCCCCAGACGGCGGCTGCCGGGCGTTCCAGCCCGGCCTGCGGCAGGCGGGCGGTCACATCGACCGGGGAAAGACGGGGCATGGAAGGCCGCAGGCTCATGGCGGGCAGGATTCCACCGATCGGCGGCCGTTCGAGGAAACTAGAATTTCCGCTGCTTGGCCCGGTTCATGCGGCCACGCCTTCCCACAGCACCATCAGCGTGGGCAGCCGCTGCAGCAGGCGATCCAGCACGCGGGGCAGGCACAGGCCCAGGCCGTTGGTCCAGCGCAGCACCGTGCACAGACTCACGTGCGACTCCCCCAGGCCGTCCCGCGTCGGTTTGAGGCGATGCTGATGCTGGTGCAGCATGCCGGTGCGGGCCTCCACCTCCGCCGGGCGCAGGTCCAGCACCACCACCACCTGCTGCATGAAGGCCAGCACCTTGTGATTGCAGACCTCCGGTCGGAGCCGCCGGCCCGTCGCGGTCTGCTGCTGCTGGGCGATCCAGGCCCGCAGCTCCGCCGCCGTCTCCGGCGTCAGGCCCACCGCCCGCAATTGCTCCTCCGTCGGTCCCTTCCCGCCCATCGGCCCCGCTTCAGGAGCCTTCTCCGGTGCCACCGGGGCCGTTTTCGGCCCCTTTCCGGCCACCTGCGGCTCCTGCCCGGCCTTTTTCGGCTCCGGTCTCACCGCCGCCCGCGGCGGGGTGCCCCGCGCCGGTTGCTTTCGCGCCGGCCGCAGCGCCTCTCCGCCCTGCATCGCCCCGCCACCCGGGGTCTTCGCCCGGCTGCCGCCCCCACGCCGCCTTCCGGGCACGGTCCCGCCGGAAGGGAAAGAACGAGTGGTCGCAGGCATGACACGTTCCAGGTTGGAAGCCCCGATGCAATCCGATTTCCCGGCGGCGGACCAGTGAATAAGGGTTCAAAGAGGGTTTCGTCCCTCACCGTGACAGAGATTGAGATGGCGGCCGATGCGACCCACCCTCTGGCGGAAACAAAACGGTTTGCGGGCAGGGATGATGCAGGAGCGACGAAGGGACGTTTAATATCCTGGCTTCGTTCGCCTTTATTCAGTTGGCAAACCTCAGCACAATGGGCGAAATCAGCGCGGTGGCGAGAGGTGGTGGCACAGCATTGCCGACCACTCTATATTTTGCCATCAACCCACCTGGGACCTCGATATGGTCCGGCAACTCCTGGATGGCAGCGCACTCACGCCAACTCAAACGTCGATTAACGTTTCCCTGTAGTTCAAATTTATCCTTACCGACACTCACCATTGGTTTGTCAGAAGGATGCAGTGGGACGTGGCTTCCATGGGCAACTATGGTGTAGCTTGGTTCATCCCAGCCGCGCTTTCGATTCCGCGTCAGATAATGTCCGTGAAACTCTTTTTGCAAATAAGCGTCATCATCCCGGGCAGCCATATCTTTCAAAACATCCCGCAGCGTCCGCCAAGGAGTGCCCAAGTCTGGTCCATGTGTAGGCTCTGGAAACTCATATTCAAAATTCTTTACTGATCGATGAACGCCGACCAAAAACACGAGTCTTCGCTGTCCTGAGTGGGTATCGAAGGTAGCAGCGGCGAAAGCGGAGTGGTAGGAAGAGGGA
>NZ_JACSRD010000076.1 GCF_014879935.1 Prosthecobacter sp.
AGACAGCCGCTACTCCGGCGAAAACGGCCGAAGTGCTGCCGCTGCATCGTTTTCCGCGCATGTTGCAGGACTGGCTGGTGAATGAAGTGCGTGCGGCCGAGACGCGCGGCAATGTCCGGCGCGACGCATTGAAGACCAAAGCCGATGCGGAGGCCTACGTGAAGTCCGTGCAGGAGCGCATCCGCGCCTGTTTTGGTCCGCTGCCCGAAAAGACGCCGCTGAACGCCAAGGTGACGAAGGTTCTGGAGCGTGAGGCCTATCGCATCGAGAACATCGTGTTTGAAAGCCGGCCGAACTACCACGTGACCGGCAATCTCTACCTGCCAGCGCGTCGCAATGGTTCCGTGCCAGGTGTGATCGGCGTCTGCGGGCACTCCTTGAATGGAAAGGCTGAAACAGCTTACCAAAGCTTCGCGCAAGGCCTCGCACGTCAAGGCATGGCCTGCTTCCTGATCGATCCCGTCGGCCAGGGCGAACGTTTCCAATACCTCAACGAGAAACTCGGCTCCCGCCTCGGTGGCGGAACGACGGAGCACAATCAAATGGGCGCTCCGCAGGCCCTGGTTGGCGACTTTCTCGGCACCTGGATGGTGTGGGATGCCATGCGGGCGCTCGATTACCTGCTCACACGCAGCGAGATCGATCCGCAGCACATCGGCGTGACAGGAAACTCCGGCGGCGGCACGCAAACCACCTGGCTTTGTGGCATGGAACCGCGTTTCACCATGGCAGGGCCGTCTTGCTTCGTCACCACCTTCCGTCGCGACGCGGAAAACGAGCTGCCGCAGGACATGGAGCAGTGCCCGCCGCGTGTCCTCGCCAACGATCTCGATCACTGCGACTTCCTCGCCGCCATGGCGCCAAAGCCGGTCATCATCATGGCGCAGGAAAAGGACTATTTCGACGCACGAGGCTCCACCGAGACCTACGAACGGCTGAAGAAACTCTACACGCTGCTCGGCAAGCCGGAGAACATCCAGCTCCACATCGGTCCCGATCCGCACGGCTACACGCAGCCAAATCGCGAGGCGATGTATCGCTTCTTCGGCAAGGTCACTGGCCTTTCCACCACCGGCGGCGAACCGGCCATCACGGTCGAAAAAGAAGCCGATCTGCTCTGCACTCCGAAAGGCCAGGTCACGGCGATGGGATCGCGCACCCTGATGTCATTCACGAACGAAAAGGCGGAGACCCTTGCCAGACAACGCGGCGCGCCACGGGGCAAAACGCTGCAAAAGGCGGTCAAAGATGTCCTGAAACTGCCTGCCATTCCGGATTCACCGCCCGACTACCGCATTCTGCGCAGCGTGGGCAGCCGAAAGTATCCGGCCAAGGGCTACTGCACCTATGCGGTAGAGACGGAGCCGTTGATTCATGCCCTGGTGACTCGTCTCAGCGACGAACCACTCACATCCCGGCTTCCGCGGGGTTTGACCAAAGCCGTGTTGTACCTCTCCCATCGGTCCGCCGACGCCGAACTGAGGGAGGATCCCTTCGTGCAGGAGCTCATCGGCTCCGCCCCTGACGCGGCCTTCTTCGCGTGCGATGTGCGCGGCATCGGCGACTCGCAGCCCGACACCTGCGGCGCGAACCAGTTCCTCGGCCGCTACGGCAGCCACTACTTCTACTCCGCCTACGGTTTGATGCTCGACAAGCCGCTGCTCGGCCAGCGCACCTTCGATGTGCTGCGTGTCATCCAGCTCCTCGTGGCCGCTGGACACACGGAAATCCATCTCGCCGGTCGCGGTTGGGGCGCGGTGCCGGCCACGCTGGCCGCTGTGCTCCACAGCGCTGTCAAACAGGTCACGCTGAAACATGCGCTCACATCCTTCCACGACCTCGCCATCCATGAGGACCAGCAGTGGCCGAACGCCTTCATGCTGCCGCACGCCCTGGAGCATTTCGACCTGCCGGACTGCCACGCGGAGCTGCAATCACGGCAACTTCGCCTGATCGAGCCGTGGGGAGCCGCCGACGGCATGAAATGAACCTCAAATCCGACCACCACCCGCCATGCAAAGCCAGCTCAAGACCAAGCTCTCCCTCTTCATGTTCCTCCAGTATTTCATCTGGAGCACGTGGTACATGACCCTCGGCGCCTATCTCGGCACGCTGAACTTCAGCGGCACTGAGATCGGCGCCTCGTATGGCGCTTTCGCCTGGGGCGCCATCCTGTCGCCCTTCATCGTCGGCCTGATCGCGGACCGTTTCTTCGCCTCGGAGAAAATCATCGCCGTGCTCGGCATCGCAGGGGGGCTGGTCATGCTCGCCATTCCGCAGTTCAAGACCTTCGGCTCCGTCTATCCCTCCCTGATCCTCTACTGCACGCTCTATGCGCCCACGCTCGCCCTGGGCAATTCCTTGTCGATGCACCATCTGGCGGATGCGAAGAAGGACTTCCCCTTCGTGAAAATCTTCTCCGCAGTCGGCTGGATCGCCGGTGGCGTGGTGCTGAGCCTGCTGAAAGCCGAGCAGTCCCCGGTGCAGCACTACCTCGCCGGCGGCACCTCGATCGTGTTTGGCGTCTTTGCGCTCTCCCTGCCGCACACCCCGCCGAAGAAGCGCGGGCAGGATGTCTCGCTGGCCGAGGTGCTCGGACTGGATGCGCTGGCGCTGCTGAAGAAGCCCGCCTTCGCCATCTTCATCCTGTGCATGTTCCTGATCTGCATCCCGCTCTACTTCTACTTCGTGAACATGGGCACCTACCTCACTCAGTTGCAGTGGGAGGGCATGGCTGGGAAAATGACCCTCGCCCAGGTCTCCGATGTCATCTTCCTCCTGCTCCTTCCGGTGATGCTGAAGTCGCTTGGCTATAAGAAAACGATCTTCCTGGGCATCCTTGCCTGGGTGACGCGTTACTTCATGCTCAGCGCCAGCGCCACCAGCAGCGGCAGCGCCTTGATCTTCGGAGCCATCCTGCTTCACGGCGTCTGCTACGACTTCCTCTTCATCGCCGGACAGCTTTATGTCGATGACGAGGCCAATGAACGCATCCGTGGCGCGGCCCAAGGTCTCATCGCGATCATTCTCTGGGGTTTCGGCTCCCTCGTCGGCACCTTCCTCGCAGGCAAGGTCATGGATGCTCACAAGCTCGCGGAGGCGAAAGGCAGCATCGCCCACGACTGGTCGGGCATCTGGGCCACACCGGCGTGGATCGCAGTCGCCGTGCTGGTGGTCTTCATGCTCTTCTTTCGCGAGCCGCCCGCCAAGACCCCGGCGGCAAAATAACCGTGCAGGGCATCAAACAAACTGGTCGGGCTGGCGAGATTCGAACTCACGACCTCTTGCACCCCATGCAAGCGTTCTACCAGGCTGAACTACAGCCCGACCTTGTTTGATTTCCCTCCTGCGGAACCATGTTGGGGTGGCCTCCGTCGAAGAGGGGCGCATTCTGGACAGAGCCGCTGTCTTTGCAACCGAGATGTTGCGTTCCAGCGAGAATGCTGATCCGCGTCGATTGGGACGAGGCTTGCCATGATCCCGGCCCTCTCGTAAAACCAGGGACAATTCGCGCGCATGGTCACCATCACGATCCAGGAACTCACCAAACGCTTCAGCGGCAGCGTCGTCCTCAGCAGTGTGGATCTGCAGATCGAATCCGGCGAGCTGTTCTTCCTTCTCGGCCCCAGCGGCTGCGGCAAGACCACGCTGCTGCGGCACATCGCCGGCTTCTACACGCCCGATGAGGGGAAAATCTGGTTCGATGACCAGGACGTGACGCGGCTTCCCGCGCACAAACGCGGCACCGGCATGATGTTTCAAAGCTACGCGCTGTGGCCGCATCTCAACGTGGCGCAGAACGTCGCCTTCGGCCTCGAAGAGCGCAAAAGACCGCGCAAGGAGATCGAGCACCGCGTGGCGGAGGCGCTCTCACAGGTGAAGCTGGACGGCCTCGGCTCGCGCAAGATCCAGCAGCTCTCCGGCGGCCAGCAGCAGCGCGTCGCCCTGGCCCGCGCACTGGTGATCCGGCCCAAATGCCTGCTGCTCGATGAGCCCTTGTCCAACCTCGACGCCAAGCTGCGCCTGGAAATGCGCAGCGAGATCCGCAGCATCTGCAAACAGCACGGCCTCACGGCGATTTACGTGACTCACGACCGGGATGAGGCGCTTTCGATGGCTGACCGCATGGCGATCATGGAGGCGGGCAAAATCGCGCAGCTTGGCCCGCCTCCCGAGATTTATCGCAATCCCGCCAGCCGCATGGTGGCCGAGTTCATCGGCGAGACGAACTTCATCGAAGGCCGCACCCTGCGAGAAAGCAGCCGCGAGGGCTTCCACGACGTCGAAACGAGCTTCGGCGTGTTGCGGGGCCGCACCGATGGCACCTGGCAGCCAGCGAGCGGCCAGCCGGTCGTTCTGAGCATCCGGCCGGAATCGCTCACCTTCGCCAATCTCACCGACTCGCCGAATCGTTTCCCCGGCCACATCATCGACACCACCTACCTCGGCGCCACCGTGCAGTATCTGCTCCAGGTCACAGGCGGACCGCTCATGAAAGTCTGCGAGATCAATCCGCAGGAGATCCGCCCCCCCTCCGAGGACGAGACACGCGCCATGGCCGCGATGAACGACGTCGTGATTCTGCGCAAATGAAGAACTTGCGCCCATCGCGTCAGCGTCCTGGAGTGCGCCGGTCCTCCGGCGCTTTCGGATGTCTTGCCACACACGAAAAGCTCCAGAGGGCTGGAGCACTCCAAAACGCTGACGCGCCTCAGGAAGACCCACCGCTTGCACCATGAGCGCTATCCTCCAGCATCCACGCGCACAGGCCGCGCTCGCGCGTCTGCGGCACTGGCGCAAAGAACTGGCCGTGGTCATCGCCATGGCGCTCACCCTGATCGGTCCGTTCCTCCTCAAACCGCAGCAGAGCACCGCACTGGCCCGCTACGACCGTCGTCTCGTCATCATCACGCCGCATCACGACCGCATTCGCGAGGAGTTCGGCCACGCCTTCGCCTCACACTGGAAGAAAACGACCGGCCAGACGCTGTTCATCGACTGGCGTGTGCCTGGCGGCACCTCCGAGATCGCCATGCTGATCAAATCGGAGGCCACCGCCGCGTTTCAGCAGCACTGGCAGCGCGATCTGGGCAGGTCGTGGACGCCCGCCGTGGCACAGGCCTGTTTGAACGCGAAAGCCGCGCCCGAAGACGAAGCGCGCAACGCCTATCTCGTCTCCAACGTCAGCACCGGCATGGATGTGTTCTTTGGCGGCGGCGCTTATGATTTCGAGCAGCAGGCCAAAGCAGGCACGCTGGTGGCCGGTGATGGTGAAAAAACGGGAATCAGCGGCCTGATGAAAAAACATCCCGACTGGTTCGGTGAGAACGGCATCCCGGAGAAACTCAGCGGCGAGCCGTTCCGCGATCCGCAGGGCCGCTGGTGTGGCGCCTGCCTTTCCAGCAGCGGCATCGTCTTCAATCGCGATGTGCTGCGCCGCATCGGCATCGCGAAAGATCCCGCCGCATGGGAAGACCTCGCTGATCCGCTCTGCTACGGCCAGATCGCCCTCAGCGATCCCGGCAAGAGCGGCTCCGTGACCAAGGCGCTCGAAATGCTCATCCAGCAGCAGATGCAGATCGCGATTGATCGTTTGAAGGCGGTGGCGGACCCAAAGCTGACTCCGGAGCAGATCGAAGCGCAGGGCGTGGCCGACGGCTGGAATGAAGGTCTGCGCCTGATCCTCCGCATCAGTGCCAATGCACGTTACTTCACGGACTTCTCCACCAAGATCCCGCTCGAAGTCGCCCGCGGAGACGCCGCCGCAGGCATGTGCATCGATTTTTACGGCCGTTCGGCAGAGGAAGACGTGCGCCAGCCCGATGGCACCTCACGCGTCGGCTTTGTCTCGCCGCTCGGCGGCACCTCGGTCAGCGTCGATCCCATCGGCATGCTGAGAGGAGCGCCCGATCCGGAGATCGCCACGGCCTTCATCGAGTTCGTGCTCGGCGACGCCGGACAGAAGCTCTGGAGCTTCCGTGTCGGCGAGGAGGGCGCTCCGCGTCGTCATGCGCTGCGACGTCTCTCGGTGCGGCGTGATCTTTACACACCGGCGAACATCGCACGCATGAGTGACGGCAAGGAAGCGCCGTTCGAAAAGGCGAAGGCGTTTGTTTACCACCCGGAACGCACCGGCACGGCGTTCAGCGCCATCCGTTTCCTCGTCCGCGTCATCTGCGTCGATTCCCACGATGAGCTGCATGCGGCGTGGAAGGACATCATCCAGGCCGGCATGCCTGAGCGCTCGATCAAGGTGCTGGAAGACCTCACGCGTGTGAAATACGAGGCCGCCACCGGCAGCATCTCAAAGGTCCTCGCCTCACGCGACAAAGCGCAGGAAACCCGTCTCGCCCATGAACTCGGCGATGCCTTCCGCACCCAGTTCATCCGGGCCGGGACCATGGCCCGGAACTCCCGCTGATCCTCATGTCACGCACGCTTTCACTCCTGATCTTCGTGGTGATGACCGCGTTCTTCGCGTGCTTCTTCGCTTATCCGATCTGGGCGGCGCTGGAGGCCGCCTTCCGCGGGCCGGATCACCAGTTCACGCTGCAATACGTGGCCGAGGTGTTCCTGAACCAGCTGTATCGCGAAGGCTTGTGGAATTCGTTTGTCATCGCCGTGTGGACGACGCTGGGATCTCTCGTCGTGGCACTGCCGCTGGCCGTCTGCTACGTGCGATTCGCCTTTCCCGGCCGTGCGCTGCTCAATTCGCTCGTCCTCATGCCCATGATCCTGCCGCCGTTCGTGGGAGCGATCGGCATCAAGGCCATGCTGGGGCAAGCCGGTGCCTTCAATGCGCTCCTCATCAACCTCGGCCTCATGGACGCCGCGCATCCGACCGACTGGCTGGGCCAGCAGCGCATGCTGGGCATCATCATCATGGAGGTGCTGCACCTCTACCCGATCATCTACCTCAACACGGCCGCCGCGCTAGCGAACCTCGATCCCGCGCTCGAAGAAGCCGCGGCAAACCTCGGCTGCAATGCCTGGAGCCGCTTCTGGCGGGTGACGCTGCCCCTCATCATGCCCGGCGTGTTTGCCGGTGGCACCATCGTCTTCGTCTGGTCGTTCACCGAGATGGGCGTGCCGCTGCTGTTTGATTACGACCGCGTGACCGCCGTGCAGGTCTTCCGCAGCATCAATGACCTCAGCGGCAACCCCTTCCCTTACGCCTTGGTGGCCGTGATGCTCGTCTTCAGCACCCTGTTCTATCTGGGAAGCAAATTGCTCTTCGGCAGCTCCAACGCGGGCGGAGGCGGCCGTGCCACCACCGGCCGGGAAACGGTCCGCCTGCCGGCCTGGCTGGGCTGGATCTGCACCACGCTCTTCGCGGGCGTCACCTTCCTCGCGGTGCTGCCGCATCTCGGCGTGGTGCTGCTGTCTTTCGCCAAAGACTGGTATGGCACTGTCATTCCGCATGCCTTGACGCTCGATCACTACCGCGATGCGCTCGGTCATGAGCTCACGCTGTCCTCCATCGCGAACAGTTTGAAGTACTCATCCCTTGCGATGCTGCTGGCGCTTCTTCTGGGAATCGGCGTGGCCTATGTCTCGGTGCGCACGCGCCTCTGGGGCCGGCAGATCCTGGATGCCATGGCCATGCTGCCGCTGGCGGTGCCCGGGATCGTCATGGCCTTCGGTTATCTCGCGATGACACGCGAAGGACAGCCCTTTCACTGGCTCATGCTCGGCGAAGATCCACTGCTGCTGCTCGTGATCGCCTACGCGGTGCGGCGGTTGCCTTATGTCGTGCGTTCCGCCGCCGCCGGCTTTCAACAAGTCAGCCCCACGCTGGAGGAAGCCGCTCAAAACCTCGGCGCACGCCCCGAAAAGGCGCTGTGGCGCGTCACTTTGCCGCTGGTGGCCCCCAATCTCGTCGCCGGCGGCCTGCTCGCCTTCTCCTTCGCCATGCTGGAGGTGAGTGACAGCATGATCCTGGCCCAGCAAGCAGCGCATTTCCCGATCACCAAGGCAATCTACTCCCTCGTCCTCGCCCTCGGCAGCGGCCCGAACCTCGCCTCCGCCCTCGGCGTCTGGGCGATGATCTTCCTCGCCGTCACAATCCTCGGCGCAGGCGTGATCCTCGGCAAAAAACTCGGCGCTTTGTTTCGCGGTTAACTCGAAGCCCGGGCGCCATCGGAGTGTGCGGCGGTCTTTTCACGCCAGCGATAGCGTGGTGCCCAGGCATTCGGTGTCGATTCCACCACATCAGCGATGATTTCGCCGAGGACAGGCGTGAACTTGAAGGCGTGGCCGGAATCGCCTGCGGCGACGATGAGCCCGGCATGGGCGGGATCGTGGTCGATCCAGAAAGAACCGTCAAAGGTGTCGCAGTACAGGCAGACGCGAGTGGAAAGCACCGGCGCATCAGCCAGTGAAGGAAACGTGTCGCGCAGGAAGGCCCGAAAGCGTTCTTCCTCGCCCGGAGGCAAGGTGCGCGGCTCATCCGCACGCACCTGACGGCCGGCTCCGTGATTGGCGACCTTGACGATGCCATCTCGATTCGCTGGAAAGCCATACCAGCCGGTTTTGCCGATGTCGGCTCCCCAGACGGGAAATTGCGGTGGCGTGAAGGGTTTCGGATCGAGCGGTTTGAAGTGAAACACCGTCTGCGCGGTCGCTCCCATGACCTTTTGCAGATGCGGGAGCACGATCGGAGTCCAGGCACCGGCAGAGACAAGCACGGCGTCCGCTGTCCATGTCTGATCGCCAGAGTCGATGCCGATGCAATGCGTTCCCTCAAAGACGGGTCGCGGCCGGGGCACATTCTCGATGATCTCAATGCCTGCGACTCTGGCATCGGCCGCAAGCCTGGCGATGACTCGACCGCTTTCCACCCAGCCGCCAACGGGATTGAGGTAACCATCGCGATAGTTCGCAGCATTCCACACAGGATGAAGCTCACGAAGCATCGCGGACGAGGTGCGGCGCAGAGAATGGCCACGTGGCGTCAGGAAGGCTCGGCTGTCGTGCTCGAATCCGCCGGGCTGCATCGCCTCACGCGACATGACGAGGAATCCGACCTCGTGGTAAAGCTCCTCGCCCCACTTCGCGTTCCATTCGCGCCAGCGCTCGATGCTGAGTTCACCCATGGCCGTGTGTTGCTCGTCGGCCGCGTAGTCCATGCGAACGACCTTGCTGATGTCGGTGGAGGCCGCGTCGGGATGCGGCAGCGGGCCTTGATCGATCAGCGTGACCTTCCAACCTCGCGCATGCAGTTCCAAAGCCGCGGTGAGGCCGAAACAGCCGCCGCCAAGGATGAGGATGGAAGGTGCGGCGCTCATTCGTGCTGGATGGATTCAAACACCGCGCCGCCGAGCAGGCGTTCGCCATCATACAAGGCGCAGATCTGTCCCGGTGTGAGCGCACGCTGCGCCTCGACGTATTCGAGTTCGGCCCGGCCATCACCGAGAGGAAGAAACACCGCATCGCCTGCGGGACAGCGATAGCGTGGCTGCGCCTGCAGCTTGCGCGCGACATCCAGCGGCTCGCCCGTGGTGGAAACCGAATGCAGCACCGCTTTGCGCGCCCAGAGCAGCGGAGTGTCCGGGTTTTCGATGGCGACGACGAGTTCGTTGGTCTCCGGCCGCTTGGCGACGACGACGTAGGCCTGTTTGTGCAGCGGACTGGCGACGCCATGGCCTTTCCGCTGCCCGAGTGTGTAGAGATGCAATCCGCGATGCTCGCCCAGCACCTTGCCTTCGAGATTCACGATGGGACCGGACTTGTCGGAAACGAAGGTGCGCAGGAAATCCTCCATCTTCACCTGACCGATGAAGCAGATGCCCTGGCTGTCCTTCTTCTCCGCTGTTTTGAGGCCAAACTCACGCGCCAAGTCACGCAACTGCGGCTTCAGCAAATGGCCGATCGGAAACTGAGCGATGCGCACCTGCCCGGGCCGCATCATGGCGAGGAAGTAAGTCTGGTCCTTGTTCGGATCGAGGCCACGCAGGATGTGACCGCCATCCTTGCGCGCGTAGTGGCCGGTGGCGATGGCTTCGAATCCGTTGTCACGCGCCCAATCCCACAGCACACCAAATTTCATCTCGCGGTTGCACATCACGTCGGGATTCGGCGTGATGCCGGCCTGATAGCCTTCGAGGAGGTATTTCACCACCTTCTCGCGGTATTCCGTCATGAGATTGACGACGCGGAACGGAATGCCTAGTTGCCTGGCGACGGCCTCGGCGTCCACGATGTCCTCTTCCCAGGGGCAATGACCAATGATGTTCTCCTCATTGATCCAGTTCTTCATGTAAACGCCGTGCACATCATGCCCCGCGCGGACGAGCAGGGCGGCGGCCACACTGCTGTCCACACCTCCGGACATGGCGGCGAGAATCTTCATCCGTCGAGATTCCACGGCTGGAGTCATGCGTCAATGAAGAGGCGGCTGATGCTTGGCAGAGCGGAAGCTCCGGGTTATCAACAGCGCATGTCCTTTGCCAACGTCCTCGCGCCCTGGCTTGCCCCGTTGATCCGACAACGGGGCCTTTGCCGGATCCTGTTCGTGGCGATGACCGGACTCCTGGTGACCGCCGCGCTCGGCTTTTCATGGTGGCAGTGTCCTTTTGCTGCGGTCACAGGTCTGCCCTGTCACGGTTGCGGGATGACACGGGCTTTCGTGGCCCTGTCCCGTGGCGACTGGCGGGATATGCTCCTGCTCCATCCCTTTGCCCCGTTTTTTGCACTCGTGGGCGCTCTCACATCCGTGTCCACGCTGCTCCCGGCTTCAAAATGTGAGCACTTGGCGCGGAGGATCGAGGCATTCGAGCGAAAAACCCGCCTTCCGGCGGTCATCCTGGTGGTTTTTGCATGTTTTGGCTTGCTGCGAATGCTCGGTTTCTGGTATCTCCCGCCTATGACCGAAGCTCGGGGTCTCTTTAAAAGCGTTCCCGGTGCTGTCGGAAGCCAGCAACCCTAAATCCAACCTAGCCCATCCCTTATGCAACCCGACAGCCAAGCCGCCGCCCTCGCTGGAGCCGCCCCCAGCGGTCTCACCCTCGGTCTATTCGCCGTGATCGCCATCGTCAGCATCATCTGCTGGATCAAAGTCCTGATCGCGCTTTTCAAAAACGCGGGAGTCGGCCTGGGCATCCTGGGCATCATCTGCGCCATTTTCGCGTTTGTCTGGGGCTGGGTCAAAAGCGGCTCGCTCGGGCTGCGTGGCACCATGATCACCTGGACGCTCTGCCTCGTGGGTTCCTTTGTCGTGCAGGGCAAGATGGCCGCCGACATGATGAGCAACCCTGAGTTCCAGAAAGCCATCAAAGAAGCCCAGCAGCAGCAAGCCGCGCCCTCAGCACCAGCTCCTGCTCCTGCGCCCGCACCGGCCACGAACAACTAAAGAACGACCAGGAATCTGCCTCACAGCCATCCTTCGCTCCGGCGGAGGGTGGCTTCTTTTTTCCAGCCCAAAGCAGCAACCAATGCTCCGCTTGATCTTTCCATGCGGTGCATTGAGATGAGGCATGGCAAAGATCGAAAAGACGCCGCAGGGCGGGTTCCATTCCGGCTACGGCTGCATCATCATCACGGCGGCGTTCGGCGTCTTCGCCTTCATCCTGTGGTGGGGTTATCATTCGCTGACGACGATGGACCGTGAGTTCGCCGCCATCGCCCAGGCGCAGCCAGTGACGCTGGCGGAAGTGCCGCCGCAGCCGGATCTGGACAGGAAACTCGCTGAATTCGCCGCTGCGGCCACCGCAGGCCAGCCAGCCACGCTGAAACTCTCCGCCGCTGAGATCAACACGCTCATCGTCACGGCTCCTGACGCCGGAAACGGCACCTACAAGGACATGCTGCGGGTGAAATCCTTTGATCCCGCGAACCAAGTGATCACCACGGACTGCAGTCTGCCGATGAACACCGCGAAGTTCTGGGAGGACAAGAAACGCTACCTCGTGGGCGAGATCGACTTCCACATCGAGCAAACCGAGGCCGGTCCCGACGCACGGGTGAAAATGGTGCGCGTGCCAGGCAAAACCTTGCCCGAGGGCATGATCTCCGGGATGCAGAATTACGGTTACCTCGGCCCCTACCAGACTCATCCCACGATCGGCCCCGTCTTGAAAGCCATGAAGCAGGCGAAGGTGGAGGCCGATGGAGTGACTCTTTCGACCACAGCGCAGCCCTGACGGCACCCGCTTTGGAAACCAACAGCAGCCGCCTCTGAGAATCGCGCACTTTGACCATGGACCTCCCCCAGCACTCGAATCCCTGGAAAACCGTCTCCACCCGCGAGACTTACGCGAACCCCTGGATTCGCGTGCGCGAAGATCAGGTGATCAAACCCACCGGCAGCCCGGGCATCTACGGAGTCGTCGAATACAAAAACATCGCCGTCGGTGTCATTCCCATTGATGCCGAAGGTTACACCTGGCTGGTCGGCCAGTGGCGTTACTGCCATGGCCGTTATGAATGGGAAATCCCTGAAGGCGGCTGTCCGGCGGACGAATCACCCGCCGAAGCCGCCAAACGCGAGCTTCTGGAAGAGACCGGTATTGTGGCCGAAACCATCGAGCCCCTGCTCCACGGCATCCAGCTTTCCAATTCCACCAGCAACGAGACCTGCGACATCTTCATCGCCACCGGCCTCTCCCACACCGCAGCGCAGCCGGAGGACACGGAGGAACTCGCCGTGCTGCGGCTCCCGCTTTCCGAAGCCGTCCAGATGGCCCGTGACGGCCGCATCCGCGACAGCGTCAGCGTGCTGGCCCTTCTGGCCGTGGCAAGCAGAGTGTGAAAGAACCTGCAATCCCCCTTTGACACCGGGGGAGGGGCATGTATTCTCGCGCCCCTTTTCCCCCGGGGAACCGTCGTCATGGCAACCACACAAGTCATTCTCAAAGAACAAATCAAAGGTCTCGGAGCCGAGGCCGATGTCGTCAAAGTGAAGCGCGGCTTTGCCCGCAACTACCTGCTCCCGCAGGCCAAGGCTTACGAGGCGACGAAAGGCAACCTCCGCCACACCGAGCGCCTCAAGGCCATCCGTGCCGAGCGCGAAGCCAAGGAAATGGCCGAGGCCGAGAAGCTTGGCAGCAAGATCCGGAAGGTGAAGCTCAAACTCACCCTTGCCACCGGCCAGGGCGGCAAAGCCTTCGGTGCCATCACCACCATGGACATCGCCAAAGCACTCACCGAACAGGCTGGCGTTGAGATTGACCGTCATCAGGTCGTCCTTGAGCGTCCGATCAAGAACACCGGCAGCTTTGAAGTCGATGTGAAGCTCGGTTATGACATCACGGCCACCGTGAAGCTCACCGTCTCCGCCGCAGGCGAAGCCGCTCCTGCTGAAGGAGAGGAAGCCGCCGAGTAAGATGCGGAAACACCTTTCTCAAACAAGCCGCTCCGTGTCCCACGAGGCGGCTTGTTTTATTTTGGGGTTGGAGCGTTGTTCATGTGCCAGATTGAAAGGCCGTTCCTCAGCATCCCGGAGTTCAGGCGAAATAGGTATCATCCTATTTTGCCATTTTGCTACTTCACCCTCAAGGCCTCCAGAACGGCGGTCAGGTTGCGCAAGCTCGTTCAGAAGGGGTTCAAAATCAGGCCGGTAACCTTGGGGCAGCACCTGCGGTCTCGAAGGCTGGTCTTGAAATTGACCCAGGTTCAGGCCGCTGAACGTCTGAACACTTTGCGCGAACACTATGAACGTTGGGAACGTGACGAGGTGGCTCCGACGGCCTCCTTTTGGCCACGCCTCATCGGTTTCCTCGGCTCGTATCCGGTGGCTGTCCAAACCCCGGCTGACCAAGTCTTGATGGCTCGAAGGATCATGGGGTTGAGCCAGTTTGCCTTTGGTCGGAGGATTCAGGTCATCGCGAAAAATGTCCGCGAATGGGAGCACGGCGTGGCGAAACCCTCCCCGGCCATGCTCGCAAAAGTGCAGCAACTGGTGACTGACACTCCGGTTGTCGGACTGGCAGCCGTGTGATAGTCATCGGCCCGTGAAGGATTCAGGCACCTCTCTTATCACGGACAAAGCCTCTCTGATGGCACTCATCACGGGAGCAGTCACTGGGCTTTCGGTGGCGCTCTTTAGAAGTTCCATTGTGACCATACCTGGCTTTATCGCCGGCACGCAGCTTCAACTCGTTTTGATTTTGGCGCTGTCGGTGATCTCAGCGCTGGTGACCGTAATTCTTGCCCGGAAGGAGTTCACGTCACGGTTCCATGCGCCGGGCGAGGCGGGCCGCCTTGGTATTCAAGCGGGTGTCTTCTGCGCTCTATGGGCGGGAGCAGTCCTTACCGCGTTGGCAACATGGGACGCCAGCGGGGCGGACAGCGCCTCTCTGGATCGGGCACTGCGCTCGCGAATGTGGCTTGTCTTTTCGGTCAGCCTCGCAGCCCTGCTTCCTAGCGTGCTGTGTGGTTTTGTTGGAGGGTTGATCGGGGGGCAGGTAGCTCTCAGGAACTGGACGGCCGCTTCGGCGGACACGTTGCCAGCGATTTTTCCCTGGCTGCGATGGGTCAAAATGGGGGTCTCCGTGATGGCGGCACTCCTTCTGGCGTCTCCCATCTCATTCCTCGGTCGAGCTCCGGTGATTGACCCACCTCCTGTGGTCGCGGCTCCTTCCATTGCTCCAGTTCCACCGGCCCCCCCGCCGTTTCGCTATGATCCGCCCAAAGACATCAAGTCGGCCAAGATCGGCGAAATCCAACCGGACTTCACCAAAGTCATCCCTCAAGTGCAGAGGGATTGCCCCGTTGCCCTGTCGCCAGACGACGTGATGGTCGCTTTTGGAGATGCGGCCGGATCGCAGCCCGCGATTGGCATTTTCGATCTTCATCGGTTCACCAAAACCGCGTCCATTCAGGTTCCTGCATTTCCTCATGGGAATCTGTCCTGGTCTCCTGATCAGAAATCCATCGCCTGCACGATTGGCGAAGGAAAGTCGCGCCGTGTGTGGATTTTGCGAATTGCCGAAAGCAGGGCCATCGAGTTACCGCGTCCGCCTGGAAGAGACGTGCCGGGAGGTGATCTCCACTGGTGGCAGGCTGGAGAACTTGCCTTTTTTCCTGATGATGAAGCCCCTCTGGCTTTCGATCTCGACAAGCTCGTGCTATTGCCGTTGGAAGATTCCCCGGCATACAAGAAGCTCGACGACATCAGCAAAAGGCTTTGGAAGGAAGGCTCAAGGGAGACTTGGCCGGGCCAGACGCATTGGAAGCTCGGAGTGCGCACCCTGATCACATCGGCTGTTCCGCCGTCGCGCCGTGAACCAGACGGCCCCTGGCAGTTGTCCGGCCAGAGTGTCTGTGCCTTCACACACCCCAGCGTGCCCATCTCCTTTGGTCTCAAGTCTTTTGGCGTGGACGAAGGCGACAAGATTCTTTGCTCAGATGATGGCTCGAAGCTGATGCGCCTCATGAATGGAAAGATCGAGGTGACTTTCATGAAGCAGACGACCTGCCCCGACCTCGTCTTTGAAGTGGAGATGCCGTTCCCGGTCGATGAGATTGAAAACACGGGTTGGAGCACTCAGGTCAAAGACAAGCAGCTTTGCCTGATGATCTACGCCCCTCTAAAGAATCCGCTAAATGATCGAGTGGTTGGGCCGGACTACAATCAAGTGCGTGCGCTCGCCCGCTTGCTGGAGTGGAAGGGCCGCCAGGGTGTTTTTATCGTTCAGACCCGTGATGGCAGTGTCCAGGCAGGCGATGTGGCCTCAAGCCTTCACTATTGGGAACCTGGAAACATGTCCGAGTGGAAACCTGAGACCACCCGCAATTGGTGGACCACCATCAAAACGGCTAGCTCGCCACTTCCTGCCAAGCTTCCCGAACTTCCCACGCCTCAACTCTTGGACTTAACCCAGGGCACGTCCGTGATGATTGTGACGAAGGCCATCGAGAAGCCCCACGAGCCGCCTCCTCAGAAAGTGACAGAGGTCGCACCGCCACCTCAGCCTCCTGCGCCCCCTCCTCCGCCAGCCATCTCGGCAAGTGATGTGAAAGCGTTTGTCTCTGAGCATCATGCCAAAGCCTCAAAAGGCGACCTTCAAGGCATGATCGCAGACTATGAAGCGATGGTGGACTTCCTCGACAAGGGCTTGCTGACGAGAGATGCGATTGGTGCTGACGAACAAGCGCATCGAGCCAAGTGGCCAGTGGGCAGCGAAAAGATCATTGGTGAGATCCGCATTGTCCAGGAAGGCGGACTTTGGCAGGCAGAATACACGATCGAGTTCTACAACGAAAACGAAGCCGGTGAATGGCACAAGGGGCGTGCAGACCTCACGCTGCGACTGAAAGAGGCTGGGAAGACGCTCTCCATCACGTCGCAGCGGGCCAAGGTCTATGATGTGACCAACAGTAAGCAGTCACCGAAGGCTCCGGCTGCTGGAGCCGCACAACAACCACAGGGCGTGCCGATTAGCGTTCCCAAGCCTTGCTTTGTCGCAGTCACTCGTGCCAAGGATTTGGGGCAAATCGAGTTCACCGATGAGATCAGTTTCGCGGGAACCCTCACCTGGCATCGAACGTATCGCGAACTCTCACCAGATGGGAAGGTCGTGAATGTTTGCCGCGCCATCTATGAAGGCAATGGAGGAGTGCTTCCCAACCGGCAGGGTGCCCGCATCTACGTCGGCTCTCAAGGCTGGCACAGAACCATGGGGACACCGGCATTTGTTCGTCTGTGCGAGCGAAGCGCGGCTGCTTTGGTCGGCAGGGAGTTCATCTTTCAGTTCACCCAAAATGGGATGATCGAGTCGAACACCGGCACCACTTTCAAGCTGGTGAAGTAGATGGGGAAAGCCTTCCCCTCGCGGCGACTTCGTGGGCCGCTCCCCCTTCGAGCGGGGAGGTTTCCCCGCAACGCCCCTCACTTTCGACACGCCTCGGCACGCTCGATCTTCGGTCCAGCTCACGCCACCGCTGTTCTTGGTGC
The DNA here is from genome assembly GCF_014879935.1 of Prosthecobacter sp. Classification (GTDB taxonomy): domain Bacteria; phylum Verrucomicrobiota; class Verrucomicrobiia; order Verrucomicrobiales; family Verrucomicrobiaceae; genus Prosthecobacter. The sequence continues at coordinate 16,895 of NZ_JACSRD010000076.1, forward strand.
ATCAGTGATCGCAGGCGCCGCCTTCCATAACGCTCTGGCAGCGTTCACCCATGCACGTGTGCCCTCCCCCACCGCCAACGGCCCGTCTGGCATCGGCTCCTTCTTCGTCCGAATGGCAGACCAGCCGTTGCCCCGGCCTCCCTTGGCCGTGCCACCGATGCCGGATGCAGGGCCAGTTCCTCCCCTCCTTTCCACGAGGACTGGCCCATGCTCCGTCACCGGCCACGCGGGAGCACGAGTTCCGAGAAGAACCTGTGCTCCAACCGTTTGATCCAGAAAGTGCTTCATGAATGGCGCGAGCCCCGTCATGATGCCTTTGAGGGTCGTAACGTCTGGAGCCTGTTCAACGCGTTCACCGAGTCCCTGAAAGACGGAAACCTCGCCGAACTGCCCAAACGCACCGAAGCCCTCCATGGCCTTCTGGACACTCACGTCGGCCTATCCGCGTGAAAAGCGAAGCTCTTCTTCTTTGAAGAGGAGCTTTTCTTTAGCTGTGGCGACAGTCATTCGAGCCACTTTGATAAGAAAACATGTTTAAGCCGAAATCGCCATAGCGTCATTTAGAACGCCGCAACAAGTGACTCCGGGCACTTATTGCGGCGTTCAATCAGCAATAGAGAGATGGACGGCTCTCAGTTTGCCTTCTTGGGATGGCCCAAAACATCATCCTTGGTGGAAACCGCAATGGCGACGACCTGGTCGATGAGTTCCTGCTTCACTTTGAAGTCCTTTAGGGTGCCCACGAGGTTCTCAGCGATGGCGTTAAAATGCTCTTCGGTGAGGCCCATGCCTTCGTGCGCCTTGCGCATATCCTTGCCGGTCCACGGCAACGGGCCGCCAAAGGCGAACGACAAGAACTCCTTCTGCTTCCGGCGCTGCTTGTCCATGCTCACGTCGGCAAAGAAGTCATTCACCCGCTTGTCGGCCAGCACTTTGACGTAAAACGCGTCCACCACGGCGTCGATGGCCGCCTTGCCGCCGAGTTTTTGATACAGGCTGTCCTCGCGGGCCTTCAGCCATTTCGTTTTGCATGCTTCTTTCGCAAAGGACCACTTGCGGCCCTCATACTCGGCGGTGATCGCCGGATCGGCGGGTTTGCCGGTGACAGGGCAGACGGTATTCGTGGCGGACTCGGAGGCAACGGCGGCCGGATCGGCGGCGAGCGCGGCATGTACGAGCAGGGTCATCACGACGGTGATGGTTGCGAGGGAGGTCAGGATCAGCTTCATGGTTGGAGGTTGATTAAACATGCACAGTGGATGCTACTTATGCGCGAAAGATATGCTTCGTTGCCCACATTTTGCGCCGCCATCGAGCAACAAAGGCACACTGGAGGCCAACATATGCCCATGGGTCTGCCCGTTGTTAAAGTTGCATCAAGGATGCTTCTTTGAGCTTCAAGGCGGCTTTCCGATGCGAGTTTAACAACATTCAACATTCGCCTGGAGGTGCCCGCCATGTCTTCCCCTGCTTCTCTCGCCAAGGAAACGCCGATTTGCTACCACCTGGCCCCGGACAAACGGCTGCTCGACGCGGGTTGTGCGGCGCATGGATGCTCGCACGCGGTGCCGGGCAGGTTTTCCGGACCGGACATGCCTCCCTGTCTCATGGGCGTGCAGCATCATACGGTGATTGACCTCGGCAAGGTGCGACGCGTGGCGATGATGGTGACACCCCAATGCGGCGGGGACTTTAAAGACGAGGCATGGGAGGCGCTCTCCACCATCCGTGCCATCCTGCGCCAGCAAGGTGAGCCGATGGAGGTGACGATGCAGACCGTGTTTCTGCGCTCCCGGGAGGATGTGCCGACGGCGGAGCTGCTTTTCGAGGCCTGTTATGGTGAAAAGATGCCGTTGACGCTGTTTGTGGTGCAGCCGCCTTGCGAGGGGCGTGGCATCGCGATCGAGGCCTGGGCGGTGGGCACCACTCATGCGAAGGTGGAGCACCATGACGAACATCTGGTGACGGTGGAATATGACGGCCTGCGATGGATTTATGCCTCCGGCGGTTCGTTGCATCGCGAGGGCCGGACGGCCTACGATCAGTCATTCGAGGCCTTTGAAAATCTCCAAGCGGCGCTGCGGCGCGGTGGCGCGGCTTTTGAGGACGTGGTGCGAACCTGGCTCTACCAGGGCTGCATCACGGAGGAGGTGGATGGTGTGGAGCGCTACCGCGAG
>NZ_JACSRD010000195.1 GCF_014879935.1 Prosthecobacter sp.
CGGGGGATCGCCTTCCACTCCTCCACGATGTGCCACAGGTCATGCCGCTCGCACACCACCGCCTGTGCCGCCGCCGTCACCTCCGCCACGCGCGGCCCGCCGCCGCAAGCAGCCTCCACCGCTGCCGCTAGGCCCGCCTCATCTCCCTCCGCAAGCAGCCATCCCGTCTCACCATGCCGCACCACCTGCGCTAGCGCACCGCTGTCACAGGCTACCACCGGCACGCCCAGCAGTTGCGCCCACAGGATGATCTGCGGCGTGCCCTCCGCATTTCCATCCGCCGCCTTCACCGCCGGGTGCAGCAGCACCGCTGCGGAGGCCAGCGTACGCAGCATCTGCGAGGGCGGCTGGTAGCCGGTGAAGTCCACCCGCCCCGCCAGGCCTAGGTCCGCCGCCAGCTGCTGTAGCGCCCCGTGCTCTGGCCCGTCACCCACGATGGTAAGCCTGTGCTCCGGCCCCAGCCCCGCCAGCACCCGCAGCGCCGTGGCATAACCTTTTTTAGGCACAAGCCGTCCCACGCACAGCAGTCGGCGTGGCTCCCGCGTGGTGCCGCGCAGCCCCTCTAGCCGCCGCAGGTCCACCGGCACGCGTGAGACCACCGGCTCACGCCGCACGCCCAGCCCCGCCAGTAGCGCGCGATCCCTCTCGCTCGGAACTGTCACCACGTCCGCATGCTCGCACACGCACCGCACCAGGTGCCGCAGGTTGTCCTTCCAGATCTTCGCGTTCATGTCGAATCCACCGTGAAAGGTCAGGATGAAGGGCTTCCGCAGCGTGCGGGCGATGTCGTACGCGCGCAAGGCCAGTGTGCCGTCGAAGACCGCGTGCACCACGTCACACGCCGCCACCTCCGTCTGCACCGCCTCCACGTCAGACAGCTCCGCGCCGCGCGCGCAGTGCGGCAGCGCCACCTCGTGCGGCGGCTCCCAACGCTTGCAGAAGACCACGAAGGAGAACGCCTCCAGCCCGTGCAGGATCTGCGCCATCGCCAGGTGCGTCGGCTCCAGGAAGTGCTTTGTGAACAGCGCCACCCGCATTACCGCTCCCTCCTTTCCAGCCACAACCCGCGAAGTACGACGTAGTTCGCGCTGTCGTCACTCACGCCCTCCATCACCGCCCCGCCGCGCTCCGCCACGTGCCGCCCGCGCAGGTTCCCCGCCTTGCACGTCACCGTTAGCGCCTGCGCTCCTCTTGTCATGAATAGGTGCTCCTGCACCGCACGGCACGCCGCATCGGTCAGCCGCGCCGCCGTCACCTCCCGGCGCACCTCCGTCGGCAGCCCCCGCAGCCGCACAGTGTCCAGCACCAGCCGCCCCACCTCGTACCGGTCCGGCTCCGTCCTGCTCCGCTCCCAGCCGATGGTGCCCAGCCCCTGGTCGATGCCGCACACCCGCAACACCCGCAGCGCGTCGTCATCATCCGTCATACGCGCCGAGATCCAGCGCCCGCTCACCTCCGGCAGGATCACCTCCGAGTGGTGGAACCACTGCCGCACCGCACGGCGGTTCCGCAGCTCCACCAGCCAGGGCACATCCTCAAACCGCGGCCGCCACAGCTCCACGCAGTCTTCGGAGATCGGCTCTTCCGCCCCGGATGGGGACACTCCCGCCGACGGCTCATCCATGGATCGCACGTGCCACCTCCCGACTAACAAAAAGGTGATCATCATCAGCTAGGTCCGCGTAGCACGGCAGCGTCACCACCTCCTCCGCGAACAGCGCTGCCCGCGGGCACTCATCCGCCGCGAACAGTGGGTGCCCCGCCAATGACGGATAGTGCACGCTTGTGCTGATGCCGCCGCGTGCGCACACCTCCCGCAGCGCCTCACGCCGCCCCGACGACACCCGCACCACGTACATCAGCGCCGAGTCCCGCGCGTAATCCCGCCGCAGGCACTCCAGCACTGGCTGCAGCGGCCTCAGCAGCGCGTCATACCGCCGCGCCACTGCCCGGCGCAGTTCGCGGTTCACTGCGTGCGCCTCCAGCGCCGCCTTCACAAAGGCCGCCGCTACATCCGTCATCCGGTGCTTTCCCCCCGGCACCCCGCTGAACGCGTACGGCAGGTGCACCGGCTGCGCGCTCCGCTGCGGCGTGTCCACCCGCATCCCCAGGTAGGCCGCTAATCGCGCCTGCTCCGCGTCCGCCTCGTCACGGCACCACAGCGCACCACCCTCCCCCGCCGGCAGCTCTTTCACTGAATTGAAACTGCACACGGAAAAATCTGCCACACTCTCCTCAAATAGGCAGTCCACCCGGTGCGCCCCGTCCTCGATCAAGGCCAGCCCCCGCGCATCACACAGCCCTCGCAACGCTCCTAAGTCCGCCTTCTGCCCGTAAAGGTGAACAGCCACCACCGCCGCCGTTCGCGCCGTGATTAGCTGCCGAGCGCTCTCCGCATCCATCAGCCCCGTCTCCGCACTCACATCCGCCACACGCACCCGCCAGCCCACCTCCACAAACGGCATCGCAGTGCTTACAAATGTGATCGCCGGCACGATCACCTCTAGCGCCCCTTCCTCCGCCGTGCCGCCAGAAGAACATGATGATGCAGAAGCACGCTGCGCCGCGATGCAGCGCGCCACTAGCCCCAGAGCCGCTGTACAGGATGTCGTCAGCAGCACAGAGCTTCTGCCCCGCGCCAGGGCCAATTCCTCCTCCAGGCTCCTGCACAGACTCCCGTAGCTCCACCACCTCGATTCGATTACCGCGGCCAGGTGCCTATCTAGCGAAGGCGCTACAGGGGGGCGGAAGACAGGGATCGCTTTAGCACGCATGAAAACACCTCCTCGTAGTTAGTTACCTCAAACTGCGGTGAGTATCGCTCCGTCGCCCGCTCCAGGGCCGCCCGGCCCATCGCCGCGCGCAGCCCCGCATCCCTCGCCAGCTGAGTCAGCGCTGCCGCCAGCCCAGCCACATCATTCCGCCGCGCAACCAGGCCGGACACACCCTCCACCACCACCTCCGAAAACAGGTCGGACACCACTACCGGCAGCCCCAGGCAGATCGACTCCAGCAGCCCGTTCGCCAGCCCGTCCTCGATGCTTGGCATCGTCCCGATGTCTGACCCAAGCGCCAGCCCAAGCGCCTCCGCCCGGTCCAGCTGGCCGCTGCAGAAAAGTCGCCCCTCATCCTCCAGCCGCGCCCACAGGTCGCCGAACAATCTTTGATCCGCCGCTGTTGGGCGGCTGCCGATCAACGCCAGCCGCAGGTCTCGGCTTACCCCCGGCTCCAGCAGCGCCGCCAGCAACGCGCGGATGCCCTTCTTCTCCCTTGCCGCGCCGATGAAGCTCACCACCACACTGGAGTCCGGCCAGCCTGCCCGCCCCAGCAGCGTGCTACGCGCCGCCGCCTGATCCATCACCGGCAGCACCGGCAGGCGGCAGGAATTTTCGATCATCCGCGTCTTCTCGCCCGCCTCCGGAAACGCCAGCATCAGCCGCTCCCGCAGGTGACTGTTCACACACACCACCGCCGCCGCGTTTCGCACCGCCAGCGCCACCGGGTAAAGCCGGTCCACGGAGAAGATGTTTCGCCCTACATCATTCCCGCGCACCCCTAGCACATGCGGCACGTCCATGTGGTTTGCTAGGTAAGTCGCCATCCAACCAGCGTTCACGACATACATGGAGAAAACAAGCTCAGGCCGTGTCGGCATCGCATCCACGGCCTCCACCATCCGGTCGAACACCTGTCGGCGCAGGATTGCCCTGTGCTTTTCATTGATGCCTGCGATCTCATCGCTCGGACGCTTCAGGAAGAAAGGCCCGAACTTCAATACCTTCACCCCCGCCACGGCCACAGTTGCCTCCTTCACATAGGGTGGCGAAGTCACCACCTCGCTGCTGTCGAACGTGAACACCGTAACCTCATGCCCGCCCAGTTCCGCCAGTGACGTCGCGACGCGGTGCGCGGAAGTGGCTACCCCGCCAGAAAGCGGCGGCCAAGCCTCGGTAAACATCAAAATTTGCATAAAAGTTTTCTCATTTATACATTCGGACCGCCTTTGAACACCTCATTTCTCCAAGCTGAGTGTTCATGATGTGAGTGCGGCGAGCGAGCATCTGAAAAAGTCTATGCAACCAGGGAACTCGCCCGAGAAGTCAGTTATTCGAAAATTCCGAATAACTGCCACTGATGGCAAAAGCTACCCTAGCGAACGATTCTGTGCCGAGATGGCCCGACAACACGCCGAGTCCGAGTTTGAGAAGTTCCGTGTCATCAAGGGCCGCCTCCAGATGAGCGACTGGGACCGCGAGGTGGAACGGCTCCTGGTGAAGAAGGATTGAACTATGCTGCACAAAACATTGCACTTTATGCAATGTTTTGTAGAGTCCTGCCATGCAGCCCCTCAAGCAGCTCTCTGAGACGCTCCGCTCGCTGGCGGATCGGGAGCACTGCGTTTTTGCGGCCTCGGACCTTGCGGCGGCGGTGCCGGGGAATGGGCAGTTGGCGGTGTTGCTGTCGCGGGCGACGAAGGCGGGACTGCTTAAGCGGGTGTGCAAGGGCATCTACCTTTACCCGGTGCCGGATTACCCGGCGGGGAACCTGCTTTTCCATGCGGCGGCGCGTTTGCGGGCGGGGGAGTTCAATTACCTGAGTCTCGAGACCGTGCTGAGCGATGCGGGTGCCATCTCGCAGGTGCCGATGAACTGGATCAGCCTCATGACCTCCGGTCGCAGCCATGTGGTGGACTGCGGCGACTACGGGCACATCGAATTCGTGCATACGGCGCAAAAGCCGGACGAGGTGAGCGCGGAGCTGGCCTACGACCCGGAGCGGCATCTCTGGCGTGCCTCGCCGAAGCAAGCACTGCGGGACATGAAGGCCACGCGCCGCAGCCTGGAACTCGTGGACGAGGAGGTGCTGCGTGAGCTTGTTTGACCAACTCGTGGACACGGCGCTGCGCACGCGGGCCGATCTCGCCACGCTGCGGCCCGTGGTGGAAAAAGAGCTGCTGCATCACGACATCCTGCGGGAGATGAGCGAGGCCGGGTTGCTCGCAGGCCTCACCTTCATCGGCGGCACCTGTTTGAGGGCCTGCTACGGCTCGCAGCGGCTCAGCGAGGACCTCGACTTCACCGGCGGCCGTGATTTTAGAAAGGAGGACCTCGCCGAGCTCGCCCGCGTGCTCACGGACCGCCTGCAAACACGCTACGGCCTGCCTGTGAGCGTGAGCGAGCCGGTCAAGACCGGCGGCAAAGTCTCCACCTGGAAGCTCACTCTCGAAACACGGCCCGGCCAGCGCCACCTGCCCGCGCAGCGCATCCACCTCGACATCTGCGCGATCTCCAGTCACGACCCGCGCCCGATGATGCTGCGAAATCTCTACGGCATCGACCTCGGCACCTCCGGCCTCATTTTGCAGGCGCAGAGCCGTGAGGAGATTTTGGCCGATAAACTCATCGCGCTCGCCTTTCGCGAGAACCGTATCAAGAACCGCGACCTGTGGGACATCGGCTGGCTGGTGCAGCAGGGCGTCGAACTGCCTGCAAAGCTCATCCCGCTCAAGATTCGCGATCATCAGCACAGCGACGCCGAATTCGCGACCGCCCTTCAAGCACGCACCACCGCGCTCAAAACACAGCCTGCCTACCGCGACGACTTCGTGAAGGAAATGCGCCGCTTTTTGCCAGCGACGGCTATTCGTGACACGGTCGAAAAGGAGTCCTGGTGGAGCTACCTGACCCAGGTGATCGGCGAACAGGCGGCAAAGGCGCTGAAGGCCATCTCATAAGTCCAATTTTCAGTTTTCAGTTCCCAGTTCGCAGTTTTCAATCCGCCACGTTCATTTACCCTCCATGACCTCCCACGTTTCCCGCCGCACCTTCCTTCGTGGCACAGGCGTCTCACTCGCGCTGCCGTTTCTTGATGCCATGTGGGGACGCAAAGCGCTCGCAGCGGCCGAAACCGTGCCGCCGAAGAGGCTGGTGACGATTTGTGCGTCGCTTGGCATTTACGGGCCGGATTTCTTTCCGGCGGAGAGTGGGGAGGCTTATACGCCGACGCCTTATTTGAAGATGATCGAGGCGCATCGGAAGGACTTCACCGTTTTCTCGAATGTTTGCCATCCAGATCAAAACGGGCGTGATGGGCATGCCTCTGAGATGACCTGGCTCACCGGAGCGCGGCATCCGGGCCTCGGAGGGTTTCGCAACACGATCTCGCTGGACCAATTCATCGCGGAGAAGATCGGCTTTGAGACGCGCTACCCGTCGTTGCAGCTCAACACGGGCGGCGGGAACAGCCAGAGCTACACACGCAGCGGCGTCATGATCCCCGCGGAGTCGAGACCTTCGAAAATCTTCGCCAAGCTCTTCCTCGACGGCAGCCAGTGGGAGATCGAGCAGCAGATGCGCAAGCTGCATGAAGGCCGCAGCATCATGGACACCGTCGGCGAAGAGGCGAAGCGCCTGCAAGGCCGCTTTGGCAGCGCCGACCGCGATAAGCTCGATGAATACTTCACCAGCGTCCGCGAGATGGAGCAGCGCCTGCAAAAGGCCGAGGCCTGGGTGCAGAAACCAAAGCCCAAAGTCGATGCGCAGCCGCCTGAAGACATCAAAGACGAGAAGGACCTCATCGGCCGCATGAATCTCCTCTTTGACCTCATCCCGCTCGCCTTTCAGACGGACAGCACACGCGCCATCACCATGCTCGTGCAGGGCCGCGGCGATGTGCCTGCGATTCCCGGCGTCAAAACGGATCACCACAACCTCTCCCACCACGGCCAGGACCCGGAAAAGATCGCGCAGCTCCGGCTCATCGAAACCGCGCAGCTCAAAGCGCTGGGCACGCTGATCGAGAAGCTCAAAACCAAGCAAGAAGGCTCCAAGCGCCTGCTCGACAGCACCGCCGTGCTTTACGGCAGCAACCTCGGCAACGCCAACTCGCACGACTGGCACAACCTGCCGCTCCTGCTCGCCGGTGGCGGCTTCCAGCACGGCAAGCACCACACCGGCGACGCCAAGAACAACACCCCGATGGGAAATCTCTTCGTCCGCCTCCTCCAAAACATGGGCATCGAAGCCGACACCTTCGCCACAAGCACCGGTGCGCTGACGATTTGAGTGACGCGAACATGTGAAACGTGACAGTTTTGGGACTTGGGCGACGTCTGATTCCCGATGATCCGCCTCACCCCGCTGCTGCTCGCCACCACGCTCGTCTTTGCTGAAGAAAAACCCGATCTGCCGATCATTGACCTGTCGGGCGAGAAGGATCGCCACACCATCATCGCGCAAGGCACCGAGGAGGTGTATCAGGGGCATCCGACGACCACGTTGCTCGCCGATGGCAAGACGATCTTCTGCGTATGGTGCGTCAATCACGGCGGAGCGGCGGGGCCGATGGCGCGGAGCGATGATGGTGGCCAAACGTGGACGCGGATCGACGAGACGCTGCCGGCGGGCTTCAAGACACATCAAAACTGCCCGAGCATCTACCGCATGACGGATTCGGCGGGCAAAGAGCGGCTGTGGGTGTTTTCAGCGGCGAAAGGCAATCGCAAAGGTCCGGGCATGCCGAGCATCATGAGCGAGGACGCGGGCAAAACGTGGAAGGAAATGCCGCCGCTCGGTTTCCCCTGCGTGATGACTTTCAGCAGCATCGTGCGGCTCAAAGATGGGCATTACCTCGGGCTCTTCCACAAAGGCCCCGGCGGTGCGGACAGGGCACCGCTCGAAGTGCTGCATACGATCACCGCCGATGGCGGCTTCACCTGGAGCGAGCCGAAGGTCGTCGCGAGCGTGACGGGCAAGAATCCGTGCGAGCCGTTTGTCTTTCGCTCGCCAGACGGCGCGGAGCTTTGCTGCCTGATGCGCGAGAACACGCACAAGGAACGCAGCCTCGTGATGTTCAGCCGCGATGAAGGTCAAACGTGGAGCACGCCTGCGAATACGAACTGGGGCCTCACCGGCGACCGCCATGCGGGTGTGTTCACCGCGGATGGCCGCATGGTCGTCGCGTTTCGCGATCAAGCGCTCAACAGCCCGACCAAAGGCCACTTCGTGGCGTGGGTCGGCACTTATGATGACATCAAGAACGGCAAGCCCGGCCAATACCGCGTCAAACTCCTCCACAGCCACGCCGAGCGTGTGGGCGACTGCGGTTATCCTGGCATGGAGCTGCTGCCCGACGGCACCATCGTCGCCACGACCTACCTGAAGTATGCGCCGGGCAAGGAAAAGCACAGCGTGGTGAGCCTGCGCTTTGATTTGAAGACGACCGATGCGCTGTTGAAGTGACGCAACATCCGGGTTCGCCCTTCGTCCTCACGCGTCCAAGCGCATGAAACATCCCACGGCACTCGGCTTCACGATGTTCGGAGATCCCGCCGGTCCCGATCATCGTTTTCACAGACGTGCCGCCGCGACCGCCAAAGACGAAGAAGAAGCGGGCCAACGATCTTGATTTGAATGGAGACACGATCCTCACTGACAGCATGCCAGCCATGAAAACACACCTCGCCACGCTCCTCTGCATCGCCATCACCTCGTTGAGCCAGGCGGAACCCCCGGCCATGCTTGGCACCATGCCACTCATCTTCAGCGAGGATTTCGACAAGGGCTTTGACCGCTGGGAGGTTCTGGACCCGCAGACCTGGACGCATCGCGTGATCGATGGGAATGCCGTCTTCGGGATCAATCAGCGTGAGAGCTCCTACAAACCGCCGTATCGCAGTCCGTTTCACATCGCCTTGATCAAGGATGTCTCGGTGGCGGACTTCGTGCTCTCCTTCCGTGTGCGCAGCACGAAGGACACCGGCAACCACCGCGACTGCTGCATCATCTTCAACCACCAGGACGCCGCCAACTTCTACTACGCCCACCTCGGCGCGAAACCGGACCCGAACAGCGGCCAGATCATGATCGTGAAAAACGCGCCACGCACGCCGATCACCCGGAACACGAAAAACGTGCCATGGACCGACGGCTGGCATCAGGTCAAAGTCGTGCGCGATTCAACGAAGGGCAGCATCGAGGTCTTTTTCGATGACATGACGACCCCGCAGCTCAGCGCCAACGACAAGACCTTCGGCAAAGGCCGCATCGGCATCGGTTCGTTCGATGACATGGACGACTTCGACGACGTGCGGCTCCATGGGAAGTGAGCAAAGCGAGATGCCGCAATTGTTCGCCCGCAACAGGGTGACCATCCGTCGTGGAACCACGCCACGCGGGCCAGTCGTGAGGAGTTGGAGTTCAAGTGTTCGTCAGAACCAAGGTTCGCACACGTTTACGTTCGACCATGAATGCGCGCCTTCTGATCTTGCTTGTTGTCCCGGCCCTCGCACTTCAGCTTCGCGCTGCCGGCTCCTTCCTCGTCGAAAACGGCCAGCCGTTTGCGGAGATCGTGATTTCGGACAATCCGACGCGCATGCAGCGTGTCGCGGCGGCGGAGTTTCGCACAAATGTGGAGAAGATCAGCGGTGCGCGGCTGCCGATCGTCACGCAGCCGACAGGAAAAGCGGTGAAGGTGTTCATCGGCGAGAGCACGCAGAATCCGGTGAAGGCGGAGCGATTGAAGGACGGCGCGTATCGCATTCAGTCGGGCGACGACTGGCTGGCGCTCGTCGGTGATGACACGGACTTCGAGCCGACGGAACCGTGGGCGAAAAGCAACAGCGACATCCCGCGGGCGCAGGCGGAGTGGGAGAAGATCATCGGCGCGCCGTACGGCATGCCGGGCGGCGGCCTGTATAAAAACCGGCTGCGCATTCCCGGCGACACGGGCAAACCCGACGGTGCGACCACGACGCCAAAGGAAACACTCGACATCTGGGGGCTCGATGAACGCGGCAGCTTCAATGCCGTGACGGCGTTCTTTTCCAAGCTCGGTGCGCGCTGGTATCTGCCGGGCGAACTGGGCGAGGTGATGCCGTCGATGAAGACGATCCCAGTGCCGAAGATCGATGAGACGGTGCATCCTGACTTCGCGCTGCGGCAGTTCAACTTCCGCTTCAGCACGGCGCGTTATGACAACGCCATGTGGGTCATGCATCTCGGCACGCGCAGTGACGAGAGCCTGCACATTGCTCACGGCATGGCGGGCATGACGAATCGTGAGGAGGTCTTCGCGAAGAATCCGGACTGGTTCGCGATTTACGGCGGCAAGCCGGACTTCCGCCCCGGCGACTCGAAGTGCCAGCTCTGCTACTCGAACGAGGAACTCTTCCGCGAGACTGTGCTTTACGCCCGTGCGCTGCTCGACACGTATCATTTCAAGACGGTGTCGATCATGCCGCCGGACGGCTACACCGCGATCTGCCAGTGCGAGAAGTGCAAGGGCAAGGATTCGCCCGAGCGCAACGAGCGCGGCCTGCTGAGCGATCATGTGTGGGACTTCGTCAATCGCGTGGCGAAGGAGATCGCGAAGACGCATCCTCAGGCGAAGGTGCTGAACTGTGCGTATGGCGTTTACACGCTGCCGCCGCTGAAGATCGACAAGCTGGAGCCGAATGTGCAGGTCTGCATCGTCGGCGGCCGTCGTCCGATCAACAAAGGCGGTGTGAAAGGCGAGGGTGAGTCCGCGCCGGAGGCCTTGCGTGCCGCGTGGACGAAGAAGACGGACAATCCGCTGCTCATTTTCGAAAACTATCCCTTCACCGATCGCGGCTGGTATCTGCCGAGCTACGCCGCGCACTCGCTCGTGAACAGCGTGAACGCCACGAAGGGCATCTCCGCTGGCGAAGACATCTGGCTGAGCGTGCGGCAGGATTTCGACACCGTGGGCGTCGGGTTCAATCACTTCCTCGTCTATTTCACCGCCCGCGCCTACTGGGGCGGCAAGAACGTGGATGCGGACGCGATGCTGCGCGAATACTGCCGCCTGTTTTACGGTCCCGCCGAGCAGGAGATGCTCGCGTTCTTCAACTACAGCGAACAGAACTGGGTCGCGATGGAGGAGGACAAGGCGAAGGCCGATGAAGCACTCGCGCTTTTTGAAAAGGCGAAAGCCAAAGTCCGTAGCAGAAGTCGTGAGACTTCCGACAACGCGCCCGCCATCGGGGAAGACTCACGTCTTCCTCTACAAACCTACGCCGCACGCATCGCCCTCACCGATGATTACTTGAAGGGTCTGCGCATGAAGACCGAGCAGCTCGGCCAGAAGCGTGGCCCTGTGCCGGCAGTGCGTCTCGTCGGCGATGCGCATGACATCGTCATCGATGGCAAGCTCGATGACAAATACTGGCAGAAGTGTCCCGTCGCGGCGACGGGCAAGTTCCGCGAGCTGCAGACCGGCGGCACGCCCGTCTTTGGCACGTCGTTCAAGGCCGGGTGGCAGGGCGGTAATCTCTACTTCGCGATTCGCTGTGACGAACATCCCGGCGAGAAGCCGAACATCGCCTCCACGCGCGATGGCGACCAGGCGCTCTGGCATGGCGATGCGATTGAGATCGAGCTCGCCACCGAAACGCACTCCTATTATCAGATCGCCGTCAGTCCCGCCGGTCACATCGTCGATCTCGACCGCGGAGCGCCGAAGGGCCAGTGGTTCGGCTGGGATTCGAAGGCGGAGGTCGCCACGCACATCGCCGACGATCACTGGACCGTCGAGATTCGCTTTCCAGTCACCGCCGATGAAAACGATCCGCTGCATCAGGTCATCGGCCGTCATCCCACGCAGAGCCTGCCGTGGCACATCAATCTCTGCCGCCAGCGCATCCGTGAGGACGGCCAGGAGCTCAGCGCCCTCTCGCCCACCGGCACCAGCGGCTTCCATGAGCCGATGAAGTTCGCGCACTTCTACGACGGCCGCTCGCATCAGTTCGAGGCCGATCCCACCGTCACCGATTTCGTCATCGGCTTCCGTCAGGCCGCGCAGAAGCGCAAGTCCGAGGCCTTCCTCGCGCTCGCAGACATGGAAAAGATCACCGACCTGCAAAAATCCGCCGCGCTGGAACAGGCCGCGTTTTATTCCCGCGGCGCTGCCGATGCGATCATCGAGCGCATTCCGCTCGAACCCGTGAAGAAGACCGCGCAGATGCAAAGCCTCCTCGCCAACGCGAAAGCGCCTGATGTGGTGAAGCAGTTCGCCGCCGAAGATTTCACGAAGTGGCCCTTCTGGAAGCGTGGCGATGGTTTGCATCATCGCGGCCGCGCTCAGTTCATCGTCAAAAACGGCCCGCAAGCCGAAGCCGATCTCAGCGCCGCTTTGGACTGGATCGGCGATCTCCGAGTCCGCGAGTCAGCGATGCTCGTCCTCGCCCAAAACCGCGAAAACAACCTCAAAGACGACGCCAAGGCCCTCGAAGCCTACGAAGCCATCCTCGAAGGCAAAACCCGCCTCGGCGGTGCCGACGAATATTCCGCCCTGCAAGGCATCGCCCGCATCCAAACGCGTCGCGGGCAGTTTGAAGAGGCTTTGAAGACCCTCGATCGCGCCCAACCCGATAAACTCCAAGGCGTCTGGAAGACGAACTTCGACAAATCCATTGAAGCTGTCAAAAAGGCGCAAGGACAGTAAGGGCGCAGTTGCCAACCGTTGTGGTCAAAAAGGTGCTCTCGCCACCTTTTGCGCAGCCCCGCGCCCATTTTTGACCTTTTGGGGCCATTGACGCACTGCACTTGACCTTCCAACGCGAAGCATCTTGACCCTTCCGCCGCCCTTTTTACCTCTCCCGCCCTCAAAACCGCCTTTCCTCGCCTCTCATGTCCGCCAAAATCATCTACACCCTCACCGACGAAGCACCTCTCCTCGCCACGTATTCGCTGCTGCCCATCGTGAAGGCCTTCACCAAGGCGGCGGGCATCGAGGTCGAAACGCGCGACATCTCGCTCGCAGGCCGCATTTTGGCCCAGTTCGGCCAGCAGGACGATGATTTGAGCTACCTCGGCAAACTTTGCCTCGAGCCGACCACGAACATCATCAAGCTCCCGAACATCTCCGCGTCCGTGCCGCAGTTGAAAGCCGCCATCGCCGAGTTGCAGTCGAAGGGCTACAAACTGCCCGATCTGCCCGAGAACCCGCAGACCGACGAGGAAAAGGAGATCAAAGCGAAATACGCCAAGGTCATGGGCAGCGCCGTGAATCCCGTGCTGCGTGAAGGCAACAGCGACCGCCGTGCGCCGAAGGCCGTCAAAGACTACGCCAAGAAGCACCCGCACAAAATGGGCGCTTGGTCTGCCAACTCGAAGACCACCGTCGGCACCATGGGCAAAGACGACTTCTTCTCGAACGAGAAATCCACCTGCGTCGCCGCGGCCACTGAGGTCAAAATCGAGTTCACTGGCAAAGACGGCAGCACCAAAACCCTCCTCCCCAAACTCGCTCTCAAAGCCGGCGAGATCATGGACGCCACCAAGATGAGCAAGAAGGCCCTCGTCGCCTTCTTCGAGCAGCAGATCGCCAAGGCAAAGGCCGATGGCGTGCTCTTCTCGCTGCACATGAAGGCCACCATGATGAAGGTCAGCGATCCCATCATCTTCGGTCACGCCGTCAGCGTCTTCTTCAAAGACCTCATCGCCAAACACGCCGCGACGCTCGCTGAGATCGGCGTGAACTTTAACAACGGCTTCGGCGATCTCATCGCGAAGCTCGACAAGCTCCCCGCCGACAAAAAAGCCGAAATCGAGGCCGACATCCAGGCCGCCTACGCCAGCGGCCCCGCTCTGGCCATGGTGAACAGCGACAAAGGCATCACCAATCTCCACGTGCCCAGCGATGTCATCGTCGATGCCTCCATGCCCGCCATGATCCGCGGCGGCGGCAAGATGTGGGACGCCGCCGGCAAGGAGCAGGACACGCTCGCCGTCATTCCGGACAGCAGCTACGCCGGCATTTACCAGGCCACGATCGACTTCTGCAAAAAGAACGGCGCTCTCGATCCGAAGACGATGGGCAGCGTGCCGAATGTCGGCCTCATGGCCCAGGCCGCCGAGGAATACGGCAGCCACAACAAGACCTTCGAAGCCCCCGCCGACGGCACCATCAAAGTCACCGACACCGCCGGCAACGTGCTCTTTGAGCACAGCGTCGAGCAGGGCGACATCTGGCGTGCCTGCCAGACGAAGGACGCCCCCGTGCAGGATTGGGTGAAGCTCGCCGTCAACCGCGCCCGCGCCTCCCAGACCCCCGCCGTCTTCTGGCTCGACAAAGCTCGCGCCCACGACGCCCAGATCATCGCCAAGGTCGAAAAATACCTCAAAGACCACGACCTCACCGGGCTCGACATCCGCATCCTCCCGCCCGCCGAAGCCTGCACCTTCTCTTTGGAACGCATCGCCAAAGGTCTCGACACCATCTCCGTCACCGGAAACGTCCTCCGCGACTACAACACCGACCTCTTCCCCATCCTCGAAGTCGGCACTAGCGCCAAGATGCTCTCCATCGTCCCGCTCATGAACGGCGGCGGCCTCTTTGAAACCGGTGCCGGCGGCTCCGCGCCGAAGCACGTGCAGCAGTTCTGCGAAGAGAACTACCTCCGCTGGGACAGCCTCGGCGAGTTCTTCGCCCTCGCCGCGTCCTTCGAGCACCTCGCCGACACCTTCAAGAATCCGAAGGCCAAAGTCCTCGCCGACACCCTCGACGCCGCCAACGGCAAGTTCCTCGAAAACGACCGCAGCCCCGGCCGCAAACTCGGCACCATCGACAACCGCGGCAGCCACTTCTACCTCTGCCTCTACTGGGCCCAGGAACTCGCCGCCCAAACCGCCGACGCCGACCTCGCAAAGACCTTCAAACCCATCGCCGAGTCCCTCACCACCAACGAGTCCAAAATCGTCGCCGAACTCCTCGCCGTCCAAGGCCAGAAAGCCGACGTCGGCGGCTACTACAAGCCGGATAACGCGAAGGCCGATGCCGCGCTGCGTCCGAGTGCGACGCTGAATGGGATCCTGGCGGGGGTGTGAGGGCTTACGCAGATAGTGCCGTGTGCCCTAGGTCCATCGGTTTCAACAAGAAGAAAACTTGGCGGGTCGAATCGAATCCCTCGACATAGAATCGCCTAAGTTCTCCAGTAGTTGTTGTCAGGTGAACCACGTCCATCAGGGAAAAGACGTTCTTGGGACGGTTTTCCACAAACCAAGAATCTGGGCTGAAAACCTGCGGCCACCTAATGGAGCCAATGGCGTTTTTGAATCCTGAAGAGCGAATGAATCGCCGTGGAGCCAGCCATGCTCGATCATCTTTCTTCAGATCACATACCAAAAGGGCCGCAGTGTGCCCACACTTTTCGGTATAGCGCCTCAACGTTGAGTAATTGCCAGCGCCGTATCGCTTCGTGAGTTGCCTCACTGGCTCGAAAATGCCGAACCGGATATCCCGCGCATCATTGGTGAATGAATCTGATTGGAAGTGAACTTCACTGGCGAAGCAGTTGGCAGCCTTCTCGAACAAATCGTGCGTTTCGTGGTCGAGTTCGTGTTCAGAATCTTCCAGGATTTCGTATGTCATGCGTTGATCCGGAAGGTAGTCATGCGCGATCTCATGGAGAGCGAGGGACTTGCGGCGGCTGGAATGAAGTGAACGATCCAGATAGATGGTGCGATCTCGGCGGTCCAAGAATCCTTGGAGTTTACTCATCGCTTTTTTGATCGCGGCGGGGTCAACACCGTCAGGGATCGGAAGCTCAGTCATGGGCTTCAACTTCAACTTTGCCGCAGACACGATGTCCTTAACTGGCGTTGGAAAGGTGCCATATGCAGCCGCCTCTCTCAGCAGTTGATCTGCATGTTTTTGAATATGCGCGATGTCGGCATCAGGCAGGCTGTAGTCATCCGTTTTCATCGGTTCTGCGGTTTTTCATTTTCAAGAAGGCAATGTACTCGCGCACCTTCTCTTCCTCTTCTCTGGTCAACTCCACATCCGCGAGAGTAGACGTGGGTAAAGCGCCTCGACGTTTGGTTTCATTTCCGGTCGTTGCCTTTAGGTGCCCGGCTAGCTCCATCAGGTGTTGATAAGGCGCCTTGTAGCCGGTGGCAATTTTTTGGAGGATAGCGGGCGATGGTGATTTTATTCGACCTGTCTCGATCTGATTGATGTAGGCATTTGAAACCCCAGAAGCGTCCTCGGCTTCACGGAGGCTCATGCCAAGTGCGTTTCTGGTGTCCCAAAGGTACGAGCCAAGGGCACCACGTTGGCTTGCAGTCGGTTGGATGGGCGGGGAAGGCATCTGTCCGGAAACTAGCTGATCTGCTAAATCTATCAAGCGTGTTAAATTTTCCTTGCACACTTCGACAAGCGCGCTTAAAACTTTAAGCAGCAGAGGACAACCCCCTCTCATTCTCAAAATGAAAGACCCAGACAAACATCATATCCCCGAAGACGAAATCGAAGACCTCGAAGTCTGCTGCCGTGAAGGCCGCGCACCCCGCTGCGACCGCCACTACCGCATCAAGGTCGACAAAGAACCCTACGTGAGCCCCGTCAGCTTCATGACCGGCCGCCAGATTCTGGAACTCGCTGGCAAATGCGAGCCCGATAAATGGAAGCTCCGCCAGAAGTTCGCTTCTGGTGAACTCAAGAAAATCGGACTGGACGACAAAGTCGATTTCACCACACCCGGCGTGGAGAAGTTCCTCACCCTCCCGTGTGACCAAACCGAAGGTTAAGCCGCCATGCGCCGAGAATTTCAACTTCCTGAGAGGGACGTGAAGTTCCTCGATTCTACCGGCAGGCCTTGGGAAACCATAGGCCTGCCGGGCAAGCGGTATGTGTTGATCCACGGTTATCCGGTGCCCTCCGGCTACAACATCCCGGAGGTCATCACGGCACTCAAGATCGACCCAGGCTATGACGACGCTCAAATCGACATGGCCTATTTTTTCCCGGCTCTCGTCCGGCAGGATGGCAAAACCATCAACAACCTCACACACGAGACCATCGATGGCCAGATCTACCAGCGCTGGTCACGCCACCGGACTCCGGCCAATCCCTGGCGGCCAGGTGAAGACTACATCGGCAGCCATATGGCCCTCGTGGATGATTGGCTCGAACGTGAATTCCGACTCAAACCATGAACTACACTTTGAAACTCAGCGGCTACCAACATGCCGCGCTCCAGTCCCACCTGCTCCAAGATGCCAACGAAGCTGCGGCAATCGTTCTCTGCGGCCGGTGTGTCACTGACTCTCAAACCATTCTGATCGGCCAAAAAGTGGTCCCCATACCACTCGAAGCCTGTGTCGTTCGCCACCCCGACTTTCTCCACTGGCGCACCGATGCCGTCGAAGCTGCATTCGAAGAAGCTGCTTCAAAAGGCCTGTCGGTTCTCAAGATTCACAGTCATCCAGGAGGTTACGCGGACTTTTCGCGCACGGATGACGCATCAGACAAGGAACTGTTTCCCTCGCTGTATGGCTGGACGGATGGCCCGCACGCCAGCGCTGTCATGCTGCCGGACGGGAGCATCTTTGGACGCCATGTGAGTGACAAAGGACGCTTTACACCGATTCGCCGGGTCGCGGTGGCTGGTGATGATGTTCGCATCTGGGACCACGAGACCCACATTGGCGAAGTGCCGACGACTGCGAACCGTCACGCCCGAGCATTCGGCGCTGCAACGACCTTGCTGCTGAAACGACTCAAGATTGCCGTGGTCGGGTGCTCCGGCACGGGATCAGTCGTGATCGAACAACTCGGACGTCTCCAGGTAGGTGAACTCATTCTAATCGACCCTGATTGCGCTGAGGACGTGAACTCGAATCGCATCATCGGGCTCACAGCAGAAGATGTGGAGTGCCGTCGCCCTAAGGTCGAAGTGCTCAAGCGCTCCGTCGAAGCGATGGGACTGGGCACTCGTGTGACGGCCTTGCCACGCGATGTGATGAATCCAGATGCCATCAAGGCTGTGGCAGAATGTGATCTGGTTTTCGGGTGCATGGACAGCGCTTCCGGCCGTCACGTCTTAAACAAACTCGCGGCGACTTATTGCCTGCCCTACATCGACGTTGGAGTGCGTCTCGTCGCAGATGGTTCTGGGAGCATTTCGCATGTTTGTGGCTCGGTGAACTACCTTCAGCCAGGTGGTTCAAGCCTTCTCAGCCGTGGGCTTTACACCCTTCAAGACTTTGAAGCCGAAATGCTCAAAAAGGGCGATCCCGAAGCCTACAAAGCCCGTCTCGCGGAGAAGTACATCAAAGGTGTTCAGGAAAGTCGTCCTGCTGTCATTAGTGTGAACACAGTTTACGCAGGGTTAGCCGTCACGGAGATGCTCGCACGCCTGCATCCATTCCGAGATGACCCGAATGGCCGCTACGCCTCAACCTGTCTGAGTCTGAACGGAACGTTCGTCGAATGCTCTTCGGACGGTCAGCCCTGCCCAGTAATCAACCGCCATGCCGGCAAAGGAGACATGGAACCTCTACTCGGACTGCAAAGCTAAGGATGAAAACGATTCGCCGACTTCTGAAACGCTTTTGGCGCTGGGTCATCCCAATGCCGAAGATGGCTTTGGTTTCGGTAGAGGAGGTTCCCGACCGTCTCAAGAAGCGAGTCGGATATGTGATCGGTGAAAACGGCCACGAATGGCATGTCGTCATGAGCTGCCCCTGTGGATGTTGCGAACCGATCTATCTCAATTTGCTTCCTGATGACTTTCCTCGCTGGGAACTGACGCGTCACCGCGATCAGACCTTTTCTCTTTTTCCCTCCGTGTGGCGCACCACCGGATGCCGAAGCCATTTCTTTGTCCGTCGTAGCCGCATCGAGTGGTGTGGACCCACGATCCGACACTGAACAACCCAAACCTGATGCATCCTATGTCTAAACCTCATCTGAAACCTGGTCAGTCCGTTCCCACTTCCGGTCAATACGGCGTCTTCGGCCCTCGCGGTGGATACCTTCACCAAGAAGTCACCGGCGTTCGCGGCAAAACACTCCCGCCGACGCCCAAACCGGGCCAGACCTACAAGCTGGTGGACCGCACGAAGTAGCTGCACCACGACGGCGATCGCGATCTTCTGGCACGAAGCGAAGGAAAATCCACTCTTGCGGCGAGCACACAGTGTGGCACACTTTGGCACACAAAAACCATGCCTGCCGTCGCCACTGCCCGCCGCTCGAATCGCCTCGTCGCCCGAGTTACATCGGATGACAAGGCTTTGCTGGAGCGTGCGGCTGGATTGGAAGGCTGTTCCGTCGCTGTGTTCGTGATTTCTCATGTGCGTGCTGCGGCGGAAGAAATCGTCCGCCGCCATGATACGGTGAAATTGAGTCAAACCGAGTCGCGTCGCTTTGTGGAAGCCCTCCTCGCACCCGTCAAAGCCCCCACCAAGCGCATGCGCACGGCTTTGGACCTGCATCGCAAGACGGTCATCGAGCGCTGATCCATTGCGCCGCCGACTTCATCGTGATGAATTGGCGGTACTCCGTCAGGGGTTGAAAGCCAAAGCTCGCATAAAACGCCCGTGCCTTTTCATCCTTGGGATCGGTCACAATCGCCCACGAGGCGACTTCTTCGGAAGCTCTCACTGACCGATGTAGCATGCTTGCCATGAGCCTTTCGCCGATCTGCTGTTCTTTGAACCTCAAATCGCGCGCCAAACGGCCCAGCAAGGTCGCTGGCAGTTCATTGTATCGCGGAAGCTTTTTGGTCACCGATTCTGGCAAGGCCGTTCTCAGCACCGTGGCTGCTGAAAGCGTGTAGTAGCCAGCAATGACATTAGGCTCGTCCTCCGGCACCATCACGAAGCAGGCGGAAGTCCCGGCCTCCATTTCCTTGCGGGCGCGAAGCCGGAGGAAGTCATTCAATGCCTCAACTCCACAATCAAACTCCTCCCGGCAGTGTTTGGCCGGATTGAGAGGTTCGACGATGAAGGTTTGACTCATGTGGCTGTTTAGCCTTTCGGCTGGATTACTCAACAATCGCTCCCTCAAACCTCTCCGCCAGCCGGTAGCTTCGTCCCTTCTTTGAAGCATTGGCGACGGCTAGAAAGCCCTCAGCCGCCCATTTGGCGCACTGCTCTCGCCCCTGACGGGGCGAGAGGCCGAGGTAAGCGGCAAGTTCGTTCGAGGTGACGATGCGATGCTTCGCGAAGAGGCCGAGCGCCTGGCGTTGCAGCGGACGCAGTTCGCGCAGTAGCGCAGCTTTGTCCTGCGGCGCGGACAGGCTGGAGGCCTCGGCGCGGGCGGCCACTTTGGCGAAAGCATCGGACATGCCTTCACAGAAGTATTGCACGAAGCCGCTCACGTCCGCTTCGGCACGACCGAGGTGGTAGTTATGGCTCGGACCTACCGAAAGCGCGTCGTAGTAGCCGCGCAGATGCCGGGCATAGTATTCCTCCAGCGAGTAGATGCCCTTCAGCCCATAGCCGCAGCGATGCAGGATCAGCGTCGTCAGCAGCCGCGCGGTGCGCCCATTCCCATCGTAGTAAGGGTGAATCGTGGCGAACTGGTAGTGCGCCAGCGCGGCGATGACCGGCACGGGCAGGTCGCGAGACTCGATCTCGTCATTGATCCATGCCACCAACTCACCCATCAGCCCCGCAACTTCCTTCGCCTCTGGCGGCAGGTAGGTGATGGCACCGTTGGAGCTGTTGCGGATCACGTTTTGGCCGTCGCGATAAGGCGTGGGTCGCTTTTTACCCTCGAAGGCCAGTCCGTGAATCGTTTGGATGTCCTTCTCGGTGAGCTTCCGCTTCAAAGCAGCGAGCGACTCGACCTCATCTGCTGCCTTGTAGTAGTTCTGCACCTCCCGCTCGTCCCTCTCGCGACCCGGAAAGCCGCCGCCGCCCGCGATCACCTCCTCCACCTGTGGCAGCGTGAGGCGATTCCCCTCGATCTGCGTCGAGTAATGCGTCGTCAGCAGCCGCGCCGACTCCCGCAGCGAAGCGATCATCTGCGGCGTCACCGGCAGCCGATCCACCGCCACCCGCGAAGCCTCGATGGCCATCAGCGCCTTCGCCGAAGCGGGCGTGATGCGGTAAACGGGTTGAAAGGGCATGGCTGACCAAGGTAAGCCCCGTCATTAAAACGTCAATAAACCGTCATGAAACGGCAGGAAGACGTCATAAGAGGCCACGCTGCTTGACCAACAACTTGACTTATACTTGACCAATCCGCCGCTCCTGGTCACAGCCGAATCTTGAGCCCCATTTGCTCCTTCATCGTCAGCAGCGCCTCGGCGTTGCCTTTGGCGTCATCGACGGGGTGGTGGGCCGTGACGTCGCGTGCATCGTGTCCGCTCTGGAACTCGGTGCTGGCGGGTGAAGGGTGGGAGCAGGCAGCATCCATTCGCGTTTTGACCCTGAAGCCCTGAGATGTCCCAGCTCCATGAGCCGTCCCTTCCTTGAAGCCATTTTCATCACCCCTCGCGCCGGTGAGCCGATGATGCGTGTGGCGGAGGTCGAGGCACTCGCGGGCGTGGGACTGCGCGGGGATCGCTATGCGAAAGGCGAAGGATACTACTCACCGCGGGATGTGTGCGAGGTGACCTTGATCGAGGGCGAAGTGCTGGACGCCATCAAGCGCGAGCATGGCATCCGCATCCACCAAGGCCAGCACCGGCGCAACCTGGTCACGCGCGGGCTGGCGCTGCGGGAGATGAAGGGCCGGCGGCTGCGCATTGGCGACGTGCTGCTGGAATACGACCGCCCACGTCCGCCGTGCGACTACGTCCAGCGACTGACCGAGCCCGGCATGACCCGGGCCTTGGGGAAGGGGGCGGGAATCGGCGTGCGGGTGTTGGAATCCGGAATCCTGCGCGAGGGTGACACCATCCAGGTGCTGGAGGGCGATCCGCAGTCACAGCGCTGGCTGCCGTGAGCGATGCGTCGGCCTGTGCGGACGGCATCGACGTTGAAGTCATCACACGTTCCCTTTTTTCGTACCTGACCATTCGCTAAGGACAGGCCGCACAGCCATGCCGGGGCTGAAGGGCGAAAACCAGCGCCATCACATGATGGTTCCAATCCAAAAACAACCACGTTCCCCCACCATGAAAGCAAAACTCAGCCTCGCCTTCTCCCTTCTTGCTGCCGCCGCCATCAGCGCCTCGGCACAGTCATCCTCCGGCACCAACAACCCGGGCTCCTCTGGCACCGGATCCTCCGGCACCAGCACTTCCGGCAACACCAGCACCACCACCACCGGATCGGCCAATGCCACTGGAATCACCAGCAGCAATGAGGCGGAGGTGTTCCGCAAGCTCGACACCGACAGCGATGGCAAGCTGAGCAAGGAGGAATTCTCCCGCGTCACCACGCTCGACATGCAGAGCATGGGCACCAGCGGCTCCGACTCCACCGACCGCGGCACCACGGGCTCCGGCACGAACACCAGCGGCTCCAGCACGAGCGGCTCCACAAGCACCAACTCCGACAAAAACTCCCGCTGAGCGCACCCGTCAGTGAAGATCTGGCAGTAAGCAATGGAGATGGCCTGCGGCTTCGACACCGCAGACCATCTCCCGCATGAGCTGGGATGAGAAAAGGCAGTCCCGCCTGGATACATGGGGATGGACCGGCTTTGGTCGGTGGTTCTTCACGCGTCAGCGAATGTGGCACGCTGAACCGTGAACACCGTGTTTTTCGCGATGCGCGGCGGGCCTCGTTTGAGCCACATCCTAGCGGTCACGCCCGGTGTCGTCGGGCGGAGTGGCGGGGCGGGTCATGAGGCCGGTCTGGAAGTCGAGGATGCTGCGACGCAGCAGATACTCGTAGCGTGTTGTCGTTTGATTGATCTCGGCGGCGGTGAGGGTGAGCTGGGCCTGGCTGAGCTCGACGACGCTGCTGCTGCCGGCCTGGAAGCGGGCTTCGGCGAGGCTGTGGGCTTGTGCGGACTGCTCGCGGAGCTTCGCGGTGATGTTGAGGCGTTCGAGGGCGTTGGTGGCGTTGAGCCAGGCGATCTGCACGTCGCGGGTGATGGCGGCTTCCTGGTCTTTGAGGGTCTGCTCGGCGGCCTGAGCGCGGAGTTCGGCCTCGTTTTGACGGGCGGTGTTGAGCCCGCCGGTGAAGAGCGGCCAAGTGAGCACGACTCCGGCGGCGGCGTAGTTTTGATCGAGGGAACGATCACGCCAGGGCATGGTCCCGGCGGTGCCTTGCAGAGTCAGGCGCGGACGGCTGAGAGCGTTTTCGGCTTTGACGAATTTTTGGGCGGCGTCGCGTTCCAGGCGGAGTTTGGCGAGTTCGGGCCGCAGATTGAGCGCCATCTGAATGAGGCCGTGGGGCTTGGAAGGCAGCGCCACGGGCTGCTGGGGTGAGATGACGTGGTATTCGCTGTTTTCGGGGTCGAGCAGCAAGCGGGCGAGGGTGGCGTGGGCAGATTTGAGGTCGTTTTGTGAACGAGCGAGCAGCAGCTCGGCGTCCTTGGCGTTCACTTCGGCAAAGCTGACATCGATGGCGGACTTGAGCTGGTTTTTTTGCAGCGAGACGGTGTTGTCCCGCAGCAGGCGGCGGGTTTTGATGGTCTGTTCGGCGACTCCAAGCAAGGCCTGGGCCTGCAGGATGGCGTAGCAGGCGGCGTCGGTTTCGAGAAGGATTTGGGCGCGGGTGAAGCGGGCGTTCTCCGCCTCGGCCTCGGCCCGGAGGCGTGAGCTGGCGGTGAGATTGCTCGTGCGGCCGAAGTCGGTGATGAGCTGGCTGACGGTGACGGCACCGGAGGCACGGTTGTACACGCCGGCGAGCTGGAGGGCATCGGTGGAGGCCTTGATGCCGCCGGTGGCATCGCTGGTGATGACGCCTGCGGCGATGCCTTGTACCTGCGGCAGGTAGGCGGCGCGGTTTTGTTTCACGATTTCCTCGGTGGCACGCACGGTGAGATCAGCGGCGTTGATGCGCGGATGGCGCTTCAAAACGAGGACGCGGGCCTCACCAAGGCTGAGAGTGCGCGTTTTATCGCCTGCATGGGCGGCGAGCGCCGCGAGGAGGAAGGTCAAAACGAGGCGTTTCATGAGGGAACAGCGGCGGTGGATTCGCGACGACGATGCGCGATGAGGTAGGCGGCGGGCACGACGAACATCGTGAGCACGACGGAGACGCCGAGTCCGCCGATGATGGCGCGGGCGAGGGGCGCGTAGGCCTCGCTGCCGGTGCCGAGGGCGAGAGCCATGGGAGCGAGGCCGATGAGCGTGGCGAGGGAGGTCATGAGAATGGGCCGCAGACGCACACGGCAGGCGGTGATGACGGCATCCCGCAGCGGCACGCCGTCCTGGCGCAGGTGGCGGGCGAATTCGACGATGAGGATGCTGTTGGAGACGACGATGCCCATCATCATGACCACGCCCATGAGGGACATGACGTTCAGCGTGGTGCCGGTGGCCCAGAGCATGAGCACGACGCCGATGAGGCCGGTGGGAATGGCCAGCAGGATCAGGAACGGATCGAGGAAGCTCTGAAACTGCGCGACGAGAATGAGATACACGAGCACGACGGCGAGGATCAGGCCGAGGCCGAAGGTCTGGAAGGACTCGTTCATGTTCCCCACGCTGCCGCGCAGGTCGATCTTGGCACCTTCCGGCACCTTGGTTTCCGAGAGGATCTTTTCCACGCCTTTCATGACGAGGCTCACGTCCTCACCCTCCGGAGCGACGAAGAGATTGATGATGCGGCGGATCTGGTAGTGCGTGATCTCGGTGGGGCCGAGCATGGGCTCCAGCGTGGCGACGGCATCGAGGCGCACGGATTTCTCCATGCCGGGGCCGCGGATGGGGATGGCCCGCAGCATCTCGAAGTCCCTCACATGACCCTCGGGATACTGCACGGTGAGGTAGTAGTCGTTCCCGCTCTTCGGATCGGCCCAGAAGGTGGGCGCGATGAGGCCGTTCGACATGAGCGCGGTGATGACGTTGTGGGTGACCTCCTTCGGCGTGAGCCCGAGCTCGGAGATGCGCTTGCGGTCCAGGTCCATGCGGATGGAGGGGTAATCCATGTCCTGCGGCACGAGCACATCACTCACACCGGGAAGCTGGCGGATCCTGGCGGCCAGCTCGGACGCCGTCTTGTGCGTGGCTTTGATGTCGCTGCCGCTGATTTGGATGTCGATGGGCGTCGGGCGGCCGAGATTGAGCACGGAATCGACCAGGCCGCCGGATTGGAAGAAGGCGCTGACATGCGGCAGCTCGGTGCGGAGGCGCTCGCGGACACGCCGCATGTATTCATAGCTGCCGACGTGGTGGTCCTCCTTCAAGCTGACCTGCACCGTGGCGGTGTGCTGGGCGGTGTTGGGGTTGAAGATGGCGGAGAAGTCGGCGGTGATGCCGATGTTCGACACGACGACGTCCATGTCGTCCTTCTCGACGACTTCGCGGCAGATGTTCTCGACCTGCTCGACGAGTTTCTCCGTCACCTCCAGCCGCGTGCCGCTGGGAGCCTTCAAGGAGATGTAAAACTGCCCGGCGTCGGTGCGGGGAAAGTAGGCCATGCCGATCCATGGCAGCAGCAGCGCGGAGCAGGCCATGGCGGCGGCCAGCAGGATGAGAATGAGGGAGGGGGCCTTCAAGGCGGTGCGCAACACGCGCTCGAAGACGTTCAGCAGGCCGTCGAAGCGGCGGTTGAACCACGCGTTGAAGCCTCTGGCGTCCGGCGAGTGATGCGGCTGCACCTTCTTGATCCATTTGGCGCAGAACAGCGGCACCACCGTCATCGCCACGAGGTAGGAGGCGAGAATCGACAGCACCACCGCGAGGCCGAGCGCCATGAACAGGTAGCGGCTGGCGCCGGACAGGAAGATGACGGGGAAGAACACCACCGCCGTGGTCAAGGTCGCGGCGAGCACGGGCAGCGCCACTTCGCGGCCGCCTTTCTCCGCGGCGACTTCCGGCGTCTCGCCGTGCTCCATATGGCGGAAGATGTTTTCCAGCACGACGACGGAGTCATCAATGAGGCGCGAAAAACCGAGCGCGAGGCCGCCGAGGATCATCGTGTTGATCGTGCCGCCGCCGAGCGCCAGCGCGATGAACATGGCGAGCGCGGAAAGCGGGATCGACAGGAACACCGCCACGGTGGCGCGCATGCTGCCGAGGAAGACCAGGATGAGCACACCCGTGAGGATGAGGCCGATGCCGCCTTCGTGCAGGAGATTGTCCACCGCCTTCTTGACGAAGATGGACTGGTCGAAGACGACATTCGTCACGAGCTGGCTGGGCACATCGACGAGCTTGCGCAGGATGTCGCGCACGCCGCTGACGATGGAGATCGTGTTGGAGTCGCCGCCCTGGCGCAGGACCGGCTGGTAGGCGGAGCGCTGGCCGTCCACGCGGACGAGGTTGTACTGCACCTGCGAGGCGTCCTTGGCCTCGCCGATGTCACCGACGAGCACGGAGGACTGGCCCACGGTTTTGAGCGGGATCTTCGCGATGTCCGCGATGGTGGGCACCTGGGTGTTCGCGTAAATGTTGTAGTCGAAGGGGCCGATGCGGACGTCGCCAGCGGGGAGGATGAGGTTCGAATCATTCACCGAGCGCACCACGTCCATGAGGCTGAGCTGATGAGCCTCGAGCTTCAGCGGATCGACATAGACCTGGATCTGACGGTAGCGGCCGCCCATCGGCTGCGGCAGCGCGGCACCGGGCACCACGGCGGCCTGCGTGCGCACCTTGTAGTGGCCCACGTCACGCAGCTGGGATTCATTCATGCCCTCGCCCTTCAGCGTGATCAGGCACACCGGCTGGCTGGACGCGTCGAACTTCAGCACCACCGGCGGCAATGTGCCTGGCGGCAGCCGTCGCAGCTCCGCCATCGCCAGATTTCCGATGGAACTCACCGCGGAGTCCGCGCTGATGCCCGGCTGGAAGTAGATCTTGATCAAGCTCGCGCCGGGGAGGGAACGCGACTCCATGTGGTCGATGCCGCCCGCGAGGGTGAGGAAGCGTTCCAGCCGGGAGGTGAGATCTTGCTCGATCTGCTCCGGCGGCATGCCGGGGTAGAAGGTGGCCACGATGACCACCGGCATCTTGATCTCCGGGAACAAGTCCACCGGCAGACGAACGAGGCTGGTGAGGCCGACCACCAGCGTTGCGAGGCAGGAGACGATGATGAAGTATGGATACCGAAGGGCGAAGCGCGTCATGAGTCAGTCTCCGGTTCAGTCAAAAACTCCGCGCACAGCGTTGCGCAGCTTGTCCACGGTCACCTCGCCCGCCCGGCAGAGCTCGAACACCTTGCGCTCGCGTTCGGTGATCTGTGCGGCCGCGGCCGGGATGCGGTCCGCGATCTCATGAGGCACGGACAGCACGCCGTGGCAGTCCGCGTGCAGCAGATCGCCCGGCCTCACCTCCAGTCCGCCGATTTTCACCGGTGTGCCGAACTCCACCACGTGCACGTAGGCATGCGAGACGGAGACGTGATTGGCGAAGAGCTTGAAGCTGCCCTGGTTGATCGCAGGCAGGTCGCGCACGGAGCCGTTCGTGATCGCTGCGACGCAACCGAGGCCGTGCAGGATGCAGGCATGCACCTCCCCGAGGAAAGCGCCGGCGCCGGGAGCTTCATCCACGTCCTCGATCACGACGATGCGGGGTCCTGGAATGGTCAGGATGTGGTCCCACCAGTCCGTGCGGTCCACAAAGGTGCCGCCAGTCACCGGCGGGCTGGAGCAGCGGATGCGGGCGGTCACCGCATGACCGACGACCGGCGAATCGCAGTTGGTCATGCAGCGGATGCTGGAATCGGCATAGCCCTCGTTGCGCAGGCGGACGTTGAAGGTCTCGATCGCATTTGCGACCGTGCAGGTGTCGATTTTTTGCAGTGCCTGGAGGGTTTCAGGAGCGATGGCGGGCTTCATTTCTTGTCGAGGGTCGGCAGTTCGACTGGCTTGGGTTGCACGCTCTGGCCGTGGCTGAATTGCGCGCGGCTGCCGACCATCACGAGGTCGCCTTCGGCAAGTCCCTCCGCGATCTCCAGGTGCGTCGGCGACTCGGTGCCGACCATCACGTTCCGTGCCTCGATTTTGTTGTCCTTGATCAAATAGACACTGGCGGTGCTCTTGTCCCGGGTCACGGCCTCGATGGGCAGGATCAGCGCGTTGCTGCGGCGGTCGATTTTCAGCATCACCGTCGCATAAACGCCCGCGATCAGGCTGCGGTCCGGGTTCGGCAGGTCGATTTGCGCCTCCATGGTGCGGGTGGCCGTCTCCACCTTCTGCGACACACGTGTGATCCGGCCCTGGAACTTCCTCGTGAGGGACGGGATGCGGATTTCCGCCTCATCCCCCACTTTCACGCCCGCCACATAGGAAACAGACACCGGAAACGCCACACGCAGAAGATCGACCTGCGACAGCCGCACCAGCGGCAGTGAGCCCGAGCTCGTTCCTGACTGGATGAGCGACCCCGGGTCCGAATACCGCCGTGTGATCACGCCTGCGAACGGCGCGGAGATTTTGGTGTAGTCCAGCATCGTCTGAAAGCGGCTCTTGGTTGCTGCCGCCACGTTTTGCTCCTCCTTGGCAGCATTCAGCGCCGCCCGCGCCGACTGGTCACGCAGCCGTGCCGAATCAATGTCCTGCTTCGCAATGAGGTCCGGCTGCGCCTTGTCCGCTGACTCCAACCGTGACAGGGCCAGATGCGCCTCCTCGTAGGCCGCCGTGGCCTTCTCCATGTCCGCCTGGGCCCGGCGTTCGGCAGCCTGGGCGTTTTCCAGGTCAAACTTCAGCTCCGGCACGTCCAGCTCCGCGATGAGCTGCCCCTCCTTCACGCCATCGCCGGCGTCCACAAGCATCTTGTCGAGGTAGCCCGTCGCTCGCGCATGCAGTTCGATCTCCTTGTAAGGCCGCAGCTCGGCGTCAAATGCCACCTCGCGGTAGATCTCGCCCTTCTTCACCGGGACAACGGCCACGGTGGGCAGATCGGTGCCTTTGGCTGTGGTCCACAGGCATGCCAGGAGGAGGCAGGGAAGGAAAAGAGGTGGTTTTCGACAGAGGGAGGGCATTGGCGCGATGGGAAATCCAACGACCGCAAGGAATTATTTGTTACAATATTGTCACAAAGCAGAGCCTGGGAGGCAAAATGTGGCTGGAGTCCTGACGCCGACCTGCGGCCGCCGGTGTAAGCGAGTTTCTCCGCCATTCTTCGGAGGAAGCCGTTTTGAGTTACGAATCCGTCACACAGGCGGATTTTGACCTTCCTTGACAGAGTTGCGCCCCCTCGCTCTAACTGGCGCGCCCGCCAACCCCGGGCGAACACTCCCACATGATCTCTTTCCAAAAAATCTTCGGCAAGACGGATGTCTTTTACGACCTGCTCGAAGCCAGCGCGGCCCAGGCCCGCCAGAGCGTCCAGTCGCTGAACAAGCTGCTTTCCCAGCCTGCCGACCCTTCCCTGAACATCGACGCCTTCTCCGCCACCCGCCGCGAGGACAAAAAGATCACCCGCCAGATCGACGAGGCGCTGTGCAAGACCTTTGTCACCGAGCTGGAGCGTGAGGACATCGAGGCGTTGGCCAATGCTCTCTATAAGATCCCGAAAACGGTCGAAAAAATCGCCGAACGCGTGCTCATCTGCCGCGAGCGGGTGGCTGGCACCGACTTCTCCGCCCAGATCAAGCACATGGGCGCCGCGGCGGACATCGTGGTGACGATCGTGACCGAGCTGCGCCAGAAGCTGCACCTGGAGCGCGTGAAGAGCCTCAACGAGCAGATCCAGCAGATCGAAGGCGACGCGGACAAGCTGATGCTAGACTGCCTGCGCCGGCTTTACACCGCGGAAAAGGACGCGGTGCTCATCGTCATCCTGAAGGACCTCTACGACCTCATTGAGAAGGTGGTGGACCGCTGCCGTGATGCCGGAAACGTCGTCGCCCACATCGTGTTGAAGAACTCCTGATCCGCAGCGCCTCGCGCCCCATGACCACCGCGTTGCTCCTGCTCTTCTTCGTGCTGTTTGTCGTGCTCGCCTTCGAGTACATCAACGGTTTCCACGACACGGCGAACGCCATCGCCACGGTCGTTTCCACCAAGGTGTTGACGCCACGGCAGGCGCTGGTGCTGGCCGCCGGGATGAACCTGGTCGGCGCGTTCTTCGGCCAGGCCGTGGC
This sequence comes from Prosthecobacter sp., assembly GCF_014879935.1. Classification (GTDB taxonomy): domain Bacteria; phylum Verrucomicrobiota; class Verrucomicrobiia; order Verrucomicrobiales; family Verrucomicrobiaceae; genus Prosthecobacter. Next base: position 29,901 of record NZ_JACSRD010000195.1, read on the forward strand.
CAAGACGATCCACAGCGGCATTGTCGATGACAAGGTGGTGGCCGTGACGACCATCACGATCCTGTGCGCCATGCTGGGCGGCATTGTGTGGAACCTCATCACGTGGTGGTTCGGCATGCCATCGAGCTCCACGCACGCGCTGGTCGGCGGCCTCATCGGAGCGAGCCTCGCCGCGGCCAAGGGAAACTGGAACGTGCTGATCTGGTCCCGTGAGAAGGTGGACAAGGTGACCGGCAAGGTCAGCATGGAGGGCATTTACCACAAGGTGGTCATCCCGATGATCACCTCCCCGGCGCTCGGCCTCGTGGTGGGGTTCTTTATCATGGGCTTCCTGTTCTGGCTGATCCGGAACTGGCGTCCGCGCACGGTGAACACGACCTTCGGCAATCTGCAGATCTTCAGCGCCGCGTACATGGGCTTCGGCCACGGCATGGCGGACGCGCAGAAGACCATGGGCGTGATCATGCTCACGCTTTATGGAGCGACGCAGGCGGGAGATCTCGACAGCCTGCCCTCCTGGCTGGGCTTCCTCAAAATCCAGGACAAAGGCGCCAGCATTCCGCTGTGGATCATCATGACCTGCGCCTTTGTCATGGCTGCCGGAACGTATGCGGGCGGCTGGCGCATCATCAAGACGCTGGGCCACAAGATGGTGAAGATGAAGCCCGTGCACGGCTTCGCCGCGGAAACGACTGCGGCCACCATCCTGGCCACCACGGGCTACATGGGCATGCCGGTTTCCACCACGCACACGATCACCACCTCCATCATGGGCGTCGGCGCGGCAAAGCGCTGGGGATCCATCCGCTGGCCGCTCATCGAGAGCATCGTCTGGGCCTGGGTCATGACCATCCCGGCCACCGGTCTCCTTGGCTGGGTGTTCTACAAGCTGATCGGTTCGTGATTGGCTGGGCTCAAACAGGCGGATGAATGCCGACGGCGATCAGCGCCGCGCGCAGATTCACCAGTCCCGGACGGTTCAAACGAAGTGTCTCCACCGTCGCACGTCCAGCAGGCGTCAGACCGACAAGGCGTCTCGCGTCCGGCAACCACGCGAAATGCTCTTTCCAGCGTTGCGCACGCGGATGAAACAGAGCCGTGGGAAGCTCGGTCACGGGATCCACAGCACGTGTCCGTGTGAATTTGTGGTTGTTACAGCCCTGGCAGGACAAGGCGAGATTGCCTGCATGAGTGGTGCCTCGTTTGCTGCGTGGAATGATGTGCTCTATTGAAAATGCCTCGGGGGCAAAAGCCTCAGGCGTCTGGCAGTATTCGCAGCGTCCGTGCGCACGGGCGCGGACCAGCCGGCGCAGCGCCACACTGACGGTGTCAGCCATGCACGGTGACGAGGGAGGGCAGACCGAGCTGTTTCATCACTTCAGCCACGGTCAGTTTTCGCAGCGCCGCCAGCCTGACCACGCTCTGCACACGGCGGGCATGCAGTGTTTCCACCTGGTCGGAGAGATGTTGCAGTCTGCGTTGGTCAGCCGGTGTGAGCGTGCCGTTTCTGCGCCTGTTCACAAGCTTTCGATACTCCGCCCGCTCCCCGGCGGGCAGTGTGGCATTGATCACCTCCAGCAGCCGGGCCTCGCTGGGCTTCAAAGCACCCCGCTTTACCGCCGTGATCTTCTGGAGCCTCCCCATGACACCTTCCACTTCGACGACGCTCATCTTCGCCAGTTCTCGAAGAATTCGCGCTGGAGTGAGACGTGTTGCAGACATCGACATGGCGGAAAATTGGAGTGCCAGGACAAAAACTCAAGCCGTGCTTTCAGTAGGAGCCACCTCCGCCAAAGCGGCACGCAGGGCGGCGGTCATGCGGTCGATTTCGCCCAGCGTCACGCACAGCGGCGGCATCAGAACGATGGTGTTGCCGACGGGACGTGTCAGGAGGCCGTGTTTGCGCGCGGCGAGGCAGATTTTCACGCCTGCGCTCGGATCTGGCGAATCCACGGTGATCGCCGCGATCATGCCGCATTGGCGGAAGGCCGGCAGATCACGGAGGCCGTCGCGGAGGCGCGCGATTTTGGCGGGAAGCTGCTCCAGCACGCGTTCATCGCGAAAAACGCGCAAACTGGCCAGCGCGGCGGCACAACCGAGCTGGCTGCCGGCATAACTGTGGCCGTAGAAGAAGGTGCGGCCTTCGCCCGGATCGCCGAGGAAGCCTTCAAACACGCGTTCCGTCGTCAAAGTGGCCGCAAACGGCAGATAACCGCCGGTGATGCCTTTGGCGAGGCAGAGGAAGTCCGGAACGACGTCCTCATGCTCGCACGCGAACATTTTGCCAGTGCGTCCGAAGCCGGTCATGACCTCATCGAGGATCAAAAACACATCGTGGGCGTCACACCAGGCGTCGAGTGACTTCAACATGCCCTGCGGCCACAAACGCATGCCGGCCGCGCCTTGAATGAGCGGCTCAAGGATCACCGCGGCGACGCGATCCGCCGCGAGGCCCGCCAGCTCGTCCATGGACGACACGGTCACCACGCGATAGCCGAAGTCATTGCCACTGCCTTTGAAAAGAGGTATGCCGCCGAGACTGGCCGCGCCGAGCGTGTCGCCGTGATAGGCGCGGTCGAAGGCGATCAAGGTGTCGCGTTCCTGCCTGCCGTTCTGCTTCCAGAACTGCAAAGCCATGCGCACGGCGGATTCGATGGCGGTGGAGCCGTTGTCCGTGAAGAAGGCACGTGTGAGTTTCCCGCCCGGCACGAGATCGACGAGTTCCTTCGCCAGTCGGATGGCCGGCTCATGCGTGAAGCCGAGAAACGACGTGTGCGCCACCTTGCCGAGCTGCTCGATGATCGCCTCATTGATCACGGGATGGCCGTGGCCGTGGATGTTGGTCCAGATCGACGCGTTGCCGTCGAGGTATTCACGGCCATGCTGGTCACGAAGCGTGCAGCCGTTGCCTGAAACGAGCAGCAGCGGCTCATGATCCGGCGAGCACCAAGGCTGCATCGGCGTGAAGGGGTGCCACAGATGGCGTTTGTCGAGGGCGATGAGGTCGGTCACGGCGAATGAGGGGATTAGCGGCTTGCGTTCTATTTACAAATCTTGTTTTCTTCGCGGTTTTCCTTCCGCGTATTCTGGCCCCGGTCATGCACGATGAATCCTTGGCAGCCTCAGCAGAAAAGCAGCCCGCCAACAGCGGGCTTTTTCCGGCGACGATGTGGTCGATGATTCTGGCCGCCAAAGGCGAGGAAGAGGCCCTGGGAGCCTTGGAACGGCTTGGGCGGGCTTATTGGAGGCCCTTGTACATTTTCATGCGCCAGCGTGGTGTGGATCACGATGCGGCGGCGGATGCGGTGCAGGGTTTCTTCGAGCATCTGCTGTCCCACGAGATGCTGCGGCATGTGCAGCGCGGGGAGGTGCGCTTCCGCAGTTTTCTGCTGCGGTGCTTCAGCAACTGGCTGGCCAATGAGCATGAGAAGGCGCATGCGGCGAAGCGGGGCGGCGGTGCGCCGCTTCTCGACGTGGATGAATTCGGCTCGCGTGCCGATGAACCGGCCCTGATCGAAGGAGAATCGCCGGATCATGCCTTCGACCGCGGCTGGGCGCGTGCGATGGTGGACCAGGCGATGTCCCGGCTGGAGCGTGAACTGGCGGTGCGGGAGCGCTGCGCGTTTTTGGAGGAGTTGCGCCGGAAAACCTTCGCCACCGACGGCCAGAACCCGGATTGGGAGGAAATGGCCGCACGACACGGAATGACGCATGGAGCGGTGCGGAAAGCGTCCACCGATCTGCGCCGCCGCTTTGGAGCACTGCTGCGGGAGGAGGTCAGAAACGTCGTGTCCAGCGACGACGAGGTGGAGGACGAGCTGCGCTACCTCGTGGGCTTGTTGTCGGCCAACTAAGCTGAATTTTTGTGTCATGAGCGATGCCGCCGCCAAGAAACTCTGCCCTGTCTGCGCTGGCCGGCTGGAGAGTGACGGCGTGTGCCTGGTGTGCCTGCTCAATGAGGGCATCGCGGCGGAAACGGCTCCGCCGGACGGCAGTCTGCGGCCTCCGGTGCGCACTCTGGTGCTGCCGTGTGAGTTTGCCGGCTACCGGCTGGTGCGGGAGATCGCCAGCGGCGGCATGGGCATCGTGTATGAGGCGCAGGATGCGAAGCTCAAGCGCGTGGTGGCCCTGAAGGTCATTCGCAATGCCATCTTTGCCACGCGTGAGGAGGCGGGTCGCTTCAAGGCGGAGACGCAGGCCATCGCGCAGCTCGATCATCCCGACATCGTGCCGATCTATGACAGCGGGGAGGAGGAGGGCCTGCCGTATTACACGATGCGGCTGGCGGAGGGCGGCACGCTGGCCGACCGGCTCAAGAGGAAGGGCGTTTTGTCCGAGCGTGAGGCGGCGCAGATGATGAGCCGGATCGCCCGTGCGGTGCAGCATGCGCACGAGCACGGGGTGCTGCACCGGGATCTGAAGCCGGCGAACATCCTGCTGGATGTGAGCGGGAAGCCGATGCTGTCGGACTTTGGACTGGCGAAGGTGCTGGACGCGGAGTTCCAGCTCACACGCAGCCAGGCGCATGTGGGGACGCCGCATTACATGAGCCCGGAGCAGGCGGCGGGGAAGGCGCGGGAGATCACCACGGCGAGTGATGTGTGGGCGCTGGGCGTGATGCTTTACCAGATGCTCAGCGGTCGGCTGCCGTTCCAGGGCGGCAGCGCCGTGGAGGTGATGAAGCGGATCACGGAGGAGGAGCCGGAACTGAGCTCGACGGGGAAGCTGGTCTCACGTTCGAGGGAGAAAGAGGCGGTGAAGGCGGAGCCGTCAATGGCCCCGATCCGTGAGATCCAGGCGGACCTGGCGACGCTGATCCTGCGTTGCCTGGAAAAACAGCCTGCGCGGCGGCTGCCGGGAGCGGGGTTCCTGGCGGATGAACTGGAGCGCTTTTTGAAGGGAGTGCCGATTCTTTCCAGGCCGGTGGGATCGTTTGAGCGGCTGGGGAAGCTGGCGCTGCGGCACAAGGCGGTCACGTTTGCGATTGTGGGCACGTCCTTGTCGCTGATCATCGGCACGGTGGTGTCCGTCTGGCAGGCGCGGGAGGCGAAAAAGGCCCAGGCAGAGGCACTGCGAGAAAGGGATGAGGCGGAAAACGTGTCCGCCATCATCCTGGATTCGCTCAACGGCCTGGACTACCTGAGCAACGGCCGTCAGTTCGATCCCGAAGTCGCTCGGCGTGAGCTGCTCCAGCGCGTGCGCGACTATCCCGTGAGCCCGGTTCGGAAGGCGGCCCTGATCAGCGGCATGTGGCTGCAGGAGAGCGGTGCCGAGGCGGTGGCAGCGCAGGAAAAGACCCTCAAGGAACTCGGCGCGGCGGCCGACGCGGACGCGCCGGAGCTTTGGCGGCTCCGCCATCATCTGGGGATCACATTGACTGCCGACAAGAGCCGGCGGGAGGAAGCCATCGCGCTGCTGCGGCAGGTGCTGGCCTGGCAGCGCAGCCACCCGGAGCCAGGCGGCAGCCCGGATCTGGCGATGGTCCTTGTGTCACTCTCAGACGCCCTCATCGCGCAGGGTGATGCCGGGGCCGCTGAGGCAGTGCCGCTGCTCGCGGAGGCGCTGCGGCTGGCCGAAAGCCTGGAGAAGGAGGAGTTGCAGGAGAGTTATGTGCTGCGGATTCGATTCACTCACGCCAACGCCCTGTTTCGTTCCGGACGCCGTGAGGAGGCATTGAAGATTGGCCGGCAAAACTGCGAAAAAGCCGTGACAGAGATCGGTGCCGATCATGTGCGCACGGCGCTTACCTTCGAGAAGCATGCGCGCAACTGCCACGAAGCCGGCCTCACGGAGGAGGCCTTGAGCGCCGGTCACAAGGCCCTGGACTGCTACTGGAGCTCGGTCGGACCCGTGGATGGATTCGCCAGCGACTGCCTTTGGTTCATGCTTGGATGCCTCAAAGAGCGAGGTGATGGCGAAGGACGGCTGACCCTGCTGCGGGATGCCTCGCGGCTTTGCGACCAGCAGGGCGGCCCAATGCATCCCAGGACGCGGGAGCTGGTGGAAGCCCGTGTTTCCCTCCTGATGTTCCTGAAACGGCACCGCGACGCGGGCGTGGTGGCTCATGAATGGCTGGAACGTCTGCGCCAGCCGGATGGCACCCTGCCCGTGGAGGCGGAAAAGCTCCTGCGCCTGCATGCCAACGTGCTCCGCAGCATCCCCAAGCTCGACAAGGCCGAGGCGCGGCTGCGGGAGCTGGCCGCCATCCACGATGTCCGGCAGTCGGACACCTTGCAGCGCCAGGCGGATCTGTCCGACTTGGCGGACGTGCTCATCAAGCTCCAGCGTCCGCAGGAGGCCCTGCCAGTCTTGCAGGAGGTGATCCGGGCCTTTGAAACCAGGGGTGCCGAAGCCAGCGCCAAATTCACGCAGTATGAGCTGCGACGCGCGAAAGAGCGGCTGGAACTGGCGAAAAACGAGCTCGTCGAGGCTGCGGCGACGGCGTCTTCAAAAAAAGATTCATCGGCGAGGTAACACGCGGACAGGGAATCTGTGGATGCGGGATGCACGACCTCGTGCATACCCATGAAAACACACTCGAAAGTCGCGGCGCAAGCCGACCTTCCTCAACCGGCTGCCGCATGCGGCACTGGCTGCGGTCCTCTCCATGAACCTCGCCCTGCCCGCCTGGGCGGTGGAGCCGACGCCGGGAACATTTCTCAACGGAAGCAACAGTCTTGACGCCGCCGGCGCCACGATCAACGGCAACAACAGCGTGGGCTATTTCGTCACATCAGGCACGATGGCGATCAGCAACGCCACGCTGCAAAACTTCAACACTGTTGGCGGGTCCGGGAGCGGTGGTGGTGCTGGTTTGGGCGGAGCAATCTTCGTGAATGAGGGGTCAACGGTCACCCTGAATAATGTGAACCTACTGACGAACACCGTAGTCGGCGGACAGGGCGGGGTTGGAAAAATCGGAGGTTCCCTGAATGGCATCTTTCTGGGTGGCACCTTGCTTCCTGACGGTAAATCGGGCGTCACTCCTCCCTTGGACCTCCTGGTTGGGGTTGATGGCACGTCAGGAACAAAGGGAACAAACGGAGCAAGCAACACCTCCGGTGTCGGTGCCAAAGGCGGAAACGGCGGAGATGGTGGAGACGGTGGAAATTCGAGCCCTTCGCTCATTATCGGTGTGGAGCAGAATACCTATTCGCTTATCGTTGCCATCGGGGAACTGAATGCGGCAGCGTCGAATCCTGTGACAGCAAACGTGGCGTCGGGCAAGGTTCCGGCCGTGGTTCAGGCTGCGGTCAACGAAGTGGCAGCGATTGCGGCCCTTGGGGCTTTCGACAAAGCCCTGGCAGATGGTCAAATCGGTGGTGGCGGTGGTGGCGGAACCGGTGGCGTTGGCGGGACGGGTTCCTTCGGCTACGGCGGTGGTGCTGGCGGTAATGGCGGCGACGGCGGTGCGGGTGGGGCCAACTGGGCGCTTTCCCTTTTCCAAGGTGGTGCCGCTGGCGGTGACGCCGGAGGTGGCGGTTCAGGGGGACTCGGTGGCTTCGGTGCTGGCGGTGGCTCAGGAGGCAACGGCGGCGCAGGCGGCACTGGCGCGAGCTACACCGGCTGGGCGGAGATTGCGGCAGTCGCTGCTGTTACAGGCAGCGCTGCATTCTTTCCCGAGGTGCTGGCAAATCTCGCAGGCTTTGATCCCGATGGCAATCCAAGCCTGGACCCCAAGTACGCCGTGGCGCATGCTTATCAGGCACCTTACACCGAGATTGTCCAGCCCGTTGCCGGGTCACCTGGCTACGCAGCTTTGCCCGGAGGAAAGCGTGACGACGGCTTGGACGGTTCCAGCGGCGCTGGCGGATCAGGCGGTTTTGGCGGCGGCACTGGAACCAGTGGCGTTGACAATTTGACTCCCACTGCGGGTGGCAATGGCGGCAGCGGCTTTGGCGGAGCGATTTTCGTCAGGACCGGTGGTACGCTTAACATCACAGGCAATGCCCTCTTTGATGGCAACAATGCCGTCGGCGGCAGCGGTCAGGCGGCAGACAGCGGCACCGTCGCAGGAAAAAGTGGTGTGGGCGCAGGTTCGGATCTTTTCATGATGACGGGAGCCACCGTTAATCTCAATCCAGGCACGGGGAATAAAATCACATTCAATGGCTCCATAGCCGATGACAGTGCGGCATCCATTCTTCCTGCGGGCGGAGCGATTGCGCCTGGCACTGGCACCGGGGCCAGCATTCACATCCAAAGCGGTCTGGTGCAGTTTAATGGTTTCAACACATACACGGGCCAGACCATCCTCGAAGGCGGGACGCTTCAGGCGCAAGACCGCACTGGCATCAATGAGAACAGCAACGTGAACTTCGCTGGCACTGCGACGTCTGATGCGGTGCTGATGACCAATGGGGACTTCACCCGTTACGTTGGTCCGCAGAGCAATCGTGTGCAGTGGACAGGCAGTGGCGGCTTCGCAGCTGCGGATGGTCAGCTCAATGTGAAGCTCAGCAACGGCCAGACAATGGTCTGGGGCAGCGGTAGTTTTGTGCAGAACAGCAACGCACTGATCTTTGGTTCCAAGCATGCCACGGACAAGGTGAACTTCGAAAACAACATCAATCTCAGCGGCGGCAACCGCACGATCCTCGTGAAGGCCAATGACGCCGATCCGGCTAACAACGTGGCCGCCAACGTGGACTGGGCCGTCATGAACGGTGTCATCAGCAATGGCTCGCTCACCATCGGTGACGTGAACCACACGGGCAAAGTGGTGCTCGCGGGCGCCAACACCTACATCGGCAGCACCAGCATCAACGCTGGAACGGTGGAACTCACCGGCAGTGTGAAGAGCGGGGCTGTCAGCATCGCTGCGGCGGCCACGCTGGACAGCAGCAACGGCGGTCTCGACCTCACCACGGCAGTGACCAATGACGGCACGCTGAACCTCGGCTCGGTCGATGACACAATCGCCTCCCTCACCAACACCGGCACCATCAATGGCACCGGAACGCTCACCGCAGCGACTTACAACCTGAACAACGGCTCCGTGCTCAACGCGAAGCTGGGAGCGGGCACGCTTAACACAGCGGGTGCTGTCACGCTGAACGGCACGGTGGATGCCAGCACCATCAACGTGGCAGCCGGCTCCACGCTCAGCCTTGGCGCCCCTGAACTGATCCTCGACACCGCTTCGGTGACCGTCGATGGCACGCTCAACCTCAATGGCGGCAACGAGACCTTCCAGACGCTGCTCGGCGGCGGCACGGTCAACACGAACGCCAGCAGGCTGATCGTCACCAACGGCTCCGGCTTCACCGGCACCCTCAACGCTCCGAACACCAATCTCAGCGGCGGCAGCGTGAGTGTCGGCGGTGGCACCACCACCACGGACACCACCACGGTGGACAACAACCTCACCGTCACCGGCGGCGGCGTTCTGGACAGCAACACGATCACCGTGAACTCCGGCGGCACGCTGGACCTGACCAACGGCAGCATCGTTTATGACGTCCTCAACGGTGTCGGCCCTGTGGGCGGCACGGTGAACACAGGCGGCAGCTTCACCAATCCGAACGGCTCCACCGTGAGCGGCTTCCTCACTGTGAACGGCGACTTCATCAACAACGGCACGCTCGCGCCTGGTGCATCTCCGGGCATCCTGGCCATCGTCGGGAACTACGTGGAAAACGCCACGGCGAACATGGAGATCGGCGGCCTTGCCGGTCCGGGAGTCAACAACGTGCCTCCAGGATCGTTCGGCCACGACCAGGTCACCACCACCGGCACGGTGACGCTCAACATCGCCACCAGCGTGCTGAATGTTCAGGGCTTCAACGGTTTCCTGCCCTCCCAGGGCGACAGCTTCCAGATCATCGCCACCAATCTCGGCGCTCCCATCCGCTCCACGGGCTACTTTAACAGCGTGACCTTCGACGCGGACGGCGCAGCCGGTGCAGGTCTGCCTGTGACCAATGCCGCTGTCGTGTTCGATGTGAACACGGGCGACATCACCGCCACCGGCCTCAATGGTCCGACCAGCACCTTCTCCGAACTGGGTGCCAATGCGAACCAGAGCGGTGCCGCCGCCGCGCTCTTCAGCGTCGCCTTCGCCGCTGTGGGCCCAGGCGTGACGAATCAGATCGATTCTGACCGCACCTTCTCCAACGTCGGCTTCCTGGCCAGGCAGATCATCGATGCCACCGGCAGCGCCTCCAGCGACCTCGCCAAGTACGTCCCTGACTACTACGGCTCCATCTCCGACTATGCCTTCCTGGGCAACCAGGTGCTGGTGCAGAGCATCCAGGACCGTGTGTCTCCAATGACCTACCTTCCGGCCCAGATCAGCGAGGACAGCCCCACCGACTCTCCTGAGTACATGTCCATGTTCGTCGGCTACACCTACGGCAACCAGACGACGGCGGACAATGCCGACGTCAGCCGCAACGACTACTACGCGGGGCTGAACTTCCTCGCTTCTGAAGACCACACCGTCGGCATCGCCGGCAGCATGAGCGAGGGCAGCATCAGCGCCCCGCTCGGCAATGCGGAGTCGGAAGGCTTCGGTGCCATGCTGTTCGGTCGCTTCACCGTGGCGAAGAGCTTCACCGTCTTCGGCAGCTTCGGTTACTACAGCCAGGACTTCGACCTCACCCGTCAGACGGTGAACGGCGTCGTCACCGGCTCCACCGATGCCAGCAGCTACGTCGGCTTCCTCGGTGTTCAATACAAAGGCTGGCGCGTCGGTGATGTCTCCATCGCCCCACGCCTGTCCCTCACGTATTCGGACACCAGCGTTGGTGGCTTCAGCGAATCGGGTGCCATTGACGCCCTGAACGTCGGTGGTTACAGCGACCGCCGCTTCATGGCCGAGGCGGGTCTCTCCGCCCTGTGGAGCACCGAACTAGCCGGCCGTCCGTTCAGCGTGGAACTCGCCGCCTTCGTGCAGCAGCTCCTGGTCAATGATAAGAGCGCCATGGCGGTGAACATCGCCTCCGTGCCCACGGTGAACTATCCGGTCAATTTCGCCGGAAACAGCGACACCCAGGCCGTTGTGCGCTTCAACACCAGCTACTCCTTCGCGAAATCCATCTCGGGATATGCCGGCTATGAAGGCCACTACGGCGGCCAGAACGCCCACTACGTGAAGGGCGGAATCCGGGTCAACTTCTAGTGGTCCCCGGGCTTCCCGGATGCCGGCGGCTGTTGCCGAACGCCTCTGCGCATCCGGGGAGTTTCCGATCACTTGAACCACGCAGGCGCGATCTTTTCATGGGGGTCGCGCCTGTTTCACGTACTGGAGCGGCGGGCATTTTCGATCCACGAACCTGCGACGCCGATCACGATGTTCAAAAGCAGCGCATACAGCCCGGGATGGAAGCCCGAAGTCTTCAGCGCGGTCATGAAGCCGCCGCCTTGGGCCGGAACCCAGAAAAAGGACAGCGCAAACACCAGTCCGACGAGCATTCCGGCGAAAACCGGGCCGGACCGCATGCCTTTCCAATGAATCGCGATCATGAAGGCCGGCGCGAGCTGCAGCAGCATGTCGAATTTCATCTCCAGCAGCTCCACCAGCGTCAGTTTCGTGCCGGAATTGTTCAGCCACACAGCCAGGGCCGCCAGAGTGACCATGAAGACGGTGGAGATCCATTTCCCGAGCCGCGTGAGCGCCCCTTGCTCCATCGTGGGATTCACAAAACCGGCATACAGGTCCTTCGTGACCATGCTGGAGATCGAAAGCAGCGCGGAATCGGCGGTGGACATGATGGCACCGAGCACGGCGGCAAAGACCACCACCACGACCGCATGGCCAAAGAGGCTTTGCTCCTGCACGTGGCGCAGCATCACGCCGAGCACCGCGTCGGTGCTGGCACCTTGCAGCTCGCTGGAGAGATGCGCGGCCGCGGTCACGCCCACCAGCACCGCGATCAAGGCCGTGCCCAGAGGCATGAAGGCCATGACGGCCATGCTTTTGCGCAGAGTCGCGGCTGACCTGGCCGCGTAGATGCGCTGGATCGCCTGTGGATACAAGGCCGCCCCGACACCCAGCAGGAAGATGTAGCTGATCCAGTTGCGCAGTTCGATGCCCTTCGGCGGCCGCACCTTCTCGGGCGCGGATTGAAGCAATCTGCGCGTCGTCTCCTCCATCGAGCCGTATTCCTTGAAGATGAGCACCAGCAGCACGGCGAAACCCAGCGCCAGCACCCCGCCCTGGATCACATCCGTCCACGCCACGGCACGGAAGCCGCCCATCGTCTCATACACCAGCATGATCGCCGCCAGAATGACCACGCCCCAGGCAAAGGCCGTCTCCGGATGCAGGGTCGTGAGCCCTTCCACCGCACGTCCCATCGCCGTGAGCTGGGCGAGGAAGAAATTCGACAGTGACGCCACCATGATCAGCGTCGCCAGCAGGTTCAGCCCGCGGTGATTGAAGCGATGCTGCAAATAGTCCGTCGGCGTGACGAACGCGTGCTGCTTCGCCAGCTTGAACAGCTTTGGCGCAAACAGCAGGTAGGTCACGATGATCGCCGTCATGAAGTGCACGCACGTCAGCCACGCGAAGCCGATGCGATACGCCTTGCCCGAGAAACCCAGGATCGTGTTCCCGCTGTACTGCGTGGCGAACAAGGTCAGCAGCAGCACAAAGAAGCCCACGCCCGAGCCGCCGATGAAATGATCGCGCAGCGTGTTCTCCTGCCGTGCCCGCATGCCCAGCCAGCCGATCAGCACCATGGAAAGCAGGTAGAGGGCGATGAAGACCATCGCCCACGGGCCGAAAGGGATCACATCCGCTGCCGCCGCCAGGATCATGCCGCCTCGTCCTCCTCATCGGCCGGCCAGCAGCGCAGAAACAGCCAGGCGGTGAAGACTGAGATGGCCGCTGAGCCGAGAATGGAGACCACCACCCACAGCGGAAAGCCGCCCAGCGTCCGCGCATCCTCCACCGGCCAGTACCACGGGATCGAAATGCCAAACAGGGCCGCATACACGGCCCAGATCTTCCAGGAGAGGTAGTTTCGGCCGGGGTCGGTCATCAGAAGGTATTTTTTCGCGCCTGCTCCAAACGCCGCCGGTCTCACTTCTCCAGCAGCTTCTTCACGGTTTCGGCGATCTTCTTCGCACCATCAGGCTCGTAGCCGGTCTTCACATAGGCCACGCTGCCGTGCTCATCGATGATGACGGTGTGGGGGATGCCTTCCACGCCGAAGGACTGGCCGATGCGCTGGTTGGCATCAAAAGCCACCTCAAACTTCCAGCCACGCGTTTCGAGGAAGGTTTTCACCTGCTCCTTCGCCTCGCCTTGGTTCACGCCGATGAAGCGGACCTTTTGTGGATCGAAACCCGCCATCTGGTCGATCATGTCTGGCAGCGATTTGATGCACGGGCCGCACCACGTCGCCCAAAAGTCGAGCACCAGGACTTTGCCCTTCTCCTGCGCCAGATCGAGCTCCCCACCCGCCAGCAGCGGCAGTTTGAAGGTCTTCGCGGGCTGGTTCAGCAGCGGTGAACTCTGGCCGCCTGACTCCGGCAGCACCGGTTCAGGCGCATACTTCAGCTTCCAGTCCCGCAGGGCGGCCAGGGCGGCGCTTTCCGGTGGAGTGGTGGTGCGGATGATGTGGACTTGCGGCAGCGGCACGCGGCAGTCGCCCAGAAGCTCGTTTTTGCCGACGACCGCGTCTTGATCGAAACGGTCCACCTTCAGGCCGAGACGGCCGCCGTTGTTGAGCAGCAGCCAGTGCGTGATGACAGGCGGCACGGCTTGCTCCGCGGCGAAGGCGGCGCTCACTGCATCCGCCGGCTGCACCAGCCAGACGGCGGCCTTCACGCGGTCCCGTGGCACCTGGATCGTCTCCAAACCGGAGCGGATGGCGAAATGCCGCGCCGTGGCGGCTTCGATCACGCCACGCAGCAGATCACCGTTCGCCGCCAGCAAAGCATGGCGCGGCGGATCCTCCTTGCGGAAGCGTGGCACGGTCAGGGCGTGCTCCTTCGACTTGGTGTCCACGATCGGCACCGCCACGCGGCCGGGGGCGATGCGGGCGCTGAATTCCTGGATCTTCACCTGCCGCTCGCCATTTCCCCAGAGGCTGAAAGGCTCGATGATGATGCCGCCGCCGCCACGCGGCTTCGCTCCCAGATTGATCCTGCGGGCGGACACGTTGTTGATGAAGATTTCGAGGTCGTTTTCGCCGGTCACGATGCGCACATTCGCAGGTCCGCTGCTGCTCACGCGGAATTGCCGGTCCATCTGGTCACCGCTGGCTTCGAGTCCGAAGCACACCTCGCTGCCCATGTGGCCGAAGAGCAGGTTCGTGCTGGGCGCGGCGGGATTCACGCCTTCGCAGAACAGGCGCACCCGCAGCGCGTTGAAGCCGGTGCTCAGCAGCGAGAAGCTGATCTCATTCACCTGCATGAACGAAGGATGCGCCCACGAGCCGCCGGGCTCCAGCTCCAGCGCCGCCTTGCCACTGCGCTTGACCGTGCTGGCACCGCCACGGATGCGCTGCCAGCCGGGATCTTCGAAGCCATCGAGATTCAGAGGCGCTCCGCCGAATTGAATCGCCTGCAGCTTGTCGGCAGGCAGATGCTTCACACTCGAGACGCTGGAATCGATGTCCACCTGCCTGGAGTCGATGGCACGGAGTGTTCCCGGCAGCGTGTCACCGCTGCTCAGGTAGAACAAGGCAGCGGCACGCGTGTCATCGGCCTGAGGCCGGGCCGCACGGGTGATCTGGAAGCTGCCGGCATTGATCATGCGGGCTGAATGCAAGCCACCAACCACGCGCCAGCTGGGTTGTGGCTGGCCGTCGCCATCCAGCGTGCCGTGCAGCGCCTTTTTGCTGTCGCCAATCGTCAGGACATCGAGCGTGTTGAGTGGCGGCGATGAAGGTCCGGGTTTGTTTTCGCGCAGATCGAACCGCCGGGCCTCCCCGAACTTGAAGGACACGGGATCTTTGCACCAGCCCGTCACCATCGTGGCCACTTCATTGCGCAGGTGCAGCAGCAGGCCGGAGATCCACTCGCCGTCGGCGAACCACAGCTCCGTGCCTGGCGAAAGCGACCCAAAGAACGGCGAATGCGGCTCCATCTCGATCGCCAGCACCTTGTCCCACGACAGCGTGGTCTGGCTGCCGTTGTCCTTGCTGCGCAGCGTCAAACCGGCCGCGTCTGCGCTGACGACGGAGGCCTTGAGATGATGACCGTCGCTCAATTCCACGCGGGGTCGCGAGTTGGTCAGATCCGTGGGCAGCACACCGCTCCATTCGCGGATGCGCAGGCCCTCCAGCCGCAAATCGGGGCCTTTGTTTAGCAGCGTGACTCCGGCGGACATCGTTTCCGGCTGCGGCTGGCCGCGTGCTTCGGCCTGGACTCGCAGGGCATTGATCTGTGCCTGTGCCGCCCCCTGCACCACGCCGAGAAGGGCGCCGAACAGGCCGCCGCCGGCCGGCTTCGCATCGTTCGCAGCCTTGGTGTCCTCTTTTTTGGCTGCCTCGGGCGGACGTTCGCTGGCTTCGGCCAGTTTTTTGCCGTCGGCGCTGTAAACCGCGCAGAGGCCGGTCTTGCGGTTCCATACCAGCGTCAGCGTCGCGCGGTGATCACTCTCCTTCAAAGTCCGCAGCGCTTGAAACGAGCGCCCGTTCAGCACCAGCTCGTCCATCCAGGTCTCGATGCTGATTTGTTCGGTCGCCGAGGCCTTCAGCGTCAGTTTGAACTCCGGCCGCACCGTGGCGGAGAGATCGAACTGCATCTCCACCAGCTCCGGCAGCTCCAGCGGCAGGGTCACACTGCGGTTCCACCCAAACTGCTTCAACGCGGCCCCTCCGACGACACGCCAGAGCTTGTTGTTGTTTTTGACGTCTTTTTCCACCCAGCCGCTGGTGCTGGTGGGCGCGGCGAAGAGCAGTCCCGCGCCTTTGAGCCGCTTGATGCTGGCCACGGCGCTGCGTTCGATTTTGATCGTGCCGAAACGGGCCGCCTTCACCGTGACCGTCTTCGCATCCATGGCGATGATGCTGCCGTAAAGCCGCGATCCGTCCGCCATGCGCAGGCTGAAGGTCTCCTTCGTCGGCCGGTCTTCCGGCAGTTTGCGGATGCGCCGCAGCACGCTGAGACTGACCTTCAGCGGCTCGGTGAAAATTTCCGAGCGCCACACCACGTGGTCGTTCGTGATCTCCATCGGATGACCGCCGATCCACTCGCCATTCTCCCAGTGCAGCTCGGAGGCGGGGAGGAGGGTGATGCTGAGAAGGAGGACAAACGTGGTGAAAATTGACGAATGACGAATGGCGAATGACGAATGGAGCCGCAGACCGGCGCGTGGGCTGCCGTCTCGGGGGTTCGTGGCTGGAGTGGGGTTCGTCATGCCGCGTCAGCGTTCGTAGATGGGCAGGAAGCGATAATTGAGCCCCAACGCCAGCAGGGACATGCCGGTGGCGTAGGCGTCGTTGTTGAAGCTGCCGTCCGCCGCCTGTGTGTCGCCCAGCGCGCGGGCGGTGGCGGTGTTCCACTTCTGCCACGACGCGTAGTCGCTCTGGAACAAGGCCTGCGCCATGTAGTAGCGGAAGTACTCCCTGTAGTTGCCCTCGTTGTGCTCCAGGCGGTCGGTGATGTGCTTCAGGGTGGCCTTGAACTCATCGCTGTCCTTGTGCTTCGACACCGCGGCCACCAGCGTGGCGATGGCGCTGCGGTTCATCGACTCACCAAAGCCGCCAAAACCACCGGCATAGGCCACGCTGCCGTCCTTCCCCGTGCTGCGGCGCATGTACTCCAGCGCGGCGTCGATGACCTCGTCGGCCACTTCCATGCCTGCGTTGCGTGCGGCCAGCAGGCCCATCAGCACGGCGCCCGTCACCGAGGTGTCAGCGTCCGTGGAGTTGGGCATGTACCGCCAGCCGCCCCAGCGGTTCACCTTTTGCGCGGTGCCGGCGCAGCGGATGGCCAGATCGAGCGCCTGTCCGATCGTGCGCACCGGTTTCTCTCCTTCCCACAGCAGGGCCTCGTCCACCGCTCCATAGGCCTCGGACAGGGCCAGCATCGCGAAACCATGATGATACATGCTGTTCGGCAGGTAACCCGTGGTGGCGTCCTGCGACCGGATCATCGCCCGCAGCGCACGCCGGATGTTCGGCGCGTAGCGGCTGAAGTTCGGATCCTCCCCGCTGGCCAGAAACGCCATGACACAGATGCCATCCACGCCCGCGCCATCGTTGCTGCCCTGCCAGCCGCCTTGGTCGGACTGCTTCGACGCCAGCCACGCCAGACCGCGCTCATACACCGTCTCCACCTCCTGCGGAATGGCGCCGCCGAAGCGCAGGGCGGGGTCTTGGGCGCGAAGAGCAAAGGGCGAAGGGCAAAGGGCAGCACCCCAGCCATAAATCGCAACAAGGGCCATTCGCTGCCAGTGCCCTTCGCCCTTCGCCCTTCGCTCTTCGCTCTTGTTCATTGGTCGATGATCATTCCTCCGTTAAACAAGTTCTGCCCCGCGTTCCCGCCCTGCTTCAGGCGTTGGTCGTGGCTGGTCTTGATGCCCTCCCAATACTGCATGGCGTCGGGCAGGTCGCGTTCTTTGACCAGCTTCCACTGCTCGGGCGTCAGGATCGCCTGCAACTCCTTCTCCGGAACTCCGCCCAGCGGCACCAGCGCGTAGTAGTATTGCAGGAACCACTGGAACGACATGTGGCGCTCGATCTCCGGCAGATACTCGGCCACGACGTTCCGGATCGCTTCCTCGAGCTTCGCGCTTTGATCCGTGCTCAGGCGGCGACGGCGATCCAGTTCCGACACGCTCATGGCCGCCATCGCCCCCAGGCGGTACTTCAGTCGCGCATCCGTCACCTCCTTGAGCCGCTGGCGCTGCCCGGCATCGAGGCTGGTGCTCAGAGCCGTCTGCCACAGCGCTGAATTTTGCGCGGCGCCTTCCATCCGGCCAAAAGAGACCCGTTCCGTGGCCGCGAGGGCCTGCAGGACGTTTTTCGGCGTGGCTGACTGCACCGTCTGACGCACATAGCGCTCCGTGTTCTGCCGCCACAGCCCCAGGCTCTCTTCCACGGCCCCTTTGGCCGCCGTGGTGAGACGGGCCACCACGTCTGGAGGCAGGCTCAGCACGCGCTGGGCGTCCTCGACCAGCGGCATCATGTTTTCGAGCACCCGTTTGCGCTCGGTCACGAACAGTTTGTAAAGGTGCGCGGCGATCGCCACCTCCATGTCTCCGACCTCGCCGGAGGTGGAGGCCTTTGGAATGGCATTGCGCGACGAGCCTCCCGCCGGCCTGACCAGTTCCACCCAGCGTGCGTGCTGTTTGTCATCCAGGATGTCGCGCACGAGCTTCTCCTCCACCTTTCCGGCCCGCTGGAACAACTGCACCGGGTTGTAGCTCCAGTATTGCTGGCTGCGCTGGCCGATCAGCGGCTCCATCGCCGTCATCAGCAGCGGTTCGAGCCTGTCGCGTTGCCCGGCGCTCAGGACCAGCGTCTTGTCCATTTCCGCCAGGCAGGCCCGTGCCGTCGCCCGGGTCGTGCGTTCCCTGCGCTGGGTCGTGTCCGACTCCAGATGAGCCAGCTCGGCCTCGGAGAGGATCTTTTTCAAGCCATCCTTCCACACTGGCAGCGCTCCGGCCGCCTGCTCCTCGCTGACGCCAAAATAGACATTCCCGGCCACCCGCTTGCGTTCCGTGGCCGTGTAGTTGCGTGCCTGTTGCAGCCAGCCTGTGCGTGCCTGCTGCAATGACTGGTCGATCGCCTCCTTCGACAGCGTCTCCAGCGCCTTCTGCCTTTCCTTGTCCAGGTTCAACGTGACGGCCATGTTGTCGATCTCCGTGTTCAAGGCGGTCTCCATCTGCTGCCGCGCCTGCTGTTCTGACGGCTTCATCATGTCCTCCAGCTCCGCCTGGAGCTTCGCATGCTCCTCCGCCTCCACCTTGAGCCAGGCTGTCATCAGCGGCGCTGGCAGCACCTTGGCCGCAGTTTCCTGCCAGAGCTTGTCCCAGGCCTCCCCACGCGGCCGGTCAAAGCGCACATAGAAATAGCTGCGGCCCATGATGTTCTTCCGTGCCGCCGGAACCATCGTGCGCAGCATCTCCGCCGCGCGTTTGCGCTCCGAGTCCACCAGCCGCGTCAGCAGCGCGTCCGCCGCTTTCTCCAGCGCCTTCCCGTTCGCTTCATCGAGTTTCAGCGCGGTCTTCATCAGGGTGATCTTTGCCTGCAAGTCGTCGTTCATCGGTCCTCGGGCCTCTCCACCCCATCGCGTGAGATAACGGTCGATTTCGTTGCCAAGTTCCGTCTTTGCCTTCGCCTCCACATCACCCCAGGCCTTGAATCGTTCTGCGCCCAGCGTGCTTTCCAGCGTGGCGAGCCACTGTTGGTCCTCCTGTGGCGGCGTCCAGCCTTCCACCGGCTCGTTCGACGCGGCGATTTCAGGCTTCCACGTCCCCACATGACGCAAGGCCGCCGTTTCAGACGTGCGCGAAAGATACGTCCGCATCGCCAGCGTGGCCGGTTGCTTCCAGGCTTTCACGGCACCTTCCACCGCCTTGTCTGCCGCGGATTGCAGGGCAGCCTTTTCATCCGCCGTCAGCTTCGCCGCGTCATCGATGGCCTTGATCACCTCCTCCATGTGCGCGGCCAGTTGCTTCTGCTTTTCCGGGCCGCAGAGCTCGATGAACTCGCCCAGCGCCTTCTCCACCTGGTCCGAAAGCGGCTTTTTCAACTCCGCACGGGTGTGATAGGTCTGCGCCGCCGCGAAACCGGAGAGAACAAGCCAGAGAGTGAGGACAAGCGCAGGCCGCATCATCGATCACCGGCCTCCAGCTTGTTGAAATAGGCATCGAGTCCCGTCTTGAACTCCTCCGGCAGCTCCCGTCCGGCTTTTCCGGTCGATTGGCCCACCGGCCGCGCTTCAGCCTTTGTCTCGGCGTCTGAACCGTCGCCCAGATCCGCCAGCGCCGCTTCCGACGCTGCCGCCGCCGTGCCGCCGCCACCGGGATTCGATCCCCCGCCGCCACCGCCCTTGGAACCCTGCCGTTTGGCCTGGAGCAACAGCTCGATCGCCTCCGTCTCCGCGGCGATCGCCGGATCTCCAGTGTCGGCCTTGTCCAGCAGGCCTGCGGCTTCCATCATCACGTCCATGGTCGCGCCCAGCAGTCGCAGTTCGCGGCTGAATTTGTCCTTCCCCTGCGGCAGGTGCAGGATGTCGTCGAACGCGCCTCGAACGCTCGCCTGGATGCCGAACTGCTTCGAGGCCAGGTTCGCCGCCTGCCGCCCGTGCTCCGCGCTCTTCAGCGCTGGCTTCGCATTCTCCAGCTCCCGCGTCTCGTCACGCAGTTTCATCTCATCACGCAGCGCCTTCATCACCTGCAGCACGATTTCAGGCGGCAGGCTGTCGGCGCTGCACGAGCTGCACGCCTTGCACTCGCTCGCCGCCACCATTTCCTCCGCCCAGCGGTCAAAAGTGTCCGCCCAGAACTCCGCGCCCGCCATGCTGCTGCCACTCAGGTTCACCGCCGCCTGATCGCCCAGATACTGCAGCACCTTCACCACCTGCGTGTCTTTCATCTGCCCGATGACGTTCTTGAAATGCATCTCCGGCTTGCGCGCATAGTAGGCCTCCAGATCGCTCTGAATCAGGCGCACCACCTCGCTCTGCTTCTTTTCGTGCTCGGCGATGTCCGCGGCCTCCTTCACCGGCTTGCGGTCCAGGCCGAAGGCGCTCAGCGTCTTCGTGTTCAGGTCTTTCGCGGCGATCATCTGGTCCCGTGACGCCTTTTTCAGGCGTTTCACAAACGTGCTCGCCTCCAGGCTCGCCAGCACGGCCGCCAGTTCGTCGGAAACCTTCGCAAACTCCGCCAGCAGCAGCTTCTGCTCGTCAATTGCCTCGTCCATCTTCTGCTGCGCCTGAGTTTCCGCCGGCTTCGCCTCCTCCTCACCCTCTTTCTTCTTCGACGCGGCCGCTGCCAGCTGTGTTGTCGGCAGTTTCATCCCGCCGGGCGACGGCGGTGCTGGCTTGGCGCTTTCATCAGCCGCCTTCGGCTCCGTCTTGCTCATCGATCCCTCACGATCCGCGATGCTCGGCTTGTTTTCTTTCTTCGACTCCTCCGTCGAAGCCTTCCCGCCCTGCGTCCCCTTCGGCAACTCCGCTCCGTTCGCGATCTGCGGCGCACTTGGCTTCCCCGCCTTGCTTTCGCCCCCTTGCGGCTTCTGATCACTCGGCGGCTTGTTCCCGCTTGGCGAACTCTCCGCCCTTTGCCCTTCGCCCTTCGCGCCCGCTTGGGCCCCCGAACTCTGTTTCAACAACTCCGCCACGCTCGGCATGCGGTTCCTGGCGATGTCCTGCAGCGATTTGAGCATCGTCGCCCACGATTCGAGCCGCTGCGCGTCGAACTCATCGTTCCGCGTCGCCTGTTCCACCAAACTGCGGCCGCTTTGGTTCAACGAGCTCAGCCGCGATCCGTTCGCGGTCTCCGCGCTGGCCTGCTGCGCGATGCGGCGGCGGTTTTCCGGGCGGTCCAGCTCCGCGGCGGTCAATTGGCGCAGTTCCCGGTTCGTTGCGTGCAGTTGCTGCTCGCGCTCATAGGTCTCGCGCGCCGACTCCAGCCACTTGCCGAACTGCTCCGTCAGCCAAAGCGCGTGATCCGTCTTGTTCAGCACGTGCAGCACAAACGCGGCCGAATACGCCCGCTTCCGGTCCGGCAGGTAATCCTCCGCCCAGGCGCGGATTTCGAGCGTCTGCGGCTCCACGCCGTCACGTGACGCGCAAAACGTCGCCTTGGCAGCCAGCTCCTTCTTCTCCGGCGCTCCTGCGGCGGCGATGCGGTCTCCTTTCGTCTTGTCGTCATTCACGCTCCGCCACTCCAGGCCCATGCGCCGGACACCGAAGTCATCCTGCACATTCACATCGAAAACGACCACTTCAGAATCGAGCACCACCTGCTCCAAAGTCTCCCGACGGGCGGCGAGACGCGGTGGCTCGTCCTTCACCGCACGAATCCTCAAAACGAGCGGCTCCAGCGGCGTGAGCCCGTCACGATCCCTCCACATCACCCGCTTCTCCGTGTCAGCCGTCACCGGTTCATAGGAGGTCTTGATCGTTTCGCCCGAAACCGGCTGCGGCTCGCCATTCACCTGCGCGCTGGCCAGTTCCCGCGAAGCCGTGGCCTCCAGCGCCGCCTGTGAACCCGTCAGCACGTTGATGGTGCCACTCCGTGCGTCGATGACCGGCTCGGTCTTGTATTGCAGATAAGCCGGAAGCCGTGTGCGCAGCGCCAGCGCGGTCAATTCCGGCCGCAGGCGGGGCAGAATGCTCACCGTCTTTCGCACATCGCCCAGAGACACCTTCAGCTCGACGTCTGATTTCTGCGGCGGAAACGCCCATGGATACCTGCCGTCCGTCAAAGCGCTCACGATCACTGGCTGGCCATCGATCCACGCCTTCGCCTGCTGCGGCGACCAGCGCGTGTCTTTTTGCAGATGCACCGCCAGGTCAAACGGCTCCGCATACGGCACTACCAGCCGCTTCGGCAGCGCCTCAATCTTCGCGAAGGTGAAGCGCTCAATGTTCTTCCACGGCATCAGCCAGCGGGCCAGGCTGTTTTTCGCTGCTTCATGAACGCCGAACCATGCAGCGACAAAAACAACAATCAGAGCGCTCGCTGCCCACGTCCAGCGCTTGAGCAGCGTCGTCGGCATGCCCGGCTTCAGATCGCGATCTTGCACAGCCTTGGCCGCTTGCTCCATCGCGGCCTGCACCAGTCGCTCGCTGCGGCTCGCATCCTCGTGCCGCGCCAGTTCCACGATGCCAAGCAGTTGATCGCCCAGACGGGGAAACGTCCGCCGCAGCAGTCGTGCGGCATCCTCCAGCCGCTGCAACCGCCACACCCAGCGATGCCACATCCACGGCAGTCCGACGGCCAGCACCGACGTTCCACCGATCATCAGCGTCCAGCGCATCCAGACCGGCGTCTCCATCACACGATCCAGAACGAACAGGATCAGCCAGGACGCATAAACGCCGACGACACCTGCCAGAACCCCTTCGAGGATCTTCACCATCCACACGCGCTTGCGAAAATCCGCGAGCTTCGATTCAAGGATCGGCGGCAGTGGCGTTTTCATGGTGAGTCGAGTGATGCTTCCCTATCTAACGCCGGCGGCGAGTTTTTGATTGGGTTTCGATGTCCTGGAGATCAAGTTTCCCCACAGTTTTCCAGCGCCTCCGTCACCAGGGCAGGGGCAAGCCAGAATCCAGCATCCGTTTCGAGGCGTTCGATCACAGGTTTGATGGCCGAAAGAAGGCCTGCCCGCCTCGCCTGTAGCAGCACGGCATCCGCATGACAGTCCAGGGCCAGCGCCAGGGCGGCGGTCTCCCCGGCGTGCAAATTTGGCATCGCTGAAAGGTGCGCTGGAATGGCAACTGCCGGCCGGATGGCAGCCCAGGCAGGAATCTGCAGGCCTTGAAAACGTTGCCGGTGCTGGCTCAGCCTCTCAAACTCTGCTTTCACCTCCTCAGGAATCCATACCTGCTTGAACAATGCCTGCAGCAAGTCGGCCTGCCCCACACAGCAGAGATTCAAGATCACCGAGGTGTCCGCCACGACGATCATGCCGGAAACAATTTGTCCAACGTGGCGAGGTCTTCCTTGAGATCCGAAGCTGAATACTGACGGGGAATCCCACGTTCGTGCAGCGCGCATTGAAAACTCACCAAGTCGATACCCGCAATGTCCGCGCCCGTCACCGCGCTGATCCGGTCGCGTGCGTACAAGGCGCATGCCAGTTCCAGCCGCAGATCATCCGCGCTGAAACGTCGAATGGCGCTGATTTCAGGAAGTTCCAAGATCATGAACGGAGTCTATTCAACCGCCTCGCCGCTGACAAGACGTGATTTGGCGGTCAGAACACCCCGGCAGCCTTTCTTCCCACCCAGAACACGCCCATCAGCACGACGAGCACTCCCGCCCAGGCTGGATGTGCCCAAATCGGCAGGCGGCGTTCTTGATAAGCGGCCTCGGGGATGGCGGCGATGGCATCGACGATGCTTTGCGGCTTCGTGGCATCCAAGACGGCACCTTTGGTGAATTGGGCGATTTCCTTCAACACGTCGATGCGAGCCGGTTGGCCGCGTTTTTCGCGGCTGGTGCCTTGGATGGAGATTTTGGTCTCCAAACGCGATCCAGCCTCGGCGCAGCTCAGTTCGACGACGTGCTCGCCGGGTTCGTTCGGTGTGAAGGTGCCGTTGAAGAGGCCCCAGGCTTCTTCGCCGGCGGGGAGAAGGCGCACGCTGCTCACTTTGCCGCTTGGCGCGGCGATTTGGGCGATGACCGCGCCTTCGCGCAGCGGCTCGCCGGTCACACTCATGACGTTCGCGTTGAGCGTGAGCACATCGCCTGTGCGGGGACGGTCGGGCGAGTAGAAGAGGCGCATCTTGTCGCCGCTGCTCATGTTGCGCTGATAGGCCATCCAGCGGACCACCTGCCCCCAGAAGCGGTAGTGATACTTGTCCTCGACGCCTTTGCGCCAGCGCCATGCCCCGTCGGTGCCCATGAAGAGGATTTTGCCCGCACCGTAGGTCTTCGTGACGATGAGCGGCACGCGGCCGAATTGATTCGACTCGCTACCGTGGATGGCGAGCACTTCGCTGCCTGCTTTCGCGCGAAGCGCTGGCGCATACCACTGGAAGCCCGGCAGCGTGCTCCACACGCGGGCACTGGCTTCGTCGGTATCTTCGAGCTTGGTCAAAAGGCTGCGCATGCCGGCTTCGGTGAGCGCGAACTTGCCCGGTGCGCTCGATCCCCAGCCGCGAGGCTGCGCGGCATCCCAAATCACCGGCAGCAGGTCGGCGAGAGGTGTCTCTTGCAGCGACGATTGAAAACCGTGGAAGCCGGGCATGAAGACGAGGCCGCCCGCTTGATCGCGCACGAGCTTTTGCAGCGCGGTGTATTGCTCGCCAGTGAGCTGGCCTTTCTGCGTGCCGACATCGCCGAGGAAGATCACGTCGAATTTCGTCAACTCCTCGTCCTTCGGGAATTTGTCGAGGTAGCCGCGTCCCGCGCCCATTTTGCCGAGACCGGGATGCAGCAGCAGGCAGTTCACCTCGACGCCGGGATCGCGTTCGAGCGCATTGCGCAGGTAACGATACTCCCAACGTGGAAAGCTTTCGATCACCAGCACCTTGAGCTGCTCCTTGCGCACGCTGAGCGGCGCTTCCTGCGTGTTGTTTTCGGGATAGCGTTCGTTCGGCGTCTTCGGAATCGTGAGCGTGAGCTTCACTTCGCCCGGTTTCTCCGGCTTCCACGCGATGGCGTCCTGATAACGGCTCATCGCAGGCAGCGTGACCTCTTTGGTGATTATCTCGCCGCTCGTGGATTTCATTTCGAGCACGACGACCTCGTCACGCGGTAGCGAGCTGTCGATGACAAACGGAATGCGCAACGGTTTGCCCGCCACGGCGAAGGTGGGCACGTCAAAGCCGCTCAATTCGACATCCGGCAGCCGCGTCTCTGAACCGACCGGCACCGTGAACACCGGCACCTCGCGCATGCGCAGCCGCGTGGAGGCTTGGGAAGGCGGCTGGCCCATGTTCCAATCGCCATCGCTGATCAAAACGACCGATTTGAGGTTTGGCTGCTTTTCCAGCACACCGAGCAGGGCCGCGTGAATGTCCGTGCCATCGGTCGTCGCAGGTGAAAACGGCTCGATGACCACATCCATGCGCTCTTTGAGCTTCGCCCAGAGTTTTTCGTCTATCAGCGGCTTTACGAGTTCCTCGCGCGCGATGGCTTCCTGACCGCGAATGACATCTTTCGTGCTCATCGAGCCCGAAACATCCGCCAGCACGGCCAAAACGGGCCGCGTCTGCGGTTTGAAGGTCTCCAGCCACTCCGGCTGCAACAGCGTGATCGCGATGCCGATCGCGATGATCACGCGCAGCAGTTCCAGCCAGCCGGTCATCGTCCGCCAGCCACTGCGCCGCCACGCCATGAACGCCAGCCCCGCCACCGCCACGACGAACGCCACGCCAATGGCGAAGGCCTCAGGCGTGGGATTGAAGACGAGTTGGCTGGTCGTTGGCTGCATCAAGGATTCACGGGTTGGATTTCACGCTTCGGAGGCATGCACAGCAGCGCTTCACCAAGAAGTGCGATCGCCATCAGGAAAAGGAACGTGCGCCAGATCTCGCTGGCGAGGCTGGTTTCGTTTTCGACCTGGTCTTCGATGATGTGATGGTCGAGACCGGCGAAAAGCTCGCTGAGGGCTGTTTTGCCGAGGAAATCCGGCGCGTCTTCACGGAGCGGCCGATTGAGCGCGACAAGTTTATCGCCGCTTTCGGCGATTCCGGCTCGCAGAGGCAGTTCGGTGCTCAAGACGGCTTCGCCGCGTCTTTTCCACTCACCGGACCCGAGGGCATTCACTCCGGCTTCACGCTGCTGCGCTTTGCCGAGGCCTTTGGAGCCATCTTGAAGGGCGCGATGCAGCATGGCGAACATCACGACACCATCGCGGGCCAAAGTCGATGCTCCAGAGCTAGGCAGCGTGCCGAGGAACCAGATTTGGTTTTCGCCGGTGGTGTTCGCCCGCATGAGCAGCGGCTGGTTTTCGCCGAGACGGGCGAGCGGCGTGCCTTCGCCGAGAATGTCGCAGCGGCGCTGCACTTCGAGGTCGCCGAGAGGCAGCGCGGTGCCGCTGCGCGTGTTTGCGAGCAGGCCGGCGTCGTTGCGCCACCAGCTCACGGTGGCGGGTTTGCTGTCGCCGCTCCACGCGCCCCACTGCAGACCGGCGAAGGCGTTGGTGTTTGGCGTCTCGGGCGGCAAAAAGACCACACAGCGGGCATTGGCGAGCTGTTTGGCGATGAGGTCGCCCTCTTTCGGCAGCGGTGCATGCCAGACGATGAGCGCGGTGTCGTCCCACGCGATCTCGGCGGCACGCGAGGGCGGCAAAACGTTGCACGCATACTTCCGCGTCGGGTCTGCGGCGGCTTCGAGCGCGGCCTGCAGCGGCGTGAAGGTGGCCTCGTCGTCGCTGACGATCACGCTGCGCAGCACGGGCGGTTCCGCGAAGACGAAGTGGAAGACGTTGTCGCTCGGCGCGGCATCGGCGGGCAATTCGACGCGGCCGTGGCCCTGCTTCATCGTTTTGGCGATGGGGATGGCGTGCGCCTGCAACACGAGCTGCGAGTCCTTCATCTCGGCTTTGAAGTTCGTGCTGACATCGCCCACGACGAAGCGCAGCGGAAGTTCGAGTGGTTCCTTGGCCGCATCCGCTCGCGTGACGCGCACATCGAGCAGCAGCTCGGCTTTTTCGGCGGTTTCGCGTCGCGTGACACGCTCGACGGCGATGCTCAAATTCTGCGCGGCAGGTTGCGCATACGTCAGCAGATGAAAACGCACGCCTTTGAGGCTGGCGAAGCCGCTGCGCAGTGCCTGCCAGCGTCCGCCGCCGGCATCCCAGTCGCTTTGACGCAGGTCGCTGAGCACCCACACATCCGTGCGGCCGGTTTGATTCGTGGCGATGTAGTCGAGGGCGCTTTGCAGCATCGCGGGCACGTCCGCGCTCGTGTCCGTGGGCCCGGTGATCGGCAGATCGGTCAATGATTCCGGCTTTTCGAGCGCTTGCGGCTGGAGGTGCGCGTTTTCGATGAGCACGAGCTTCGAGCGCGTGCCCACGGTGTCGCGCAGCGCCTGCGAGAGCTTCGCGAGGCCCGCGCTGCGCTTGCTGCTGCCTGTGGCGAGGTTTTGCTGCTCCATGCTCGCCGAGCGGTCGAGCAGCACGATGACGGTATCCGGCACGCCGCCGGTGAGCCCGAGCAAACCGCCCGCCATCGGCCGCGTGATGACAAAGAGGATCGCCGCCACCGCCAGCACACGAAACGCCAGGATCAAAATCTGCCGCAGCCGCGACAGGCCTTTGTTCATGCGCTGCGCCATGCGCAGAAACATCATCGCCGCCCACTTCACCTGCCGCCGCCGATACAGATGGATCAAATGAATGACCACCGGCAACACCGCGAGCGGCAGGGCAAAGAGCAGTGCTGGGACGAGGAAGGTCATGGGGTAACTCTTGCTTTAGCTCGTCTCACCCACAAAAGCCCAACGATCAGAAAAACCACTTTGATCTGCACTTTCAGAGCATCATAGCGTGGCGATCCGTTGACGTAAAAATAGAACTGCACCAGCAGTCCTCCAACACTCACGCCGACAATGGCTGATGCGAGGACGTAACTAAAAGACCGGCTTTTAGTCGCCATCACCGGCCTCCTTTCTTCTGAATGCGTGTCAGCAGGAACCGCGCGAGCACGTCGTCGTACTTTTCGTGCAGCTTCACGCGGTGGTAGTCGATGGCGGTGGTGCGGACGAGGTCGTCGATGTCGTGCACGTATTGCCTCACGGGCTCGCGGTAGTTGCGGCCGGGGGCGCCGAGGACGGCTTCGCCGCCATTTTCGCGCGTCAGCGTCGTGGAGTGCGGTGGCAGAGGGGCAAGGCGCAAGCCCTTTGCCCCGACGACACCGCCGTCGAGAGCAGTTTGAGCATTTGGACGTCTGAGGGCTCTCGACAGCGGCGTCGCCGATGCCGGGAGGCCCCGGCATCTCTGCCGCCGCACTCCACGACGCTGACGCGTTCTTGAAAGCGTTGGGTGTATGAGTTGACCAAAAGACATATCAAAATGTTTCCGAATAAGGTTCGCCCAATTTGGCTTTTTGCCTCTTCCTCCAGACAAACCATGAACTCACGGCCAACATGACGAAGAAGATTGGTAATTTGGCGGAATTGAACTTTGGTGAGTCAGTGAAGTAGAAATAACAATGCACGACCAATCCGCCGATAGCCGCGCCCATGAAGGCGTGTGGCAAAGAAGGGCGAGGCTTGCTCTCAGAACTCATCACCTTCCCCCTTTCTTCTGCACGCGGCTGAGGAGGAACTTCACGAGCACGTCATCGTATTTCTCGTGCAGTTTGACGCGGTGGTAGTCGATGGCGGTGGTGCGGATGAGGTCGTCGATCTCATGCATGTATTGCTTCACGGCCTCGCGGTAGTTGCGGGCGATGAGGCTGGGGTCGGCGAGGACGGCTTCGCCGCCTTCCATGTCGATGAAGCGGGCGGGGCGGTCGAAGTCGAAGTCGAGTTCCTTTTGATCGAGCAGATGGAAGACGGCGACGTCGTGCTTGCGGAAGCGCAGGTGCTGGATGGCGCTCTTCAGTTCGGCCGGTGGCACGAAGAGATCGCTGAAGATGACAACGAGGCCGCGCTGGCGAATTTTTTCGGCGGCGTCGTGCAGTGCGGTGAGCAGCGTGGTGTCGCCAACGGGCTGGATGGCGGCCATTTGATCCAACACGAGACCGAGATGCGAAGCACCTCGTTTGGCGGGGATTTCGACGGACTTTTCGGCGAGCGAGTGCAGGCCCACGGCATCGCCCTGCTGAGCGGCGATGTAGCCGAGCGTGCCGGCGAGTTTTTTGGCGTAGTCGAAGCGTGTGGCTCCGGCGGGGCCGAAGTTCATGCTGCCGCTGGTGTCGATGAGCAGGCAGAGCCGCAGATTCGTGTCGGCCTCGAATTCCTTGATGTAGAAACGGTCGCTGCGGCCCCACGTGCGCCAGTCGAGGCGGCGAGTGTCGTCGCCGGGGACGTATTTGCGGTATTGGGCGAATTCGAGGGAGGAACCGCGCACGGGACTGCGGTGATGACCGGAGACGTTGCCGAGCATGGCCTGACGGGCGTTCAACGGCAGCGCCATGAGGCGCGAGAGGACCGATGGATCGAGGAAGGATCGATTGGTGTTCATGGCGTTAGCAATCTTCCTCTTTCTCCTACTCTTACTCCTCCTCCCGGGATGGACCTGTCTCTTATACACATCTGACGCTGCCGACGACGGAGAGAGTGTAGATCTC
>NZ_JACSRD010000248.1 GCF_014879935.1 Prosthecobacter sp.
GGGTCTTCGTCCTTCGAGTTCGCCCGCTGCTTGTCCTGGTTGGTGCCTGTCTCCTTCGTGCGCTTGCCGTAGGCCTCGTAGCTGGCGGTCCAGGTCAGCGTGGCGGATTGGTCCGCCTGCGCGACGATGTCGCCGCGTCCGTTGCTCAGGGAGTACTTGATGCTCGATGCTTGATTCTGGAGGCTGGATGACCGGATCGAATACAGCATGCCGCCCACGCCGCCGCCCATGTCGGGGCCGCGGGTGTATTCCACGCTGGGGGTGTTGGCCATGGCGGGCACACTGCCTGCCACCTCCCATTCCGCGAGGCTCAGACCGCCCGCGAACAGGATGGCCGTGGCCAGCGAGGCCAGGGTGCCGCCCCTCGTGGTGCTGATGCGACGCGTGCGGTAGTCATACTTGTAGGCGTGCTGGCTGCCGTCGGGCATGGTGACGCTGTTGAGGCGGTCCTGCGAGTCCCAGGCATACAGCGTAGAGCTGAGGGCGGAGGGCGTAGAGTCCGGAAGGTACTCCTGAACCGTCTGGGCGATGCGGTTGCCGGCGGCGTCGTAGGTCAGCTCAGCGCTCTTCACCGGACTGCCATTGAGGCTTTTCGCCCAGCTCGTGAGCTGGTTGGCGCTGTTGTACACGTAGCTCCACAGGCCCGGCTCGCTGCCGCCGGTGACCTCCTTGCTCGTGCGGTTGTTGGCGTCGTCGTAGCCATACGACGTCGTCGTGACCCCGGTGCCCGGGTCGTCGATCGTCTCCTGCGTCAGGCGGTTGTTCGCGTCGTAGGCCATGCTGGTGGTGCGCACTCCGGGGCGGGTCGGTTCGCCGGGCCATGTCTCGCTCTGACTCGTCACATTGCCAAGCAGATCGTGCGTCCACTCAAACCGCGCCAGCACCTCCGTGGCGCTCATCGCCCCGCTGCGGAACAAGGTGCGTTGCTTCAACCGGCCCAGCGCGTCGTAGGTGTTGCGGCTGGTATGCCCGTTGCCCGCCGTCAAAACCACGGCCCGTCCGCCCAGGTCATAACCGTAGCTGGTGGTGCGCCCGCCTTCGCCGAGGGTCAGGGGGCGGTTGAGCGCGTCATAGGTCGTCGTCACCACACGCCCGGTGCCGTAGCTGGCCTGGGTGCGGTTCCCCACGATGTCATAGCTGTAGCTGTGCGTGAGGCCGCGCGAGGTTTCGGTCAGCACCCGGCCCAGCGCGTCGTAGGTGTAACCCACGTTGGCGGCGGGGTTGGCAGGCTCGGTGACACCGAGCAGGCGGCCTGCCACATCGTAGCTGTGGTTGCGCACCAGGCCCGGCGCGCTGGTGGCCGTCACCCGGTCACGGCTGTCGTAGGTGTAAGTCGTGGTGATCCCGCGCGGGGAGGTCTGGCTGAGCTTCTGCACCGCGTTGTAGGCGTGGGTCCATTCGTCGCCATTGGCAAAGGTCTGGCGGGTGAGGCGGTTGAGCCCGTCATACTCAAAGGTCGTCTCCTGGTTGAGCCCGTCCTTCACGCTGGTGCGGTTGCCTGCGGCATCGTAAGCGAAGGTGTTGGTGATGCCCTCCGCATCCACCGTCGTGACCAAACGGCCGTGCGTGTCGTAGGTGTTCGTCACCGTCTGGTCGAGCGGATTGGTCACACTCAAGGCGAGGCCGCCGGGATCGAACTTCGTGAGGGTGGTCGGCCGCGCGGAACTTGAAACTTGGGACGTGGAACTTGAAACCTCCACCTCCGGCGCTTCGACCTTCCAGTTCCGCCCCGCGCGGTCGTAGTGCTTCGTCGTCACATTCCCCTGTGGATCGGTCACGGTGAGCACCTGGCCGAGGTCGTCGTAGGTCGTGCGCGTCTCCGGGCGCACGCTGGCCTCGGCCAGCGCGTCCCACACGGCAGGTGCGCGCACCCGGATGGCGCGGTTGCGCTCGTCGTATTCCGTCTGCGTCACCCGGCCCAGCGGGTCGGTCACGCGGATGACGTTGCCCGCCAGGTCATGGCGGGTCTGCGTGATGGCGCTCACGCCATTGACCGCCGGTGCGATGGCCCGGATGGCGCGTCCGGCCGCGTCGAATTCCGTCCGGGAGACGTTGCCCGCCTCGTCCGTGACCTTCCACGGCGTGCCATGGTGGGTGTGCTCCGCGAAGGTCTCGCTGCCATCGGGATGGGTCACATGATGGATCTGGCCGAACACGTCATACTCCGTCCACGTGTGGCGCCCCAGCGGGTCGGTGACCTGGGTCGGCCGCCCCGCCGCGTCGTAGGCGGTCTGGGTGGTGGCGGAGACACCGCTGGCGCTGACGGTCTTCACCGTGGTGCGGTATTTCTTGTCGTAGGTCAGAGTGGTGACCACGCCGCGCGGATCGGTGATCCGCGTCGGCTTGAAGCCGCTGGAGTCAAACACACTGCCGCCGCTGTTCGCCCCGTACTCCATCTGGGTGACAAATCCGCCATCGTTGGTGGAAACCAGCCTGCCAGCGGTGTCGTAGGTGTGGGAGGTCACCTTGCCCCGCGCATCCGTCACGCTGGCCACCTGACCGCGCGCATTGTAGGTGGTGGTGGTGACGATGTCGCCGTTGTATTGAATGCCCGCCGTTCCGGAGCCGCTGTTCGCCGTTGTGTAAGTCGCATCCGCGGTCCCGTTGCCGTTGAGATCGACCGTGGTCCTCACCCGGCGGTTCAGCAGGTCATACGCGTGGAAGGTGCTCACCCCGTTCTCATTGGTCTCACAGATCAGGTTCCCGTGGGCATCATAAACCAGGTCCTTGTGCGTGTTGTCCGGATGCGTCACCCGGACCAGGCGGTGATGGGCGTCGTAGCTGAAATGAGTCGTCTGCCCCAGGGCGTCGGTGCTGCTGGTCTTGCCGCCTGCGGCATTGCTCACCGTGGTGGTCGTCGCGGCTCCGGCCTCCGTCTGCACCGTCGTGGTCACCGTGCGCCAGCCGTCCGGGCCAGTGCCCAGGGAGTAGGTCGTGACCGTGGGCGGGGCGGTGTCCTCCGCATCGCCATCCACGGTGGAACCCGTGACGAACCCGGTGAACACGGGGTGCGTGTGCTCGTAGGTGGCATGCCGCACGACCTGGCCGCCGGCGTCGGAGACCGTCTCCGCCAGCTTCCGGCCGGTGTGGGGCTCGATGTCATACGCCGTCGTCACACCAGTCTCGTCCGTCATGGAGGACATCACCCGTGTGGTCGGCTCATAGGTGAAGGATTTGAAGTGGCCGAGCGCGTCCGTTTCCCGGACGGGGTCGTCGAAGATCCCGTCGTAGAGGAAGGAGGTGGTGTTCCCGCTCACATCGGTGGCGGAGGCCAGCGCCATGCCGGGAAGCGGATTGAAGGTGTAGGTTTCCGTCCCCGCCGTGGAGGTGATCGCCATGCGGGTGAAGCTCAACGTCGTGTCGGGATAGTAGGCATTGGAGCTGGGAGTGAACGAAACGTGCGGCAGGTCAAAGTGATAGCTGGTGGTGCCTGCCGGGCTGGTGACCACCGTGTGGGAGAACGGCGCCTCCTGCATCACCTTCCGGATGACAGCGTCCCGGACGACCGTGAAACCGGTGACCTGGCCGTTGGGCAGCGTGATGCTCGTGACGAGGCGGGGCATGCCTCCGCGGGTGTGAATCTGCTCCACCCCCTGGATGATCTGGACGACCTTCACCAGGTGGTTGTCCGCGTAGGTGATGTGGTATTCACGTCCCAACTCGTCCGTGATGCGGTTCACCGTCCCGTGCCACTGGTAGCGCCCGCCCTCAAACTCCTCCTGCGCCACGCTGTAGCCATATTGAACCGTCGTGTTTGCCGCGGCACTGGCCCCGAGCCGTGTCACGGCCGAAAGAACGGGGACTGTGTCGGCGGGCTCCGTCTCCATCTCCTGCATGGTGTAAGAATAGCGGGTGCTCTCCCCGGCAGGCCCCCGCACCTCCGTGATGCGGTTGTTGGCATAATTCTGGAACACGTTCAACTCACGGCCAGGACGCGCCGGATCGTGAATACGGGCCGGGATGAGCTCCTGCTGCCCTGGATACTCATAAACCAGCCGGTTGTTCAAACGGTCGGTGACCTGCACCAGGCGGAAGTAGGAGATGCCGCTCCTCGTGACGCAATACTCATAGCGACACACCGTTCCGAAGGATTTTCTGAGGGTGAACGTCCCGTCCCATTTTGGATCCGTGCCCAGGTAAGTGAGTTTGTTCCACCGGGACTTCACATCCCCGGTGGCCCCTTGAGCCGGCTGCCAGGAGATACCTCCCAGGACTTCTTTCGCCAGGAAGGTGTGCGTGCTCCCCTGTTCATCGACCACAGTGGCACCTTGGCCGCTTATTTGCACGGTGGAGCAGAGATTTGTGGTCCAACCGGCACCAAAGGGCCGGTCTGTGCGCTTTTGGAAATAGGAAGCGATGGTCGAAGATCCACCGGCTGAGGCGGACCAGACGTCATCGGTCACATCACGGCGCACCTGGAGAGGGAGCAGCGAACTTTCGACACTGGCATAGATGTCTGAAACGCTGTGTCGAAACTCGGTGGAGTACGCGTCCACATAAGTCTCCTCCGGCAACTCACCGCTTTCGTCCTTCACCTGTGGCTTGGAGTCCGCCAGCGGCATCCCGTTGAGCCCGATTTTCCGATATCGGGAACCTGTGCCGTCGGAAGGATTGACCGTGTGGATTTCATCCGGCTCGGTGGTGGGCTGGCCCGGTCCGCTGACGGGCAGCAGGTTCTCGTCGGGCTTGTAATTGACGGGGGGATCGCCTGCGCCCCCCACCCGCACCTGGATGGAAAGGGGGGATGATCTGACCGTGACCCCTTCATCGTCTTCCAACACGACGTAGCCGTTGACCTCGACCAGCTCCGATCCTGGCGCATTGCTGTCATTCCACGTCACTGCCGTGAAACTCCCCGTCATGGGCCAAACAGAAACCGAGGCCCGGACCACGTCGCCCTCCTGATGAAACTGCCACTTGTAGTTGCCCGCCCCCCCGAAGGCGATGTAACCATCCGGAACGCTGCCTTCAATTCGCAGCGCTGCCGGGCGCGGCGGACGGACCTCCAGCACCAGGTTAGCGCTGGCGGAAGCCGGCGTGATGGCGGAATCCATCACGGTGACGGAGAGTGTGTAGGTGCCAGGCTCTTGAGGCAAAATCCCGGTGATGCGACCGTCTGACTCCACCGTCAATCCGGCCCCCCCCCCGGAGAACTGATAAGGCTCCGCGCCGTAGCTCGCACCGACACTTGCCCCATAGGCCTCCCCCGCAGTCCCCTCCGGCAGGGTGGCGGCACCGATGGTCAGCGGTGGTGGTGGCGGAGGAGGCG
The DNA here is from genome assembly GCF_014879935.1 of Prosthecobacter sp. Taxonomy (GTDB): domain Bacteria; phylum Verrucomicrobiota; class Verrucomicrobiia; order Verrucomicrobiales; family Verrucomicrobiaceae; genus Prosthecobacter. The sequence goes on from NZ_JACSRD010000248.1 coordinate 5,270, forward strand.
TCAGAATCATCTGAAACTGCTTTTCAGCCGTCAGCCCTGAAGCATCCATGACCTCGACCGTGAAGGTATGAACTCCGCTTCCGGGGATCAGCGCCGTGTCGCCCATGAACGTGACGACTCCGGTGCTCTGCAGCATGTAACCACCCGGCAGGCCAGAATCCCCCTCTCGTGCCATCAGGCTGAAAACGTACGGGGCCGTTCCATTCCGCGCCGTGATGACAGCGGAATAAGGCACCCCATAGCTGGTGGCAGGCAGCTCGGCGGCCGTGGCAAACTCCAGCTCGGTGATCGTGAAGCTGAAGCTGGCGGTGGCCGTCTGGGTGCCAGTCGCCGTGGATGTGTTGCTATCACTGACTTCCACCGTGATCGTGTAAGTTCCGGCAGCCATCGGAGTGCCGCTCAGCGTGGCAGTGGCAGGATCCCAGGTCAGTCCTTCCGGCGGTATACAACCAGCTGCGATGCTGAAGGTGTAGGGAGCTGTTCCTCCACCCGCAGAAACAGTGGCTGTGTAGGCCCCGCCCACCGTTCCATCCGGGAAGTCTCCCGACAGGGTCAACGAGGGGGGAGGAGGGTCGCTCATCCCCTCGGTCACCATCATCGAAATGTCACCAAAACCAAAAAATCCGGCTGAGTCGGTGACCATCACTGTGAACTGCGCGGGTCCGGCAATGGTTGGAGTGCCGTTGATCTCCCCGGTGTTCGGATCAAGGGAGAGCCCCGGCGGCAGCCACCCATTGGTGATCGTGAAGCCGTACGGTGCCGTGCCTTCCGTCGCCTGAAGCCATGCTGAGTAGGCGGTGCTGGTCTCGCCACTGGGCAGGCTGGTGGTGACCAGCCGAGGTGCCGGATCATCGTGCACTCGCGGATGCCGCCCCTGGTCGTATTCCTGCCAGTTCACCAGGGTGTCTCCATCTTCGTTGCGTTCCCGGTCGCCACCATCCCGCAGATCCAGTTGATGGCGGTATTCCCAGACATCCGGCATGCCGTCACCGTCATAGTCACCGCTGGCAATGCGTGAGGGCAGGACGACACCCGCGTTCCCGCCGTGGTAATCGGCTGCAAAGGCCATCAACCCGTCAGCCACTCCATCAAGGTCGGCGTCCTCCTGATACCCCCATGATGATGGTCTGGTTGTGCTGAACTGCAGCAAGCCAAACGACCCCGGCGGCATGCTTCCCGGAACCATCATCCAGCGCCACGCCCACTCCAGGGTGTCATGAATCACCGGAGACCGTGAGCAGGCCTGGCCGGGATTGAGCCCCAGGGCGATCTCCTCAAAGTTCATCAATCCGTCGCCGTCGTAATCCTGGACGGCATCATCAAGACCGCTGCTGAACATGCCTGGATAGGCTGCGTTCCAGGCGTCCTCCAGCACATCCAGGATGCGATCCTGGTCCAGATCATACTGGCTGGCGTGCGCGGTGAAACTCCAGCCGAATTCATAGGCCTGACGGTTGGTGTAGCCGTCACCGTCAAAGTCGGCCCGCGCGTCATCGACGGTGTTGGAGCCCATGCTGTAGCCTTGCTCCACATACCACTGTTCGATGGAGTCGGGGATGCCATCGCTGTCTGAATCGGTTTGATCGACGGTGTAAAAGTCGCTGTAGATCTGATTCGGGAGGGTCTTCTGCTGGAGCGGGTTGGTGTGGTATCTGAAAAGCTCCTCCGAGTCCGTCAGACCATCCCCATCGGTGTCGGGCGAGTCCGGATTGGTGCCATGCTGGGTGTTCTCGTCGTAGTTGCTCAGGCCGTCGCTGTCGCTGTCAGTGCCATTGGTGGGGTCATCGGGATAGGCGTCCGCCTGATCGGGGATGGTGTCATTGTCCCGGTCACTCCAGGATCCCAGGTATTCGACACCATTGTAGTTGAAGTGGGATTCACCGTTCCACCCGTCCCACGGCCAGAAGTCCAGCGCATCCGGGATGCCGTCGGAATCATTATCGTTCCACGAGCCGGAGTACTCGATCCCGTTGTACCAAAAGCTGCCGGAGGGGAAGGGATCTGATCAGAGCCGAACATCACCTCCACCTCATTGATGAGGGTGTCACCGTCCGAATCTGCACCCCACCAGGAGGCTCCCTCCTCAGGATTGCCGACTTCTTCCTTCACGCCGTCGTTGTTGCTGTCCGTCCAGTAGGACAAGGCCCCCGGAAACGGATTCATCACCCAAAAAGTGAAAACGATCAGTTGCACGGCATGCACCCAGCGGGCGCGGCGAAGATGCGGTAGAATTGAGTGCATGACGGGAGGGTAAATAGGTATTTAGCGAGATATTTTCCGCGAATGCTGAGCTTCTACCTAATACCTGGATCAAATGTCGATAAACTTTTTCGTCAGTCTGACAGAATGCCTACCTAAGTCGATGGGGTCGATTCATGACATCTGAGGTAAAAAAACAGGCAGTGGACTCCCTTTTGGTCATGAGCTGTGAGCTCTCGAAAAGGTTTCAGAAGCTGGCTTTTTCGCGCCGTGGATGATGCCTCACGTCACCAGGAGAAATGGATAACAGAGAGTAAACCACTGACCACGCACGCGCGCGCGCGCCTAGCGTTTGAGACCTGCATCGCCGTGCTAATGAGACCTGGGCTCTGTAGTGGAACGACTGCCTCTTTCACCCATCCTCCCGCCATGCCGCAACCGCTCACTTGGGACATGCAGTCCGGTGGGTCCCAGATCAATTGGGATTCACCATCGTCCCTCACGTGGGATGGCGTGGCACCTCACACTCCACCCTCCAACACCATGCCCGACGACAACCGCATCTCCGCATGCGGTGGTGGATGCGGTAAACACCTTGCCCGCCGGTGATCCAGCGGCCGTGGGCGTGACCTTCGACGGCAGCCACGTGCGCTTCACCTTCGACTTGCCCACCGGTTTTCCCGGTCCGCAAGGCGATCCCGGCCCGACCGGCGAAGTCACGGCGGCAGACCTGGCGAATGAGATCAGCGGCACCAGTCCGAACACGAACAACCTGAGCACCCTGGACAGTGCCTTCGCTGATCCTGACATGGAGGCCTTACGCCAGAAGATCAACGAGCTGATCCTGAATGGACGGCGGTAGCGAGTGTGAGGGATGTGAACTGTCTGGTTGCAGAAGATGGATGAGCGGTAAGGTCGAGCATGCGCATCGCGATGTGTCTCGTCCTGAGTCTGGCGGCCCTGACGTCGCTATGGGCGCACAGTGATCCGAGGGGTGACACTCATCCCACGGTGGTCGTGCAGGACGGGACTTTCGTGATCTGCTTCGGCAACAACGATGCTTTCGACATGGAGCAGCGCCCAATGTGGAAGATGAGCTTCACCACCGACGGCCAAGTGATCCTGCCACGGCATCGCCTTTCAGCAGAACAACTCGAGGAATGGCAGCGTCGTCTGAAGGGAGAAGCCTCGTGGGATGTGACCACGGTCAAGATCGAAGGGCAGGGGAAGCGCGCGATCTTGCGGGAAATTGTGAATGGCCGGAAGCAATCCTATCCGCTGCCCTTGGCATCGGGCGCCCTGTTTGCGGAAACGACAGGCAAGGCGGGAGATGAGGTGGGCTTTGCCTGGTCAGAACCTCGAATGACCGTGGAGGAGGACGCCATCCTCAAGTTCTCATGCGTGTCCCTGAAGACGTTCTTCCCGGGCATCACCGTGGAACTCGGCCCGGTGGCGACGATTTACGACTTTCCGCGGGTTTCGAACCCTGTGTGGGCCGCAGCCAGGTGGTGGGTCGCCTGGGTGCGTCCCAAGCCTGGTGACAAGGCCAAGGAATGGTCGGAGATCACCTGGCAGACGGTCATCACGAGCATCGACCCCGTCACCGGACAACTCGTGCATGAGGTCCGGCCTGAGTTGAGCCATTGGAACACCAGCCTCTCGCTGAAAACCGCCGGGGGCTGGATGTGCGCCGCGTGGCACGCGTCCATCGATGGCACGTATCCCGGGCATGCCCGGATCGTGACGGCCTTCAAGAAACTGCCCGAGTAGGTGCTTTGGCTTCGTCACCAGACAGGCTGTCCAGCCTCATGAGCGAGTTCCTCCGGCGTCTGCCCTGAATCGTCCCTGGCCTTCTGGCTGGCTCCATGCTGGATCAGCAGCCGTGCGATCTCGACATGCCCACGCACTGCGGCTTCATGCAGCGCGGTGCGGCGGTCGTTGTCCACGGCCTCCAGCGCGGCGTGATGATCCAGCATGAGTTTGACCAGTTTCACGCTGCCGCTGGCGACGGCGGCGGCCAAAGCCTGCCGTGAACGGCCATCGCAACCCTGCGGAACCGCCCCGCGGCCGAGCAGGTAGCGAACCACCGGCTCGTGACCCTTCTGCAAGGCGAGGCACAGGGCCGTGAACCGGATTTTCTCGTCCTCCGGGGTGCTGACATAACCCCAGTTCCCATGGTGCGCGCGCAGGCCGGCATTCACATCGGCTCCCGCTTGCTCCACGAGGAGGCGCACAGCAGGCAAGTTGCCTGTGCTGCTGGCATAGTGAAGCGCCTCCAGGATGTTTTCGCTCCACTGCGGCTCTTTGACCGGAATGCTTTTCAGCAGCAGGCCGAGCATCTTCGTGTCCGCAGGCTGCGCGGCCAGTTTCAGCACGCTCTGGCGCCTTTGATGGTTGCTGAAAGGATCTTCCGATTCGGCGAGAGTCGGAGTCGGGATCTTTCCTTGGTTCAGGAGGGATTCGAGGAAGGCCGGGTCGTTTTCACGGATCACATCCTCGATGGCAAAAGACACCTCGCCTGGGTCGATCTGCCCTCCGAGGCCCACCATCACCTTCAAGGCATTGAGGCAACGATCATGCTCGACTGTCCACAGCGCATGGAGCTGCGTGATCTGGGCCCGGCGGCTGTCATCATCGAGATTCCTTCCGAGTTCGAGCGCTGTCTCGATCTGGCCGCTCTGGGCGGCCACGGAGATGGGCGTCAGCGAGTCATCCGCAGGCGTCATGGGTGAAGCGCCGTGCTTCATCAACAGCCGCAGGATCTCGCCGCGGCCGAGCGCCGCGGCCAGATGAACCGGCTGAAGGCCTCCCCGCGTGCGATGGAGCGCCTGGGCGTCGGTGGAGAGGATGCGTGCGACATCGTCGGCCTGATTCGCGGCGATCGCGGCAAAGAGATCGTCCTTCGGAGCTGGAGGCCGTTTCAAAACCGACGAATCGGCGGTGCCGGCATCGGGATCGTGACGGGAGACGGGCCGCCGGGCCCAATCGTCGGCGGTGAGGCCCGCGTGGTCTTTTTTGGCCGGATCGGCACCGGCATTCTTCAGCCAGCTCCTCAGGTCGGCGTTTCCGATTTGTGCGGCGTGCATCAAAGGAGTGCGGCCACGCGCGTCGGTGGCGTTCAAGTCGGCGCCGGCCTTGTGCAGCACGTCTGCCAGACGTTTGCTGCCGATGAACACCGGCCATGACATCAGTGGAAAGCCTTCCACCTGGATGTTCTGCACGTTTTTGAGTTGAGGCAGCAGTTTCGTCAGGATGGGCACGACGACTTTCTCCTCCCCGGTGCCTGCGAGTGATTGCCGCGCCAGCGCATCGAGGACAGCCGATGGAGAAGCCGGCGTCGCACCGCGATCAAGCAACTTGGCAACGTTTTCCCAAGCTGCGGCGGCCACGGCGTGATCGATTGCCTGGCGATTTTTCCCGTCACGGGCTTCGATCCGGGCTCCGAGCTCGATCAACGCCCCCAGCATCCCGCTACCGAAATCGTGATCCAGGACGGTGGCCTGGAACATCAAGGGCGTGATGCCTTCGTTGTCCGCGACATTGAGGTCGCAATCGTGGTCGATCAGCCACGAAATGCTGTCGGTGACCGCGTAGTTCAAAGCTTCGAAGATGGGGGTGCGGTCGGCGTTGTCACGCGCGTTGACCGCGATGCCCAGATCGGTCAGGCGCTGCAAAAGGTTCTTTTCCCCGCTGACGACGGCGTGGTGCAGGAGCGTGCGGCCATCTTCATCCCTCCAGGTGGGATCAAATCCGGCTTTGAGGAGTGCTTCGAAGACATCCGCCTTCCCGCTGCGAACCGCCCTGACGAGGCAGGCGGGAGTGGGAATGCCGCCGGCGAGCACCAGTTTATCGAAGTAGCGTATGTCAGTGCCCGCCGCCGTCACAAGGGCGGCGCCGTCGTCGGTATTGACGTCCGCACCCAGTTCGATCAGCAAATCGATCATGAGCAGCGTCTCCGCTGGATCGGTCGAGTTGTTGAATGGATCGCTTCGGCTTGGACTGACGCCTTCTGCTGCTGTTTCGAGGGCGCTGCCGCCCGGTTTGTTCAGCGCTGCGCCCGCCTTCACCAGCAGCCTCACGATGTCCCGTCTCCCATGTTCGACAGCCAGGAGCAGGGGTGTCCTGCGGTAGTAGGTCTTTGAAGTGAAATCGGGCTGCACGCCGCTCTTCAAAAGATCGCTCACTTTGGCGGCATCCCCTGTCACGCAGGCCTCGCAGAACTCCTGCTTCCGCCAGTACTCGGTCAATTCTTCCGCCTGCACCGCCAGAAGGCCGAATGCAGCGGCAAGGATGACCAGGAGATGCCTCATGACCGCATCGTAGTCATGGCCGGGGCTCCTTGTGAAGCAGTTTTCCGCCGTGAGGTGCCACCTTTGGCCTGACCCTGATCCGGCGTCGCCGCTGTGACCGATTTTTGCCTTTTTGCGCACGGGTTTGTCCCGGGCGTTCGGGGTGCAAGGTGGCACGGGGGCTGCGCGTTTGGTTTTTGCGGCCGATGAGGTAACTTCACCCGTGCCGAACCCCCACATGACCCTGCGTTTCCTGTTTCCCTGCCTTGCTCTGGGCGGCTTTGCCGTCGCGATGTCCCGTGCCGCCGCGGCGGACGCGTTTCCGCCGGAGCAGATCGAGTTTTTTGAGAAGAACATCCGCCCGGTGTTGGCGGAGCGCTGCCACGAATGCCACGGCGCGGACAAGCACCAGAACGGCCTGCGCCTGGACTCGCGTGCGGCGGTGCTGCGCGGCAGCGATTACGGGAAAGTGGTGGAGCCGGGCAATCCGAGCGCCAGCAAGCTGATCAAGGCGATCACGCATGCCGCGGGGGTCGAGGCGATGCCGAAGAAGGGCGACAAGCTGTCCGCGCCGCAGATCGCCGCGTTTGAAAAATGGATCAGCCTGGGCCTGCCGTGGCCGGTGGAGAAGGAAGTCGCGTCGCACGGCCCGGCGAAGGCTGATCCGATGCAGCACTGGGCTTACAAGCCGGTGCAGAAGCCGGCTCTGCCTGCGGGTGCCACCGGCAATCCGATCGATGCGCTGGTCGGAGCCAAACTGAAGGCGGCGGGGCTCGATTTCGCCCCGCCGGCCGCGCCGGCCAGCCTGGTGCGGCGTTTCTACGTCACGCTGACTGGTCTGCCGCCGAGTTACGAGCAGCTCCAGGCCGGTCTGCGCGATCCGCAGGCGCTGGTGCCGCAGCTGCTGGCCAGACCCGGCTATGGTGAGAAATGGGGCCGCATGTGGCTGGATGTGGTGCGCTATGCGGACACGAACGGCTATCAGGTCGCGGGCCGCAGCAATTTCTACCCGTATGCGTTCACCTATCGCGACTGGGTGGTGAAGGCGCTGAATGACGACATGCCGTATGACCAGTTCGTGAGCTACCAGCTCGCGGCGGATCGCCTGACGGCCGGCACGCCGAACTCGCCCCATCTGGCGGCGCTGGGCTTTTACAATGTGGGCGAGCGCTTCATCAACGACAAGCTGCTGATCACCGATGACCGCATCGATGTCGTGGGCCGCGGCCTGCTGGGCATCACCATCGGCTGCGCCCGCTGCCATGATCACAAATTCGATCCGATCCCGAGCCGCGACTACTACGCGCTCTACAGCATCTTCAACAGCAGCGAGGAGCCGGACGATCCGCAACTGCCCGTGATCGGCAAGGCGGCGAATGAGAAGGACGCGAAGGACTACGACGCCAAGGTGGCCGAGATCGATGCGAAGACCCTGGACTTCAAACGCAAGGTCCATGCGGAATCGACCGACGCGGCCACGCTGCCGCAATGCCTCGTCTTCGCCCAGGAAGGGCAGGGGATGGATGGCACCGCCTTCCGTGGGCGTGCCGGCCAGCTCAAGCTGCGTGACCGCGTGTGCGAGATGTGGCGTGATTTCCTGAAGAAAAACGCCCTCACCGCCAAACCGCATCCGGTGATGCTGGCGTGGAAGGAATTTGCGGCGCTGCCAGCCGCCCAGTTCGTGCAGAAAGCGCCGGAGGTGAGCAAACGCCTGGTGGATCCGGCCAGCGGCCTGAACGCCGTGCTGCGCAACGAGCTGCCGAAGCGCACGCTGAAGAGCCTCAGCGATGTCGCGACGCTCTACCGCGACACGTTTGTCGCCACGCTGTCCGGCAAGGAGGCCGACAACGGGGACTGGCGGCAGATTCGCGAGCTGTTGCAAAACGGCGCGACGCCTTACTCCATCACACCGGAGAAGGCGGAGACGTTTTTCACCCGCAAGGACCGCGAGACGGTGGTGCGCATCGAAAACGAGCGCACGAAGCTGGACAGCACGCATCCCGGCGCCCCGCCGCGTGCCATGGTGCTGCTGGACAAGCCGAAGCCGCAGGACGTGCGAGTGTTCATGCGCGGCAATCCGGCGCGTCAGGGCGATCCGGCGCCACGTGCGTGGCTCACGATGTTCGGCGGCGAAAAATTCACCGATGGCAGCGGCCGTCTGGAGCTGGCGAAGCATGTCGCCAGCAAGGACAACCCGCTCACCGCCCGGGTGATCGTGAATCGCGTGTGGATGCAGCATTTCGGCAAGCCGCTCGTCTCGCAGCCGAGCGATTTCGGCGTGCAGACGCCGAAGCCGGTGCAGGCGGACGTGCTGGATTATCTCGCATCCTATTTGATGGAGAACGGCTGGAGCCTGAAGAAGCTGCACACGCTGATCCTGACCAGCCGCACCTACCAGCAGAGCAGCCACGCGACGGCGGACAAGACGACGAAGGATGCCGACAATGAGCTGCTGAGCCGTTTCAACCGCCAGCGCCTCGATTACGAGACGATGCGTGATGCGCTGCTCGCCGCCAGTGGCGAACTCGACATGAACAAGCACGGCGGACGTGCGGTGGAGCTGAATGCGAAGGAGGCGGACACTTTTCGCACGCTTTACCTGAAGGTGGACCGCTACGACCAGGCCACCGTGCCCGCGATGTTCGACTTTGCGAATCCGGAGGGCCACAGCCCGCAGCGATTCAACACCACGGTGCCGCAGCAGGCGCTGTTCCTGATGAACAGCCCCTTCATGCGCGGCCGGGCGGACGCCATCGCCAAAACGACCACGCTGAATGGCAGCACGCTCGATTCCGAGGCGATTCGCGCGATGTATCGCCGCATCATCAATCGTGATCCGCGGCCGGATGAAGTCGAGCTGGCCCAACGTTTCGCCGCCGATGCCACGGCCTTGAATGCCGAGAAGCCCTTCCGCTGGAGCTACGGCACGCTGACCCTGAGGCCCGGAGCCGATGGCAAGCCTGCGTTCAGCGATTTCCAGCCATTCGCCCATCTGACTGAACGTGCCGGCGGCGGGCAGAAGCTCTGGAGTCCCGAAGCGAAGATCCCCAGCGCTGATCCCAAATGGGGCCACGCCTTCTGGGCCAACTACGGCGGTCATGCGGCCCCGAAAGACCTCGCCGTCACCGCCCGCTGGCATGTGCCCACCGATTTGAAGGTGACCATCGACGCCACCCTCAGCCGCAAGACCGACCGAGGCGATGGTGTCCGCGCCTGGATTCACAACAGCCGCACTGGAGTGCTGAGCGAGTATTTGGTGACGCCGCAGAACAAGCAGCTGCCCACGCACCTCACCACCGAGGTGAAGAAGGGCGACATCCTGAGCTTCATCGTCCACAACGAGAAGAGCACGGACAGCGACAGCTTCGAGTGGCAGCCGCGCATCACCAACGCAAGCGGCGATCTCATCACCGACGCCAAGAACGACTTCTGCGACGCCAGCCGCTGGCCCTTCGGCCGCCAGAAGCCTCAAAGCCCGCTCAGCCAGCTCGCGCAGGTGCTGCTGATGAGCAACGAGTTCATGTTTGTGGATTAAAGTTGCCCTGTTCCTGCGGAACAGGGTGCGGCCTCACCACACCTCGACTTTGAGGCCGGGTACGCGGCGAAACTCCCGCTCATTGCGCGTCGCAAGCTTGAGATCGTGAACAAGGGCCGTCGCGGCAATCCACAGGTCATGAGCCCCGATGACAAGGCCTGACGCTTCGAGCTGTGCCCAGATCAGGGCATGCTTCCGAGCCACCAAATGATCCGCAGGAAGTGAAGGAGCCTCGCGAAGACATTTTTCAACAAAGGCCGCACGTTTGGCGGCTCGTTCGGCGGTGCTGGCGCGATGCACGCCGTGCCACAGCTCACTTTCCGTCACCACGGAAACGAAACAGGATTCGTCGCCCGCCTGCCCGACGAACGCCTCTGGAGCCAAGGCACCGCGCTCGATGGCAATGAAGATGCCGGAATCGATCAGGTATCCCATGGCGAAACAGGGACCTGGTTCATTGCCTTCCGCCCGGCCTCGACATCTGCGGCAAATGCTTCTCGCTCCTCGTCGTCCAGCAAGTCCGCCGAGTTCAGCGTCGCGAGCAGGCTCCTCACCGTGCCACCGTGTGCCGGCACCGGCATCAGGCGAAACATCACCGCCGCGCCTTCTGGCTTCACGAAAACGTTCTCTGTCCCGTCTTCGAGACTCTTCCAAGTCTCGGACGGAAGCCCTGCCAGCTCTCTTGGCGTGATCGTCATGTGCCATAGGTAATCCCGAATCACGGCCCGGCAAGGCTGTGGTGCCAAAGCTGCCCTGTTCCTGCGGAACAGGGCCTTGTTGCACAGCAACAAGGCTACTTTGGGCTCGACTTCGTTGAAGCGGCTCCAGTAGCATGCGGCGCATGAAACTGCTTCGCCTTGCCGCGATCTGCTCCTCGCTCGGCCTGCTCATCGGCTGCGTCTGGTTCACTCAAAAGCAGTCGAACCCGACCATGATGCCGAGTTCCAAGCTGCTGGTTCTGCCGCCGCAGAATCCCCAGACGCCTCCACCAGTCTTCCCCGGCTCCAAAAGCGGCACGCTCATCATGCCTGGCAGCAAGTCCTGGACCGGAGGAACCACGGTCGGCTCGGATGCGTTGCAGGTGCAGACCAGCAAACCGCAGGCATCTGCCCCAAAGCCATGAGTGGGCCGTCAAAACTCGCCCGCGTGAGCGTCGTGCTGTTCTCACTGGCACTGCTGGCGGCTTACGTCTGGCATTCACAGGTCACGTCGAACACAGCGCCGCCGGATCCGCTAGGCCTCCGCGCGGTTGATTCGATTCGACCGTCAAAAGCCAATGAGCTCGCGGGTCCCATCAAAGACAGTTGGGGGGCATCCGGTGAACGACCCGCCAGCGACCTGCGTGTCATCGGCTCCAAAGCCATCAATCAACCCATTTTCTCATTGAGAAAGTCAACCGCTGTCGGCGCGTCGGAAGCTGCCGGCGTGCCGGTGATGTACGTTCGCCCGATGATGGTGGGCAGCAAGAGTGGCCCGGTTCATTTCTTCGGGCTCGGTGCTTGGCGACGACTGCAGTATGGATGGTTTGGAATCAAACTGGACGCGTATTCGGATGCTGAACCGAAGTCTTCACCTCTGACGCCCTTCTCAGACTTCTGGGCGAAGTGGAATTCCGAAACCATCAATCGTGGTCACGATCCTTTTGGTTCCACCGTGAATGCAGCGGATCCTTTTGCGCCACTCTCAAACAAGCCTGCATCTACGCCATGAGTCGATTGACCAAAGTCCCACGCCTTTTGGCTCCGCTGCTCTCGCTCAGCTTGCTGGCAGGTTACGTGGTCTATTCTCATCAGTCGATGAACCCTGCGAAGCACAACGCGGAGAACAGCGGCATTTCCGACGACAGCCTGTCTCGGCTGGTGGTCGATGATGACTTGTTGACGGCGGCTTTCAATCCCACCGACCTTCGTCACCAGATGCAGCCCATGGTGGCCGATCGAGTGATAAAGGATGCGCTGCCACGGGAGGGCTCCGGCACGGCAGCCTTTCCTCCCCTCAACGTCCCCACCGCGTCGGGTTCGCTCTTTGAGCTGGATGGGGAGCTGCTGGAAGCCACGAAGTCCGAAACCTTGAGCCTCTTGTTTCCGCTGCGGCTTTCAAAGGCGTTTCACAGCGTGCCCATGCCCGATGATCGAACCTGGCTTCGTTCGGAGGAGACACCCCCTTCGCAAAAAGGATTGATGGAACAACTGTCTGATCCTGAGGTGATGAGAACCCTGTTGGCAAATGACGGCACAGCGGTGACAAAGAGCAGCAGGTTGGGAAAACTCGATGAACCATGGAAGCAGGACCGCCTTGGCGAACCGCGCTTGCAGACAAGTGTCACGGTGACTGACTACGCCGAGTCGGAGCCTCCGGCACCCGGGTATATCCTCGTTCCGGAACGATCCGTGATGATGGCCAGTTCAAAATCAGGTGCCGTCAGGTTTGTCCTGGAGTTTCCATCTCCCAAGCCATCCATTTTTCCGGTGCCCGTTGTGAAAGACCCGAAGGGGATGGATCCGAAGGTTGTGGAAACCATCCTGCAAGACAACGGAACAGCATTGGCAAAGAGCGGCAAACTGCTGACGCCCGAGAGCATTTGGGACAGACTCCAATGGCATTCGACCCTGATGAGCAGTTCAAAATCGGGACCTGTTTTTCGCCCTCCGCTTTTTGACCTCACGCAGCCGCTTCTGAAGTCAGACATGCCGATCAAGCCATGACCCTTCCCGCCGCCATTCTCTCCACCGGCCTGAGCATCCTTTTCCTCGTGGTGCTGTTCCGGCCGCTGGAGAAGCTGTTTCCAGCGCGTGACGGGCAGAGATTCTTCCGTCCGGCCTTCTGGACCGATTTGTTCTTTCTGCTCGGCCAGTACCTGCTGTGGAGCGGGCTGGTGTTTTGGGCGCTGAATCATTTCCGCGGCTGGTTGGATGGCATCGTGCCGCCAAACTTCCGCGCGGCCGTCGCGGGGCAGTCCTGGTGGCTGCAGGCCATCGAAATGATCGTGCTGAGCGACTTCCTCATCTACTGGGCGCATCGTTTGCAACATGCGGTGCCGTTCCTGTGGCGCTTTCATTCGATCCATCACAGCGCGGAGCATCTCGACTGGCTGGCGGCGCACCGGGAGCATCCGCTCGACACGATTTACACGGTCGGCATCATCAACCTGCCTGCGTTCATCCTCGGCTTCCCGTTGGAGACGCTGGCCGGTTTCCTCGCCTTCCGCGGCCTATGGGCGATCTTCATTCACTCAAACGTGCGTCTGCCCATCGGTCCGCTGCGGATGATCATCGGCGCGCCGGAACTGCATCACTGGCATCACGACAAGGCCCGCGATGCCGGCAACTACGCGAACATCTCGCCTTTGATGGACATCCTTTTCGGCACCTATCGCTGTCCCGATCACGAGCCCGAGTCTTTTGGCATCCACGAGCCGATTTCGAAGCACTACTTTGGCCAGCTCTGGCATCCGTTTCGTCGGAAGATGCGCTAGCCCGCATTTCTCACACTCTCTCGGCAAACGGTCACAGCCTGAAGCTGCACTTCATGTAGCTCGGAATTC
>NZ_JACSRD010000249.1 GCF_014879935.1 Prosthecobacter sp.
CCTGTGCGGGGTCGCATAGAGCCTGTGCGGGGTCGCATAGAGCCTGTGCGGGGTCGCATAGAGCCTGTGTGGGGTCGCATAGAGCCTATGCGCTTGCACTTCGAGCCTATGCGCTAGCACTTGGAGCTTACGTAACGGCAATTGGAGCTTATGTGCTAGCGATTGGAGCTTATGCGACTGCACTTGGATTTTATGCGCCAGCACTTCGAGCCCATGTGCCAGCACTTCGAACCGCTGCGCCAGCACTTCGACGCTATGCGTTAGCGGTGTTTGAAACTCTCTGCCGCAGAGCGGCAGCCGTCTCGTGGCCCGGCCTTTGAAGGCCGGGAGACGATGCGGGTGATCGCGTTGAGCCATGACACGCGTCGCAGCGCGACGCCCGAACCCGTCCTCCCAACGGCAGATTCGCGTGTCGCTCTGCGACACCGGATGCAACGCTGCGGTGCCACCGCTCACAGGTTTATCGCGAGAGTCTTGGATGGTGCAGGCCCGGTTCAGCAAAAGAGCTGCTGCCGCAACTACAGCCGGCCGCGTGGGCGTGCCACGGGGTCAAAATTCGGGTCGAAACAATCGTCCGCCGTGCCCTTGAAGCGTTGCACCAGCGCCCGCTTGATGGCGGGATGATCTGCGAAAACGGTCATCCAGATGGAGAAGAAACCAAACCCTTCTGCCGCGATCAGCACCAGATCCATCGCTGCGGGAGCATTGTTCAGCTCCGCCAGCCTCGCCTTCGCCAAGACGGCGGCATCCCAGGCGTCCTTGCGTTGCTGCCAGCGTTTGTCCCGTGGGGCAGGTGCCGGGCGGCCCTCCGCCTCATGCCTGTCCAGGCCCACCAGATCCATCAACTTCTTCGCCTTCCGGCTCATTGTGGTCGTCAGGCCGTCCGCCACGTCCACAAAGCCACCTGGTGAGTAGCTGTAGGCCCGCATGGTGTTGTCCACATCAGGCCAGAGAAAGTCACGCTTGTTGGTCGGTTGGTTCAATTTGACCGAATTGCAGTTGGTGCAGCCGAGAAGAAAGTTGTCCCAGGTTGTCTCCAGTTCTGGCACCAGGCTTTTGGGCACCACATGCTCCACGGCCAGACTGGCGGGCAGGCGTCGCTCGCAGTAACTGCAATAGATGCCCAGCCGCTCCTCCAGATCGCCGATGGCATCTCCATATTTCCGGTAGGTCCGCGGGGCCAGTCCTCGAGTCACGGGTCTCATGGCGTCGCGTCACCTGGTTGTGGGTTTCAGGACGGCCATCGCCTCCAGTTTGAGGAGCGCGTTCAATCCCGGATTGGGCGCGTAAGGCTCCGCCGCCTGGCGGAATTTCACCTCAGCTTTTTTGACCGCCGCCTTGCTGGCTCGCGGCTTGTGAATCTCCTTCACATACTCCTCCACCGCGCTGCTCAGCATCTCCGCGCGGTGGTTGCGTTGCGGCATCGGCACTCCCTGAACTCCTTCCACGATGGCCTCGATGGACTGGTTGGCATACTCCCCCACAGCGCCCGTCGTTTCATCCAGCGGGATCAGTTCCCCCGGTTGCAGCGCCTGAATGAGGAAGGGCGAATGCGTCGAACACACGAACTGGAGGTTGGGGAAAGTCTTCTTCAGATCCGTCACGATGCGCCGCTGCCATTTGGGATGGAGATGCAGGTCCAGTTCATCGATCAGCACGACGCCTGGGGAAGTTGTTGCCGCGGCCTTGCCGAGATGTGGGTTCAGCGTGACCGCTTTGATGGCCAGATCAGCGATCATCGCCAGCGTGGCCCGCTGGCCGTCGCTCAAGTTGTAAAAGGGCATCTCCGGCTTCTTTCCCTTCATGATCACGACCACCTCTTTCCGGTCACTGTCGAAGCGCAGACCCTTGGCGTCAGGCAGGCAGTTCAGCACCGCCTTTTCCACCGCCAGCAGCCCGTCGCGTTTCTTCCCGCGTCCTGCGGCCTCCACCATTTCAAACAGAAACCACTGGTTCAACTCCTTGTCGCGGATGCGGCCGTCCAGACAGTTGTAGTAGGCGTCAAACCGGGAGCCCTTTTTCATGTTGAGAGGAAAGCCCTTCACCCGCTCCTTCTCCGGCAGCCAGGCACGGCCAGCACTGTAATAGGCCAGCACCGGCAGCGTCACTTTCGCTTCTGGCTTGCGCGACAGATCTTGCAGCCGCTTCACCTCCGCCAGCGCGTCCTGGGCTTCCTCATTGGAGGTTTTCGTGGAATGCCCCTTGTTCATCCGCATCCAGCAGGCGGGTTTGTCCCCAATCCAGCCCCGGGCACGGATCGAGGGATCCGGCATCGGCTCGAAGCTGGTGCTGTCCCCATGGCTGATGGCTTGCCACCGCGCTTCACCAGGTCGGATGGCACGCCAGCCCGCCGTTGGCCGTGCCACATGCCAGATGCCCAGGGCGATCGCCAGCGCATCGAGGGTGGTGGATTTACCCGACCCATTCTCCCCCACCAGAAGGTGAAATGTCCCTTGTTTTCTCGCGGACTTCGCGGCTCTCTTGAACTCGAAGGTCCGCTCCGCAAACCCTTTGAAGTTCGTGATGGTGATCTCATCGATGCGCATGGTGATTTCAGCCTAGTGGTTCTCAGGACATCGCGAAACATCAAATTTTTCGCACCGCGGCGGTGTTGACCTGGTGCCGCGAAACTCCCGCAACCGCTTCCGGCCTGAGCAGGCGTTGAAGCCGTGCGTGGCTGGTCTCACCGGAGCCAAGCGTTGCTGGCGGGGCGGTTTGGCAAGGCCGTGGACGCGGCGGATGCGAAGAGAGGGCAGCGAAATCTTATGAAACCTGCCGCTGCCCCGCCCGAAGCTGAGAACGCCATGCCTGAAGGGGGCGACTGGCGCGTGCGAGGTGTGTCCGGGCTGCTGCTGGTGCTTCTGATGTTGCCTGGGCTGACGTTTTGCTCCAAGGAAGAGGCCGCAGCGGGCCCCCGCAAGGCGGCCGCCACGCCGGTGCTGGTGGCGGAGGCGGTGCGGAAGGACATGCCGGTCATCCTGCGGGCGATCGGCCGTGTGTCGCCGATCCAGACCGTGACCCTGCGGCCGCAGGTGACGGGGCAGATCGCCCAGGTGCAGATCCGCGACGGGCAGGATGTGGCGAAGGGGGATGTGCTGTTCCGCATCGACCGCAAGCCGTTCGAGGTGGCGCTGCGGGAGGCACGGGCGGTGCTGGCGCAGGCGAACGCGCAGGCGGGCAATGCGAAGGATCAGGAGCGCCGTTACCTGGCGCTGTCGAAGGACGGGGCGGTGCCGCAAAAGGAGCTGGAGCAGGCGACGATGACGGTGAAGTCGATGACGAGCCAGATCGCCGTGGCGGAGGCGAATGTGGAGAAGGCGCAGATGGACCTGGATTACTGCGAGGTGCGGGCGCCGATTTCCGGACGTGCGGGCCGCATCCTGGCGGATGTGGGCAATGTGGCGAGCGCCTACCAGACGGAACTGGTGGTGATCAACCAGATCGACCCGATCGAGGTGACCTTTTCCGTGCCGGAGCAGCAGCTCCCCGCCCTGCAACGCGGGATGGGCCTGGGGGTGCTGAAGGTGACCGCGGCCACCAGCCAGCCGGAGAGTCTGACGGCCGAAGGGAAGCTCGAATTCCTCGACAACACGGTGAAGGCGAACACGGGCACGATCGATGTGAAGGCCACCTTTCCGAACCGCCCGCAGACATTGTGGCCCGGCCAGTATGCGAGCCTGGGGGTGGAGGTGAGCGTGGACAAGAACGCGGTGGTGGTGCCGGCACGGGCGGTGCAGCCGGGACAGAACGGCCCGTTTGTGTTTGTGGTGCTGCCGGATCTGACGGCCCACGCGACGACGGTGACGATGGCCCGCACGGCGGAGAATGAGGCGGTGATCGCGCACGGCCTGGAAGGCGGGGAGAAGGTGGTGATCGACGGGCAGGACCGTTTGCGTGACGGGGCGAAGGTGAGCATCAAACCCAGCCTGGATGGCTCGGCGCCGGAGGAGGCGACGGCGGGAGTGGTGCCATGAATATCCCGGAGCTTTCGATCCAGCGGCCGGTGATGACGTCACTGGTGATGACGGGCATCCTGGCCTTTGGCATCCTGGCCTACAACGACCTGCCGGTGAGCGATCTGCCGAATGTGGACTTCCCCACCCTGTCGGTGACGGCCGGACTGCCGGGCGCGAGCCCCGCGACGATGGCGGCGACGGTGGCGAACCCGCTGGAGAAGCAGTTTTCCACGATTCCGGGCATCACCTCGATGGTCTCGACCAGTTCGCTGGGCAGCAGCAGCATCACGCTGCAGTTTGACCTGGAGCGGAGCATCGATGACGCGGCGCTGGACGTGCAATCGGCCATCTCCACGGCGCAAAGACGGCTGCCGCAGGAGATGACGACGCCGCCGTCGTTCCGGAAGGTGAATCCGGCGGAGTCGCCGATCATGTTCCTGGCGCTGGTGTCGGACACACTGCCGATGTCGAAGGTGGATGAGTTCGCGGAGACGCTGATCTCGCCAAAGCTTTCCACCGTGGCGGGTGTGGCGCAGGTGCAGGTGTTTGGCTCGCAAAAGTATGCCGTGCGGGTGCAGGTGAATCCGCTGCGGGTGGCCTCACGCGGCGTGAGCCTGGCCGAGGTGCGTGCCGCGATCCAGAACGGGAACAGCAACATCCCCACCGGCACCCTGCAGGGAGTGGAGCAGGTCTTCACGGTGCAGTCCGGTGGGAAACTGGCGGACGCGGAGGATTTCAGCCGCTTGATCATCGCCTACCGTGAGGGCGGCCCGGTGCGGCTGGGAGACGTGGCGGAGGTGGTGGATGGCGTGGAGAACGACCGCGTGGCGGCGTGGTTCAACAACCAGCGGGCGATCATCATCGCGGTGCAGCGGCAGCCAGGATCGAACACGGTGAAAGTGGTGGATGAGATCCGCAAGCTGCTGCCGGCGATCAATGAGCAACTGCCGGCGGCGGTGACTCTGGAAGTGCTGACGGACCGCTCGATCTCCATCCGCGAGTCGGTGCATGACGTGCAGTTCACGCTGGGCCTGAGCATCGCGCTGGTGGTGCTGGTGATCTTTTTGTTCCTGCGCCGGCTGACGGCCACCGTGATCCCGGGACTGGCGATCATCCTGTCCATCATCGCCACCTTCGCGGTGATGCATCTGCTGGACTTCAGCCTGAACAACCTGTCGCTGATGGCGTTGACGCTGTGCGTGGGCTTTGTGGTGGATGATGCGATCGTGGTGCTGGAAAACATCGTGAGGCACATCGAGAACGGGGAGCCCCCCTTCCAGGCGGCGCTGACCGGCTCACGCGAGATCGCCTTCACGGTGATCTCGATGACGGTGTCGCTGGCGGCGGTGTTTCTGCCGGTGCTGTTCATGGGCGGCATCCTGGGGCGGCTGTTCAATGAGTTCGCCACGACGATCGGGAGCGCGATCCTGGTGTCCGGCGTGATCTCGCTGACGCTGACGCCGATGCTGTGCAGCCGCTTCCTCAAAGCGCGGCGGGAGGAGCGGAAGGAGGGCTGGTTCTCACGCCAGCTCGAACGTGGCATCGATGGCATGACGACGGCGTATCGACACACGCTGGATCTGGTGCTGCGGCACCGCATTCTGACCATGCTGGTGACGCTGGGCACCGTGGCGGCCACGGCGTGGGGCTTCATGGTCATCCGCAAGGGCTTCATCCCCACGGAGGACATCGGCCAGATCTACGTGGGCACGGAAGGGGCGAAGGATTCGTCGTTCGAGTCGATGGTGGCCCATCAGAAGGCGCTGGCGGCGATCGTGGCGCGGAACCCGCACATCGAGAGCTTCAGCTCGAGCCTGGGCAGCACATCCTTTGGCGGTCCCTCGAACCTGGGACGCATGTATGCGCGGCTCAAGCCTCGCGGTGAACGACCGCACGCGTCGGAGATCGTGGACCAGCTCCGGCGTGAGCTTTCACAGGTGCCCGGGATCCGTGCCTTTCCGCAGGTGCCGCCGCTGATCCGCATGGGCGGGCGTCTGAGCAACAGCCCGTATCAATTCACCATCTCCGGCATCAGCCTGGACGAGATCAATGACATCACCCCGAAACTGGAGGCGAAAATCCGCACGGTGGCAGGCGTGACCGATGTGACGTCCGACCTGCAGTTGAGCAATCCGGAGGTGCGTGTGGAGGTGGATCGCGACCGCGCGGGCTCGCTGGGCATCAGCGCGGGCCAGATCGACAGCGCGCTCTACGATGCCTTCGGCTCGCGACAGATCAGCAGCATCTACACCTCGGCGGACGAGTATTCCGTGGTGCTGGAGGTGCGGCCGCGATTCCAGGAGAATCCCGGGCAGCTCGACCGCGTGTATCTGCGCTCCGCTGACGAAGGACTGACGCCGCTGGACGCGGTGGCCACGATCACGCGCGGGATGGGACCGCTGACGGTGAATCATCTCGGCCAGTTGCCCTCGGCGACAGTCTCCTTCAACATCGAACGCGGCCAGTCGCTGGGAGACGTGGTGAACCGGATCGAGGACGCAGTGGCAGGAATGACGCCAGCCGGGATCAACACCACCTTCCAGGGGGAGGCGCAGGCCTTCCAGAGCTCGCTGGGGAACCTGTCGCTGCTGCTGGTGATGGCGATCCTGGTGATCTACCTCGTGCTGGGCATCCTGTATGAGAGCTTCATCCATCCGCTAACGATCCTCTCCGGCCTGCCGGCCGCAGGCGTGGGAGCGCTGATGACTTTGATGGCGTTTGGCGAGGAGCTGAACGTGTACGGCTTCGTCGGAATCCTGATGCTGATCGGCATCGTGAAGAAGAATGCGATCATGATGATCGACTTCGCGCTCGAAGCCCAGCGCCGGCAGGAAAAGCCGCCTGCGGAGGCGATTCGCGAAGCCTGCCTGGTGCGTTTCCGTCCCATCATGATGACGACCTTTGCCGCGCTGATGGGGGCGCTGCCGATCGCGCTGGGCATCGGTGCCGGGGCGGATGCACGAAGATCACTGGGGCTGGCCGTGGTGGGCGGACTGGTCTTCTCCCAACTGCTGACGCTGTACATCACGCCGGTGGTTTATCTCTACATGGAGCGGCTGGGCGCAAAGATCGGCGGCTTCCGGCCGGTGGAGAATCCGAAGCTGGCCGATGTGGCGTGAACTGGGAACTGCGCCCCTCCCTGATTCACCGATGAATCCCAAAAAACCGCCTCCGACGGCGTGGGCCGAAGGAGGCGGTGTGATGTTTTGATCTGGCAGCGTCAGCTTATCAAGCCACGGCTTCTTCTTCCATGACTGGAAGCTGGGGCTTCTCGGTCTCGTCGATGTCGAAGTTGCGATTCGAGATGAAACCGGTGCCGGCAGGGATGAGATGGCCCATGATGACGTTTTCCTTGGACCCACGCAGAAGGTCGGACTTCGCGAGGGTGGCCGCTTCGGTGAGAACACGGGTGGTGTCCTGGAAGGAAGCCGCGGAGATGAAGGATTCGGTCTCGATGGAGGCCTTGGTGATGCCAAGGAGCACAGGTTCGGCCTCGGCGGGCTTTCCACCCTCCTCGGAAACGCGGGCGTTTTCCTTCTCGAACTCGGTGCGGTCGATCTGATCGCCCCAGAGGAAGTCGGTGTCGCCCGGATCGGTGATCTTCACCTTGCGCAGCATCTGGCGGATGATGATCTCGACGTGCTTGTCATTGATTTCCACGCCCTGGGCACGGTACACTTCCTGCACTTCGTTGACGAGGTGCTCGCGAAGAGCCTGCGGGCCGAGAATTTCGAGGAGATCATGCGGAACGACAGGACCATCGGTGATCTGGTCGCCCTTGCCGATGTGATCCCCATTGATGACGAGGATGTGCTTCGAGCGCGGGATGAGATGCTCCTCCTGCTGGCCGGTCTTCGGATCGGTGACGATCACGCGGCGCTTGCCACGGACGAGACCGCCGATTTCGACGGTGCCGTCGATGCGGGCGATTTCGCAGGCGTCCTTCGGCTTGCGGGCTTCGAAGAGCTCGGCCACACGCGGCAGACCGCCGGTGATGTCCTTCGTCTTGGAGGCCTTGCGCGGCGTCTTGGCGATGGTGGTGCCTGCCTCGACCTTCTCGTTGTTCTTCACAGCAAGGTGGGCGCCGGCCGGGATGGTGTAGCTGGCAAGAACCTCGTGCGTCTTCGGATCGGTGACGACCACCTGCGGGTGGAGGTCTTCCTTGTGCTCGATGACAACGGTTTCCTCGTTGCCGGTGCTCTGGTTGACTTCCTTGGTGATGGTGATGCCGGAGATCATGTCGCGGAACTCCAGCTTGCCGGCCTTCTCGGTGATGATCGGCACGTTGTAGGGGTCCCAGGTGACGATCTGCTCGCCCTTCTTGATGGTGGAGCCTTCCGGCTTCGTGACGACGGCACCGAGGACGAGCTTGTGGCTTTCCAGTTCGCGACCGTCGTCATCGTGAATGGACAGGATGCCGTTCTTGGAGAGGGCGATCCAGGTTCCTTCCACGGTCTGCACCGTGCGGGTGTCCATGATGCGGAGCGTTCCCGCGTTCTTGGTGATGATAAAGGGCTGCTTGAAGGCAGACATGGCCGCACCACCGGTGTGGAAGGTGCGCATGGTGAGCTGCGTTCCCGGTTCGCCGATGGACTGGGCGGCGACGATGCCGACCGCCTCGCCGATCTTGGCGAGCTTCTGCGTGCCGAGGTGGAGGCCGTAGCACTTCGCGCAGCAGCCACGCTTGCTTTCGCAGGTGAGGACAGAACGGATCTTGAGCTTCTCGACACCGATCTTCGTGAGGTGATTGGCCTCCTTCTCGGTCACGAGCTGGCCAGCCTTGATGATGGTGCTCTTGTCCACCGGATCATGCACGGTTTCGCAACTGGTGCGGCCGTAGATGCGGGTCTTGAGGTCCACGATTTCTTCGTCGCCCTGATAGATGGAGGACAGCGTGATGCCGTTGACGGTGCCGCAGTCTTCCTCGGTGACGATGACGTCCTGGGACACGTCCACGAGCTTGCGGGTCATGTAACCGGAGTCAGCGGTCTTGAGGGCGGTGTCAGCCAGACCTTTGCGGGCGCCGTGCGTGGAGATGAAGTATTCCAGCACGCTGAGGCCTTCGCGGAAGTTCGAGATGATCGGACGCTCGATGATCTCACCGGACGGCTTGGCCATGAGGCCGCGCATGCCGGCGAGCTGCTTGATCTGCGTGCGGTTGCCACGGGCACCGGAGGTGACCATGACGTAGAGCGGGTTGTGGTGCTTCTTGCCATCGTTGTGCTCGATGGTGCGGAACAGCTCGTTCGTGACCTGCTCACCGACCTGCGTCCAGATGTCGATGATCTTCTGGTAGCGCTCGCCCTGGGTGATGATCCCGCGGCGATGCTGCTTGTCCACTTCCTCGATCTCTTTGTAGGCCTTCTCGACGCCGACCTTCTTCGCTTCAGGAATGACCATGTCCGTGATGCCGATGGAGCAGCCGGAACGGGTGGCTTCGCGGAAGCCGAGCTGCTTGAGGCGGTCAAGCGCGGCGACGGTCTCCTTCTGACCAACGGTCTGGAAGCAGCGCCAGATGATGTCAGAGAGCTGCTTCTTGCCGACGGTCGTGTTGATGAAGCCGAGGCCTTCAGGCCAGACTTCGTTGAAGAGCACACGACCAGCGGTGGTTTCGATCACAGTCTTGGAAGGATCGCCATACGGACGCTTCGGCAGCCCGTGGTCCGGATTGCGGTAACGGATCTTGTCGTTCACGTAGAGGCCGCCCTCGGAGATGGCGAACTCGATTTCAGCGGCGCTGTTGAAGATCGGCATGCGTCCTTCGACATCGCCCTTCTTCGCCTTGGCGTCATGGTTCGGAAACTCACGCAGGTAGGTGAGGAAGTAGCAGCCGAGAGGAATGTCCTGGCTGGGGTTCAACACTGGCTTGCCGGACGCAGGGCTGAACAGGTTGTTCGGCGCAAGCATGAGCAGGCGGGCCTCCATCTGGGCTTCGATGGAAAGCGGCACGTGAACGGCCATCTGGTCACCGTCGAAGTCGGCGTTGTAAGCCGTGCAGACGAGCGGATGCACGCGGATGGCCTCACCTTCGATCAACTTGGGCTCGAAAGCCTGGATCGAGAGGCGGTGAAGCGTCGGAGCGCGGTTCAGGAGCACAGGATGCCCCTTGGTGACTTCGTCGAGGATGTCCCAAACCTCAGGCGTGCGGCGCTCGATCATCTTCTTCGCGCTGCGGACGGTGTGCACGAGGCCCATTTCCTTCAGGCGGCGGATGATGAAGGGCTCGAACAGGACGAGCGCCATCTTCTTCGGCAGACCGCACTGGTGGAGGCCGAGGTCAGGACCGATGACGATGACGGAACGGCCGGAGTAATCGACGCGTTTGCCGAGCAGATTCTGACGGAAGCGGCCGGACTTGCCCTTGAGCATGTCGGACATCGACTTGAGCGGACGATTGCCTGCGCCGGTAACCGGACGACCGTGACGACCGTTGTCGAACAGAGCGTCCACAGCTTCCTGCAGCATGCGCTTTTCGTTGCGGATGATGACGTCCGGCGTGCGAAGCTGAAGCAGGTTCTTGAGACGGTTGTTGCGGTTGATGACGCGACGATAGAGGTCGTTGAGGTCGGAGGTGGCAAAGCGGCCGCCTTCGAGAGGGACGAGAGGACGAAGGTCCGGCGGAATGACCGGCAGCACTTCGAGAATCATCCATTCCGGACGGCTGTGGCTTTCGGCGAAGCCCTGGCAGAGCTTCAGGCGCTTGGCGAGCTTCTTGCGGATCTGCTTGGAGCGGGTCTTGCCCATCGCTTCCTCAAGCTCCTTGATGACCTCGACGAGGTTGATCTGGGAGAAGATGTCGCGGATGGCCTGGGCACCCATGCCGACCTTGAATGCGTCGGCACCGTACTGCTCCTCGGCTTCACGAAGGTCCACTTCGGTCAGAAGCTGGCCGCGCTGAAGCGGTGTGCTGCCCGGATCGACGACCATGTAGTCTTCGTAGTAGATCACGCGTTCCAGCGAACGGGCGGTCATGTCGAGCATGAGACCGATGCGGGAAGGCATGCACTTGTAGAACCAGATGTGAGTCACCGGAACGGCGAGCTCGATGTGGCCCATGCGTTCACGACGCACGCGGGAGAGCGTGACTTCGACGCCGCAACGGTCGCAGACGACGCCTTTGTGCTTGATGCGCTTGTATTTGCCGCAGGCGCACTCCCAGTCACGTGTCGGACCAAAGATACGCTCGCAGAACAAGCCGCCTTTTTCAGGCTTGAAGGTGCGGTAATTGATGGTTTCCGGATTCTTCACCTCGCCGGAGGACCAGGAGCGGACACGGTCCGCCGAGGCGATGCAGATCGACACATAGTCGAACTCCTCGCCATTGTGTTGTTCCCCGAAGATTTCTTTCAAGCTCGCGTCAGCATTCATGATGATGTGTGGAGGATGTTGTTGGGTTTTGGTTTCTGGGGAAGCGGCATCAGGCCGCCGAGGTGGCAAAGCTTTCGAGAGCCTCGGCGTCCGGATTGGCCTGCGAACGCTTGTGGACCTTCACATCGAGGCCGAGGGACTGCATTTCCTTGATGAGAACGTTGAAGGACTCAGGAGTGCCGGCCTCCAGGGCGTGGTCACCCTTGACGATCTGCTCGTAAATGCGTGTGCGGCCCTGAACGTCGTCAGATTTGACGGTGAGAAGCTCCTGCAGCGTGTAAGCCGCGCCGTAGGCTTCGAGCGCCCACACCTCCATCTCACCGAAGCGCTGGCCGCCATACTGGGCTTTACCACCCAGAGGCTGCTGCGTGACGAGCGAGTAAGGTCCGACCGCACGAGCGTGGATCTTGTCGGCGACAAGGTGTCCGAGCTTCAACATGTAGATGTATCCGACGACTACATCGAGATTGAAGGCTTCACCGGTCCGGCCGTCGAAGAGCTTCGACTTGCCGTTCAGGCCCATCCACTCGTAACCAGGGACCTTTTTGGCCTCCTTGATGTAGTCCATGATCTTCGTCTCAGGAATACCGTCGAACACCGGCGTGGCGATCTTCAAGCCGAGCGCTTTGGCGGCAAGACCGAGGTGGGTTTCAAGCACCTGGCCCACGTTCATGCGCGAAGGCACGCCCAGCGGATTCAGCACGATGTCAACCGGGCAGCCGTTTTCGAGGAACGGCATGTCTTCTTCCGGAACGATGTTGGCGACGATGCCCTTGTTGCCGTGACGGCCGGCCATCTTGTCACCGACGGAAAGCTTGCGCTTGCTGGCGAGGAACACGCGCACCTGCTTGACCACGCCCGAATCGGCGGCGTCTTCGCTGCTCTCGATCTTGTCGAGATTGCGCTCACGCTCCATGTCGGCATCGCTGAACTTCTGTTCGAAGGTCTGGATGATGTCGAAGATCTTGTTGCGGATCGGGCTCGGGTCGATCTCGATGGTGTCGTAGCTCTCGGCCACGTGACGCAGCATCGTCTTCGTGATCTTCTTGTTCGCGCCCACCAGCGGTTCGCCGGTCTGGCCGTTCACGATGTCGAGCGGGATCTTTTCGTTGAGCAGAATGTCGGAGAGACGCTCGGTGAGCTGCTCGGTGAGGTCTTCCTTCTTCGCACGATAGTCCTCTTCGATCTGCTTGATCTGCTTCTTGTATTCGGAAGGCGAGAGTTTTTCCTTCTCGGAGTCGGCACCCGCGCCGCGTTGGGCGATGCGGACGTCCATGATGATGCCGGTGCAGCCGGAAGGCACACGCAGGGAGGTGTCCTTCACGTCAGCGGCCTTTTCACCGAAGATGGCACGCAGGAGGCGCTCTTCAGGGGCGAGCTCGGTCTCGGACTTCGGCGTGATCTTGCCGACGAGGATGTCGCCAGGCTTCACTTCAGCGCCGATGCGCACCACGCCTTGGGCGTCGAGGTTCTTGAGAGCCTCGTCGCCGACATTCGGGATGTCGCGCGTGATTTCTTCAGGCCCGAGCTTGGTGTCACGGGCAATGACTTCGAAGTCCTCGATGTGGATGGAGGTGTAGATGTCCTCCTTCACCACACGACGGCTGATGGTGATGGCGTCCTCGAAGTTGTAACCGTTCCAAGGCATGAACGCGACGAGCATGTTCTTGCCGATGGCAAGCTCACCCTGGTCGGTGCACGGGCCGTCGGCGATGACATCGCCCTTCTTCACTTTCTGTCCGCGTTTCACCAGCGGCTGCTGGTTGATGCAGGTGCCGGCGTTGCTGCGGCCGAATTTGCGCAGCGGATAGACGAAGGTGCCCTTGTCCTCGTCGGTCTGGACCGACTTGAGCGGGTTTTCGAGGAATTTTTCGTCTTTGACCGGCAGGTTGCCGTCCTTCGTGACGATGATCACGTCGGCGGTGGCGGCAGCGATGGTGCCATTGGCGTCTGCGACGATCACGGAACGCGAATCGCGCGCCGCCTTGCCTTCCATGCCGGTGCCGACGAGCGGGGACTCGCCTTCAAGAAGCGGAACGCCCTGGCGCTGCATGTTCGAGCCCATCAGAGCGCGGTTGGCGTCATCGTGCTCAAGGAACGGGATGAGCGCGGCGGCGACTGAGACGAGCTGCTTTGGCGACACGTCCATGAGCGTGACCTTGGCAGGTTCCACTTCGATGAACTCACCGCGGTAACGCACGGTGACCTTGGCGCCTTTGAAACGGCCGTTGTCGTCGATGGGGTTGTTCGACTGGGCGATGTAGTGATTCTCTTCCTGGTCGGCGGTGAGGTAGTCGATCTTGTCGGCGACGACACCTTCCTTGACCGGACGATACGGCGTTTCGATGAAGCCGAACTCGTTGATGCGGGCGTAGGAGCCCAGGGAGTTGATCAGACCGATGTTCGGACCTTCCGGAGTCTCAATCGGGCAGATACGGCCGTAGTGGGACGGATGAACGTCGCGCACTTCGAAGCCGGCACGGTCACGATTCAGACCCCCTGGGCCGAGAGCGGAAAGACGGCGCTTGTGGGTCAGTTCAGCCAGCGGATTGATCTGGTCCATGAACTGGGAGAGCTGGCTGCGGCCGAAGAAGTCGCGCACGACGGCGGAAAGCGCCTTCGGATTGACGAGCTTGGCGGGCGTCATGGTGTCCATGTTCACGTCAAACAGCGTCATGCGCTCCTTGACGAGGCGCTCGGTGCGGCTGAGGCCGACGCGGCACTGGTTGGCAAGGAGTTCACCCACGGCACGAACGCGGCGGGAACCAAGATGATCGATGTCGTCCAGGATGCCCTGGCCTTCACGAAGCTGGAACAGGTAACGGAGCGCGGAAACGACGTCCTCGGAGGTGAGGATGCGCATCTCGGTGTCCACCTTGAGGCCGAGCTTCTGATTGATCTTGTAACGGCCGACGCGGGTGAGGTCGTAGCGCTTCGGATCGAAGAAGAGGCGCTTCACGAGGGCGCGGGCGTTCGGCGTGGTGGGCGGATCGCCCGGACGCAGACGGCGGTAAATTTCCTTCAATGCCTCGTCCTCATCTTTCGCGGTGTCCTTGCGGAGCGAGGTGACCAGCAGATCGTCCGGGGAGGCGGTGACCACCTTGATGGACTTGTGGCCAAGCTGGATGAGCTGGCGCACAACGCCCTGGGTGAGCGGCTCGTAAGCACGGGCGACAATCAGTTCCCCATCAAGGATGTCCTTGAAGAGGATCTTGCTGGCCAGTTCCTCTTCGGAGAGGCCGTCCTTGAGCTTCAGGTCCTGGATGTCGTAGAAGAGCTTGAGAATGTCCTCGTCGGTCGCGAAACCGATCACACGCAGAAGCGTGGTGGCGAGGAATTTACGGCGGCGGCGGCGACGGTCGAGATAGACGTAAAGGAGGTCGTTGGTATCGAACTGCACTTCAAGCCAGGTGCCTCGGTCAGGAATGATGCGGAAGCCATGCAACCAGCGGCCATTGAGGTGCTGGGTGGTCTCAAAGCAGATGCCGGGGGAACGATGGAGCTGGGAAACGACGACGCGCTCGGCCCCATTGATGACAAACGTGCCGCGCACGGTCATCAGCGGAATCTCGCCCATGTAAACGCGTTCCTGCTTCGCGCCCTGCTCGTCCTTGAGCTCGTAGGTGACGTAAAGTGGCGCGCTGTAGGTCTCGGCCTCATGAATCGCCTCCAGCGAGTTCAACTTGGGATCGCCGATCTCGTACTGGACGAAATCGAGCGTCATTTTCTCATCGTAGCTGGTGATCGGGAAAACTTCGCGGAACACGGCCTGGAGACCGACGTCTTTGCGCTTCGAGGGCAGGATGTTCTTCTGGAGAAACTCCTCGTAGGAGCGGAGCTGGATCTCGATGAGGTTTGGCGGCTCGGCGACTTCGTGGATTTTGCCAAAGTTGGTGCGCTGGGACATAAGGCAGTGATGAGGACGGTTAGGGGGCGATGGCGGTGGCACGGGATGCGGAGCGGAGACTCCGCGTGCGCTCAAACCAGCGGATGGCGGGCGGAAAGCCCGACATCAGCCGTTTTGAGCGCGAAAACGAAGCAGCCGGAGACCGGGCGGAAGCCAGATCTCAGGCCATGAAAATGATTTGAGGCAGCCCGCACGTCGCAACCTGCCCCGGAACCGAGACCATTGCCTCGGAGGTTCTGGGGTTCGCGAAGAAGTGGGGGCATGCGATGGAACGAAACGGACGGGGGATTGGGAAACACTTACTTTTGGCTCCAGACCGCGTGGCGTTGCTGACAGGCAGCCGCGCCACGCGGCAAAGAACCAGGAGGAACTGAGGAGATTACTTGATCTCGACTTTGGCGCCGGCGGCTTCCAGCTTCTTCTTCACTTCTTCCGCCTCTTCCTTCTTCACGCCTTCCTTCAGCTTGGCACCGCCCTTTTCGACGAGTGCTTTGGCTTCGGCGAGGCCGAGTCCGGCGACGACGTTGCGGACTTCCTTGATGACGGCGATCTTGTTCGCGCCACCCTCAACGAGGATCACGTCAAATTCGGTCTTCTCTTCAGCGGCAGGTGCGGCGGCACCACCACCAGCGCCACCAGCGGCGGCAACAGGAGCAGCGGCGCTCACGCCCCACTTCTCTTCGAGGGTTTTGACGAGTTCAGAGACTTCGAGGACGGTCAAGCCGCTCAGTTCTTCAACGATTTTGTTCAGGTCAGCCATGTTAGTGTGTCGGTATCGCCGCTTTCCGATGCATCGGGTGGTTTAAGAGCAAAAGCATTTGCTCCGGCGAGGAACCATTGGGTGTTTGTGTGTTCAGGCCCCGGAAAGCGGAGCCATCGGTTCAAAGGGGTGGATGTCAGGGGATCAGGCAGCAGCGGCTTCGGCGGGTGCCCCGTCCTTCTCCGCCTTGGCCTTGAGGGCGCGGGCGAGAGCGGAACCAGGAGCCAGGAGAACGCCAAGAAGCTGGGCGTAGAGGACTTCGCGGGAGGGAAGGTCGGCGAGAGCCTTGATGGTGGCCACGTCGAGCAGCTTGCCTTCGAGCACGCCCACTTTCATCACAGGCTTCTCGAACTCGGAGGCGAAGTTCTTCATGACCTTCGCTGCGGCGAAGATTTCTTTGACACCAGTGACGTAGGCACTCTGTCCGTTGAGGTGTTCGCCCAGTTCGCCTGGGTAGCCCGCCTTTTCGGCAGCCTTCTTCACCAGGTTGTTCTTGAAGACGTGAATCTCAGCACCCACGGCGGAAAGGCGTTTGCGGAGTTCAGCGAACTTGTCCACGGTGAGGCCGGTGTAATCGACCACGAGCAGGAAAGGAGACGCATTGACCCGTTTCAGCAGGTCATCGATGAGCAATGTTTTTTCAGCTTTCATGATTCTGTGCTGTGAGGGTTAGAGTTTGATGTACTTCGACACATCAATGCGGAGGGCCGGTGACATCGTCGCGGCGAGCGTGATGGTTTCAACATAGCGACCACGTGCGGAGGCCGGCTTGGCGCGGACGACGGCCTCGATGAAGCTCTGGGCGTTTTCGGCCAGTTGTTTTGGCTCAAAGGAAGCCTTGCCGACGGCGGCGGCGATGTTGCCGTTCTTGTCGAGCTTGAAGTCGGCACGACCCGCTTTCACCGCCTTCACGGCACCTGCGGTGTCGTCAGTGACAGTGCCAGTGCGCGGGTTTGGCATCAGACCGCGAGGACCGAGCTGCTTGCCGAGCTTGCGGACTTCATTCATCGCCGCCGGGGTGGCGATTGCGACATCGAAATCGAGGAAACCTTCCTTCACCTTGGCAATGAGGTCCTCATTTCCAACGATGTCAGCGCCAGCGGCCTTGGCGGCCTCGGCGGCGCCGCCCTGGGCGAACACCGCGACGCGGACGTTCTTGCCGGAGCCGTGAGGCAGCGGGCAGGTGCCGCGGACCATCTGGTCGCTTTTCTTCGGATCGACACCCATGCGGAACGAAAGGGTGACACTTTGGTTGAACTTGGTGCCAGGGAGTTTGCGCAGGAGTTCTGCCGCTTCTTCAAGCGAGAACATTTTTCCTGCCGGGACCATCTCGGCGGCTTTTTTGTAGCGTTTGCTTCTCTTTTGCATGGTGGGTGTGCAGTGGTGGCGAACCGCGGGGTTCTCCTGCTTGGTTTTGGGGGGAATTAGTCGATGATTTCGATGCCCATCTGGCGGGCCGTGCCGGCCATGATGCGCGAGGCACGCTCGAGATCGGCGGTGTTCAGGTCGGCCAGCTTGGCCTTGGTGGCCTCAAGAAGCTGCGCCTTGGTGATTTTGGCGACTTTCTTCTTGTTCGCCTCACCTGAGCCCGAGGCGATGTTCGCCACCTTTTTGAGAAGATTCGAAGCCGGGGGCTGCTTGGTGATGAACGTGAAGCTCTTGTCCTTGTAAACGGTGATGACGGTGGGCAGCACATCTCCACCCAGCTTCTGGGTGGCGGCGTTGAACTCCTTGCAGAACGCCATGATGTTCACACCCGCCTGACCGAGGGCAGGGCCGATGGGCGGTGCAGGATTGGCTGCGCCAGCTTTGATCTGGAGCTTGATTTGTTTGACGATTTCCTTGGCCATGTTGTTTTTTGTTCCTTGCTAGAGTTGAAAAATCGGCGGTTCAGGGCTTCATGCTTTCTCGACCTGCCAGTATTCGAGATCGACCGGTGTCGAACGTCCGAAAATGTTGACCGAAACGCGCAGCACTCCGCGTTCGGGGTCGATTTCCTCGACGGTGCCGGTCTGGCTTTCGAACGGACCATCAGCCACGCGCACCGTGTCGCCGAGGTTGAAGGCGATCTTCGGCACGGCACCATCGTCCTTGTCGCGGACCTGCGCCAGCATGGCCTCGACTTCCTTCGCACGCATGGGGATCGGGTGATCCTTGGTGCCTGCGAAGTTGAGAACACCATCGGTCTCCTTCACGAAGTACCAAGTCCGGTCCACCAAGCGGTTGTGCTCGTCGAGGAGGTGGCAGTTGGCGATGACGTAGCCGGGGAAAAACTTGCGGTTGCTCTCAGAACGCTTGCCTTTCTTCACTTCGGCCACGCGTTCCATCGGGACGAGGACTTGGAAGACATAATCACCCATCTCCTCCTTCTCGATGCGGCGGAGCATGCTGTCGCGGACCTTTTGTTCAAGGCCGGCACGCACATGAATGACGTACCACTGGTCGCGGGGGGCGGGGATGGCTCCCATAGGGCTGGGTAAGGAAAGGGGTTGGGGATGAAAAGGGATTACATTCCGAGCTTCTGCGCGGCCTCGAAGGCCCACTTGAAGCTGACGTCGAATGCGGCCACAAAGGCACCGAGCAGGACCATCGCGATGAAGACCACCACCGTGGATTCATTCAACTCGCGGTATTTGGCGAAGCCCTTCTCCTTCGGGTCCCAAGGCCACGTGGCTTTCTTGAGTTCGATGAAGACTTCGCTGATGTATTTGCGGATGCGGCTCATGTGAAGCGTTTCGACTTTCTCTGCGGATGTTTCCGGGATTTTCGCTGGCAGGCCAGGAGGGACTCGAACCCCCAACCGACGGTTTTGGAGACCGCTACTCTACCAATTGAGCTACT
>NZ_JACSRD010000250.1 GCF_014879935.1 Prosthecobacter sp.
CATCCGTTATCCAACCCGTGAGTACAACTTCTTTCTCTCGCCTTTTGAGGTTTTAAAACACTGCCTAGTGATGGCGCATACGGCTTTGGCCGTATCTTGAACGATCTTGCTCAGCAGGATCGAGAAGTTGCCGAGAAAGTCGTCAAATCAGCTGATTCAGCTGCAATCGCTGCGGCCTATTCGAACGCAAATCCCAACACGGCTTATGGTTTGGCCGATCTCTTGAACAGCATCTCTTACGTAAATGTAGATGAATTTAACGCCAACTTTCTGGCTGCGCTTGATAGGGACAAACTTCGTGAGTTTGCCAGGCACAAAAGCTTCCTTAATGAACCCTTCATCTTCTCGCACTTTTGCGCTTCGTTGGTTTGGCGGGACGAGAGTTTGGCACTGGAAATGGCGGAACTCTTCATCCCTACCGCCCAACAAGTCCTTGCCGAAGACCCTGTCGGTGGGTTTGACCAACTGAGCCAAGATTTCGCATCAAGAGTGCTGCGAGTGTTCGACGTGCTGGGCGTGTATGTTGGGAACCTGAAGCCGACTAGCCGTCAATGGGCGATCGCCAAGCGCATATGCGAGAAAATTGCCCCCAGCTTGGCAGCCGAACAAATATCGACCGTGCGCCCACGGCATTTTCAATCAGCTGCATATTTCCTTC
Source organism: Prosthecobacter sp. (assembly GCF_014879935.1). Taxonomy (GTDB): domain Bacteria; phylum Verrucomicrobiota; class Verrucomicrobiia; order Verrucomicrobiales; family Verrucomicrobiaceae; genus Prosthecobacter. The sequence continues at coordinate 659 of NZ_JACSRD010000250.1, forward strand.
ACTTCCTCTGCAAGTCGGCACCACGGAAATACCATGCGGTCCTACGCAAACTCAATTGGGGGAAGCTCGATTCCGTAATCAGCAACGATTGGGCGAATATGCCTCATGACACCGAGGTGCTCCTTAGTGCCCTCCACTCTCGTCCACAGGTGCGACACCTTGTGCAAAAACTCATCGCTGACAGAGCCGACCGTATAGTCCAGTTTCCACCGCGTTTGATGCTCATTGCGCCGGAAGTCGGAGTCGCGCACATCGCTAAGGGGGGCATCCTGCGTCTATCACACTACAATCTTGTAAACTGGAGCTTTGGCGGATTGGCGTTGGCCATTGTAGGCGAAGCGCGACGAGAATTAGTCGAACAGGCTGTGAGTCCCTTTATTGCTGATATAGCGCGCGGCCTATCAAACTATAGCCACGATTTCACTGGGCCAGCGGAGGGACTGGTGCGCGTGGTAATTGAGTATGCGCCTGTCGCATGGCGTGAAGTCCTGGGCAAAATCGACCCAACCGTTGCTGAGAAATGTTTATCCGAATGCCTTGCTGGAGATCCAGACCATAAGCGAACAGCGGCGACCGTCATTGAGTCAGCAATAAATCTTGATGGCCCCGTTGGCGACTTGGCTCGCCGCTTGCGAGTACAGTTCCCGAAGGCTTCAACGGGACCAACTGACCCTCCTCGCTTCTTCAATACGCACGGGCGGCGGCGACGGAAAAAGTAAAGCTGGCTGAATTCCAGATATTTTCTTGAAGTCCGTATGCGAAGCCATCTCTGGGAGGGAAGTCATATTCACCCCATCTCCATCATCCGCTTCTTTTTCGGCTTCCCGGCGCTGACGAATTCGACATCCGCTGCGATGACTTTGTACTCAGGGCACATCGTGTCCGCGTCGCAGCCCTGGCCGGTGACGTTGTTTACCATGGCTTCGGGGAAGTGGAAGGTGGTGTAGAGGATGCCGGGCTTCACTTCATCGGTGACGCGGGCTTCGAGCTCGACTTCGCCACGGGCGCTGCTGAGGCGGACGCGGTCGCCGGTGCGGATGGATTTGCGCTGGGCGTCGGCGGGATTGAGCGAGAGGTAGTCCTGCACGACGATCTCGCTGTTGCCGGTGCGGCGGGTCATGGTGCCGCAATTGTAGTGCTCCAAGATGCGGCCGGTGGTGAGGATGAAGGGGAATTCGGTGCCGTTCGTCTTGAGCTCGGTGGACTCCTTCCAGTCGAAGTAATGGAAGTGGCCTTTGCCACGCGCGAACTGCTCCTGGTGCATGATCTGCGTGTCGATGCCGCCTTCTTTGACGGGCCACTGCTTGCCGTTGATGTCGAGATTCTCCCAAGTGATGCCTTTGAAGAACGGAACGATCTGCGCGATCTCGGCGAGCACGCCATCGGGCGTGTAATCGGGCTGCGGGAAGCCGAAGCGTTGCAAGACTTCGCACATGATCTGGCCGTCGGGCTTGGTGCCTTCGAGCGGCTTCACGGTGGCGTTCACGCGTTGCACGCGACGCTCGGCGTTGGTGAAGGTGCCGCTTTTTTCGAGGAATGTGGACGCGGGGAGGATGACGTGCGCATACTTGGCCGTCTCGGTCATGAAAATCTCCTGCACGACGAGGAATTCGAGGCTTTCCATCGCGTGGCGAACGTGATGCGCATCGGGATCGGTCTGCACGACGTCTTCGCCCATGAGCCAGAGTGCCTTCAATTTGCCCTCGATGGCCGCGTCGAACATCTGCGGGATCTTCCAGCCGGGTTCGGTGGGTGCGGGCGTGCCGTAGAACTCGGTGTAGCGCTTCTGCACGTCGAGATCGACCATCTCAAAGTAGCCCGCGCCTTGATGCGGCTGGCAGCCCATGTCAGCAGCACCTTGGACGTTGTTTTGACCGCGCAGCGGGTTCACGCCGACACCGGGACGACCGATGTTGCCGGTCATCATGGCGATGTTCGAGATGAGCATGACCGTTTTGGCTCCCTGCTCGTGCTCGGTGACGCCGAGGCCGTGGAAGCTCATCGCGGCCTCCGCGCTGGCGTATTCGAGAGCGGCGGCACGGACGGTTTCGACGGCCACTCCGGTGATTTTGGCCAGTTCGTCCAAATCGAGGGCTTTGAGGCCATTTTCGAACTCCTCCCAGTTTTCGCAGCGCTTGCGCACGAACTCCGTTTTCACCAAACCGGCATCGAGGATGCATCGCGCGAACATGTTGAGCAAAGCAACGTTCGTGCCGGGGCGGAGTTGCAGGTGATGCTTCGCATACGGCACGAGCTCGATCTTGCGTGGGTCGATCACGATGAGCGGCGTGCCCTTCATGATGTGCTGCTTCAAGCGTGCGCCGGTGACGGGATGGCCCTCGGTGGGATTCGCGCCGATGACCATGACGCAGCGTGTGTGCTCGATGTCCTCGTAGCTGTTCGTGGCTGCGCCGGTACCAAATGACTTCTGCATGCCCCAGGCGGTCGGCGAATGGCAGACGCGGGCGCAGCAGTCGATGTTGTTCGTGCCCATCACATGGCGGATGAACTTCTGCATGAGGTAGTTTTCCTCATTCGTGCAGCGTGCGGACGAAATGCCGGCCACCGCGTTGCCACCGTGCTCGTTTTTGATGCGCGTGAGGTTTGCCACGATGTGGTCGTAAGCCTCATCCCATGTGCTTTCCTTGAAGCTGCCATCGCTTTGACGAATGAGCGGCTTCCGCAGGCGGTCCTTATGATTGTAGAATTTGAACGCAAAGCGGCCCTTCAGGCATGTGTGGGCATGATTCACCTCCGCATCGACGGGCGCTTGGATGCTCAGCACCTCGTTGCCCTTCGTGGCGACATTTAAATTGCAGCCGACGCCGCAGTAAGTGCACACCGTGCGGGTCTTCTTCGTGGCCTCGATGGATTTGGAAAAGAACACGTCACTAATGGCCGAGGTCGGGCAGGCCTGCGCACAGGCCCCGCAGCTCACGCACTCCGAGTCCGCGAAGGACTGGTCGAGGCCCTTGATGATCTTCGCGTTGAAGCCACGACCATGCATCGAGAGCACGTGCTGGCCCTGGATTTCATCGCAGGCACGCACGCAGCGGGAGCAGTTGATGCACTTCGACAACTCGCTGGTCATGTAAGGATGCGAGCGGTCCTTGGCGCGGTCGAGATGGTTCGCGCCCGCCGGGTAACGCACGCCGCGGATGCCCACCTTGGCCGCCACAGTCTGAAGTTCGCAGTTTCCGCTCACCTCGCAGGTCAGGCAGTCCAGCGGATGATCCGTGAGCACGAGCTCGACGATGTTTTTGCGCAGGCGACGCACTTTTTGGCTCTCCGTGTAAATGTGCATGCCTGGAGCAATCGGCGTGTGGCAGCTCGCCACCACGCGACGCGGCCCATCGGCCTGCAAAGCGACCTCCACGCTGCAAACACGGCACGCGCCATACGGTTCGAGCTGCGGCGCATCACAAAGCGTCGGCACAAAGCCGCGCCCGCGATGCCGGTCGATGAAATTGAGCAGCGTGTCGCCGGTTTCAAAACGATGCGGTTCGCCGTCGATGAAGGCGGTGAGAGTGGAGAGATCCTGGACCATGGCGCAGAAGATTGAAGAAGTTTAAACAGGATGGGTTTCCGTGGGAAGTACGGAGAGAACGAAATCGTAAATGCGGCGAGCGGCGGCGAGGGCTTCGTTTGCTTGGTTGAGCGTCGGCATGGGAGCTTCATCATCCATGGGATAACGAAACTCCGTCGCTAGCGGTGTGAGGAGGTCCGCATCCGCCAGAAAGCCTCCGAACTCGTCTCGATAGACCCTGGCGGACTCGATAAGTCGGCGGATGTCATGTGTTTTAGGCACAGACTCGTTCTGGCTGACGAGGAAAGCCTTGAGCGCCTTTTCAGCCGCCTGCTGGCAATGGTAAACAGCGGAATCCAGCCAATCTCCGATCTCTTCAATGGAGTGCGTGGCGAGAGAGAGGTCACTTTTCGCTCGGGTCAACCACGCCTGAACCGTCGAATAAAGTTCAGCGTCCATAGAGCTGCCTCCCTTCATGGAGAACTTTGTACGCAAGCGTGGGGCGCAGGTTTTTCACACGCTCCACCTCAGCAGTGGTCCTCACGATGACGTCTTTTGGCATCTGTAGTTCACTCAAGGCCCGATGCGCCTTTTGAGCACGGCTCAAGGAGTTCTCCAGGCTATCCGGCACGATGACGAAAAGATCCAGATCGCTGTCCGCCGTCGGCTCGCCCCAGGCATAAGAGCCGAAGAGCCAGATTTGTTCCGGCTGAAACTCCGCTACCAGCCGCCGCGTGGCTTCGGCGATGACAGGCTGCGCCTTTTCACGCAAGGTTGCGGCGGTCGCGGAGCTGTCTGTGGCGGTGACCATGGGGCGAAGTTAGCTTTGGAAGTAGGATTGCAACTCGCCGTTAAAATGCTCCAGCGCATTCTTGATCGGCAGCGGGACGCCACCGCCGAGAGCGCAGAGTGAGGTTTGCTCCATCGTGTCGAGCAGGTCGGTGATGAGTTCGCGGTCGATCTTGTAGCTGCTGTCGCTGCGGGCTTTGGCGATGAGTTCTTTGCCTCTCGTGCTGCCGAGGCGGCAGGGGAAGCATTTGCCGCAGCTTTCGTCGGCGGTGAATTGGAAGAGGTGCTGGATGTATTCGATCATCGGCATCGACTCGGGGATGCTGACGACACCGGCGTGGCCGAGGAGGAAGCCGGCTTTCTTGAAGCTCTCGAAATCGACGGTGAGCTGGGCGATGTGGCTCATCGGGATGAGGCCGCCGAGCGGGCCGCCGATTTGAATGGCCTTCACCTTTGATTTGAAGCCGCCCGCGAGGTCGATGACGGTTTGCAGCGGCGTGCCCATGGCGACTTCGTAGATGCCCGGCTTCACGAAATGGCTGTCGAGCGAGAGCAGCTTCGGGCCAGTGGACTGTGGCGTGCCGATTTGCGCGTAGCCTTTGCCGCCAAGCGTGAGGATGGCGCGGAGGTTGGCGAAGGTTTCAACGTTGTTGACGATGGTGGGCTTGCGGTAGAGGCCTTCATTCACCGGGAAGGGTGGACGCGTGCGCACTTCGGGCCGCAGGCCTTCGATGCTGGCGAGCAACGCGGTTTCCTCGCCGCAGATGTAGGCTCCGGCACCTTTGATGGTCTTCAGCGCGAAGTTGAATCCGGTGCCAAGGATGTTCTGACCGAGCAATCCAGCCGCATGCAGATCGGCGATGGCTTGATTCACGATGGTGACGCTGTCCGGATACTCGGCGCGGATGTAGAGCACGCCGGTTTCAGCGCCAGCGAACCAACCGGCCACCATCATGCCGAGCAGCACGCTGTGCGGCTGCTTTTCCATGAGGTATTTGTCGATGTAGGCACCGGGATCGCCTTCGTCGGCGTTGCAGACGACGTATTTCACCGCGCCCTCGGCCGCACGACAACCGGCCCACTTGATGGAAAGCGGGAAACCCGCGCCGCCGCGACCGCGAAGGCCGCTGTCCTTCAATTCGACAGCGAGAGCATCGCGATTGCCTTCGGTGATGAGTTTCTTGAAGGGCGCATAGTAGTCCTCGATGCCCTTGAACTCGGCGGTCAAAATCGCGGGCTGGAGGTGCGAGACGGCGGCGTAGCGGTCTTCGCTGTCGCCTTGGCCGGTTTTGAAAAGATTGTCCAAAGCGGCGTCGGTCTGGGCGGAGTAGTTTTTGCCGCCGAACTGAAGCGCGCCGCCCTCATGGCAACGGCCGAGGCAGCAGATGTGGCCGATCTCGTCCTTCTTGAAGTGCGTTTCGAGCGTGTGGTGCAGCTTGTCCTGCGTCCCGGCACACAAACAAGCGCTGCCATTGCAGACGAAGACCTTCTTGCCCTCGTTTTCCATTTTGAGGAAGTCGTAGAAGCTCACCGCGCCGAGCGTGATGGCATCGCCAAACAGGTGATCCTGTCCCATCTGGCGGACGAGGTCGTTCTTTTCGGCGGTGCCGTGCTTTTCGGCGGCTTCGACCATGCGTTCGAAGACGTTCTTTTCGACACCTTTACGGAAGGAGAGCGCGCTGAGGTTTTTGGACATGATTGGGGCGGGCAATTTACGCGGATTCTGCCAAGCGCATTGCGGAAAGTAACGACTATACCGCTTCCACGATGATCTTTTGCCCCACGACCTCGCGCACCCGCACGGAGGAGCCGCTTTGGAGGTAGCCGCCCTCGACCATGGCCTCGACGAGCTGTCCGCCGATTTCGACCGTGCCGTAGGGGCGCAAAGCACTGCGCGTGACGCCGCCGTCGCCCGTCCTGGCCCGGGCGGCGGCCTGCATGGCAGGGGCATCCTCGAACGTGCCGCCTGCGGAGTTTTGCAGCACGAGCACACGGAAGGGGCGCAGTTCGGGCAGCCAGAGGCACAGCACGGTGATGATCAAGGCGGCTCCGCTGACGCCGAGGGCGAAATTGCGGAAGCCGAGCGCGTAAGCAGTGAGATTGAAGGAGATGCCCCCGGTGGATGAAGGCACTTCGCCAGCCGGTGGAGCGACTTCCCAGCCCGACATGGCGTAAACCAGGGCCACCATGACACAGATGAAGCCCAGAATGCCCGGAAGAAAGGTTCCCGGTGCCGCGAGTAGCTCCACGCCGATCAAGATGATGCCCAGGGCAAAGATCGCGGCCACCACCATGGTCTCCTTTCCTGCCAGGCTGCCTGCGACGTAGTGACCGAAGAAAAACACGGCGAAGGCACTGATCGAAACGAAACCCGGCAGGCCGAATCCAGGCGTCTGCATCTCCAGATAGCCTCCGGCGAGGCCTATGATGATGAGGATGGCGGCATACCGCGTGACCCAGATGGCGATCCACTCGAATCCGGTCGGCTCGGCGGTGATGAGCTCCCCTTTCAGCGATTCGCGCTGCTTGATCTCCTCGATCGTCTTGACGATCCCCTTTGCCAGCAAAGGCTTGCCATCGACGAGCATGGTGGCCTGCTCGGAATCGAGCGTCACGATCTCCCCTTTCGGGATGATGACCTGGCCGTTGATGACGAGGCCGCGTTCCATGTCGATCATGCCTTCGATGATGCGCACATCGTGGCCCTTTTCGCGCACGACCGTGCGGGCCATTCCCATGAAGGCGGAGTTGTTCTTCGCGCGTTCAGCGGCCGCCATCTCGGTGCCGTCGCCCATGACCGGTGTGGAGGCACCGATGGCGCTCGCGGGCGCCATGTAGATCGTGTCGGTGGCCATGGCGATCAAAGCACCCGCTGATATGGCCCGCGTGTTGACGTAAGCGAGGCTGCGCGTCTTGAGGTTCTGCAGATCCTTCATCATCAGAGTGATCGTGTCCCAGGCCAGTCCGCCGGGCGTGTCGAGATCAAAGATCACCGCCTCCGCCCCCTGCTCGTTGCACAGGTTCAGCGTGCGCTTCATGAACTCGAAGCGGGCAGGAATGATGAGATCATCCTGACCCACAGGAATGACGACGACTTTGTCCTTGTAGTTCTGCTCGCGGGCGATGACCGGCAGTTTCGGCTCGCTCTTCTCTTCAATCTTATCAACGGTCTCCGCCTGCGTGCCGGGGCTGGCTCCGCCGACAGCCGCGTTGCGCTTGTCGAACCAGGCGGCGTCCAGAGTGACCATAGCGCCCGATGGCGTGGCGGATTTCGCCAGCGCCTCGACATCATCAATGATCGCCCGCGCCAGCAACGGCTTGCCATCGACAGGTTGCACGGCGGCATCGGCATCCAACAGCAACAGCTCGCCTTTTTCCGCCAGGGTGGTCGAACCGACGACGAGCCCCTTCTCACGATCCACAAAGGCCTCGCCAATCTCCGGGCGGTGGCCCTTCAGTTTGCACAAACTGCGTGCCCCGGCCTTCAAAACGGCCAAACCCTCCGCCAGCAGCGTGTCCTGAGCCTTGGTGGAGAGTGATTCATCCACCACGATCTTCGGCGGAGCCGCTCCGATGCGTGATCCGGGCGCCATCCAGATCTCATCGCAGGCCAGCGCCAGCAATGCCCCGCCACCGACAGCTGAGGTGTTCACATAGGCCTGTGTCTTTGTCTTCAGGCGGGCGATCTGCTCCGCCAGCGGCAGCACGGACTGGGCGCTGCTTTGGGTGATGTGAAGGTCCAGGATGACGCCCGATGTGCCCTGGGCGACGGCTTCGTCGATCCACTGACGGATTTCATTCCAGCGACGGACATCGGAGAGATCGGAATCACGCACGACGACGCGGGCGGCTTTTCCGGCCAATGCAGGATCGGCGGCATGCGCGGAGGCGAGCAGCAGCATGGTGGCGAGGATCTGGCGGAACGCGTTCATGGCCGAACGTAGGTCCACGAAGGCCAGACCGCAACCAGCGGCACGGCGCTCAACGGGCCCCCGCCTGCTGCCACGCCTTCCAGCCGCCTTTGAGAACGAAGGCGTTCTCGATGGGCAGCACTTGCTTCAGGCGCTCCAGCACGTGCCGGCTGGCGTCGCATTTCGCGGCGCTGCAATACACCACGATGGGTTTGGTGTTCGTTTGCAGAATGTCGAGATAGTTTACGAGCTGCTGCTCAAACTTCTGCTCGTTCAGAAGCAGCGCATCAGGAACGTGACCAGCGTCGAAATGCTCTTGCGGACGCGCATCTATCCACAGCACCTGGCCCTTCCAGCGCTCTTGAATCGCCTCCATCGAGACCTCATCATCGCGCAGAGGCTCCTGCACGAGGTAGAGGGCCGGAGCCCGGGGATGCCACAGATGCGTGCCCCACGCAGCGGCAGCGCTCACAAGAATCAGCACGAAGGCCTGGCGGATCGCACGCAACATGACAGGCCAGTTCAAGGCTTTGTGACAGCGGCGGACGCCGGCTGCGGCTCCGGTTTGCGGCTGATGGAGAAGAAGGCGAGCTGGTAGCGATACTTCGCGATGCTGCTGCTGGTCTCGATCTTCAGCGCCCCCATCGTGACGTCCTGTGTGGACTTCGGCTTCACGGTGATGAGGTATTCCCGGCCTTCCTTGACCTCCTTCCAGTCAAACTCGACGTTTTCACGGGTGGGCGTGATTTTGATGATCTTGGTCGGCTCGTCACCCGTGAACTGCACGAGGCAGGATTTCTGCGTCGGCTCGTCGCCGATGAACCACTGAAGCTGCTTCGGCTTGATGTCCACGACCGCCGGCACATCGAGGATGAAATCGACCTGCCATTCCGCCTGCTTGGGATCGTCCGTGCTCACCATGATGTGTTTCTCATGGCGTCCGACGAAGGTGGAGACCTTGAACGAGGCACGGCCCGTGCCGGTTTCGCCCGGCTGATACTCAGCCTTGTCGAGTTCGGCACTCAGGCAGGAGCAGGCGCTCTCGAGGCCGAGGATCTTCACCGGTTTGTCACCCTTGTTGCGAAATGTGAAGGTGGTCTCCACCTCCTCGTCCTCCGGCTTCGGTTTGACCTCGATCGCAGGGACATCGAGCGCGAGCTCGGCATGGGCGAACGCGGCGAAACTGCACAGGAGGAGGACGAGGCGGCTGGCGGACATGCGGAAACATAGCACACCGGGGCCGGGGGTGCGCAAGCATGTTGACGGGACGGCGGCACCCGCCCAATCTGCCCGTCCTATGCGATTCGCGATCTGCAACGAGACCTATCAGAACTGGACCTTCGAAAAAATGTGCGAGGATGTGGCCGCCGCCGGCTATCAGGCCATCGAACTGGCTCCCTTCACGTTGAAAGAAGACCCCCGTGACCTGACGATCGAAGAAGCGCTGACCCTTTGCGCCAAGGCCAAGTCTTTCGGCCTGGAAATCCTGGGACTGCACTGGCTGCTGACGAAGCCCACGTGGTTTCACATCACGACGCCGGATGTGCTGCCGCGGAAAGAGACGGTGAAGTTTGGCCGGCATCTGGCGCAATTCTGCGGTGCCACAGGTGGTCGCATCATGGTCTGGGGCAGTCCGAAGGCCCGCAACCTGCTGCCGGAGTGGAATTACGAAGACGCCTTCAAACGTGCCGCGGAGTGCGTTCGCGAAGTGGCGGACGAGTGCGGCAAATACGGCGTGGTGATCGCCATGGAGCCCCTGGGACGCAAAGAGACCAATTTTCTAAACACAGCCGAGGAGACGATCCGCTTCTGCAAGCTGGTGGATCACCCATCCTGCAAGCTGCACCTCGACGTGAAGGCGATGAGCGATGAATCGAAGCCGATCGCCGACATCATCCGCGACAGCAAGGAATGGACCGTGCATTTCCACACGAACGACCCGAATCTGCGCGGCCCTGGCCAGGGCGAGATCAAGTATGAGCCCATCATCGCCGCCCTGCGTGAGACCGGCTACAATGGCTATCTGTCCACCGAGGTGTTCGATTACACGCCGGACGCGCCGACCATCGCCCGCCAGAGCATCGCGTATCTGAAGCAAGTGATGGGCCTCTGAGGCTTCTGCGACCGTCTTTACGGGCTTTCGGCAGCGGCGGCCCGGTAGGGATCAACGCCGATCACCACCGTGGAAGCAGGCTTGATGGCGGGAACGCGGATCTCGTTTCCCACGGGCAGCGCACGGGGCGGCACGGCCAGCAACGCAGGCAGACCGCCTTTCGCATCCCAGCCGAGGGGTTTGCCCTCGGTAACCATCTCGAACACAGCCGCCCAAAATGGCAGCGCTGCGTTGGCCGCGTTCGCTTTGGGGCTGATGGGGATGTCCTTGTCGTGTCCGATCCAGACAAGACAGGTGCGCACCCGGTCAAAGCCGATGAACCACGCATCGGTGCGGTCGTAAGTGATGCCACCAAAGCCGGCGATGCTTTTTTGCGCCAGCTTGTGCTTCACCAGCGGCTGACGGTATTCCGGGCGCGTCATTCCGGCGATCAGCGTGTTGCGCACGTGCGCCGCCGCCGCTGGAGAAAACACTTCCTCCCCACGCGGTGATGACGAGGCCAGCAGGACGTGCGGAACGGGGCACGGGCGCCCGTCATTTGGCAACGCGGTGAACGCACGAGCCACCTCGATCAGACGCAAGTGGCTCTGGCCCAGGGTGAAAGCCGCCTCCACCCGCAACGGATCGGTGAACCCGCAGCGCATCAGAGCTGTCCGCAAAGGATCAAGGCCGACTTCGTAACCCAGACGCACGGTGGCGGCGGTGCGGGCTTCAAGCAGCGCCTGCAGCGGCGTGATCGTGCCGCCGTCATAGGCGATCTGCTCGCCATCCGCGCCCCATTCGCCGAGCGCGCCCGTCAAACCGCCGATCATCGCCTGCCGGTTGTCCAGCGGCCCGTCAATGAAGGGCGCATCCGTGAGGTCCGGCTTCAAGGTAAGCGCGGCTGCGTAAACAAGCGGCAGAAAGGCGATGCCGGGCGGTCTCACGCCATCCAGCGCCCGGTTGAACGGGCTGGTGGTGAAGTTTCGCCCGCCCTGCATCGCAAGGATCGCACCGGAGCGGTTGTCGAGCACGATCACCGCGCCTTGGAGGTCCTTGTCGTCGGGGGCCAGCGCCTCCAAATGCCGACGCATCATGTCATCAAGTCGATGCTGCCAGTCCAGTCGCATGGTCATCGATGCCGCAGGCGGACTTCCCGGCTTGAGCCCCAGATTTTGAAACTCCTCGCGAGCTGCGGCCAGCATGTAGCCGGTGCGGACACGGGTCTTGTCATATTTCACGACGAGAGGCTGCTCCTGGCCGGTCATCGACTCCACTTCGCTGATGTCCCCGGTTTCCACCATGCGCCTCAGGGTCAGGTTTCGCTTCTGCCGGGCCAGTTCGGGCTGGCTGACCGGCGAGAAGGTCACCGGTGCCTTGATGATGGCCGCCAGCGTCGCCGCCTCGACCAGTGAGATGTCGCGCACGTCCTTGCCAAAGTAGCAGCGCGCTGCCGCTCCAACGCCGCTGCAACCGTGGCCGAGGTAGATGCGGTTCAGGTAGTTGGTGAGGATCTGGTCTTTGGTCCGCTCGCGCTCGATGCGCATGGCCAGAAAGACCTCGGTGAGTTTCCGCTCGTAGTTCCGGCCGCGCAGACCGAAGGCGTTGCGTGCGAGCTGCATGGTGATCGTGCTGCCGCCCTGCCTGATGGTGCTTGAGCCGAAGTTCGCAAAGGCTGCGCGCACGAGGCCGACGACGTCGTAGCCGGGATGGCTGTAGAACCGCGCATCCTCGGTGGCGAGCACGGCTTGAACCAGATGCTGGGGCACGTCTTTGAGCGAGACCGGCTCGCGCTCGATATCACTGGCGCTGCCGACGAGTTCCCCTTTCGTGTCCACAATAAGCGTCTCATTCTGTCCGCGGCTCAGAGCCTCCATGTCATACGTAGCCGCGATCCCAGCGTAATGACGCCAGACCACGCCGAACGCCACAAGGCCGACAGAGGCCAGCACGATGAAAAACGTCGCGGCGTGACGCACCCACCCCGGAAACCGATGCCAGCGGCCTCTAAGCTTGTGGAAGAAAGGAATCATGAACGTGTTGGCGATGACGGTGGGGAAAGCTCTAGCGGAACAAGCGGGAGAAGAAGTCGTGCATCGGCCTGGCAGGCGTCCGTGAGGGTGGCCGGTCGTAGATGAAGTCGGGCGTCAGTGGAGCTGTGAGCGGATCATTCTCCGTGATCACCGTGCCGGACTCGAACTTCACTCCGTGCGCGGACGGTTTCTCCTCGATGTCACGCAACACTTTGGCGATGATCGGAGCAGCGGTGCCTCCACCGGACAGACCGCCTTCATTGGCATCTCCTTCCACTGCCACGGCGAAGGCGAGAGGCGGCATGGTGTCCACATAACCGGCAAACCACACGACATTCGCCTTCTCCCCTCGCAGCACCCACTGGGCGGTGCCGGTTTTGCCAAACACAGCGACTTTTTTCAGCCGGGCAGCCTTTCCGGTGCCGTTCACGTGATTCACCACGCCAAACATCGCGTGTCGCACGGTTTCGAGGTCACGCTCGCTCACCGGCATCAAAACCTCCCGGCAGGGGCTCGCCACATCGCCCACCTGCCCCGCCTGCGATTGTGTCTGCATCACCAGCCTTGGCCGGGGACGGCAGGTGCCGTTCGCAATCGTGGCCATCGCCATGGCCACCTGCAATGGGGAGGCCTCGGTGACGCCCTGACCGATGGATAAATTCGCCAGATCGTGGTTCGATGGCGCACGTTTGGGCAGCGAACCGGCCGCCGCCTTCAGCGGCAGCACTGGAGGTGAGCCGAAGCCAAATTCACGCGCCATGTAAAGAATGGGCAGGTCCCGTGTCGCCATGGCGGACTGGTAAAAGTAGGTGTTGCAGGAGCGGATGATCGCCGCGCGTGCATTGAACCAGCCGCTGTCGCTTTTCGACCAGTTGTCAAACTCACGTCCGTCGATCATGAGCGTGGGGCCGCAATCGAACTCGCGGAACGCGTCCACCGTCCCGGCACGCAATCCGGCGAAAACAACGATCGGCTTGAAGACCGACCCCGGTGGATAGGTGCCCAGCAGGGCACGATCAAACAGCGGACCATCGATGTTCTCGGTGAGAGCGGCAAAATCCGCGCTGGAGATGCCCTCCGCGAAGGCATTCGGGTCAAAGCGCGGACTGCTGGCCATGGCGCGGATGTCGCCCGTGTAGGCATCGATGATGACCAGGGCTCCACGCTTGCGCGACTGGCTCAAGGCGCCCTCCACCACGCGCTGCGTGTCGAGGTTCAGCGTGGTGACGACATCCCTGCCGGGCTGAGGCGGAATGAAAACCTGCTCATAGGCCACACGGCCCGCATCGGTCATCATCAAGCAAACGGTGCCGTCACCACCGGTGAGTTGCGCATTGAAGGCAGCCTCCAGACCGGCCGCGCCCCGCGTGCGCTGCCAGAGCGGCTCCCCACGGAGCACCGGGCCGACCGGTGGCGCACCGTCGGCGGACACATAACCGAGCAGATGCGCCGCCATGTCCCCGTGCGGGTAATGCCGCACATACTCGCTGCGCACATGCGCCTGCGGATGCTTTTTCAAATCAATCGCCAACTCGTCCTTCACGGCATCACTCACCGTCACGGGCAGCTCCGGCCGGTCCTCGTGGTGGCGTTTCAACGTCTCCGCATCCGGCATGCGGACGCCCGGCCAGTCCTGCGTCAATTCGGTGACCGCCTGCTCCAGCCAGGCCGTGTAGGCTTCCAACGTGCCACGTTGTTCGGCTGGCACCGTCAATTGCAGTCGCCGGACCAGCCGGTTCTGCGCCAGAGGCCGTCCCTGACGGTCCAGGATCTGTCCCCGTGGCGCTGGAATCGCGAAGTAGAACGGTTTCACATCCGTGCGTGTGCCAGCGCCGGGCACAAACGACTTTCCAGCGGCATCCTGTCCGCCTGCCGGCAGACATATCGTCATCCCGGCCGCCAACAACGCGGATGACAACAACCGGCACCATGGCTCGAGGCGGAGCGTTTCGTTTTGAGAGCGGCTGAAGTCAGCAACGACGGCCATGAGCCATTCATAACTGCCATCGAGCCGCATCACAAGCGCGGTCATCCGCCACTCTCGTTCAGGAACGCCATGATGTGTGCATCAGGCGGAAGATGAGGCCATGCCGCTGCCGCTGATCAGCAGTTCATCTGCTCGTGATCGTGCCTGACTTTGCGGGCGCAAAAAAGCGGGATGGCCTTTCGACCATCCCGCGATGCGATTCGATTCAGACGACGAGATCAGGCTGCGTCCTTCGGCTTTTCGCCTTCAGGCTTCGGGGCGTCACCTTCGGTCGGAGGACGACGGAATCCACCTTCGCCGCCGGGAGCACCGCCTTCACCACCAGGGCGACGGAATCCCCCCTCGCGGCCGGGTTGCCCCGGCTGTCCGGGCTGTCCCTGTCCAGGCTGCCCGGAACGGCCACGGAACATCTCACGCACGCGTTCCATCGCCTTCACGTACTCCTCTTCGGACACGCTGCCGTTGCCGTCGGTGTCCATGCGCTTGAAGTTTTCCTTCGGATCACCCATCAACCCGCGCATGGGGCCGGACTGTCCTTCACCGCCGGGGCGGAAACCACCTTCGGGACGACCGCCTTCCGGGCGAGGGCCACCTTCGGGACGATTTCCTTCCGGACGACCTCCTTCAGGGCGCGGGCCGCCTTCGGGACGCGGGCCGCCTTCGGGACGCGGGCCGCCTTCAGGACCTCCGGGAGGGCGGCGGAAACCGCCTTCGCTGCCGGGGGCACCGCCGGGCGGGCCACCTTCCGCACCCGGACGACGCTGGCCCTGCCCCTGCATGCGCTGAGCAATGCTGCCGATTTCTTCCTTGTCCACAAAGCCATCCTTGTTGGCGTCGGCGCGTGCGAAGCGCTCCTCACTCTCTCTTTTGCCGATGCTGGCGAACTCATCCTTGCTGAGCTTGCCGTCACCATCGCTGTCAGCGCGTTTGATGAACTCCGCCAGACGCGCGCCGGCATCACCGCCGCCGGGAGGGCCTCCGGGACCTTGAGGTCTGCCGCCAGGAGGACCGCCTTCGGGTGGTGGACCTTTGGGACCTTCCTGAGCACTGGCGAGGCAGGTCAGGCTCAGAATGCTGAAGCCATAGATGAATGATTTTTTGAGTTTCATATCGTGAGTTGCGCTGGTTGTTGAAGCACGACGCCACAAACCTCAACTCTGTGGCTTGGTTGCGAACTTCGTGAAAAAATCACGCCAGTTCCGCGAGCAAAGCCTGGTTCAATCGCACACCAGCCAGGAAGTTCTCGATGGGAAAGTTTTCGTTCGGCGCATGCGCCTGGCAGTCTGGCAAGGCAAGACCAAGCAGCAGTGTATCGACACCAAGAACGTCTTTGAAGGCCTGCACGATCGGGATGCTGCCACCTTCGCGAATGAGTGCGACATTGTCGCCAAACACCTTTTTCAACGCACGCTGCGCCGCGGTGCCCAGGGGCGAATGCGGATCCATGATGTAAGGCATGCCGGTGTGGCCAGGAATGACTTCAAGACGCACGCCCTTCGGCAAATGCGCACGCAGATGCGCCTCCGCACGCTTCAGCACCTCATCGGGCTTTTGATCCGGCACGAGGCGGAACGACAGCTTCACGAACGCCTCGCGACCAATCACGGTCTTCGAGCCTTCGCCCTGATAACCGCCGCCGATGCCATTCACCTCCGCCGTGGGACGTGCCCAGCGGCGTTCACGCTCGGTGTAGCCCGGTTCGCCGAACAACGCGGGCGATCCGGTGAGTTCGAGCATCTCCGCATCGCCATCACCCAACGCGGCCCAAGCCTTGCGCTCCCAGTCTGCGATCTCACGCACGCCATCGTAGAAGCCGTCGATCTTCACGCGTCCGTCCGCATCGTGCAGCGTGGCCGTCAGACGCGCGATCGCTGTGACCGGATTCGCCACCGCACCGCCAAAAATGCCGCTGTGCAGGTCAATCGCCGGTCCATGAACCCTTGCCTCCATGCAGGCAATGCCGCGCAGGCCATACGTGAAGGTGCCGACGCCTGGAGCCACCATCCCAGTGTCCGAAATCGCCACCACATCACACTTCAGTTCATCTCGATGCTGTTCGAGAAACGGCTTCAAGTTCGGGCTGCCGATCTCTTCCTCGCCTTCGAACAGCAAGATCAGATTCACCGGCAGATCGGCATGTTTGGCCAGCGTCTCGGCCAGTCCTTGGACGTGGGCCATGAGCTGGCCTTTGTTGTCCGTCGCACCACGGCAGAAAATGCGCCCGTCACGGATCGTCGGCTCGAACGCGGGTGACTTCCATTCGTTCAGCGGCTCCGCGGGCTGCACGTCGTAATGCGCATACAACAGCACCGTGCGGCGACCGGCGATGTGCTTGTTCTTCGCGAGCAAGACCGGATGGCCGGGCGTCTCGTGCAGGTCGCCAGTCAGACCCATGGCATGCACCTTGCTCAACAGCCATTCGGCACACGCACGCACGTCGGAACGACGCGCCGAGTCGGTGGAGACAGAAGGAAAACGCAGGCAGGTGAGAAGATCGTCGAGGCCGGGTGGGTTCATGGCGGTGGAAATGTCGAATGACGAATTAGCGAATGACGAATGAATGTCGAAGTCCAAATGACGAAAGCGCCATTGTAGGGGCAATCGTCATTCATCATTCTGGTTTCGTCATTTCAGGCTCTTCACCTCGACTTCATCAATGCTGCCCTTCCCACCATACAGATTGATCAACACGCCCGCTTTCTCGCCCGTGGTCAGCTCCGTCTTGTATTCCAGAACCTCGCGATCATTGACGGAGATCGTGATCTTGTCGCCTTTCGATTCAAAACACACGCGCTGCCATTCCTCGGGTGAGTTGCGCGTGTTCACCGCTTTGAGCGAATCCTGGTTTTTCACGTCACGAATCGCCACCGCGCCCGTTTTCGCCACCACGATGTTCAATTTCCTCCCACCGCCGGGACGTTCGCCCGGTTCGTAGAACCCGAAGGCGATCCAGTTGCAGGCCCATGGCTTCACGAGCAACTGGATCGAAGCATCCTGCACCGGTGAATCAAACGCACGCCAGATCACCGCGCCCTGCGCCCCGCCTTGATCGAGCTCCAAGGCCCCGTCTTTGACGACGAACTTCGCCCGGTCCTCTCCTTTGTTGAACAGCCATTTCTCGTCGAGCTTGTCAGACTTGAACTCCTCCACGAACAGAGTCTCGCCCTTCGTCCGCATCGCTTTGGGTTTCTTGTCCGCCGCCAGCAGTGTGGCAGCGAACAACAGCAGCAGGCAAAAGGCGAGTTTCATGACCTTGAAGGGGCTGGATCGTGATCAATGCTTCACCTCGCCTTCCGGCCCGTGGGTCGGCGGGCGGAAGAAGAGTGCCAGCAAGACGATACCAGCGAGAGCCATGCCGGTTGGGACAAGGAAGAGCTGCTTGTAGTCCACGACGCCGTTCACGGTGTACTTCGCCAGCAGTTGCGGGAAGATCTTGCTCGCCACCACCATGCCGACGCCGAGGATCAGCAGATTGAACAGTCCTTGGGCGCTGGAGCGGATGTCTTTCGGGAACACTGCGTCCACAAAGATGTAAACCGTCACAAAGAAGAAGGCATAGCAGATGCCGTGCAGCACCTGGACGGCGATGATGAGCCACTGGTTCTCCGGATTGCCAAAAAACGCGAAGATGCCGAACCGGGCGGCATGGCCGAGAATGCCGATGATGAGCGTCGTCTTCCAGCCAAGCTTCTTCAACACCGCGCCGAGGATCAGCATCGTCACGATCTCAGCCACCTGGCCGATGCCGGTG
>NZ_JACSRD010000020.1 GCF_014879935.1 Prosthecobacter sp.
ACCGAGCAGCCAGAGCAGGCTCAGAAGGAGGAAGGTGATCCCCGGCGTGGCGAGCAGGGTGAGGGAAAGTTGCTGGAGGGACATGTCTGCCACAAGAAAGCCCGGCAAGCCAGTCCCCGCCATCCCTTTGGAAGGGGGAAATCACCGCTGGTCGCGGGGGATGCCTGTTCAGGTTGTAATATGCATCTGAAACCAACGCAGATTTCTGTGTGCATTTGCTTTCAGCCTAACCGTGTGTGTCGTGGCAGCTTGTCGAGCTTATAGCGCTGGATCTTGTATTGCAGCGCCCGGCGGCTGATGCCGAGGGTTTTGGCGGCTTCTTCGCGGTTGGAGGTGACTTTGAGCAGCGTCTGGCGGATGAGTTCGGCCTCTACCTGGGCGAGCGTCATGCCGGGCTGTATGGCGATGGCGTGGAGCTCGCGTTTGCCCTGGTGCATTGAGGGTGGCAGATCGTCCAGGCCGATGGCTGAGTGCGGCACGGTGACGACGAGGCGCTCCACGAGGTTGCGCAACTGGCGCACATTGCCGGGCCACCGCAGGGTCTGGAAAAGGCTCACCACCCCGGGTTTGAATTTCTTCAGGCGGCGCTGGTGCTTGGCGCAAAAGTGCGCGGTGAAGGACTCCACGAGCGGCGCGATGTCCTCCGCCCGCTCGCGCAGTGGTGGCATGACGATGGAGACGATGTTGAGACGATAAAACAGGTCCTCGCGGAAGACGCCGCCCTGGTGCGATTCGGTTTCGAGGTCTTTGTTCGTCGCGGCGATGATGCGGGCGGTGGCTCGTTCGAGCTTTTGACTGCCCACCGGGCGGAAAGTTCCGTCTTCGAGCACGCGGAGGAGGTCACCCTGGCCTTTGCGGGAGAGATCGCCGATCTCATCGAGGAACAAGGTGCCGCCTGCGGCGAGCTGGAAGCGGCCTTTGCGGTCGCTGACCGCGCCCGTGAAGGCTCCGCGCACATGACCGAAGAGTTCCGCCTCGATGAGATTCTCCGGCAATGCGGCGCAGTTCACGGCGATGAAGGGCTTGGCTTTGCGGCGGCTTTTTTCGTGAATGGCGCGGGCCACGACCTCTTTTCCCGTGCCGCTTTCCCCCTCGATGAGCACGGTGACATCCGTGGAGGCGATTTGCTGGATGAGGCGGCTGATGTCCTTCATCGCGGTGCTGCTGCCGGCGAAGATGTCGGGGTCCGAGCGGCGGCGCAGGCGCAGCTTGATCTGCTGATCCTCGGCCACGAGCGACTGGTGATCGAGCGCCTTGCGCACGGACTCGATGAGCTGCGCAGGGTTGATGGGCTTGGAGAGATAGTCGAAGGCTCCCTTGCGCAAGGCATCGACCGCAGTGTGGATGGTGCCGCCGTCACTGATGAAGATGAACTGGGTGTCCGGGGTGATGCCACGCACCTTTTCCATGAGCGCGACGGCGTCGATGCGCCGGGCGTCGAAGGATTTGACCACGATGTTGAACAGCCCGCCAGCGGCCAGATTCAGCGCGTCCGTCTCGTGGGAGGCGGTGGTGACGCGGTAGCCTTCCTTGCTTAGTACACTTTCGATCAAGCGGGCGGACGTGGCATCCCGGTCGAGCACGAGGATGTGAATGTTGGAGGGTTCCATGGATGGTGATTTTGTTTGCACGCACCTCCTCCATCAAGCGCATTTTTTGCACAAATGCTCTCATGGGGAGGTGATCAGAAAATCCGCCCATGCGCTGGAAGCCTTGATTTACCAAGGATGCAGCGCGGCTGGCAGGTGTTGGCACTCAAAATGCCATGTGAGAGGATGCCATGACTCAATCCCTGCCCGCAAACACGCCATCGAACCGTCCAGCCAACGCCTTCTCAGCCATTCGTGCTCCCAAGGATGTGGACTTCGACATGATCTATCCGCTGGCCATCCGCAAACAGTCCATCACGCATTGGAGTCCCGTGAATGTGTGCCGGATGGCGGCGCAACTGCTGGCGCAAAGGCCTGGCACCCGTGTTTTGGACATCGGCTGCGGCCCGGGCAAGTTCTGCGCCATCGGGGCCACGACGACTGAGGGCTTCTTCACCGGTGTCGAGCAGCGGGAGCGGCTGGTCAAAGCCGCGCGGGATGTGATGCGGCAGCATCAGATCGACCGCGTGGAGATCATCCATGGGAACATTCTTGATGTGAACTTCAGGCACTACGACGCCTTTTATCTTTTCAATCCCTTTCAAGAGAACATCCTCTCAACGCTACGGATCGATTACGATGTGGACCTCGATCCGCGCTTCTATGACAGCTACACGACGCATGTGCAGCAGCAACTCCTGCGCATGCCGATGGGCACGCGCGTGGTGACCTACTGCGGGGACTGCATGGAGATCCCGAATGCTTACGCTTGCACGCAGACGGCGTTCAATGACCGCCTGAAGCTGTGGGTGAAGAAGCATGCCTCACCAGAATATGCCCGCCGGAGCAGCGCCGACGAGGATGATACCAACCAGCCGCCGCTGGTGCTCTCTGGCGGCCTCTGCCCGGCATGAAGTCGTGCTTTGAATGGGTGGAGATCATCCACCGCTACTGCGCTGACAAAGAATGGCCCCACCTCCCTAACCTGGACGAACTCACCCCGCCTGAACATGACTCCCATGACAACACTGCTCGAAGACCTCTCCTGGCTGGCCGGTCTGGAGGCGACGAAAAACCGTCTCAAGACGGCCGCATCGGATCAAACGCGAATCAAGATGGAGATTCAGGGCGTTCGTGACCGGCTCCCTGCCGCCATCCTGCAGCGCTACGATGGCAGGCTGGCCCGCAAAGGCCCCTGGATCGCCTGGGGCACGAATGGTGCCTGTGGCGCATGCCATGCGCCGCTTTCCCAAGAGCGGGCCCACGACTGTCGCTCGTCTGCTCCTGTGCTGCGGATCTGTGAGCAATGCGGGGTGCTCCTCCTCGCATCCAGCCGTGGTGTGCCGCTCGAGCCCGGCCAGAAACAGCCTCAATGAATCCAGACTTCTGCTTTTTACCGCCTCTGAAACCACATACAGCCCATGAGAACCATCGCCTCCGTCACTGAAGACCTCGCCGCGCTTGCGGCATCCGATAAAGACCGCCTGCGGCTCGGCTCCAAGTCAGCCGCCGCCAAAAAACTCCTCCAAGAAGCCGGGGAGCTGCGCGCAAGGCTTCCCACCGCCATCCTGCTGCACTATGACAACCGCCTCGGCCGCGGCAGGGTAGGAGCGGCACGCATGCGAAACAACACCTGCGGGGCCTGCCATCTGGCCCTGTCGCGCTCGCAGCTCTCTCAGCTCCGCCAGCAAGGGCCTTCGGTGCTGGTTTGCGAAAACTGTGGTGCGTTCCTGCTGCCGGAAGAATTGACCCAAACTCTTGCACCCGTTGGTTGAACCTTTCTCTGGCTCCAACGCGTCCGTCCTGTCATAAAAACCGCTCACTGCTCCGCATTCCAGCCCAAGTCCATCACTATAAACTGCGAAATATAGCCAGTGAAGGTTTAACGCGGGCCTGACGGTCGGGCTGCATGGTCTGCCGCTGGCGCTGAAGTTTGCCCGATCACTTTAATGTCCTGACAACAGCACGGGACTGCCATCGGGGCAAAGCAGAGTTTGAAAGGCAGTTCACAGATGTTCACGGTCATGGAGCTACTCAGCCTGACCTTGCCAACGATGATCTTGAAGAAGTTAGGCACGCCTTTGGGTCATGGACGGCGTGTCTTACTCCGATAGCCGCACACCGAGCAGCCAGAGCAGGCTCAGAAGGAGGAAGGTGATCCCCGGCGTGGCGAGCAGGGTGAGGG
>NZ_JACSRD010000019.1 GCF_014879935.1 Prosthecobacter sp.
ATTCTGCTGTCACCCATTCTGCTGTCATCATCCATCATCATCCGCCCTTCGCCTTCGTCATTCTGATTTCGTCATTACAACCATGCTCCCCCACTCCGACCTCCTCCAACTCAAGCGCTGGAACACCCCCACCATCTACAACGGCTGGGAGCAGATCACGAAGCGCGATCCGGCCGCCGATGGCTTCAATCTCGAGGAAACACGCGACTTCATGCCGCAGATGGGGCCGATGGCCGGTTACGCCATCACCGTTGTGATCGAGCCCAGCAACAAATCACACCGCGAGACGAATCCGAACGCCTGGAACGAGTATCGCCGCTACGTCGCCAGCATTCCCGGCCCGAAGATCGTCTGCGTGCAGGATCTCGACAAGCCGCGCACCATCGGCTCCTTCTGGGGTGAGGTGAACAGCAACATGCATCGCGCCCTCGGTTGCGTCGGCACCATCGTCGATGGAGCGATCCGCGATGTCGATGAAATGACCAACGCGGGCTTCAAAGCGGTCGCACGTCGCCTCTGCGTCGGTCACGCGCACGTGCATCCGGTGCGCTGGGATTGCGAAGTGGAGGTCTTTGGCCGCAAGATCGCCCCCGGCGACCTCATTCACGCCGACAAGCACGGTTTCCTCGTCATCGAGCCCGAGGCGCAGCCGCAAATCCTTGAAGCCTCGCGCTTCATGGACGCCAACGAATGCCAGACCGTCATCCCCGCCGCCCGCGGCAGCGCAGGACTGAGCAGCGAGCAAGTTCTCGCCAACCTCGCCGAAGCCGGCGCGCAGTTTGGGAAGAACGCCAGGGCCAAATTCCAAAGGGAAGGGGAGTGGTGATCATGAAAGGCCTCTCTTTGGTTCTATGCGTTGTCGGTGGTGGTCTGTTTGCCGCCGACCTCCGCATCGAGAACAGCACCGTGCTCACCAGCGCCGGCGCGTATCACTGGTCGCAGTCGCGGCCTGCGGTGCTGCCAGACGGGCGCGTGATCATCACCACGCAGGAGATCGAAAAGCGCGGCTCGCATGGCTATCGCGACATCTAT
Organism: Prosthecobacter sp.; assembly: GCF_014879935.1. Classification (GTDB taxonomy): domain Bacteria; phylum Verrucomicrobiota; class Verrucomicrobiia; order Verrucomicrobiales; family Verrucomicrobiaceae; genus Prosthecobacter. The sequence goes on from NZ_JACSRD010000019.1 coordinate 1,033, forward strand.
TTCACCCAGACCACCGACGGGGCGAAGACCTGGAGCGCGCCGAAACGCATCGAGGCGCTCAGTCGCAAACGCTTCCCCGATGGCGTCGAGCGCGTCATGGGTGACATCTGCCCGCAGTGGCATGCGAAGACAGGCAAACTGCTCGTCACCGGCAAATGCTTCGGCTTCCTCGCCAAAGCCAAGGACACCGCCGCGAAGGATGATCGCTCGCAGGAACGCGTGGCCTACTGTGTTTATTCACCCGACACGGATCAGTGGACGGAGATGAAGATCATGGCCATGCCGGAGAAGGATCACGCCGGGCATCCCATCATCGAGCCGAACGCGGGCTGCAACCAGCGCTGGGACCTGCCGGGTGGCGACGTCTTGCTGCCCGTGCGCTATCGGGCCGATCCGAAGACACGCGTTTACACCACCGTCGTGGCACGCTGCACCTTCGATGGCGAGACGCTGGCCTATGCGGAACACGGCAGCGAGCACACGATCAGCATTCCCCGTGGCCTTTACGAGCCGTCCGTGTGCGGATTCAAAGACCGCTTCTTCCTCACCATGCGCGGCGAGCAGAACGGCCACGTCGCGCGCAGCGACGACGGCGTGAACTACACGCCCGCCGTCGAGTGGAAGTTCGACGACGGCCAGCCGCTGCTCAGCACGAACACCCAGCAGCACTGGATCACGCATGGCGACGGACTCCACCTCATCTACACCCGCAAAGGTGCCAGCAACGACCACGTCTTCCGCCATCGCGCCCCCATCTTCATCGCCCGCGTCGATCCCGACAAGCTGCAGCTCATCCGCGCCACCGAGCAGGTGCTCATTCCCGAGACCGGCGTCGATCTCGGCGGTGGCTACGCCCCCGTCGATGTGAATGCGCACGAGACCTGGGTCATCAGCAGCGAAATGGCCTTCCCGAAAGGCCGCGAAGATGAGCCCAACCGCGTCCTCCTCGCCAAGATCCTCTGGCCTCCCAACTGATCGTCCAATCATCCAACAATCCTCCCTTCCGGTACGAGCCAGATGCTCCGCTCTCTGCCCTTCTTCGCACTCCTCGGCCCTGGAGAGCCAAGCTACAGTCAGACGCCCTCAAGATTCAATCCTTCTGCTGTCACCCATTCTGCTGTCATCATCCTTTGCTCCATCAGCCACGCACAAAATGCCCCACGAACCCAGCGGGCAAGAGGTCTTCGGCACTTGAGAGTCAAGCTACAGTCACTCCGCCCTTCGCATCTAGCATCTAGCATCCAGCATCCAGCATCCAGCATCTAGCATCTAGCATCCAGCATCCAGCATCCCCTCATGAAACCCCTCCTCGCCTCCCTCACGCTCTGTCTCGCCGCCCTCGCGTCGGCGGCCGAGCCCTTCCTCGAAAAGCAGAACCTCTTCACCGTCGGTGACGACCCCGCGTATAACATCTACCACATCCCCGGCATCGTCGTCACCGCCAAGGGCACCGTCCTTGCCTGGTGCGAGGCACGCAAAGGCGGCGGCGACTGGTCAGACATCCGCATCCTGCTCCGCCGCAGCACCGATGACGGAAAAACCTGGAGCGCACCGCAAAGCATCGCCGACGTCCCTGGACCGAAGCAGAAAAACCCCTTCGCCCTCCGCCTGAAGAACGTGGACACCACCCAGGTCACCTACAACAACCCCGTGCTCATCGCCGACAAGGACGGCACCGTCCACATGCTCTTCTGCCTCGAATACGAGCGCGCCTTCTACCAGCGCAGCACCGATGACGGACTCACCTGGTCCAAGCCGGTCGAGATCACCGCCACCTTCGACACTTTTAAAAAGCACTACGATTGGAAAGTCCTCGCCACTGGCCCGAATCACAGCATCCAGCTCAATAACGGCCGCCTCGTCGTCCCTGTCTGGCTCTCCACCGGCGAAGGAGGCAATGCGCACCGCCCCAGTGTCACCGCCACCATCTACAGCGATGACCAGGGCAAGTCCTGGCACGCAGGCGACATCGCCGTGCCCTGCACCGACGAATGGATCAATCCCAACGAAACCGTCGCCATCCAGCTCAACGACGGCCGCGTCATGCTCAATGTCCGCAGCGAATCCAAGGCCCACCGCCGCCTCGTCGTCACCAGCCCGGATGGCGCGACGAACTGGAGCACTCCGAAGTTCGATGAGGCGCTGCTGGAGCCGATTTGCATGGCCGGCATCGTCCGTTACGATCACGGCGGGCAGAGCCTCATCCTCTTCTCCAATCCCCACAACCTCGAAGGCGGCCGCGAAGGCCAGCCCGAGCCCGGCAAAAGCCGCGCCCGCAAAAACGTGAGCGTCAAGCTCAGCCGCGACGAAGGCCAGACCTGGCCCGTCAGCAAAGTCCTCGAACCTGGCCCCAGCATGTACTCCGACATCGCCGTCACCCACGCCGGCACCATCCTCTGCTTCTACGGCAGCAGCGCCCGGCCCGGCTTCGCCGGCTCCAGCCTCACCCTCGCCCGCTTCAATCTGGAGTGGCTCCAGGAGAAGTGAGCGGTGCCGTGCTTGGATGGCAGAAGTTGGACAACAACCCAAACCATCGGGCAGTTGCAGCGCGATGCCGTCGCACTGCTCAAGGCGGACGCAAAGCCGCCTAACTCGCCTGCAATGAGCCACACGGCAAACTGCCATGGCAATAGCCCGCAACAAAACTGGGCCGCGTTTGAAAACCTGTTTGGAAGTCGCGGAGCGACGAACGTGCCGTAGCCCGGCCTTTCAAGGCCGGGAAC
>NZ_JACSRD010000018.1 GCF_014879935.1 Prosthecobacter sp.
ATCTCGGCCAGTTCCAGCAGCCCAGCGTCCGTGATCTGGCCCTGATGAATGTCCAAGTAATTCAGACCCTTCATGGCCTTGAGTGTCGGAACGCAGGCATCCGTGACCTTGGTCTCGGCCAAGCCGAGTCTTTTTAGGCTTCTGAACTCGGCCAGCGGCTTCAAGCTGGCATCATCTACCTGGGTGAAGTTCAACCCGAGATCAAAGAGATCTTTGAGGCTCTTGAGGCTGCCCAGCGTTGATCCGGTGATCTTGGTGTTTCCAGTGGTGGATCCCCACAAGTCCAAGCGCTGCAAGGATGGGAACTTCGAGGGAATCAATGGTAGCGCTTCGTCGGTAATCTCCTGGTTAATCGTTGAACTGAGCACTTCAAGCTTGGGCAGCACAGGCAGAGCGGCGACCATTTCCATGCTCATGAACTCACCAAGCGTCAAAAACCGCAGGTTCTTGAGCGTGGTGAACACTTTCAACGCCGTGGCATCCGTCACCCGCAGACGAGGCAGGTTGAGCTGTTTGACAGGCGCATCTTCCAGAGCAGCAAGGTCCGCCGCTTCCAAGCCCTCGGACGGAAAGCCCAGATCTTCCAAGGTGGAAATCTGCGCCAAGGCGCGCAAGGCCAGACTGGTGACTTTGCCGCCAGACAGGGTGACTGCCTTGACCTCTTCCAATCCCAACAGCCTCAGAATATCCTGATCGGTGATGCGATCCTGGACGGGGCCTCTAAGCGGGGTGACGTAGAGCCTGCGCACGGTGAATTTCTCCTTTGGGAGCAAGGCCAGGCTCTGGATGCGTTGCTCGCCTTTGTTGGGCTGCCAGATGGTGACGTAGGTGCCGCCTGCGCCCCCAAAGGAAAGCGCCCACTCGGCCGCCTCTCGGTCGCTGAACGCATTCTGCGGTTTGGCCACTCTGCCGGCCTTTGCGGGTGCGGTGGCTGATTTGGAGGCCGACGACGACGAAGCGGCCTCCGTCGCAACAGCCGCACTGGCAGCAGGGGCCGCAGCGGGGCTTTTATCCAAGGAATCTGCATACTCCCGCACGGTCTTCGCGTGGTCGATGCGGTTCTGCTGCGTGAGCGTGCTTTCGAGCTGCTTGAGGCGGGCAGTCAGCGGAGTCGTCAGCGCCTTGAGGTTGGCGGCGCGGCTGGCTTCAAGTTTGGAATAGGCATCGCGGTAGATTTGGCGCAGCGCTTTGAGGTTGACAGGCGTGGTGTCGTCATCCTCAGGGAGCGGGACTTTCCAAGTCCCGTCTGAAGAAGGGGAGTTGGAAACTCCCCCTCCTTGGATGAGCTTCTTCTCCGCCTCCAAGGCGATGACACCATCGAGATGCCCGGCCTTCTTTTCCTTGGTGATCTCGCGCTCAATCCCGCCGACGTAGCCCGCGTTGAGCTTCGCCATGTCGGCGTTGAACGGCGCGGTGACGCGCTCGGCGGTGAACTTCTCGAGTTGGTCGTGCAGCGTCTTCAGTTCCGGAATGCCGGCCACGGCGTCCATCTGCTTCGCCTGCTCGGCCTTCTGCTGCTCCTGCTTCGCGGCGAGGGCACGCAGATCGTAGCCTTTTTCATCGACGCCGAGAAGACGCATGGCTTCGGCTTCAGGGAGCCCGTGAAGGTTGATGACTTCGATGTCGCGCATGGTTCCAAGAAGGGTGGCCAGAACGATCACCCCTGTGGTAATGCGATCATCCGCCACTGACGCCAGCACCTTGTTATCGAAGCGTGCGATCAGACGATTGCCGACGGCGAAGAACTCCCAACGCCCCTCCAAAGAATCCTTCTGCGCCCCATCAACATAAGTGGCCAGCCTTTGCTCACTCTCAGGAACAACGTTCTCACCACGGCCTTGCAGACGAATGGAGTCCTGCGTGAAACCGTAGTAAAGCGCTGAAGTGGTGTCACGCAGCCGCACAGTGAACGAACCGTTTTTGATCACCGCGCGAAAGCCGCAGTTTTTCAGCGGCCCAGCCCCCGGCTCGAAACCCACGTACGCACCCTTCTTGCTGACTTCCAGAACGCCGTTTTCAAGCTTCACGCCACTGTCAGGTTTGCGCAAACCTGAAGGCAGCTCCTCGGCCCGCGTGAGCACCTTCACCCATTGGCCGGGTGGGAACTGGGTGCCAGAAGGCAGGGCACTTGGTCCTCCAAGCGCCCCGTTGGGTGTGGCGGGGGCTGTTTCAGCATTCGTCATCGCAGCCCCCTTCACGGCGGTTGAGGGACCATCCGTCCTACCGGCCGCCGTTGCCCCGCCCTTCTCATCCCTGCCGAGCTTTGCCCACGCCTCGGCGTCCGAAAGACCATCGAGATCGATGACCTCAATGTCACGCACAGTGCCCACGAGGGTTTGGATTAACAGCCCCCCCGGCTTCAATTGATCATCGCGAAGATCAGCCATGACCTTGCCGTCGCATTTCACGAGAAGGCGGCCTCCCACAGCGGCAAACTCCCACGGATGAGGACGATCAGGAGGAGGTGCCGCATAGGTGACAAGGCGGGTATTATTGCTCTGGCCAGAGGGCGGTTTCTCATCCCAGAGGTCCACATTTGAATGGGTCACAGCGAAGTAGCGGCGGTTGTCATCGTCACGCAGCCGGATTCGAAATGCCTCACCGCTAAACGTGGCCCGCAGCCCGAGATTGCTGACGCTGTGCGGCAGTGGCCTCATGCTGAGATAGGTTTCCTTGGCCGTGCACTCCAACACGCCGTCCCTCCAGGTAACGCCGCTGCCGGCCTTGCGCAGGTGTTCCGGCAGATTTTCAAACCGGGTGTAGGCCTTCACCCACTGGCCTCGCGGCAGCTCTTCCACCGGTAACGCCCCGGAAGAAGTCGGAGCGGTTGCGGGAGCAGGCTTGGTAGCTGCCTCCGTTTTTGGGGTGGTGACTTCCGGAATGCTGGCGCGGGCCACCGCAGGTGAGGCCGTGCTCCCCGTCGAGGTCCCAGAGGCCACAGACACCGGTGCCGCAGTGACAGCAGGCTTTGTCTCTTTCTTTTCCCCCAGCATCAGGAACCCTCCGCCGCCGATGGCCACCGCTGCGGCGATGCCGATGAAGAAGGGCACTTTGCTCTTCGCCGCAGGCCCGCTCTCCGGGGTGTGGGCAGAGGGTTTCGCTGGGCTACCTGTAGCGCTTTGAGAGACACTGACTCCCGGCGGCTTCTGCGGGGCCCGCGCCCCCGGTTTCTGCGCCATGGCGCTGCGCTGCTCCGGCACCTGCGCCACCTGAGCGACCGGAATGGCAGCGCTTTCTGGCGCATTTTGCCGGATGAAGGGCACGGTGAGGATGACATCAAGCTCCTGCCGCAATTCGACCGCGCTCTGATGGCGCTCGGCGCGATCATGCTGCATGGCTTTGAGAATGATCGAGTCAAAGCGAGGGTCGAGCCCTGGGACCAGCACCGAGGCAGGCTTGAACGCGCCGCGCGGGATGTTGCCAGTGAGCATCTGGTAGAGCATGACCCCGACGGCATACAGATCGGCACGGCCATCAATCTGCCTTCCGAGCATGAGCGCCTCAGGAGCGACGAAATCGGGCGTGCCCATGGCGTAGCCGGTCTTCGTGAGGCCGTGCTGCCCGGGTTCCTCCATCTTCGCTAGTCCAAAGTCGGCCACCTTCACCTGCCCCTTCATGTTGAGCAGCACGTTGGCGGGCTTGATGTCGCGATGCACGATGCCAAGCTCATGCGCGGCGGCGAGCGCGTCACACACATGCGCGGTGATGGCCAGCGCGTGCTCCGGCGGCAG
>NZ_JACSRD010000136.1 GCF_014879935.1 Prosthecobacter sp.
ATTTCGCCCCGTGTCCCCCCCCAGCCAAAATCCTCTCGCGAAAATCGTCGCCTTCCTTTCCAGCTTCGGCCTAGCCACGGTCGTGCTGGCCTTGCTGCTGCTCATCACCTTCCTGGGAACGCTGGAGCAGGCGGAATACGGTCTCGTGGCCAGCCAGGCCCGTTACTTTGAGTCCTTCTTTGTCGATCGCATCGACATCGGCGCCTGCCTGCGTGCGCTGGCGATCGTGGACCTCGGCCGGTTCACGCTGCCACTGTACATCCTCCCGGGCGGCTACACGCTGATGGCGATCCTGTTCGTGAACATGTTCCTCGGGGGCATCATTCGCATCCGCAAGTCGCCGAAGACCATCGGCGTGATCATTTCGCACTTCGCCATCCTCCTCATGATCGCCGCCGGCGCGGTCAGCTACCACTTTGCCATCGAGGGGAACATGAGCCTGCGGGAGGGGGAGACGAGCGATGAGTTTCTCAGCTTCCATGACCGTGTCATCGAGATCGAAAAGGTCCAGGCAGACGACAAGGCGAAGCGCTCCGTGCTCGTGATCGATGAGTCCCAGTATGAGGACCTGGGCGCGGGGAAGGGAAGGACGTTCACCCATGAGAGCCTGCCCTTTGATCTCATGATCACGAACTGGAAGCAGCACGCGCAGCCCAAACGTGATCGCGAAGGCACGCGCGGCGATGTCATTGATGGCTACTTCATCCAGGAAGTGAGCCCGGTGGATGAATCCGGCTCTGCTTTGGCGGACGAACAACTCGCCAGCGCCTGCGTGGCCATCGTAAAGGACAAAAAAGGCGGCGAGGAGCAGAAAGGCATTCTCTGGGAGTTCGCCGCGGCACCTTGGACAGTCACCGTCGGCGGCGACAAGTATCTCATCTCGCTCGTGCATCGGACCTACCGGCTGCCGTTTGCCATCAAGCTGGACAAAACGGAGGAAGAGAAGCATCCCGGAACCCGCATGGCACGCCGTTTCACCAGTTGGGTGACGAAGCTGGAAGGCGGACGCGAGGAGAAACGCGTGATCACCATGAACGAGCCGGTGCGCAGCGAGGGCTACGCCGTGTTCCAGAGCACCTTCAGCTCCGGTGAAGGTGAAGGCAATGGCGTGAAGAGCAGCGGCTTCATGATCGTGGAGAATCCATCGGACCACTGGCCGCTCATCTCCTGCATCATCGTCGCTGAGGGACTTCTTCTGCACTTCCTGATGATGTTGGGACGTTTCCTCAAGGTGAACGAGTGGCTGTTCGCCGCCGGTGTGATGTTTGCGCTCAACGCCGCCTTCGGCCTGGCGATGTGGAAACTGCTGTAACCTGCTCATTGCTCAAACCCCATGAAAACTTCTCTTTGCCCTTTGGAGCCCTCTGTCGCGCGACAGCGTTTTGGAGTGCTCCAGCCCTCTGGAGCTTTCCGCGAGCCACGCAACGTTCGAAAAGCGCTGGAGGACCGGCGCACTCCAGGGCGCTGCCTCGCACTGGCGAATACCATCTGCGTGGCGTTTTGCCTTCTCACCGCGATGGCCCTGCCGGCCGCCGAGCTCCCACCGCTCGATCTTTTCCGCGACAAAGAGGTGGTGGAGACCTTTGCGTCCATCCCCGTCCAGGAATCGGGGCGGATCAAGCCGCTCGAAAATGTCGCCAACTACCGTCTGCTGCGCTTTCGTGCCCGCCGGAGCATCTGGTTGACCGAGAATGGCGAGATGGATGGCAAGCCGTTGACCGACCCCGTGGCCAGCAAGCCGATTGTGAAGGATGGCGACAAGCCAGTGAAGCTGAACGCCACGGAATGGCTGCTGATGAGCTGGTTCCGCCCCGACATCGCCAGGATCGTGCCGCTGTTCAAGGTCGATAACTCCTCCGCCATCACGGAACTGGGGCTCACTGCCAAGGGGAAGCGGGATCAGTACACCTTTGCCGAGATCGAGCCAGCGCGGCAGACGCTGATGGAAAAAATGAGCGAGTATCGCGAGATCCCGACGAAAAAGCAGACGCCGGAGCAGCGCATGATCGTGCAGCTCGCCGCGAACTTCCTCGATTACGAGATGATCACCGGGCACTTCGACTTCATCCGCTCCCCCTTGGGGGACAAAGTGGATCAACTGCCTGCTGGCGTTGAGAAACCGGTGCGCCTCTCAAAGAGCCTCAATGCCCTCGCCAATGCCGTGCGCACGAACGGCGGCCCGCCGATGCAGATCCCGTGGTTTCGCGATTTCGGCAAGGCGGCGCTCGGTGCGATGATGGGCGGCAACGCGGAGCAGCAACTCCGCATTTTCCCGCCAGGACCCAAGGCGCAGGAGGCCTGGCACGGTCCTGGAGAGATCATTTTCGGCGCCATCAATGGCGAGAAGGAAGTCAGCGCCGATCAACTTGCCTGGCTGGCGGCTTACGAAGACGTCTATCTGGCGTTGCCTGACGCGGCGAAGTTCAAAGCGGCCTCGAAGGCCCTGCTCACCAGGATCCAAGACGCCGCCAACGCTCGTGGCGAAGGGACCTTCGTCGCCTTGGAGCGTCATGCGATCAAAGCGGACTACTTTTTCTACGCGCAATGGATTTTCCTCGTCGGATTCGTGGCCGTGGCTCTGTCATGGATCGCACCCGGGTCCAAGCTGGAAAAATTCACCAAAGTCGCCACCTGGTTGCTGCTCGCCGCGGCAACGGGCTACGCCATCACGGGTGTGGTGATCCGGTGCATCATCATGCAGCGTCCGCCCATCACAACGCTGTATGAGACCATCCTGTTCATCGGCGCCTCCGTGGCTTTGTTCGGTCTTGTCGCCGAATGGATCACGAAACGCGGACTCGGGCTCCTGGTGGCGGCGATTGGAGGCACTGCCTGCATGTTCCTGGCGATTCAATTCGAAGCCAGCGAGGCCACGGACACCCTTCATCAACTGCAGGCGGTGCTGATCACGAATTTCTGGCTGTCCACGCACGTGCCGCTCATCAATCTCGGCTACGCTGCGTGCATGGTCGCCGCGCTGATCTCGATGATCTACTTCGTGCAGCGTCTTTTCGGCAGATTCGGGCCAAAATCCGATGAGGGCCGGTTTTTGACCCGTGTGGCCTATGGATTCATCTGCTGCGGCCTGTTTCTGGCCCTGGTGGGCACGGTTTTGGGAGGTATCTGGGCGAATTATAGCTGGGGCCGCTTCTGGGGCTGGGACCCGAAGGAAAATGGCGCGCTCATGATCTGCCTCATGTGCCTCGTCATCCTCCACGCCCGCCTCGGTGGTTACATCCGCGAGGTCGGCCTCCACAACTGCAACCTCGTCCTCGGCTGCATCGTGGTCTTCTCCTGGTTCGGCGTGAACCAACTCGGCGTGGGCCTGCACGCCTACGGCTTCACCGATGGCACTTGGCCCAATATCTACGGCTTCTGGATCAGTCAGGCGGCTCTGCTGATATATGGACTGGTGCTTTCACGACTGGACAAATCGTCCACGCAGGCAAAGAACGCTTCCTCGGAAGACTTGGCAGCGGCGAAAGCGTCTGCCTGATCAATTCGACTTCTTGTAGGCGATGATGCCTTGGGCGATGCCTTCGGCGATCCGCTTGCGGAATTCGCCTGTCATCATGCGTGCGCGTTCGCTGGAGTTGCTGACGAAGCCGCATTCGACCAGCACGGCCGGGTTCTTCGTGGTGGCACGGATGACGTGGAAATTCGCGCTTTTGACGCCCCGGTTGGTCATGCTGGAACGCTGCACGAGGTAGGCCTGGATGTACGCCGCCAGCATGTAGCTGGAGGAAAAGTGATAATAGGTCTCCGCTCCGGCACCACTGCCGCCGCGATTGTAGTTGTAGTGGATGCTGACGAAAATGGCGTTGCGGCGGCTGTTTCCCAGTGCTGAACGGTCATGCAGAGGAATGAACACGTCACGGCTGCGGGACATGATGACATTGAGGCCCTCTTTTTTGAGCAATTGCTCGACTCGGCGCGCAGTGTCCAGCGCGAGGTGTTTCTCATACACATAGCCGATGGCCGCACCGCGGTCGTGGGCACCATGGCCCGGGTCGAGGATGACGGTGTCAAAGGCGCTAGCGGCAGCAGACGAGAACAGGGTCGCTGCCAGGAGCAGCGAGAGGGCGGTCAGCAGGCGATGAAGGCGGTGACGAGGACGGAAAACGGGCAGCATGATCGGTTTGGGGGTGGGGGCGGGATGAGCCGAACGTCCCGCAAAGTCATGGGCCTGACAGTAAGCGGGGACCGGGCGAAAGGGTCAAGTGTTTTGCCCGCAAACTCCGCCATCAGACATAAAAAAGCCGCCGGATGTTTCCATCCGGCGGCGCAGACTCAACAACGGGTCAATGCTTTACTGCCCGAGTGGAGAAGGAGGCAGACCACCCGGTTGTCCCAGCGGAGCGCCAGGAGCACCGCCAGGAAACGCTCCAGGCAGCGGTGCGCCCGGCAGGCCGCCCGGAAGACCGCCCGGCAGGCCGCCAGGGAGCGCATTCGGGTCGGTGTAGCTGCCAACACCTTGGGCACCACCTGTGATCACGGCGTTCAAGACGCGCTGAGGCTGGCCCTGGGAAGCCTGGGTGAACGAATCCATCCCACCCGCCATCACCTTCGGACCGACGGTACCGCGCTTGCCATTCAGTTTCTCCACCTGAACGCTGCCATCATTGCGTCCGATGATGATCTCACCACCAGGCCAGGTGCGGCCCGGACGGATCTGACCGGCGACGTCCGCATTCCACTGTGGCGGCCAGCCTGGGGTGACCGGGTTTTCGTACACGAGAGGCATGTTGCCCTGTGTTGCGTCGGTCTGGCCGGCTGTGAGTGCCCAGTGGTTTTCACCTGGCATCAGCGCCATGCCGTAGGCAGGGGCTGTGCCGATGTTGTTGTCCGGGTTGTAGCCAGCAGGGCAGCCGAAGATTCGCTCGTCCATGACGATCTGTTCCTGGACCAAGAAACGGAAAGCGTCGTTGGCTGTTGCGGCGACGCCACCGGTCTGGTTGTTCGGAACCGAGTCGGGATACTGGCTGTTGTTGTCCTTGGAGAACTGCTTGAGCGAGAGGATGATCTGCTTGCAGTTGCTGATGCCTTTGGCTTGGTTGCCCATCTTCTGAATGCCGCTGTAGGCGGGCACGGCCAGACTCGCGAGAATCGCGATGATCGTGATCACCACCAACAACTCGATCAGAGTGAAGGCTTGGTTTCGTTTCGTTTTCATTTTATGAGTGCGTTTGTGGGTTGGTTATGATGTTATGCGGATGAAGGATTTCTCCTGCACCCGCATTGATTAGACCCAACAAGCCTCCAAAAGGCGAGAAAAAAATCATTCCAGAGCCACGACGCTGATTTTCAGCTCGCTGCATAGCCTGAGAACCTCCGGTTTCCCCAGAATCAACGTCCTGCCGGCCTCCACCGCGATGAGGTCCACCCCTGCTCCGACTGCCGTGCGGATGGTGTCCGGGCCGACGACGGGGACGTCGAAGCGCATGTCTTGATTCGGTTTGGAGACTTTCACCATCGTCGCGCCACCGCGTCCGAGCGAGCCACCGCGCTTCACGGCCTCGTTCGTGCCTTCAAAGGCTTCCACCGCGAGCACGGTGCCGTTTTTGACGACCACGGTTTGCCCGATGTCGAGGCGGCTGCTTTCCTTCGCGATCTTGAAGCCGTATTCGGCATCCTCCTGGCGGCGTTTTTTGATCTGCGGACCGGCGACATGGCCCGGACCGGGCATGAGGTCTTCGAGAAAGGTGGTGGCAGGCAGAAGTGCGATGCCGTCCTTGGCGAGTTCGTTCGCGATGCCGCCAAACAGCGTCTCGGCGTTCCGCTGCTTGAGCTTCGCCATCATGATCAGCGTGCGGAGGTCCGGGCGCAGGTCGAAGAGGTTCTTCGGCGCGATTTGGCCGACCATGACGGTTTGCGTGACGCCTTCCTTTTTGAAGAAGGAGATCATCTTGCCAAGCTGGCCGACGCGGAACCACTCGATGGCATCCACCATCCCCGCGAGCTCCGGCTTCGTCTCATTCGTAAAGGCGGCCGCGACGAGTTTTTTGACACCCGCCTTCCGTGCTGCCGCGACAAAGGTCTCCGGATAAATGCCGTTTCCGGCGATGAGGGCGATGGTGTCGAGGCTGGGAGTGGTCATCGAGGCGTGGAGACAGTGCGGACAGCTGAAATGCTATGCCCTGCGGCCAGCGTGTCGGCAATGAATTTCAAGAAGCCGCCGGCAGTAGAAAGCTATATGCGCTTCTTTGGCAACGGGCCCTGGACTCTCACGCCATCATCTCATGCTTTTCAAGTCCGAGCGAGATGGCCGACTCGACCAATACGCGCACCACAGGGTTGCATCCACGGAAGACGAGGCGATCCAGCACTTGGGGGCCATGCTGTTCGACGAATCCTGCCACCAGGGCGTTTATGAAAGAACTGTTGGCGTTGCGCACGCCGGTGAAGTTCAGCACGATTTCCGGACAGATGCCTGCGTAGGGGGCCATGCGCCCCTGGCGAAACTCCGCCGCCAGCGCACCATCTGCGAGGCCTGTGCCGAATTCGTCAGCGAGGTTGAGGTCGAGTTTCATGATGTGAACGTACCAGACTGTACCGTGCGGCGCAAGAGTCCAGCCTCGACCTTGGCATCATGCAGGAGGCTGGCGAAGTCTTTTACGTCCTCCTGCCGGAAGGCTGTGACCACCAAGGTGCCCTGATAGTGACCTTCGTCTGGCAATGGAATATGTTCGGGTGGTCCGCCTGCCCCTATGCGCACCACACCGTCGCCGCTGACCACGAGGAGCCATCCCCGCGTGCGCCGCACCAACCCGGAGACCAGCGTCAGGCCCACTCCTTCGTTCGTGGGGCGGCCACGGCTGGAGACTTTCGGCTCCAAGGCCTTCACAATGGCCTCAGCGTCGGTCATGCCAGCCGCCCAGGAAAAACCGGCGTCCATGAAGCTCTGGCGGATGCCCTTGCCATTGTCTCCGACGGCGAGCCGGACCAGTCCCTCGGAACGTGCCACCTGCGCCGCCGCATAACCGAGCCCGCGGCTGTGCTGACGCGCATTGTTGGCCGTCTCGGTAAAGACATACCAAGTCAGGTTGTGAAGCGCCCCAAGCGGGTGCTCGTAGTCCTCGCCGCCGGGAGCCAGACAAGTGGCCATCTCATTGCCCATCCGGTCCACATCATGATCCACCAATTGCACCGGAACGAACCGGCCCCGTGCATCGTGGCGACGAAAGTTCTCCGGCAGCTCTGCACCACAAGCCTTGAGCACATCCATGCGTTGCAGGTAGCCGGTGATTGCGCAGCGCTCCAGATTCTGAAACGCCACCCTTTTACCTTGCCGCAACCATCGAGTGACTGTGGCCACCAACGCTACAAACGCACCGGGGGAAACCCGGCGTAGCGCCTCGAAGTCGAGCTTCACCTCATCCGCGTCGCCTACCGTGGACAACTGTGCAAGGAACGGCAACAAGCCATCCGCGTTGATCTGGGCTGGCAGGCGTAGATGCATGATCGAATCAAAGCGTAAACCTCTCACACTGGCCCATGAAGGCGCGGGGATTGTCCCAAGCGACGCGTTGGATCATTTCGGGGGTCCAGCCGCGGTGGCGCATGGCTTGCATGGTCTTGGGGACGGCGAGGGGATCGCTCACGCCCCAGTCGCAGGCGCTGTTCATCCAGATGCGCTCGGCCTGGCGGTGCTCCAGCATGTCGATGGCACGATTGGGGGTGCATTTGCTCTCGGGATAAAGCGTGATGCCGGCCCAGAAGCCATGGTCGAGCACGTGGTCGATGGTGTGCTCCTCGACGTGGTCGATGATGACACGCTCGGGCTTGATCTTGGAGAAGTTTTTCAGCGCCTGGACGATGAGGTGCGTGCCTTTGAGCTTGTCCTCAAGGTGCGGGGTATGGATGAGGACGAGTTGGTCGTAGTCCTGCGCGACTTGCAGATGGCGCTCGAAGATGGCGAGCTCGTTGCGGCTGTTTTTGTTGAGGCCGATCTCGCCGATGCCGAGCACGCCGGGCTTGTCGATGAACTGCGGGATGAGGGCGATGACGTCCTCGGCGAGCTTGAGGTCCTCGGCTTCCTTCGGGTTGATGCAGAGCCAGCAGAAGTGCTTGATGCCGAACTTCGCGGCACGCTTCGGCTCATACTCGGTGATCTGGCGGAAGTAGTCGTAGAAGCCGTCGGCGCTGGCGCGGTCAAAGCCGGCCCAGAACGCGGGCTCGCAGATGGCCTGACAGCCGGCAAGCGCCATGCGCTCGTAGCAATCCGTGGTGCGGCTGACCATGTGGCCGTGGGGTTCGATGTAGTTCATCCCTGGGAGTTCCAAGTTTCAGGTTTAAAGTTTCAAGTTCAGGCCTTGAAGGCACCGATGGCACCTTGCATGGTGGCTTTGGCGATGGGTTCGGTGCTGGGATCGCTGAAGCTCAGCAGCACGTCTTTGGCACGCTGTGGTTTGTCTTGAGAAAGCAGCGTGAGGGCGTTTTTGAGGGCCTGGACGCGGAAGTCGCCGTCCTGACCGGCTTTTTGGACGCGGTCGAGGAAGGCGGCGAGGTCGATGAGCTTCGAACGCGAGTCCATGAAGCCGAGATCGACCAGATTGACGGAGGTTGGGGGTGTCCAATCAGGCATGAGGGCAGACTAGACGGGGCATTTCGGGCCGCAACCGTGGGAATCGTTGCGCCCGAGCCGTGGCACGCCATCGTAGGGCAGCAATGTCCGACCTGACCCCCGACGAACTGCGCCGCTATGCGCGTCACCTCGCGATTCCCGAATTTGGGATCGAGGGGCAGCGTCGGCTGCGGGCGGCGCGGGTGCTGTGCATCGGCGCGGGCGGTTTGGGGTCGCCAATCACGATGTACCTCGCGGCGGCGGGTATCGGCGGGCTTGGTCTCGTGGACCCGGATGTCGTCGAGGTGACCAATTTGCAGCGGCAGATCCTTTTTGGACAAAAAGACCTCGGCCGGAAAAAGCTCGACGCGGCCCGCGAGCGCCTGCTGGACATCAATCCGCATCTCGATGTGCAGGTTTACCCTGAGCGATTCACGGCGGAGAACGCGATGCGCATCGCCGCGGGCTACGATGTGATCATTGACGGCACGGACAACTTCCCCACACGCTACCTGAGCAACGACGTGGCCGTGTGGCTGAAGAAGCCGAACGTGTATGGCAGCATCTTGCGCTTTGACGGGCAGGTGGGCGTCTTTGCGCCGCATCTCGGTGCCCCATGCTATCGCTGCATGTGCCCGCAGCCACCGCCTCCCGGCCTGGTTCCTTCTTGTGCAGAAGGCGGCGTGCTCGGCGTGCTGCCGGGCCTCATCGGCACGATGCAGGCGCTGGAAGCCATCAAACTCATCACCGGCATCGGCCAGCCGCTGCTCGGCAAACTTCTCCATCTCGACACGTTGAGCATGCGCTTCCGCACGCTCACGCTGCGCCGCGATCCGGACTGTCCGGTCTGCGGCGACAAACCCACCATCACCCAACCCATCGATTACGAGGGCTTCTGCGGCATCCCCAAATCCCCCGCGGCAGCTCCCGACATGCCAGCCATGACCGTCCACGAACTCAAAGAGCTCCGCGATGCCGGAGACGACCACTTCCTCCTCGACGTGCGCGAGCCGCACGAGCAAGCCATCTGCCGCATTGATGGTGCCACGCTCATCCCTCTCGGTGAGCTGGAAAACCGCACCGGCGAGCTGCCGAAGAACAAACGCATCCTCGTTCACTGCAAAAGCGGCGGACGCAGCGCCCGCGCCGTCAGCCGCCTGCGTGAGCTGGGCTTCAACGACGTGTGGAATGTGTCCGGCGGCATCATCGCCTGGGCACGCGAGATTGATCCCAAGATGTCTGAATACTGATGAGCGACACCGCCTGGCTCGAAGACTTCCTCCCGCTGATGCGCTGCCCGGACACGCACCAGCCGCTGCGCCATGCCACGGCCGAGGAATGCGCCAAACTCGGTGTTTCAGCGGCTCTGACGACGCAGGACGGCAGCCAGCATTTCGCCATCGATGACGGCATTCCCATCCTGCTGCCCCAGGCTTCCCGGTGAATCCGGTTTCGCCAGCGCAGCCGACAGGATCTGCTCAGCGTGCGTGATCGGCATGGAGTAATGGCCGTCAATCTCGGACCAGGTCGTGCTGGCGGCCGGAATCAGCGAGGCGATGCGTTCGGTGTAGGTGTAGGCGATGTTGCGATCCTGTTTGCCATGCCAAAAACGGATGGGAAAGGCGATCTGGCTGACCTCAAAGCCCCATTCGCTGAGGTAAATGTCAGCGTCGGCGATCACGCTGCGTGCGCCGCGATTCAGAGCTCCAAGAGTCGCATCACGGACCACTTCGTAGATTCCGGGCTGCTGCAACACGCGGCGGTCTTCTTCCCCAAGGAGTTTCATGAGCCATTTCAGCGGTGCTTTTTGCGGCGAACCCCGGGCCACCATGCCGCCCAGTCGCAGGACAGCGCCAAGGATGGTGGGAAAAAAATGCCGCAACTGGATCATGGCCCGGTAAAGCCAGAACATGTCGCGATCGCCGAGAAACTTCAGCGGCGGAGCCCCGCAGATGATCGAGGCGGAAAGCAGGCGCTTCGGCAGCTTCAGTGCGGTCACCAGCACGTAAGGCCCGCCGCCGCTCCAGCCCAGCACATGGTAGTTGTCCGCGCCGACATGAGCGGCCAGTTCGGTCAGTGTCTGAGGCCAGTCAAACAGCGTTCGGCCGGGCTGGAAGTCCGAGAGGCCGATGCCCGGCCGGTCAGGACAGATCAGCCGGATGCGATGTCTTTTGGCCGGCTCGTCGAACAGCGATCCCTGCACATGCGATGACGGCCAGCCGTGGAAGTAGAACATGACCTCGCCACGTGGATCACCATACTCGGCGTAGCCCAGCTTGAGGCCGTTCGAGAGGGTGAAGGTGTGCGCGGACATGGTGGCGAAGTCAGGAGTTCACTGCGCGGCTTCAAGGGCCTTCTCACCCAGCCAGGCGCTGCGTTGCGGCATGCGTTGGCGACGCAGGCCGAACTGCTTCACCGCCTTCTCCTGCAAGTGGGCGCACGCCTCTTCAACCGAGTCGGTCCATTTGATCAGATCGAGGTCCTCCGGGCTGATCGTGGCCCCTTTGAGCATGTGTTCCATGAATTCGCGCATCTGGGGCCAGAACTCGGAGCCCATGATCACGATGGGGAAGCTTTTCACCTTGCGAGTCTGGATGAGCGTGAGCGCCTCGAACATCTCATCCATCGTGCCAAACCCGCCGGGCATGATGACGAAGCCGTAGCTGTATTTGATGAGCAGCGTTTTGCGCACGAAGAAATGGTCCATCGTGACCCAGCGGTCGAGATAGGGATTGTGGCTTTGTTCGAAGGGAAGGCGGATGTTGCAGCCGATGCTGCGTCCACGAGCATCTTTCGCGCCACGATTGGCGGCCTCCATGATTCCTGGCCCGCCGCCAGTCATGACGGTGAAGCCCATGCGGGCGATCGCCGCGCCCATGTCACGCGCCAGTTGGTAATAGCGGTGTTTCTCGTCAAAACGGGCCGAGCCGAACACGGTGACACACGGACCCACGAAATGCAGCGCGCGAAATCCGCGCATGAAGTCCTTTGCCACGCTGTAAAGCAGTTGCAGGTCGCGCAAACGGCGGTTCGGGCCGCTCAGGAGCGCCCGGTCGTCGAGCAGGCTGCAAAAGTGCTCGTCCGCGCGGACTTCCTCCGGGCTGACTTGGACGACGGGTGCGCTGGTCATCGCGGTTCCGGGTTCAGGTTCCCGATCGAGCAAGGGGGAGGCAGGCATGGTGTGGCTGTCGTTGTTTGTAGAAGTGCGACGCGATTTGTTCACTGGCGACCGCACTTTCTGCGGCCATTCCGAAAAAGAAAGCCCGCAGGCTTCACAGCCTGCGGGCGGTAGGGAGTCTGAGGTCTCGATCAGGCTGCCGCAGCAGCCGGCTCCTCCTGCGGAGCTCCATCATCGCTGCCACCGCGGTTGTTCGGCTTTGCGCCGCTGAGCTGCAGCGGGCGTCCCATGAAGTCTTTGCCGTTGAGTTCTGCCACGGCACGGCGTGCCTCATCCACGCTGCCCATGGTCACAAAGGCGAAGCCTTTGGAGCGCTGGGTGCGGCTGTTGACCACGACTTCCGCATTGCGGACACCGCCGACACCGTTGAACAGCTCAAACAGATCGCTCTCAGTGGCGTCGTAGGACAGATTGCCCACGTAGAGGCGATCCGTCGTGATTTCGGCCGGATTGACGGCCGACGGAGCCTCGCGGCGTTGACGGGGCTCGCGTTGCGGACGCGGCGCGGACTCGTGGTTTGCGGAAGCGGGGCGGTTCTGCGGTTTCGGGCGGTTCCGGGACTTGGATTTGCCGAGGCCGAAGAAGCCCAGAATTTTCTGCAGGAAGGAAGGAGGGGCTTCGCGGCCACCTTCGCGGCTGGGACGGGGACCGTCAGGACGGGGGCCACGATTGCGGCTGCGACGACGGCGGTTGCGGTTCGGATTTGGGTGATCGGACATGGGGTGCGTTGGCGTTGGGGTGTGTTGTGTGTTCGAGCAGGGCCGGGGCGCTGGGAACGGCGGCGGGCGGGAACGGGCGGCTTGCCTCTTCCACGGCTCCGCGGCACCTGGCAGACCGCACCTGCGGTCTGCCACAGCGCCACATCGGGCTGCTGCAGTTTTCAAAGCCGGGCCGCGACGGCCCAGCGGGCTCAAAGGACATTCCGACGGGTGTTAGGGACACGCCGGGAGTCACTTTCAGGCGTTCCGTCCAGTGGAACGTCTCCTTCAGCGCATTCTGGGTTCGGAGATGGCGCATTAGGGGATTATTCGGTCAAAAGGACAGGAATCGGAGCGTTGGGGGGCTCTGAAAACAGCGGGCCGATTCTAAGCGGGGCAGAGGGGGCAGGTCAACCGCGAATCCCGGACGCGCGCTTGCCTCCATGGCATGACGCGGCATCATGCGCGCATGATCAAACCCATCCTCTATGTCAAAACCGGCTGCCCGTGGTGTGATGAAGTGCTCGACTACCTCGACGCCCGCCGCATCACGTATGAAAAGATCACCGTCAGCGGCAATCGCGAGGCCATGCAGGAGATGATCGACCTCAGCGGCCAGAGCAAGGCCCCCACGATGGACTGGGACGGCGAGGTGCTCGCCGACTTCGGCGTGGATGAGCTCGTGCCCTTCCTGCGCAAGAAAGGCGTCGCGGTCTGAGCAAAGACATCGTATCAACCTTCCTCTCCGACATGAACTCCCGATCCTCACGCGCCTTCGTCGTTCCATTCGTTCTCGTGCTCGCCGCCGTGCTCTTCCGCTATTTCAAGCTGGCTGGCATCGCGCATGTGCCGTGGCTGGAAAATTTCACCCCATGGATGGCGCTGGCCTTCACTGGGACGCTGGTGTTTCCGAAGCGGGTCTCGTTTCTGGCCATTCCAGCGTTGCTCCTGGTCATCGGTCTGGCGGCGACGGGCCTGAAGGACGTGTTGCACTGGGAAGCGGTGGCCGTTTACGGCTGTTTTGGCCTTGCCGCCTGGTTCGCCGCCCGTAGCCGGGGGCAAATCGGCCTCGTGGGCAGTTTGCTCGGTGTGACTGGCTGCTCGGTCGGCTTTTACCTCATCACAAACACGGTTTCGTGGCTGCATGATCCAGTTTATGCCAAGACACTCGCGGGCTGGGCGCAGGCGCTCACATCCGGCACACCGGGTCTGCCGCCCACGACGTGGTTCCTGCGTCAGTCGCTCCTCAGCGACCTCCTTTTCTCCTGCCTCCTGCTCGCTGCCTACAACACGGAGGCCGCCATCCGTCGTCAGCCAGCCATTCCGGTCCTGCGCACTGCTGCCGCATGAAGCCGCTGGTCTGCCTCTTTCTGCTGTCCGCCGGCGCGTTCGCGGAAACGCTGCACATTTACACCTGGGCGGACTACGTCAGCCCTGAGGTGGTCGAGAAGTTCGAGAAAAACCACGGCTGCAAGGTGGTGGTGGACACCTTTGACTCGAACGAAAGCATGTATGCGAAGCTCAAGGCCGGCGCGACCGGCTACGACCTCGTGTTTCCCACCGCCTACATGATCCAGGTCATGAATGCGCAGGGCATGCTGGCGAAACTGGATCACACGAAGATCCCGAACCTGCCCAACATCGATCCCGCGGTTCTCGCCAAGGTCACGGACAAGACGATGGAGCACAGCGTGCCCTACACCTTCGCCTACGCGGCCATCGCCGTGCGCAAAGACAAGATCAAGGACGCTGAAGCTTCGTGGGCGATGTTTGACCGGCCTGCACTGGCCGGACGCGTCACCTTGCTGGATGACATGCGCGAAAGCATCGGCGCGGCACTCAAATCCCTTGGCCACAGCATCAACACGCGTGACGAGGCGCAACTGGCCGCCGCACGCGACGTGTTGATCCGCTGGAAAAAGAACATCGCCCGCTTCGACAACGAAGGCTACAAGGCCGGCATCGACTCCTCCGAGTTCCTGCTCGTTCACGGCTACAGCGGCGACCTGTTCCAGGTGCAGATGGAGAATCCCAAAGTCGAGATTCTCATCCCTCGCGAAGGCGTGACCATCGGCTGCGATGAAATGGTCATTCCCAAGGCCGCGAAGCAGGGCGAACTCGCCCACGCCTTCATCAATTTCGTCCTCGATCCCGCCATCGCCGCCGAGAACATGGAGTGGATGGGCTACTACTGCCCGAACAAACCCGCGCTCGACAAAGTCAGCCCCGATTTCCTCAAAAACCCCGCCATCACCATTCCTGCCGACGTTGAAGCCAAATGCGAGGTCATTGAGGATCTCGGCCCCGACATCGCGAAATACACGAAGGTCTGGGATGAGGTGAAGGCGGCTCGTTGACCACTCACACTCTCGGTTTCAACCCACACAACCTCCGCCGCAGCAGATCCAGCGCCGCTTGGGATGTGAGCAGCTTGAACCGATCCCGGGCTCCGGGGTAAAACCGCTTCAAAGCCCAGGTCTCCGCGTTTTTCGAAGCCAGGCCGATCCACACCGTGCCCACCGGCTTCTCGGGTGTGCCGCCCGTCGGGCCGGCGATGCCGGTGACGGACAGCGCGTGATCCGCGCCGCTTTGCTTGAGAGCGCCTTCGGCCATCGCACGGGCCACTTCCTCGCTCACGGCACCGTGCTGTTCGATCAACTCAGCGGGTACGCCGAGGTGCTGTTGCTTCGCTTCATTCGCATAGGTCACCCAGCCGTGGCCAAACACGCGTGAGGAACCGCTCACATCGGTGATGCGGCTGGCGATGGTGCCGCCAGTGCAGGATTCGGCGGTGGCCAGCCATTCACCGCGCTCCGTCAGCAACTGCACGATCACTTCCTCGAGGATGCGCCGGTCTTCGGAGGTGATGCAGTCGCCAAACGCTTCGCGCACGATGCCTGCGCCCGCCTCCACGCTGCTCTGCGGACCGGCAAGGCGCACATCCACATCGCCACCGCGGATGCAGTAACCGAGATCGAGCCCGGGCACGCATTCGAGGCGCTTTTCGACCGCCTCCACGATGTCGGATTCACCCACGCCGGTCACTTTGAGATACAGCACGCGTCGCGAAGCGCCATCCGGCAGCCATTCGCGCAGGCGTGGTTCCACTTCGTTCTCGATCATCGGTTTCAGCTCACGCGGCGGGCCGGGAAGGAGAAAAAGGTGCGCGTTCCACCCCAGCGCTTCACCGAGTGCGGCGGGGAAATACAGCCCCGGTGCTGTTCCAAACGGGTTCGGCATCACGGCGGCACCGCGTGGCACCATCGCCTGCCGTTTCGTCGCGTCGTTGACCGGTTTGCCGCGTTTGGCGAAGTATTCGTTCAAGTGAGCCATCACACCGTCATTCAGCTTCATCGGCAGGCTCAGCAGTTCGGCCGTCGATTCGCGGGTGAGGTCGTCATTCGTCGGTCCCAGGCCGCCCGAAACCAAAACGACGTCCGAACGCTGCGCTGCCTCGGCGATCGCCACCCGGATCACGGCTCCGTCGGGAACAATCGTCTGCCGCGCCACCTGGATGCCCAGCGCGGCCAGCCGCTGGCCGATCCACGCCGCATTGGTGTTCACTGTGTCTCCGAGGAGAAGTTCCGTGCCTGTGTTGACGAGTTCGACTCTCATGTGCGGTTCTCATTACGCGCACGGAGGCGTTTGGATCAACGCATCTTTCGCCGCCGCTCCTTGCAGCCCAGTTCGCTCACGATGCCGTCGAGCACCGCCAGGCCGAAGGAGATCTTTTTGAAGAACGACGGATTGTGCGGCACGAGCATGAACTTCGGGTGCTGCGACCACAGATCGCGCAGCCGACGGTCGAGCTTCACCGCCTGTTCCAACGTCTCGTTTCGGATGGGATTTCCGCCTTCGATGCTCATGTGGCCCACGGCCGCACTTTCAAAAAAGATGACCGCGTCGTAGCGGGCCAGTTCACGTTCCAACGAAGTGCCGATGTCTTCGAAAAAGCCCTCGCTGCCGCCGGGCCAGTAGGCGGCTCCATCCACCGTGCCGCGGTCACAGAGCAGAATTTGCTCCTCATGCTGGGCCATCACGGCCTCCTCCAGATGGATTTGGACGTGATAAATCGCGCGTTGCGCCGCGTGAACGGCCTCGATCTGGGGCACGCGAGGAAATCCGCCGCTGAAGACCATCGTGGCCGCCTCGGGAACCAGAACGACCTTGCCGCCCATTTCTCGGCGGAAGAGGTCTCCCGCCGTCGTCTTGCCGCCGCCCGGTCCACCGGTCAGGACGATGCGGCAGTGGCCGTTGGGGCGAGGTTTTGGGAGACGTTTGGGAGGCTTCATTCGGTGCAACGATCATCGCGGCACGCCCGCATCGTCAAGGACAGGCCCAACTTTGCACAAAGTGCGCATAGCCACGGGTCCGGTGCCAGCTATGCTCGATTCATGCGTTCCGCCTTCATCTTCGTTCTGTCGCTCTCCGCCTGTGCGGTCGTCCGGGAACCATCCTCTGCGGAGGAGAAGTACTTCATGACCGAAGTGAAGCCCGTTTTTGAGCAGCACTGCCTCCGCTGTCACAACGGCTCCCTGCCGAAGCCCGCGCTCAATCTCAGCAGCAAGGCCACCGCATTCCAGCGCACTGCCAAAGGAGAGTCATGCCTTGTTCCGGGCCATCCAGATAAGAGTTTGCTGATCACTGCGGTGCAACGGGGCGGCACGCATGCCAAGATGATGCCACGCACCGATCTGAGCCTCACGGAAGATCAGATCGGCGAACTTCGCGAATGGATCGAGGACGGCGCTTTTTGGCCGGAGGGCGACCAAGGCGTACTCAAGGCCGTGAAAGGCCCCGAGGGCTTTTGAAGCGGTTGATCCACGTTTCGAGTTTCATGAAACATGAAACATGAAACGTGGAATCTGGAATTCACCCACACCCGGCGCACAAAAATACCGCGACCTGCTTTAAAGCGAGTAGCAGCTCCGTGGCGGCACATGCATCATCGTCGCCACTATGGGCAAAGAATTCAGCACCATCCCGCAAACCGTTCCGCACGTCGAAACCAAGCACCGCCGCATCTGCACGCCGGTGCCGCATCCGGACAGCGTCCCGCTGCTGGATCGCATGCGCGAGGTGGAGCCGCTGTCCATGCGCGGCATGCCGCCCATCGTGTGGGACAAGGCGCAGGACATCCATGTCTTCGACAAGTATGGCAACCAGTGGCTCGACTGGAGCAGCGGCGTGCTTGTGACGAACGCCGGCCACGCCGCGCCGGAAATCTGCAAGGCGATGATCGAGCAGATCCAGAGCGGACTCATTCACAACTACGTTTTCCCGAGCGAGGAACGCCTCGAAGCCGAGGAGATCATCGCCTCGGTCTCGCCGGAGGGCCTGAAAAAGGTCTTCCTCCTCAGCAGCGGCAGCGAGGCCACCGAGTGCGCCATCAAATTGAGCCGCGCGCACGGCATCAAAGTCGGCGGCACGTCGAAAATCGGCATCATCGGCTTTGATCGCGGCTACCACGGCCGCACGCTCGCCAGCCAGCAGGCCGGCGGCATGAGCGGTCAGAAATCGTGGATCGTGAATCTCGACAATGCCATCATTAACGCGCCGTTCCCTGATGGCTACTGGGAGGGCGACAGCAGCTTCGATGCGTTTTTGAAAGCGATCGAAAAGAGCGGCATGAAGCCCCAAAACATAGCCGGCGTCATCATGGAGAGTTATCAAGGCGTCGGTCCTGACTTCGCGCCCGTCGAATACATCCAGAAGCTCCGCCAGTGGTGCGATGAGCATCAAGTCGTGCTCACGTTTGACGAAGTGCAGTCCGGCTTTGGTCGCACGGGCAAGTTCTGGGCCTTCGAGCATTACGGCGTCACGCCGGACCTCATCTGCTGCGGCAAGGGAATCAGCAGTGGCATGCCGCTGAGCGCCGTGATCGGCCGCCAGCACATCATGGATCAATTCCCGGCCGGCAGCATGACCAGCACGCACACCGGGAATCCCGTCTGCTGCGCCGCCGCCACCGCCAGCATCCGCAAGACGCTCAAAGAAGACCTCACCGGCAATGCGGCACGTCTCGGCGTGATTTTGCACGAGCGCTGCAAAGCCATCCAGAAGCGCCATCCGCACGTCATCGGCCACGTCACCTGCGCCGGACTCGTCGCAGGCATGCAGACCGTCGTTCCCGGCAAAAAAGAGCCGAATCACGACCTCGCGCATCGCATCATCGAGCTGTGCTATCAGCGTGGTTTGCTGCTCTTCGCACCCGTTGGCGCCTGGGGCCAGACCGTGAAGATCTGCCCGCCGCTCACCGTCACCGAAGAAGCCCTCCTCGAAGCCTGCGATGTCATGGACAGCGCGGTGGATGATGCCGTGCGAGAAATGTCGGCCTGAGTCTGCGTACAGTAGGCATGCACGGAACGCGCCTGCTTTTGCCCCTGACCTTCGTCGCCGCCATGCCGGCTGCGGCGGCCCCATTGACGTTTGAAAAAGACGTGCGCCCGATTTTGAAGGCGCACTGCTTTCACTGCCATGGCGAGGAAGGGGAGACCAAGGGCGGGCTCGACGTGCGACTGGCGCGTTTCATTGTCAAAGGCGGCAAAACGGGTCCTGCGATCGTCCCGGGCGATGCGGCGAAGAGCCATCTGCTCGAACTCGTGAAGGAAGGCGAGATGCCGAAAGGGAAGGGGAAGCTCAAGGACAAGGACATCGCGACTCTGGAAGCCTGGATCGCCGGTGGAGCGAAAACGGCTCGTCCGGAGCCGGAGAAACTCGGGCCCGAGCATGCCTTCACGGATGAAGATCGGGCGTGGTGGTCGCTCCAGCCGATTTCGATTCCGAAAGTTCCAAGTTTCAAGTTTCAGGTTTCAGGTGGCCAAAGCGCGTCGTCAGCGGCCAACTTGAAACTTGAAACTTTAAACCTTAAACCCGGCATCGATGCCTTCATCGCCGCCAAGTTGACGGAAAAAGGCCTCAACTTCTCGCCGGAGGCCGATCCGGTGACGTTCATTCGCCGCGCCAGTTTTGACCTGCTCGGGCTGCCGCCGACGCCGGAGGAGGTCGATGCCTTTGTTGCTGATTCAATCCGCAATCCGAATTCCGCAGTCCGCATTCTCATCGATCGTCTTCTTGCGTCGCCGCACTATGGCGAGCGTTGGGGCCGTCACTGGCTGGATGCGGCTGGTTACGCCGATAGCGAGGGCTTTGGCGAGAAGGATCTGGAGCGCAAATGGGCGTGGAAATATCGAGATTACGTCATCGACGCCCTGAACAAGGACAAACCCTTCGACCAGTTCGTGCGCGAGCAGATCGCGGGTGATGAGATGATTCCGAAGCCGTTCAACAAGGAATCGGCCGACTCGATCGAAAAACTCGCCGCCACCGGGTTCCTGCGCATGTCGCCGAATGGCACCGGTGAGCTGAGCGATGAAGCGACCAAGAATGCCAACATCGCCGACACGCTCAAAATGGTCGGCACCTCGCTCTACGGCCTCACCATCGGCTGCGCCCAGTGCCACGATCATCGCTACGATCCGATCTCGCAGGCCGACTACTACCGCCTGCGGGCCGTGTTCGAGCCCGGTTTCGACACGAAGGCGTGGCGCAATCCGGCTCGTCGCCTCGTTTCACTGCTCACCGATGCTCAGGCTGCGGAAGCGGCCAAGGTGGAGGTGGAGGCAAAGAAGATCGACGACGCTCGTCTCAAGAAGACGGAGGAGTTCATCACCGAGGTGCTTGAAAAGGAACTCGCCAAGGCCCCGGAGAAGGATCGCGACGCATTGCGCACCGCTTATCGCACCGAAGCCAAGAAACGCGGCAAGGAGCAGGTCGCGCTCCTGAAAGCCTGGCCGCGCATCAACCAGCTCAGCGCCGGTTCACTCTACCTTTACGACACCACCTACAAGACGAAGCATGCCGCTGAATTGAAGGCCATGTCCGAGGAAGCTGCCAAGGTGCGCGAGAAGAAGCCGAAGGAGGAGTTTCTGCACGCCTTTGTCGAAGAACCGAAGGCCAAGCCCGAACTCATCCCTGCCACGTTCATTTTCAATCGCGGCAATCATGACCAGCCGAAGGACAAAGTCGGCCCCAGCGAGCTCACCGTGCTCGCCGGCCAGCGGAAGGTCGAATTGCCCGAGAAAGACCCGAAACTGGCCACCAGCGGCCGCCGTCTCGCCTTCGCGAACGCTTTGACCGATGGCAAACATCCGCTGCTGGCCCGTGTGATGGTGAATCGCGTGTGGATGCACCACTTTGGCAAAGGCATCGTCGCCACGCCCGGCGATTTCGGCCAGCTCGGCACCAAACCCACGCATCCCGAGCTGCTCGACTGGCTCGCGGCCGAGTTCATGCGTCAGGGCTGGAGCCTGAAGCATCTCCATCGCCTCATCATGACCTCCCGCACCTACCGGCAGGCCTCCACGCGCGATGCGAAGCGCGACACCATCGATCCTGACAATCGCCACCTCAGCCGCATGAACATCCGCCGGCTGGAGGCCGAGGTGCTGCGCGATTCGCTTCTGGCGATCAGTGGAAAGCTCAATCCCGCCATCGGCGGAGCGCCCGTGCCTGTCATGTTCAATGAGGAAGGGCAGGTCGTCATCGGCATCGACACCACGGACACCGCCGGCCGTCCCACCGGCAAGATCATCCCGCTCAATGGCGACGAGTTCCGCCGCAGCATCTACGTGCAGGCACGGCGGTCACGCCCGCTGGAGATGTTCGCCACCTTCGACGCCCCGATCATGGAGCCGAGTTGCGATGCCCGCGCCGTCACCACCGTCAGTCCGCAGAGTCTGCTGCTCATGAACAGCGCCACCATGCGCGTGCATGCCCAGCAGTTCGCCCAGCGCGTGCAAAACGAAGGCGGCAAGGACCTGCCCGATCAAATCCGCCTCGCATGGAAGCTGGTGCACGGCAAGGCACCGTCCGAGTCGGACGTGCAGCAGAGCGTTGAGTTCGTGCAGGCCCAGACGGAGTTCTACAAGGCCAATCCGACTCCTCTCGAGGCCCAGCTCGGCGCCCCATCAAAGACGCCCGCCGATCCCGCCTTCCTCGGCCTCACCGCTCTCTGCCATGCACTCATGAGCAGCAATGCGTTGCTGTATGTGGATTGAGGGTTTGGAGTGCGGAACACTGCCGCTCATGGTGCGGTTGATTGATTTGTCAGCAGATTCTGAATCGCCGTGATATGCCGTGATTCATTCCATGCGGGGCTGGTGATGAAACCGTTGGCGGCTTATGGCAGCGGGCTGCCCTTTGCGCCGGTTCTGCGCCGCATTGGCATCAGCGCCTGCTGACAGCAGCAATCCGACGATTCCGACCCGGTGACCGGCTCTTTGCATGCGAGCAGGTCGAGCCGCTACTTCATCACCCGCTGCACCTGTTCCAGCGCCAGCACGGTGTAGGCGGTGACGAGGACGGGATCGCTTTCCATCCAGCGGCCTGAGGCTGTGTTGGCCCAGGAGCCGTCGGCATTTTGCAGGCTGATGAGTTTTCGCGACAGATCCGCCGTCCAGTCAGCCGCACCAGACTTGGTCTTCAACGTGCGGATGCCAGCCGTGGCCAGGGACTTTGCCATCGTGTGATAGTAGTAATAGAGCCCCTCGGCTCCCATGCCGGGGTTTTCATCCACCGTGTAGTTCGCGCCGAGCCATTCGAGCGCGGCCTTGATTCGTGGGTCCTCCGGCGTCAGCCCGGCATAGATGAAACTGAGCATGCCGGCGTAGCTGATGCTGCCGTAGTAGCGCATCGGCACCGGTCCGCCGTCCTTTTTGCCACCGCGCGGTGCCTGCGGCACCGGTGTGTAGCCGAAGGCGCCGATGTTCTCCTGGTCCTGACCGGCCCAGGGCTGGTCGTTCGTGGCTTTCAGGTTCTGGCAGCGGGAGACGAACTCGATGGCGGCATTCCAATTCAGATCGTCCTTCTTCTCCACTGGCTTGCCGCTGTCTTCGAAGAGCTTCTTCGAGTAATACAGCGCCTCCAGCGCGAAACTCGTGTTCGACAGGTCCCCATGGGCCGGTGCGCCGGGCTGAGCGCCGCCGTAACCGATGCCGCCGTCGAAGGGATTGTCCGTCTTGCCCGGCGTGTCGGCGTCGTTTTGCTGATGGGCGACGAATCGGCGGGCACGGCGGATGATTTCCTCATCCTCCGGCCGCGCACGCAGCACCAGGGCCATCAGGCAGATGGCCGTGTTGTAGTTCGCACGCGCCTTCGTGTACATGCCGCCGTCAGGCTTCACGTTGCGCAGCAGAAAGTCATAGCCGCGCTTCAATTCGTCGGACTTGGCTTCATTCGCTGGGTCTTGGATCAAGGCGGAGAGACCAGGGCGCTGAGCGCTGGATCATCGGCCGTCACCCAGTGGCCTCCCTCCTTGTCCTGCCGGCCCTTGAGGAACTCCACTCCGCAGCTGATGGCCTTTCGCACCTCCGCTTGAGAGGGCACTGTTTGTGCGTGGGATACGATGGGAAGGCTGCCGGCCAGCAGCATGGTGAGAAACGAGCAGGTCTTCATGGCATGGATGGGGTTGGGTTGGCATGGGCAGAATCCGGGCCCGGGAGCCGCGGCACAATCCCAAAGGCGTCGAAAATGCCGTGATCGGGCTGTTTTTGTCCATGGCTGCTCCTGCGAGCCAGAAATTTGCTCGTCATCCGGCGTGGATCAGCCATCATTCCCACATGGCCCAGGCAATCATGAATCCCGAGGAGGTCCGTCGCTTCGCGGCGGAGCTCAAACGCTTCAACACCGACATGCAGCAGCGTGCTTCCTCGCTGCAAAGCCGCTTCTCCGCCCTCGGCGAGACCTGGCAGGACGCCGAGCATGAAAAATTCGCCGCCGAGTTCCTCACCACCATGAAGGCCATCAAAAAATTCATGGAGATGAGCGAGCAGCACACGCCCTTCCTCCTGCGCAAAGCCCAGCGGATCGAGGACTATCTGAACCAGCGGTGACCGGGGCCCGGCAACTTGAAACTTTGAACCTGAAACTTCGAACTGCGTTTCATGGCTGACCAAGCCCGCATCTCCAACCTCGACGCCATCGAGTCCTTCCGCAGCGCCTTGATCGTCTTCAGCAGCAAGACGCGCCAGTCGCTGGAAATGACGCAGGATGCGGTGAAAAAGACCCGCGCCTGGCTGCAGACCGAGCAGCCGGCGTTCTGGTCCACCCAGATCCGGCAGCGGCAAAAAAAACTCGATCAGGCCAATGCCGAGCTCATGAGCGCCCGCATGTCCGAGTTTGTGGAAGCGCCCACGGTGCAGCAGATGGCCGTGCGCAAGGCCAAGGCCGCGCTGGAGGAGGCGCAGGCCAAGCTGGAGCGCACCAAAGCCTGGGCGCGTGACTACGACCGCACCGTCGATCCGCTCGCCCGCAAGCTGGATGCCCTGCGCGACTTCGTGGACAACGATCTGGCGCTCGCGACCTCCTATCTCGTCGAGATCCAGCAGATCCTCCAGGCCTACAATGAGGCTCCAGCTCCTGCTGCAGCACCTGGGCAAACGACAGCAGCAGAATGATCACTTCGGGATTCGGGAGGTTTCTTTCAATGCCTGGCTGAAACTGGCCAGCCAAGCCTTGCCGACATCGTCGAGCTTGTTGGCCGTATTTTGCTTCTCCAGGATTCCGAGGCCCGCTTTTAGATGTGTCACAGCAGAGGCGATGCTCTGCGGTGTGCCATGGTTGAGTTCGACGCGGGCGACGTTCCAGTGGGAAACGGCCAGGTCCACCTGCCAGCGAATGTTGCTGGGATCAGCGGCGGCAAGTGTCCCCGACAGATCGAGGTCCCTTTGCCAATGCACTTTGGCATCCTGACTTCCTGCCGTGGAAAGGATCTGGGCGAGGTTTTCATGGGCTACTGACAGGTCGTGCAACAGTTGCAGGTTGCCCGGATCAGCGCTGTAAAGGTGCTGCATGAGATCGAGGGCTTGCCGACCCGTGTTTGCAGCTTCACTGGTTTTTCCTGTCTTCATCTGCACGATCGACTGTTTCTGGAGGGCGACAGCAAGGGCACGTCGAAGGCTGGCGTCGCCGAGCGCCTCATCGAGCAAAGATTGAAGCTCGCTGATTTCATCGTCGAGTGCTTGGGATGCCTCGGTTAGCCTGCCCGCCTCAAGACTCAGATCCGCACGACGTTCGGTAAGGGTGGTGCGGGCTTTGTGGCTGCTGACATCCTTCGGGTCGCGTTTGATCAAGTCATCGAGAAGGAGGGTTCCTTTTTGATAGGACGCTGCCGCCTCGTCCAAGCGGGAGCGCTTGCGTGACAGGTCTCCAAGCCGTTCATGAGTGGTCGCAAGGTGACGTGCGAGGCCTGCACTCGAGAGATTCGCCTCATGGAGGGCCTGCACCGCCGTCTGCTCTGCTTTTGCAGAAGCGAAAGCAGCATCCAAAAGACCACTCTGTTCATGGACGAGGCTCATTCGTCCATCGGCTACCGCCAGATCCAGAATTCGTTGCTTGTCATGCGGAGCAGCTTGCGCCCGCTCGGCCATGATGCGGTGAAACTCACGGAAGGCTGCAACTGCCTCGTCCGTATGCCCCATGGCGAGAGCGATCTGGCCGCGGTTTTGCCACATGCCGCCACGATTGCGTTTTTGGGTGTCGGTTTCGGAATCTGCAGGCTGGCTTTTGAAATAGGCCTCCGATTTCTTGGCGACATCATCTAGGAGTGCGATTCGGTTCAAGGGCTCCAGTTTGTCGCGTAGGTCAAACAGCATGTAGTTGATGAGATCCTCCGCCTCCCCTCGCGCCGTGATGGCGATGCCGCGTTCCTTTTCGGCCTGTGAACGCGCCGCATCGGCGAGGTTGCGTTGATCTTCGGCGGTCTGTCGTGCCTGAGCTTCGAGGATGCGGGCTTTGGCTTCGAGTTCCCGGGCGGTTTGCGCCTCTTTCTCACGACTTTCCGCCAGGAGCCTGGCATTTTCGGCCATGATCCGGGCGTTTTCGGCGGACTGGCGTGCATCGGCTTCCGCGTCCCGCGCTGCCACTGCGATGCGCCACTGCCAGGCGGCAGCGCTTCCTCCTGCGATGATTGAGACGAGGACAGCGGCGCTGGCAGCAAAGGCGAGTTTGTTTCGTTGAATGATCTTCTTGATGCGGTAACCGGCGCTGGGTGGGCCGGCGCTGACGGGTTCGTTCTTGAGGAACCGGGAAAGGTCTTCCGCGAGTTCCATGGCAGCGGAGTAGCGGCGTGTGCGGTCCTTTTCGAGCGCTTTGAGCACGATCCAGTCGAGGTCACCATGAATCTGCTGGCTGAGGCGGCGCGGATCGGTGCGGCGGGTGGAAACGGCCTGCTGCTTCTGCGCCTCGGTGGCGGAAAGCCAGCGCGTGCTGGGCCGACGCGGCGGTGTGGCATCACGAATCATCTGAAGAACGTCGAAGACAGCCTTTTTGACTTCTTCCCTGCCGATGGGCGGCTCGCCGACGAGCAGTTCATAGAGGATCACTCCAAGAGTGTAAACGTCGCTGCGGGTGTCGATGTCCGCGAAACTGCCGGCCTGTTCCGGGCTCATGTATTGGAGTGTGCCGATGACCATGTCAGCGGCGGTGCGCAGGCGGCTGGCGAGCAACTCCTCCTCGTCAGGCGACATGGCTTTGGCGATGCCAAAGTCGATGATTTTCGGCACGGGGAAGCCATCCACTTCCGCGACGAGGATGTTCGTGGGTTTCAGGTCCCGATGAAGGACCTGCTTCATGTGGGCGTGCTGCACGGCCTGGCACACCGGGATAAAGAGCTGGATGCGTTCTCGGACGGACAGATGTTTTTCGTCGCAGTATTTTGTGATGGGTTTGCCGGGGCCTTCGGAGCCTTTGACCATTTCCATCACGAAGAAGGGACGTCCGCTCTCGGTGGTGCCGGCATCATAGACAGCGGCGATGTTGGGATGGTCCATCTTGGCCAGGAGCTTTTTCTCCGCCTCGAAGCGTGCGAGCACTTCTTCACTGTCCATCCCCTGGAGGATGATCTTCAGCGCCACATCCCGCTTGAAGGGAGCGACCTGTTCCGCCCACCAGACGGTTCCGAATCCACCACGCCCGAGTTCCTGCTTTAGCAGGTAGTTCCCGATCTGCATGCCTGCCGTCTCCATCGCATAGCGTGAGGTGCTCCCGGTGACGGCTCGGACGTCCATCTTGATGGTGAGGTCATCCGTGAAGGCCTGGGGTGGTTTGTCACCATCGTGAGCCGTCATGACATCCCGCATGATGCCGAGCACTTCTTCACGGGCGGGGAGCTTCACGGTGGGGGCGTCGTCGAATGCAGAATCGTGTTTGGGGTCGCTCATGACAGAACTGGGCGGTGTAATTAAGCGCGTCGGGGAGGCTGGCGTTCCAAGCGTTAGCCGGTGAAGGCCATGCTCGTTATGCAGCGAGAAGCATTTTTCTTTCCGGCGTGAGCCTGCCTTGTAAGGAATGTTGCCAGCGAAGCTTCTCCCGGTAGTCTGGCCGTCCATGGAACCATCTGTCACGAATCCGCCGAAGGAGCGGGGACTTTTTCCAGCGACGCAGTGGACGCACATCCGCAAGGCTGGCCGCGGGGATACGGCCGGCTTGATCGCGATGGACGAGGTGTGCCGGGTTTACTGGTATCCGACGTTTGCGACGGCCCGCTCGAAGCATGGCATGGATCACCATCAGGCAGAAGACATCACCCAGGGCTTTTGGGCTTGGCTGCTGGAACATGGCCACGTGGGACGTGCTGTGCCGGAACGGGGAAAGTTTCGCTCCTTTCTTATGACCTGTTTCGACCACTTCGTGCTGCATGAATGGCGGAAGCGCGTTGCCCGGAAGCGTGGAGGGCAATCCCCCCACATCAGCATTCAAAGTGACGATTGGAACGAACGATTTGAACGTGAGATGGGGTGCGCGACTTCTCCGGCGGAACATCTGGAGCGCGTTTGGGAGGATGCGGCGTTGGAAGCAGCGTTTCATGAGGTGGAAATCGAATGGCAGCGTCGGAAGCGTGGACCTCTTTTTGCCGCGCTCAAAGAACACCTTGCGAACGGAGCCAAACATGGGGCGTTGAGGGAGATTGCAGAGGTTCATGAACTCAGTGAGAACAACCTGCGCCAGTGCATTTTCCGCTTGCGTGGCGAATTGAAACAGGCGGCCGCGCGATGGTTGGGAAAAGCGACTGATGGATAACGGCATCATGGTGGGCTCACACGCACCGGAGAAACATCCAGCGTGGTGGCGGCAACTTTCGACGGTGTCCGCAGTTCCGCCATGGCATCCGCTGGAGGCGTGATCCTTGTGCCGGGCTTGATGGAGCCAGGTGCGTCAACTTCGTAGGCGCTGGCAGCAACTTGCACCTGGCCATCGGACACTTTGGCAAAGGCCACGATGCTGCGGTTCTCCGCCGTTTTCATAGGTACGGCGGCCAAGTTCGCCATACGATCTGCCACACGTCGGGCGGCTTCACGCAGGATCTCCTGGTCCAGCTTCCTGTTTTCGACGGCCGCGGCTCGGCGGTCCGGCATGGTGGCGATGCGCCTGCGAGCCTGCACGTACTTGGGCTCGCGCTCGATGATCCGGGCCTCTTGTGCGATCAAGCCATCGATCTTACGTTTGACGGCGAGCCTGATGAGCTCCTTCTCGGCAGCTTCGAGTGTTTTGTAGCGGCGGATGACGCGGGCGATCGCGGCGAGGTCACGCACCTTGACCTGACCACTCGGAGTTTGCATGAAGTAGGTCGTGTCCTGATT
Source organism: Prosthecobacter sp. (assembly GCF_014879935.1). Taxonomy (GTDB): domain Bacteria; phylum Verrucomicrobiota; class Verrucomicrobiia; order Verrucomicrobiales; family Verrucomicrobiaceae; genus Prosthecobacter. The sequence goes on from NZ_JACSRD010000136.1 coordinate 28,078, forward strand.
CCGCCCGAACATCGGCTGATCCAGCTCGGTGGGATCTCCTGTGACTGGTCCTGAGGCGCAGCCGGAGAGCCAGAGGGCAGACAGGCTGATGGCGGCAATGAAGAGGCGGGCGCGTGGATGCATGGGATGGGGAGTCTTGACGAATCAATGCTTCAGCGGACGACGCGGATGCGCATGAAGCGGCGCTGCGCGGTGGAGGAAAGGTCACGCACCTCGACCGCTTTTCTGCCGCCGGAGGCATCGGTTTCAGTGATGATGCCTGTGCCGGTGGTCACGGCGCCATTGACACTGCTTGCGATTGTTTCAGGAGCGCTTTGCAGGAGGGAAGGGTTGTCTGCGACATCGACATGGATGCTGATGTCATTTCGCGTGGGATCACGGGTGAACGTGAGTGCGAGCCTGCCGCCAAGACGCTGCGCGGGCGGCAGCGAGGCGCTGCCAGAGCTGCCTGGAGGGATGCTGAGCGCGTATTTGATGAGGTTGGCAATGCCGTCGCCGTCCGGCGTGGCAGTGTCCGCGGCGCTGCCGCTGTTGGATGTGGTGCCGAAGTAGGTGAGCCGCCAGCTTTCCGAAGGCGTGGGTGGCGAGACGCTGAAGCTCTGGATCTGCTCGGTGATGCCGCTGCTGCCGTTGAGGTAGCCGCTGGTGGTGCGGCCGCGCGCGCGGATGCTGCCGGTGGCAGGCAATGCGAGGCCGCTGAGCTGCCATCCGCCGGCGATGGCCACGGGCGTGCCGAGTGTGCTCCACGTGCTGCCGCCATTCGTCGAAAGCTCAAAGATCACCTGCGAGACCTGAGGTGCGGCACCTCCGCGCAGCCACTGCACCTCCGAATAGCTGATGGCGAGGCTTTGTGTGGCTGCGTCATTGAGCAGCCGTGCGGCGAGGTTACGAGTGGTGCCGTTCACCGTGAGAAAGTTGCCCGCGATGAGCGCGGCACCGTCAGGCTGGAGCGCAACGCCGTTCACGTCCATGCCATCCACTCCTGTGCCCGACGAAAAGCCAGTGTCGATGCTGCCATCGGCATTCAGGCGCGCGATTCCGCTGCGGTCTGTGCCACCGACCGTGACGAAAGCCCCACCGATCAGGATTTTGCCATCCGCCTGCTGGGCGAGGCTGTACACCGCGTAGTTGTCCAGTTCATCCACAGGTGCCGGATTGAAGGTGGCGGTGCCTTCGAGGTTTCCGTTTGGTTGGAGCCTCGCGACGCGGATCCGGCTCTGGCCGTTCACGGCCTCGAAATTGCCTGCGATGAGGATTTTGCCATCGGGCTGCAAAGCAATGCAGTTCACCCGGTCGTCCGGCCCGCTGCCTGGATCGAAGGTTGCGGTGGATTCGAGCGCGCCGGTCGGATGCAGCCGCGCGATGCGATTGCGTGACTGCCCGTTGATGCTGGTGAAAAGGCCGCCCATGAGGATTTTGCCATCGGGCTGCAAAGCGAGGCTGAAAACATGGTCATTGGCCCCGGTGCCGGCATTGAAGGTGCCATCGACACTGCCATCGGCATTCAGCCGGGCGATGCGCGAGAGCGACTGGCCGCTCAAGGTCGTGAACAAGCCCGCGAGGAGCACCTTGCCGTCCGGTTGCAGCGCGATGGCATGCACCACGTCATCCGGGCCGGTTCCGGCGTTGAAGGTGCTGTCGAGCGTGCCGCCCGCATTCAGCCGCAGGATGCGCCCCGGCGGCAAACCGCCGCCGGTGTCCGCCGCGAGGCCCCCGAGCAGCACTTTGCCATCCGGCTGCACGGCGATGCAGTAGATCGTGCCATCCGCGTTCGAGCCGGGCACAAAGGCTGAGTCCAAAATCGTGCCTGAGGCATTGAGCCGGGCCACATTGAGACGGGTGGTGCTCCCCACGCGGTTGAAAAGGCCGCCGATGAGGCTTTTGCCATCGGGTTGCACAGCGTAGGCGTTGAGGAACATCAATCCGGCCGGGGAGATAGTAACGTTCGGATTCCAGGTGCTGTCGAGATCTCCCGGCGCGGCATGCAGGGTTGGCGCGAACAAGAGCGTCGCGGTCAGGAGGCAGGATTTGAAGTGAAGGCGGGCCACCGGATGGGGAAAGTTATTTGCGCTGAATTTTGAGCCTCATGAACTGCTTTGGCACGTCATCCAGCGATTGTGCGGAGTAAACTTCCAGCGTTTCGGCAGTGTCGAGCACTGTCACCGTGTGCGGATCGCCGCTGCGCCAGTTTACCAGATCGGTGGAGACTTCGACGATGTAGTCGATGTCCTGCCGGATGCCGCCGTTGCGTGGCACCGTGAAGGCCATGTAGCGCTTGCCGTTCTGCAACTCCACGGTGGGAGTCGAGAAGAGGCCGGCACCGCCACGCGCACCCGCGCTCTGAGCCGTGGAGCCGATTAGGTCAACTCGTGCGGCCGGCAGGCTTGACGAGTCGTGGCGCTGCTTCGGATTCAGACCGAGGGCGTATTTGATGAGGTTGGGGATCCCGTCGCCAGCCGGTGCGGAAGAGTCTCCAACGATGTCCTTATTGAAGAGTTCCGAGATTGAGAACCCGCTCAGCAGCCAGGAGTTTGAGGTTTCGCCGGTCCCAAGGGTGGAGAGTGTCGTGGAAGCGGCTCCAAATCCAGTGACCCTGACTGGCAACGGCGACCACGCATCGCCATCGCCAACTGCACCTCCAGAGCCTTGCCCCCATGACCATACATTGCCATCGGATGTCACCGCCGATGCGGATGACCTGCCTGCGGCGAATTTTACGGGTGAATAGATGCCGACCACCTCGGCAGGGGTGGTGAGGCTTGCGACTGAAGAAGGATCCCGTGCGGCGATGTATCGCCCGAAAATGTCGTTCACACCCCAGTTCCATAGCTTGTGATCCTGAGTGAATGCGAAGAACGCGGAGGCGCCCGCGAAAATCTCGGATGCCGCAGGCAATCCTTGCACACGGGCCGGTGTCATCTGGTTTGTGCCATCTGGCAGACCCACCCCGAGATTGGTCATGGAGTTCTGCCCCCACGCCCAGACACTGCCGTCGGACTTGAGTGCGATGCTCTGGTTGGACACGGCAGCGATTGCGACGACATCGCTGATTGCCGCGACCAGCACCGGCGACGTGCGGTTCACCGAGGTTCCGTCGCCAATCTGTCCGCAGTTGTTTCGGCCCCAGGCATAAACGCTGCCTGTTGTCGTCAGCGCCAGCGTGTGTGAGTTGCCGACAGCAACGGCTGTTATGCCTGAAACTCCGGCCACGGTCACCGGGCTTGCCTGGTTGCTTGTTGTGCCGTTGCCCACCTGGCCGCGGGAGTTGGCCCCCCATGCTTTCACCGTTCCGTCCGCCATCGCAACGACCACGTGCCCCATGTTGCTGTCATTGTTGAAGCCTCCGGGTGTCACAGCTATGGACACCGGTGATTGAATGCCTGCGACCTGGGATGGGGACGATGAATATGTGACGTTTCCCTTTCCCAGCTGACCTTGGGCGTTGTAACCCCAACTCCAAACACTCCCGTCGCGTTTGAGCGCCACAAAGAACGCACCATTCGACGCGCCATCGAACATGGCGCGAACATTATTGATGACGGTCAGGCTGGAAACCGTCCGTGTCGATGCAATTGACTGAGCGCCCGTGCCGCCCCAATACCGCACCACACCGGATGGCATCACCGCATAGGTTCCTCCTGCGGATGTCGCGGGATACACCGCCTCTGCTCCCCTGAGCACGGGCAGGTTCACTGGCAGCAATTTGTCAGCAAAACGGCTGACGCCAAGTTCGCCGTCGTTGTTTGTGCCGGCAGCGTAGAGCTCGCCGTCAATGGTGCGGATCAGGCTGAAATCTCGCCCGACAGCACAGGCAATGATGGGTGGGGCTCCGGGGATGCTCACTTGGAGGGGCGTCACGACGTTCGCGCTGTCAATGCCGAGCCCCAAGCCTCCCTCGTCGGACACTCCCCAGGTCCATACGCGGCCATCGGAATCAACCGCCAGCTTGTTATAAGCAGACGCTGAAAGCACGAAGATGCCGGAGAGTCCTGCCTTGGTGACTGGCGTGGCGCTGGAACTTGGAGTGCCCTCTGAGAAGTAGCCCCAGTTCAAGACCGAGCCAGTTGCTGTGACGACGGCGGAATAACGGATGCCTGCCTCAACAAAAGCCGCCCCGGCGATGCCGGCAACGACGCGGGGCGTGCTGTCAAAGCCCGTTGAGCTTCCATTTCCAAGTGCCCCGTCTGTTTGATCCCCCCAGGTCCAGACCGATCCGTCGGATTTCAAGGCGATGGCATGCTCAGCACCGGCCTCGACCTGAAGCACCCCGGATAGCGAGGCGATTTGCACGGGGCTTGTCCGATCCACGATGTCACCGAGGCCAAGCTGGCCAAAGTAATTGCCACCCCATGCCCAGACTGTGCCATCCGCCTTGACGGCAAGCGCGAAGGTGTTTCCAGCGGACACCCAGACAATGTCGCTCAGGCCTGGGATTTGCGTGGGAGTTGAATGAGCCGCGAAGTCGGTGCCTCCGAGCCCCAGCTCGCCATAGGAGTTGTTCCCCCAGCTCCAAACACGACCGTCCGAATCCAATGCGTAGCAAGCACGGCTCATTCCACCGACAACCTGCACCACACCTGACAGTCCTGGTATTTTCACCGGTGCGGAGCGGGATCGGGTGTCGCCAAGCCCAAGTTCTCCCAGACTGTTGAATCCCCAGGAGTAGATTTCGCCGCCTTCCACCACCAGAGCCGACTTGTTGGATGAGCTTGGATTGCCAACCACAGCCATCCTCCCGACAAGCGCCATCGAGTTGGTGAGCGATTCACTGGAAACCCCTGTTCCACCAGAAGAGCCGCCACTGGATACGAGAATCGGCTGATAGAGGCGGTCGATGACCTTGGCGACGTTGAGCCTTCCCGCGCTGACACATTTGAGATGCAAGGTGGGAACTGGCTGGACCTGTTCGATCACCACCTGCCGAGCCTGCAACTCGGTCAGCGCGGGCTGCCACATCCTGATCAATGCCGCGGCTCCGGCGACCTGTGGTGCGGCCATGCTGGTGCCGTTGCGGCTTTCGTAGCCGTAGGCCGGGTCGCCAGGGGCTTTCCACCTTGTGCTCCAGATGCTGCTGCCGGGGGCGAAGAGATCCACGTTCAGACGGCCGTAATTCGTGCCGGAACCGCCGCTCCAGACCGCCTCGGCATCGCTGCTGTCGGTGGCTCCAACACTCACGATGAAACCGCTGGGCAGGCAGGCGGGGTAGATGGGGATGCGGTCGAGATTGAAGCGACTGTTGCCCGCCGCTGCCACATGGACCACGCCGTAGGGTTTGGGCCGCACGGGATTGGAGAAGGTCAGCGCGGCGTTCGTGCCGGCGGTCTTGGTGTGGTCGCTCAAAGTAATGCTGCTGCCGCTCACGATGGTGACCAGCGTGCCACTCGGGATGCCGGGGCCGGAAAGGGTCATGCCCACCTTGATCTTCGCCACTTCGGAGCCTCCACCGTTCACCGTCATCGTGTTCACGTCGCTGAGGTAGGTGCTCGTGATGCCTGCTGGCAGCGGATCGGCGGTGCTCAGGGGATTGTTGATGGTGTTGAGCATCGCGAGGCTGTAGCCAGTGCCACCCCACGAGTGATTGGCGACTGCCACTTTGCGGCCGGTGTTGTTCAGCGTGCGGATGTAGTCCATCGCGCCGATGGCGGCAGAGTAGGTGCCAAAGGTGCCGCCACTCACGGCCTTGATGATGCGCAGCGGCAGGATCTTGACGCCCCAACACACGCCGGAGGCTCCGGTGGCGTTGTTTCCTACCGCGCCGATGATGCCTGCGACGTGAGTGCCGTGACCGACATCGTCCATGACCTCGTTGTTGAGCTCGACGAAGTTCCAGCCGCGCCAGTCGTCGATCTTGCCGTTACCGTCGTCGTCAATGCCGTTGGTTTCCTTGCCTGATCCCGTTTCACCAGGGTTGTTCCAGATGTTGGCTGCGAGGTCGGGGTGGGTGTAATCAACTCCCGTGTCCACAACGGCGACGACGGTCTGGTTGGCGATGGTGGTGGTCTTGGGTGAGCGGATCACGGCCCAGGCTCGCGGTGCCATGATCTTGGGAAGATGCCACTGCTTGCTGGTGTCCGACGCGTCGGTGGTGAACAAAGGATCGTTCGGGGAGGTGTCCGCGCCGCAGATGAGAAAATCCGGCTCGGCATGGCGGACCACGCCTTTGAGCTTGCTCATGGCGAGCACTGCCCGCTCGACGGAGCGGTCTCCTTCGGCTGGAACGGCCACCAGGTACAGACCACGGGTGGTGATGGCGGTGCGAACAGTCACACCGGCGGGCAAGGAGCCTTCGAGCTGTTCGAGGCTGATGCCGTCCTCCACCTGCACCATCAAGTGATCGGCCAGCATGGCGTTTTCCCACAGCAACTCGCCACCTTCGGCTTCCATGAGGGCTGAAGCTGACTCGGGTGCCGCTGTGTTCGCTGTCGCGGAAGCGCTGGCCGCCTGCCGGTCGAGACGATAGACCCGGTCCACCCGAACGAACGGCAGGGGAAGCTCAGGGACCTGAATCACCACGCTACGGCGCTGGAGCGGAGTGCTCACCGGAAGTTCCAGCGCTTGGGCGAGGTCAGGCTCCCAGGTCTGCGGCTCAAACGCGCGTGTTTCCTGGCGAAGGGGGCTTCGTTGTCGAAGGAGTGCCTCAAAAGCAAAACGCGAGGGTGGAGTGACTCCCTCGTTTATTGTTGAAGGCTGGGATGTCTCTGGCAGCCCACGCTTTGGCTCCCCGGGGCTTTGCCAGGAGTTGTCAGGGGACCTATTGTGTGCTGTTGAAAGCTGACTCTGTGGCAGATGCCGAGGGGATTGCCTGCGGGGCCATAACGCGAACATTCCCACCAGAACGATGATGATCGACAGTGCTCGGAGATGGGAATTCATGGTCAGTCCTCGTGCTTCAGGGTGGTCTCGCACAGCTACTTTCGCTCCACTTTCAGCCGCATGAATTGTTTGGGCACGTCATCCAGCGATTGTGCGGAGTAAACTTCCAGCGTTTCGGCAGTGTCGAGCACTGTCACGGTATGTGGATCGCCGCTGCTCCAGGTCACCAGGTCGTTGGAAACCTCGACGATGTAGTCAACGTCCGTGTGAATGCCATTGCGCGGCACGGTCAAGAGCATGTAGTGCTTGCCATTCGTGAGTTCAGCGGTTGGCACTGAAAACAGTCCGATGCCGCCCCGGGTCGAAGCGCTCTGCGCCGAGCCTCCGATAACATCGATGCGCGCGGTGGGCAGGCTGGAGGAGTCGTAACGTAGTTTGGGATTGAGACCGAGGGCATACTTGATCAGATTTGGTATGCCGTCTCCGGACGCATCGGCAGTATCTCCCGAGATCGAAGCATTCAGAATCTCGGAGTTTGAGAAATTCTGGAGAAACCAGGAGTCGCCCAAATTCTCCGTGCCCAGAGTGGACAACGTCGTGACTGTCCCGCCAAATCCAACCACCCCGACAAAATTCGCCGACCAGGATTCACCCAGTCCCATCGTCAGGTCGTCCTTGCCCCAACACCATACGGAGCCGTCAAACTTCTGAAAAAGAACGCTTCCCGAATTTCGGCTTGCGGCCACATCTCTCACATTTGTTGCACCAAAGACCGGCGCTGGTATCATCATCGAAAAAATATCAGTCGGATAACCGGGTTCCCTGCCTAGCGGGTCTATGGTTTCCCCTTCCCACGAATCGCTTCCCCAACTCACCAAGGAATGGTCGCTCAGCAGCGCTACAACCGACTGCGCTCGACACACGAATTTGATAATCGGCTTCTGGATGGACGCATAGATAATTACCGGGCTAGGAAGACAAAACTGCGTGCTTGGGAGAAGGGAGGCACTCGAAAAATAAAGCCCCTGCCTTCCCCAGCCGAAAAGCGTTCCATCGGAGCGAAGTGCGTAACTGACACCGGGACAAGCCGCGATTTGAACAATATGGTCGATACCTGGGACCTGCGCGGGAATCCGTCGATTCTCAAATGTCCCGTCGCCAAGTTCGCCACTCTCGTTACCGCCCCACGTCCAAACCGTTCCATCGTTTTTCAGTGCCATACCATGACCCATCGCGGCTGACACTTGAACGACTGAATTCAGCCCGGTAACAGGCCCCGGGATGGTGCGACTGTTGGTGGACCCATCTCCGAGGTAACCGCCGTAGTTACTCCCCCATGAATAGACCGTTCCATCGGATTTCAAGGCGAGAGTGAAACCCGAATATGGGTACGAAGAATATTCGTAGAACGCGAACCCCGACGAAATGCTGACTATACTCTCCAGCCCCTGAATCTCCACTGGCGACTCGCGGGAGGACGTTGTTCCGTCTCCGAGCTCGCCTTCTTCATTGTAACCCCAGGCCCAAAGTTTTCCGTTTGCAAGACGGGCGATTGCACTTCCCGGAGAGGGGGAAGCGACCTCGACAATCGGGCTCTCCAGTGCAGGCTCCGGGTATGTGGTTGGGACTTGGAACGCCGAGGAGTCCGAAGCGGAATTAAGGCGCCCCCACATCATTGTTCGACCGTCTGGATGCCTGGCCCAGCGGACGAGCCCGGTCGCTCCGAAAGCTTCGACACCTCGGAGGCTTTGCATTTCGACCGGAAAGATCCGATTCGACGATATCCCGTTACCCAAACTTGAGAGTCCTAGATTCTTACCGCATGCAAAGAGCTGTCCATCCGTGTCCAAAATCACCGATTGATCTCCGTTTGTGGTGCAAGCCAAGACGCTCGATCCTTTTGGAAGGACGCACTCAACGGCTGGCATCGCGGGCGTCACAGTTCCGAATACCGATCCAATTCCTAGTTGTCCGTAACTACCGTCCCCCCAAGCGAAGAGCCTGCCCTCGAAATCGACTGCTAGTCCCAACCCCCAAAGCCCATTGCAACTAATGACCCGGATACCTTCGAGGCCGGTTTTTACGACCGGGACTGCGGACGTAGTGAAGTCCGGAGCCTTGCCCGTTTGCCAGACGGTGCCGTCGTTTCTTAGATAAACGGTGGCGACATCTGTCGTGTCAACAAACGCCACATTTGTGATTCCAGGAACGAGAATTGGGGATGTGATAATACCGGAGAGCAACCCATCGCCGAGTTTATTTGTATATGGATCGTACCCCCTATCACCCCATGCGTACACTTGCCCAGCCGCAGTGAGAGCCACGCTATGATAAGCCCCAGCGTCAGCCTGGACAACGTTCGACAGGCCTGGCAATTCGGTTGGTACATTTCGGTCGATTTTAGTGCCGTCGCCCAATTGACCATACGAATTGCCGCCCCACGCGAAGAGCTTGCCATCTGCACGCACCGCCAGAACGTGAGAATCGCCTCCGGAAATCCATGCGATGTTGCTCAAGCCGGGCACTTGCTGCGGAATCGTCACCGACGAAGGTGAGGTAGAACCGACACCGAGCTTTCCGTCGGAATTACTTCCCCATGCCCAAACGGTTCCGTCATCCTTGAGTGCATGGCTGGTGCTTCCTCCCACGCTAACCATGACGACCCCGGAAAGTCCGAACACCTTCACCGGGGCCGCAGAGCTGTCAGTCGTCCCATTTCCCAACTGCCCCGATTCATTGGCACCCCATGCCCAAACCTGGCCCCCACTCACGAATAGAATATGCTCGCTGCTTCTCCCCGCCGCTAACCTTCCCGTGACCCCTATTGCCGCTTGTAGTGCCTCAGATGCCTCACCGCCCCCGCCGGTCGAGCCCCCGCTACCGACAAGAACGGGCTGGTAAAGACGGTCGATGACCTTGGCGACGTTGAGGCGGCCACCACTGACAGACTTGCCGTTGAGCGCCGCGACCTGGTCCACCTGCTCGATGACGACCTGGCGTGCCTGCAACTCGGTCAGCGCCGGTTGCCACATGCGGATGAGGGCTGCGACACCGGCGACTTGCGGCGCGGCCATGCTGGTGCCGTTGCGGCTTTCGTAGCCGTAGGACGGGTCGCCGGGGGCTTTCCATTTCGTGCTCCAGATGCTGCTACCAGGGGCGAAGAGGTCCACGTTCAGACGGCCGTAGTTCGTGCCAGCGCCGCCGCTCCAGATCGCCTCCCCGTCGCTGCTGTCGGTGGCACCCACGCTCACGATGAAGCCGCTGGGCAGGCACGCGGGATAGATGGGGATGCGATCAAGGTTGAATCGGCTGTTGCCTGCGGCGGCCACGTGCACGACGCCGTAGGGCTTAGGGCGAATGGGATTGCTGAAGGTGAGCGCGGCATTGGTGCCGGACGCGGTGGTGTAATCACTCAGCGTGATGGTGCTGCCGTCCACGATGGTCACCAGCGTGCCTGAGGGGATGCCCGTGCCTGAGATGGTCATGCCGACCTTGATCTTTGCCAACTCGGTGCCACCACCCGCAGGTGTGAGCGTGTTCACGTCCTTGACGAAGGTGCTGGTGAGGCCTGCGGGTAGCGGGTCGGCGGTGCTCAGCGGGTTGTTGATCGTGTTGAGCATCGCGAGGCTGTAGCCGCTGCCTCCCCAGGAGTGATTGGCCACGGCGACCTTGCGGGACGAGCTGTTGAGTGTGCGGATGTAGTCCATGGCACCAATGGCGGCGGAGTAGGTGCCAAAGGTTCCTCCCGACACTGCCTTTATGATGCGCAGCGGCAGGATCTTGACGCCCCAGCATACACCGGTTGCTCCAGTGGCATTGTTTCCCACTGCGCCGACGATGCCCGCCACATGCGTGCCGTGGCCCACGTCATCAATGACGTCATTGGTGAACTCCACGAAGTTCCAGCCGCGCCAGTCGTCGATCTTGCCGTTACCGTCGTCGTCGATGCCGTTGATTTCTTTCCCGTCTCCGCTTTCACCAGGATTGCTCCAGATATTCGCGGCGAGATCGGGATGCGTGTAGTCCACCCCAGTGTCCACGACGGCGACGACAGTCTGGTTGGCGATGGTGGTGGTCTTGGGTGACTTGATCACGTCCCAGGCACGCGGGGCCATGATTTTCGGCAGGTGCCACTGCTTGGTGGTGTCTGCGGTGTCGATGGTGAAGAGGGGATCATTTGGCGTGGCGTCCGCTCTGCAGATGAGAAAATCAGGCTCTGCATAGCGCACGACGTTTTTGAGCTTGTTCAGGGCCAGCACGGCTCTTTCCACGGAGCGGTCTCCCTCGGCGGGGACGCTCACGAGGTAAAGCCCACGGCTGGTGATGGCGTCACGCACACGCAGGCCGGCGGGCAGCGCGGCCTGGAGCCGCTCGCGGCTGATGTCGTCCTCGACCTGCACCATGAGGTGGTCGGCGAGCATGGCGTTTTCCCACAGCAACTCACCGCCACCCGCGTCGAGCACGGCGGCTCCTGTGTCCGGCGAGGCGACTGCGGCGGTTTTGCCGGCCTGGCGATCCATGCGGTAGATGCGATCCACGCGAACGAGAGCATTCCGGAGCTCCGGGACGGGAAAAACGGCACTCCGGCGCTGCAGCGGGGTGCGCGATGGCAGCTCCAGGGCAGTGATGAGGTCCGTTTCCCAGGTTTGGGCCTCAAACTGGCGTTTTTCGCTGCGCAGGGGCTTTCTTCCGAGCATCAGGGCTTCGAAGGCAAATCGGGAAGGAGTGGCCGAGGTCGTGTTTGCGGCCAATGGAGCCGCTACGAGCGGTTTGGGGGGAGAAATCGGCAAAACCGGCTTTTGCGAGCGAGCGGCTGCTACGGGCTTGAGTGAGCGATCAGGCTCCGAAGGCTGCCAGAACTCCTGAAAAGCCATACCTCCGCCGAGGACTAGGATGAGGAGGGCTGTGTGGCGTGTTTTCATGCTTTCTCATCGTTTCCCGTTCGCGGTTTAAACGTTACCTGCGCTGCACTTTGAGCCGCATGAACTGGCGCGGCGCGATTTCGAGCGGCTGGGCGGAGGAGACTTCGAGTGTGTCGGCGGTGTCGAGCAGGGTGACGGTGTGGGGATCGCCGCTCTGCCAGGTGGCGAGGTCGGTGGAGACCTGCACGATGTAGTCGAGGTCCTGGCGGATGCCGCCGAGGCGGTTGACGCTGAGCACGAGGTAGCGCTTGCCGTCGATGAGCTCGACGGTGGGCACGGAGAAGAGGCTGGTGCTCTGCGCGGCATTGCCGATGAGCTCAATGCGCTGCGTCGGCAGGCTGGAGGAGCCGTAGCGCTGCTTCGGATCGAGGCCAAGGGCGTATTTGAGCAGGTTCGGGATGCCATCGCCAGCCGGCGTGGCGAGGTCACCGACGATGCTGTCATTGAGCAGCTCGGAAAAGGTGAAGTGCTGGAGCTGCCAGGAGTCGCTCGTGTTGCCAGTGCCGAGCGTGGAAAGTGTGGTGGAGGTGCCGCCGAGTCCGATGACGGGCAGCGGTACATTCGACCACGAGTAGCCATCGCCGAGTGCGCCAACACCGGTGGAGTCCGTGCCCCACACCCACAGGCCGCCGTCGCCACGCAGCGCATGTACGCAGCCGCGTGTGTATTCGACGCGGGAGACATTTGAGATCCCGAGCACGGGCTTCGGGAAGTCGCCCGCATCATCCACCGGCGCGAAACCGTCCGCCAGCACCCACACACGGCCGTCATTGCCGACGAAGAACGCCCCCGCTGCGGCGATGCGTGTGACAGGCGGCATTCCGATGATCTGCGTGGGCGTGAGGGGGTAGTCGGTGCCGCTCCAGGCCCACACGGTGCCATCGTTCTTCAAAGCGAACACGCCCTGCACGGTGGCGGTGATCTGGGTGACACTGGCAAGGCCCGGGATGAGCAGTGGGGTGCTGCTGCTGACGATTTCTTGATTGCCGAGCTGGCCCTCTTCATTAAATCCCCAGCCAAACACCGCGCCGTCACTTTGCCGGATGGCGAAGCTGAAGGATCGCTGCGGATCATTCGCGTCCGGCGTGCAGGCGAAGACTTTGTGGATGCCGGTGAGGCCGCTGACGGGGACTGATGTGCTGCTGTCCGTGGTGCTGCCGTTGCCGAGCTGGCCGGACTCGTTTTCGCCCCATGCACGCACGGTGCCGTCCGCGAGCGCGACGAGGAAGAAGGCATTGCTGCCACCGGCTGCGGAAACATCGACGGCCGTGGTGATGCCGGGCACGGTCGCGGGTGTCGAGCCCCAGGTCCACACAGCGCCGCCGGTCTCCAGGCCGATGCGTTTGTTCGTGGAGGTGTCGATTTTGATGAAGTCGGGATATGTGTAAAGCCGCCGCGGTGTCTGGCCGTACAGCTCCGGCTGGTTGGCACCTGCGGCCTGATTTTGCACCGTGCCCCATGCGAAGAGCTGGTTGCTGGCGTTCGTCGCAAAGCCGGAGTAGTCGCCGGTGAAGAGGCTCGTGTAGGAACCGGGAGGCGCGATCTGTGTGGGGAGAGCGCGCACACGGCCCTGTCCCTGGCCGAGCGTACCGTATTGATTGTCACCCCAGGTGTAAACGATGGCGTTTTCCGTGATGACGGCCACGGTGCCGCCTGCGAGGCCGCCGCTGGAGCAAAACAAGGCCGCGCCAGCCTCCGCTGGCAGATTCACGAGTGCGGGGGTGTCCGCAGTGACGAGTGTTTCGATGCCGGAGCCGAGCTGGCCGGTGTAGCCACGCCCCCAGGTGAAAACACGGCCGTCCGTGCTCACTGCGACGGCATTCCATGTGCTGGCGGAGATGACAGCGATGTCTGTGAGCGAGGCGAGCAGCACCGGCGTGGCCGTTTGGGTCATGCCGCTGGGCTTGCCCCAATAATAGACGCTCCCACCCTCGGTAACGGCATACGAGTCTGCTCCACCTGCGGCGATGTAGCGAATGTCCGCAGGCAGACCAGTCACCTGCACGGGCGTGTTGATGAAGCCCGAGGTGCTGCCGTTGCCGAGGCGTCCGTTCTCAGCATTTCCCCAGGCCCAGACGGTGCCGTCGGCTTTCAGCGCGAGCTGATGCTGGTCTCCATCCACGGCCATAAGCACCTGACTGAGGCCAGTGACCTTCTCCGGCGGAAAGATGTCATCATAAAGGGTCCACACATCACCATCCGCATCCACGGCGTAGGCACCGCAGATCCACACGATGTCGGTGAGGCCTGGAATCTGCACCGGTGTGTCGATGGCCGTGAACTCCGAATCCTCCCCCCAAAACCACACGGAGCCGTCGCTGCGCAACGCATAGGAGCGAGTACTGCGTGCGGCGACCATGCGTGCGTCTGTGATGTCCGCCACCTGCACGGGACGGTAGGAGGCGTTTTCCCTCAGCCAACCGGTCCCGGAGAGGTATGTGCCCGCAAGTTGGCCTCCGAGCGAGGAGCCCCAAGCCCAAACCTGTCCCTGATGAATGGCGAGCACGTGCACGCCATAGTCACTGCGAGAAACGGCGAGGCTTCCGGTGAGACTCATGGCGGAGGAGAGAGCGTTGGTGCTGTCGAAGCCGCTGCTGCCAGTGCTCCCACCGCTGGCGACGAGCACGGGTTGGTAAAGGCGGTCGATCATGCGGGCGATGTTGAGCCTTCCGCCGCTGACACATTTCGATTTTAGCGAAGCCACCTGATCCACCTGCTCGATGAGCACCTGCCGGGCCTGCAATTCGGTCAAAGTGGGCTGCCACATGCGGATGAGCGCCACAGCGCCGGAAGCCAGCGGTGCAGCCATGCTGGTGCCATTGCGGCTTTCAAAGCCGTAGGCGGGATCGGTCGGCGTTTTCCATTTCGTGCTCCAGATGTTGCTGCCAGGTGCGTAGAGATCGAGGTTGAGCGCGCCGTAATTGCTCCCAAGACCACCGGACCAGACCGCGGAGGCATCCGCCGTGTCTGACGCACCCACGCTGACGATGAAACCACTCGGCAGACATGCGGGATACACCGGAAGCCGGTCGATGTTGGCCTGGTTGTTGCCTGCTGCGGCGATGTGCACGATGCCGCTAGGTTTTGGCCTCACTGGGTTGCTGAAGGTGAGTGCTCCCGCCGTGGCTGAAGTCGTGGTGAAGTCACTGAGCGTGATGCTGCTGCCGTTGACGATGGTGATGATGGTTCCCGTGGGGATGCCGCTGCCCGCGATGGTCATGCCGAGCTTCATCTTGGCGATCTCCGTCGAGGTTCCAGCGACTGTGAGGACGTTCACTCCGGCACCACGGGTGCTGGTGATGCCGGAGGGCAGGGGATCACTCGTGACAGTGGGGTTGTTGATCGCATTCAGCATGGCCAGGCTGTAAGCGCTGCCACCCCAGGAGTGATTGGCCACAGCGACGCGGCGCGTGGAGTTGTTCAGCGTGCGGATGTAATCCATGGCCGCCACGGCCGCGGAGTAGGTGCCGTAGGTGCCGGTGCCGAGCGCCTTGATGATGCGCAGCGGCAGGATACGCACGCCCCAGCAGACGCCGGCGGCTGCTTTTGCGTTGCCATCCGCGCCGCCGGCATTGTTTCCAACTGCACCAATGAGGCCGGCGACATGGGTGCCGTGACCGACATCGTCCTGGGCATTGTTGTTGTCGTCCACGAAGTTCCAACCGCGCACGTCGTCGGCTTTGCCACTGGCGTCGTCGTCCGTGCCATTGGTTTCGAGGCCGTTGCCACTTTCATCAGGATTGACCCAGATGTTGGCGATCAAATCGGGATGTGTGAGGTCCACACCCGTGTCCACAACGGCGACGATGGTCTTGTTGGCGATGGTGTTGTTCTTTGGCTGGCGCACGACATCCCAGGAGCGCGGAGCCATGATTTTCGGCAGGTGCCACTGCTTGCTGGTGTCTGTGGTGCTGGTGGTGAAAAGAGACGGGGAGAGATTGTTCTCATTCGGCAGCGTGTCCGCTCCGCGCAGCAGGAAGTCCGGCTCGGCGAACTGGATCACCTCCTTCATCTGATTGAGCGCCAGCACGGCACGCTCGATGGCCATGTCTCCCTCGTCGGGCACGGCGACGAGATAGAGGCCGGTGGAGGTGATGCTCCCGATGATGCGCGTGCCATTGGGCAGGGCGGCCTCCAGGCGCTCACGGCTGACGCCGCTCCGGGCCTGCACCATGAGATGATCGGCGACCATGGCATTCTCCCAAAGGACTGCTGGCTCAGCCTGCACTGCGGCCACTTTGGCCTGGGTGTCGAGCCGAATCACGCGATCGATGCGGACAAGCGGATAACGCATCGCGGCAATGTGATAGACCTCGCTACGGCGCTCCAGATGTGTGTGCGCGGGAAGCTGCAAGTTACGACGCAGGTCCACTTCCCACGTCTGAGGCTCAAAACGGCGTTTTTCCTGCCGCTGAAGCGTTCCAAACTGCCGCAGATCGGTGAAGATCACTGGTGCCACGTGCGGCGTTTGAGGTGCTTCCGAATTCGAGGTCATTTTCACACGTGCTTCAGCCATGTGGGCCGTCGGCGGCTGTGATGACGTGGGAGAGCGGAGCTTGGCAGCGGGAGTCCTGGCGTTGATCCGGCCGTCCGCGCGAAATGTGCTTGAGGTGACTGTCTGCCAGACCAGAACACCAAGCACGGCGAGGCCGAGGGCTGTGATCAGGAGTTTCGGGCGGTTCATGAGCGAAAAGAGAAGTCAGGAAGAGGCTTGCGGCAGTTTTTCGTCGCTCGCCGGTCAGATGCTGTGAGCGTCAGGAATGCCTGCGCCGGCGTAGCAGGACGGCGCTGAGCGAAACAAAAAACAGCGTGGCAGTGCGCGATTCGGGCACTGCGGCCGTGATCAGTGTGAGGCCCCAGCTTTGCATGGTGCTCTGCCCGCCGGAGTCCATGTCTGCGACGAAAAGGGTCCAATTTCCGTTGGGATCGAGGCCGATGAAATCCGCCAGACTGGCTGTTCGCGAATCTGTGTCGATCACGAGCGCCGGGTCCGTCGTTCGTGCATCGGTGGACCAGCGGCCGCTGAGAGGACCTCCCAACGAGGTGGTGTCGTTTCCGAACAAAACACGACGGTAGGTGTGAATGTCTCCCGATGAGGTGTGATCATCGGCCAGCACCACATTGAGCCCGCCGTCAGCATAGCCGGTGCCGTCACCAGCGCGACGGCCAACACGGTTGAGGAGCACGCTGTAGCCCGAATCATGCACCAACTGGGCAAAGAGATCGCCGTTGTAGCCACCTGTGATGTTCAGCGACACCTCGACAGCCTGGATGACACCTGTGAGGCCGCTGACGGCACGCGTGTCACTCCAACCGACGATGGAGCCGTCGGGAACCGCCGTGCCGACGGTGTAATCGTAAACGACCGTGGCGGCGAAGACTGGCGTGGAGATCAAGAACCAAAAGCCAAACACCAGCCGGAGCCCTGTTGAACGGTTGGGGGTGGAGATCATGAAGTCAATGGGTTGGTGAAGGACTGCGACATCGAATCACGGAACAGCAAGGCGGTAGAAGCGGGTGCCGACACCGGCCGCGCCGGGATCGTCGATGGAGAAGCGTCCATCGGGACCCGCTGTGCGAGTGCCGAGCGACTGCCAGATCGCCAGATCCGCCGAGTATTCGATGCGGTAGCTGCGTCCAGGAATGCCGATCAAGTCCAGACGCCGTGCCCCACCAGCAATGGTCGTCAGCGCGATGGGATTGTTCGTGGCGGCGAAGGCTGGAGAAACGGTGATCGTCACCGTGCCGGTGGTGGTGCCGCCGAAGCCATCCGACAGGGTGTAGGTGAAGGTATCCGTGCCGTGGAAGGTGGTCACCGGCGTGTAGGTAACCTGACCGGCAGACAACATGACAGAACCACCGTTGGTTGAACTGGCACTGGACGAGCCATTCAGACTGAGGGTGAGCGGATCGCCATCGGCGTCAGAGTCATTGAGCATCAGCTTGGCTGTGGTGATCGTGGCTGCCTTGCCCTGGTCGGTGCCGGCGGTGTCGGCTCCAGCCACGGGCGCCTGGTTTGTCCGCACGGTGACCGTGAAATTGCGGGAGGCGGTGAGGGATGGCACGCCACTGTCCGCGACCTGCACATTGATCACATGAGAGCCTGGAGCCTGTCCGGGAAGGGGAGTCCAGGTGAATACGCCAGTCGTCGGAGCGATCTGTGCTCCTGCAGGAACGGTGCCGGTGAGGCTGTAGGTGAAGGTGTTTGCCGGGATGTCCGAGTCGGTCGCCGTGGCCGTGAAGGTCAGGAGCTGGCCCACAACACCTGTGCGGTCAGCGATGGCCGCGAGCACTGGCGCTGTGTTAGGACCGCTGGAGACGACGGTGGTGGTGTCTGGAGCGATGTTGGTGGTGCCCGCCTGCAACGGAGCTTTCTCGGCATTGCCCGCATTGTCACGGGCGATGCTGTAGAAGCGATACTCCGTGCCTCGCACGGCGTTGGAGAAGGTGGAAGACTTGTAGGCGACACCGTCGAGCCATTTCACCCAGGGGCCTTTGTTGGCAGAGTAAAAGACGTCGTAGTTGCGTAGGCCGGAGCCTGTGTTGTCACTGTCGTCCGCCCCGGTCCAGTTCACGACAAAGGAGGTGTTTTGCTGCACGGAGGCGAGGGTGCTGACCTTGCTGCTCGGTGGGAGGGCGTCGAGGGTGTTGGTGACGAGGTTGGTGCGGATCTTTTCGTTGCTGTCGAAGGTGATGACGGCCTCGTTGTCGAGGCGCTCCCCGGTCTTTGCGTTGGCACGCGGCTTGAGGGTGAATGTGATGCTGCCTTCACCATCATGTAGCGCATTGTTGGGCAGCAGGACACCCGTGGCGGGATTCTCCGGCTCTTCACCCGTGGCAGGGTCGATCGCGCGGATGGTGAGCTTGATGACATTTTGTGCGTTGGGTGGGGTTCCGACACGAGTGACTCCGGCAGATACATCCGCGTAGATGTTGCCAAAACGCGGCCCCATGGTGACACGTCCCTGGTAGAAGAAGCTGTCCGCTGGAGGAGTGATCTTCACGTCGCCAAAAGTGATCCCCACGACACGGAACGAGTTTGCATCAAAACGACTGTCGAGTGTGTCCTCGACGGTGACCAAGTGCGCGGCGGCTGTGGCGGTGGAGACGTTCTCGAAGAAGACCGTGTAGGAGATGGGCTGTTGGTTGCCGATGAACTTCTGAACGCCGTAACCATCGGAGCCGAGCTTTTCATTTGGATCGAGGGCGCTGACCAGGGTGATGTATTTGAACTGATCGACGACGGAGAAGCTGGCTCCGAACTCGGCCGGCAAGGTCCACACCGCATGCAGGTCCTGCGGAATGCCCGTGCCTGAACGCAGGGCGGTGTAGCCAGGGCACAGTGCCTGCGGCCGTGCGCATCCCAGGGTGGTGGCGAGGTTCAAGACGAGATCCAGAGGACTGGACCAGCCGTGAGTGCCGATGACCTCCTCGGGGATCGCCACGGTGGCTGCCGGCAGGACGGTGGAGAGCCACCAATCCCGTTCCTCGACCACTTGACGCACCAGCGAGTCCAGTGCAGGCGAGGCCTGGGCGGCTGCAATCTGGTCATCCACGGCGGCAGCAAGCGCCACATCGAGCTGCTCGTAAGTCAGGACGCGTGCATTCGCCTCTAAGGGAACCTGTCCCTCGGCGAGTCCCGTGACAGGACGGAGGGTGACCTGGAGGCCGCGTGAGGTCTCGCCGGGACCGATGTCACCCGTGATGGCGGTGAAGGTCATCATGCCGTCCGCATCAGGCCGGAGAGCGACAGCCTGCGCGTACTGGCTGGTGATGGCACTGGTGAAGGCACCGATCTGCGCGGCAGGGGCACGCAGACGGAGGAGGACACGCTCCACATCGTTGTTGGAGTTGTTGGTAATATAGGCCGTGTAAATGCCACGCGTGTCCTGTTTGACGAGATCGGGGCCGTCGATGCGGATTTCCACCGGTGCCGAGACCGCTTCGTCGATGGTGAAGGAGTCAGCAAAGGTGCGCAGGCCGCGAGTGGGCGAGTCGATGCGCAGGCTCCACAGGCCGAGTTCTGCCGCGTTGAGGTTGAACCGGGCACGCAGCATGGTGCTGGAGACACGGGTGACGTTTTCCGCGACAATGTCCGGGAACCCGGCGCGGTAGAGCACGGCGGTCGTGTCGTTGGTGTAGCGACCGCCGTTGATCGTCAGAGTCAGGCGTCCGCCATTGCCAGCACGGACTGGGGAGATGGAACGGATGCCATACTGTTCGAGGCTGGCTGTCAGGGTGTAAGTGGCGGAATTGTTCGTGACGATGTCTCCACGCACCAGGATGTAGTACCAGCCTTCCTGCGTCGTTGGCACGGTGATGACCTGATCCGGGGAGAAGGGGGAAGGATAGAGGAAATCGTAGTTTCCACGGTCCGGCACGGCTCCATAACGGACAAAAAGTTCGTTCGAACTGTCTGTGGAGGCGCTGTCGAGCACGATGCGCAAGTCTTCATCGGCCGCGACATAGACTTTGTAGAAATGCTGCGTCCCGGTGGAGAGTTGCGACGGGTAAGGCGTGCCAAGAGCAAGCTCAGTGGCATCAATCGTGATCGTGGAAGAGGTGCCGCCAGACACGCCGGTGTTGTTGCCATCGTTGCCTTCGAGGACATTGTTGCGGATGTCAGCACGCACGATGACACGGTAGCTTCCCGGCAGCACACCAGGCAGCACGGCCGTGCTGGTGCCGGTGTAGGAGGCGGAGGCGGCGAGCGGCCCGGAGCGGTTCACACGATCCACGAGCACGTCATTGATGTCCCAGACATCGTCGGCAGAAAGATATACGGCGTCACTCCAGGTGCCGTTGGCGGGATTGGAGCCGATGTTCTGGACGACCCAGGTGATGACGGCGGGTTGGCCGGGCACGCCTGTTGCCGGAGGTGTCACAGAATTGACAACCAGATCCGCAGGCGGGGGTGTTTGCACGGTGATCGCCGTGCTGAAGGCGGTGTTGTTGAGTTCATCCGATTCGGTCAGCGCCTTGTTCCGGTCAGCGACGACGATGAGGTAATAGCTCCCACTGATTCCCGTCGGCAGTGTGAAGGTGGAGTTTTGAGTGTAGCCGCCGCCAATTGCCAGACCACCGCTGCGCGAGACAAAGCCGATCTGCGGATCGTTGTCGTCGAGAATCTGGTCGCGAGAGATGTAAGCGTAGTCGGTCCAGGACACGTTACCAGTAGCGGCCGCCCCCGGATTGCTGACCGTCCAGGAAACGCTGACGGGAAGTCCTGCGGAGTAGGGAGCGGACGAGGTGACCTGGACACTGCCATTCTGGATTTCCAGGTCGGGGTAGGGGGAGAGTGTGATGGCGACCGGTGTGGAGAGATAACTGGTGTTGTTACCGTCGGACGAGCCTTCAAACACCGATGCATCGGCATCGGTGACGACAAACACATAGCGCGTGCCGTGAATTTCCCGCGGCACCTGGAAGCTGCCGGTGGCCGGGTAAGTGGCGTTTACCTCCAGAGCTGCGTTTCTCGCCACAAAGCCGATCTGAGTCGCGGAGGACAGGCTGAACACCGTGCTCGGGGACAGATAAACGCGGTCCACCCAGTTCGTCGCTGCTGTGGGGCCTGTGCCGCTGTTGATGACGGTCCAGTCCACACTGATGTTCTGGCCGGAGTTCACCGCAGTGGGGGTGGCGCTGATGCTGTCTGGAACGATCTGGAGATCCGGAGGCATGGAGATGGCATTGAAAGTCTCAGTCGAGCGTGTCTGGTTATTGGATTCGGCAGAGCACTCCTGCACGCTGCTGCCGCTGTCCGTGGTAACATAAACATAGTAATTGCCCGAGAAGTTGAGGGGAACTCGTACCTGCTGGGCTGCCACGTAGCCGCCCGCGGCGGCCAGCACACCACTGCGGGAGAAGGTGCCCACTTGTACGGCCGTGCCTGCATTGAAGGTGGGGCTGTTGCTCAGATAAACGCGGTCGGACCAGGTGGAGACGTTTGTCGGCCCGGTTCCAACGTTCGCGACCGTCCATGTGAGAGGCATGAACTGACCGGCGACGCAGGATTCGGGCAGGTTGATCGAGATGACTTGTAAATCCGCAGGATTGGAGGTGACTGTGATTGAAGGCGGAGTGGAGATGACATTGTTTGCTTCAGCATCGAGTCCTTCGGCCTCCTCAGTGACTTGCGAACTGGAATCTGTCCGCACAAAGATGTGATACGTGCCGCTATCGCAGGCACCCAGGGTGGTGGTGATGGATTTGGTGTAGCTCTGGCCGGCGCTAAGGCCGGAGCCGTTGCCAAAAGTCCCCACCAGTGTGTCCACACCGGGATTGAACACTTCGTCAGTCGAGAAATAGACCTGATCGTTCCAACTGCTGCGTTTGGTGACGCCAACCCCCTGGTTTGTGACCGTCCAGCCAATGGTGATCTGCTGTCCTGCTTGCGCATTGGTGGTGGAAGGTGTGACGGAAGCGACGACGAGATCTGGTGGCAAATAGCTGATTTCAACGGGCGTGTCCGAGAGGCGCGTGTTGTTTATTTCTGCATTGTGGTTCGGATCAAACTCAGGCAGCGATCCGCCGCCATCTGCGACAACGAAGAGATGATAGGTGCCGGAGAGTTGGTCGGGCAGCGTCACCGTGGCGCTCCGTGTGTAGCTGGTGCCTGATGCCAGGCCGTTTGGTCGCCCGAACGTGTTCAGCAGGGTGTCCGTGCCCGTGTTGAGAACGTTGTCAGAGGAAAGATAAACGTAGTCGCTCCACCCCGTGCCGCCCGTGCTGCCAGCGCCTTCGTTCGTCACAGTCCAGGTTAATGGCATCGACAGTCCGGCCTCGGCCTGATCAGGCACGGAAACATCGTAAACCACCAGATCTGGCTGCGGTGCTTGCTCCACTTGGAAGGCCCCTGTGGCTTGGGTATTGTTTGCCTCGCCCGTGGTGTGCTCGAAGACCTTGTCATACACATCAGTGCGCACGATGAGGTAATACTGTCCCGTGGCCGTATCACGCGGGATATCGATGCTGTAACCAGAACGGGAGTAACTCGCGCCTGCAGCCAGCACGCCACTGCGTTCGATGGTGGTGATGAAGCGGTCGGTGGGTTCCCAAGTGTTGTTGGTGGAAAGGTAGATTCCCTCGCTCCAGGTGCCTTGCTCCTGCGGCACGGGACCGGTGCCTATGTTTGTCACGGCGAAGTTCAGTGGGATGCTCGTGCCGGCGTAGGCACTGTTCGGTGCGACGGCATTGGTCACCTTCAAATCCGGTGGGGGCGTCATGTTGATGGTGACGGGCCGGGTGAGCGTGTTGTTGGCGTCCGAGTCTTCGAGCACCTGCCCGCTGTCATCCGTCTTCACGATGATGAAGTAGCCGCCCTGGGTGAAACCGATGGGGACCTTGGCCGTGAGCAACGCGGTGTAGGTGTCCCCGGCACCGAGGTAGCTCACGTTCAGCGAATCGAGACGCCACGTGTCCGCACCATCGGGAAGGGCGTCCGAGGAGAGATAGACACGGTCATTCCAAGCCGAGGTGTTTGTGGAGCCCGCACCTGCATTACGGATGGTCCAACTGACCGTGATCGTCTGACCGGTCAGCACGGTCGAGGGCGCGGTGATGGATTGGACGGTGAGATCCGGCAAGGGCGGCAAGGTCACGCCGAATGACGCGGTGCTCGCAGCCCAGTTGTTTCCTTCGTTGACGCCTTCCGGCAGGTCGTTGTTTGCATCTGCCACCACGATGAGGCGGTAGGTGCCCGCCGTGGTGCTCGTGCGCGGGATCAGCACCGTTTGCGTGCGTACAGCCGTCTGACCGGACGGAATGACCGCGGAGAACGGGAAGGAGCCCAGCAGCAAATCCCCGCCGAGATTGGCGTCCGAGGAAAGATAGACCCTGTCCGTCCACGTGCCTGCCGTGGCCACCATGCCCTGGTTCATGACGGACCAGCTCACCTCAAAGAGCACATCCGTGTCCACCGACGTCAGCGGCGGCGAGACGGAAGTCACCACGAGGTCGGCGCTCGGCGGACGGGTGACGGTGAGCGTGTAGGTTTTCGTCTCCGTGCCGCCGACCGCCGTGACGAGCACGGTGATCGTGTTCGGACCGATTTCGAGCGGAATGGCGGAGCTGTTTGAGCCCGAGTTCACGCTGGCACCATTCACCTGGATGGTGGAGGTGGGCTGGAGTGCCGTGGGCCGCACGGTGATGGACGTCGTGGCGCTGGAAACCGTGGCGGCATAGCTCGTGACGGCACTGTCAAACGTGGGCGAGAGCGAGCCGGAGCTCAGCGTCAGCGCGGAAAGGCTGGCATCCGGCGTAAGGCCTGTGCCCGCCAGCAAAACATCAAAAGGAGACTCGTCCGGGTCATTGCTTTCGATCTGCAGGATGGCGCTGTGAGCACCGACGATGGTGGGGGAGAAGGTGACGCTGAAAGTGGTGCTTCCACCAGGGGAGAGGCTCGCAGGCACGGTGCCGATCGTGAAGTTCGACGCGTGCGTGCCGGTGATGCTGGCGGTGATGCCGCTGAGCGTGGTCGTGCCCGTGTTGCGCAGGGTGAAGGTCTTGCTGACGGTCTGCGTGGCCAGCACGCTGCCGATGTTCACGGTGGCGGTCCCATCCGTGAGCACCGTGCCGACCGGTTGCTCCAGGCTGATGTCCGGCGCTGGAGCCGTGGTGAAGCTGAGGATGCTCCCTTGGGCCGTTCCGTAGGCGTTGAAGACTTCCGCACGGTAGTAATAGGTCGTGCTGAAGTTCAGCCCGTTCAGTGAATGAGAGAGCGCCACATCCGCCGTGCCCGCCCCCACCGTCTGCGCTCCCACATAGGCCGCGCCGCTCAAAGTCGGTGACGTGCCAAAAAGGAAGCGCAGCGTGCCCGCCGCTCCGCCTGGATTGGCCGTGCCGCGCAGCGTCGCAGTCACTCCCGTGACATCCGTGGCCGCGACAGTCGCAGCCCCGGGCAGTTTCGGCATCTCCAGCTTCCAGAGGTCATTCAGACGCTGCTCGGCGCTGCCCGTGGCAGCGTAGCCATAACCGCCAAAGAGGAACAGATCCGTTCCTGTCCCAAAAACTGGGAAGGTCGTGAATTCCCGGCGTGCACCTGGCGCGTTGGTATTCGACGGGATACCCAATGAGCCATAGACGCCGTTGTTCTGCACATTCTGCGACCCGCGCACCCAAGCCCATTGGCCCAACGCAGGATCGTAGCACCAGAGATCGCTCAAATCGCCCGCCGAGGCACCGCTGACTCCATAGCCGTTACCACCGAACATCCAGAAACGCCCCTGCTGGTCTCTCCAAGCGCCTGCGGATGCTCGGTAGCCGGGTGTGTTCGCCGCAGCAGGAACACCCTGGGTTCCATAGATGCCATTCGGTGAGTAGCCGACACCATTCGTTGCCGTTCCACCCATCCACGCCCACTGATTGGTGGAGGGCCGGTAGCGCCAGAGATCACCCAGTTGGCCGATCATGTTACTTCCGTAGCCGTACCCGCCGAACAACCACAAATCCCCGGTCGTGCTGGTCCAGGTCGCACTCACCTGACGCGATCCCGGCGTATTCCCCGCCGCAGCCACTCCAAGCGTGCCATAGGTGCCGACCAAGCTGTTGCTCGTGCTGTTGCCGGTCATCCAGGTCCAGATGCCCGTGGCTGGATCGAAGCGCCACAAATCGTTCCGGTAGCCCGTGCTCGTGCCAGACGAGGTGTAGCCAAAACCTCCAAACAGCCAGAGATGACCCGTCGTGGGGTCTGCCCAGGTGACCGCGCCATCACGCGCACTCGGAATGTTGGCGACCGATCCCGTTCCCTGTGCGCCAATAGTGCCATTGGAACTGATTCCATTGCTGCCTCCCATCCAAGTCCAGTTGTTGGTTGAAGGGGTGTATTTCCACAAGTCGTTGAGGTAACCTGATGTGGTGCCCGTGGCGGGCAGCCCGTTGCCCCCAAACAGCCACAGATTCCCGCTGGCATCCGTCCACGTCATGCCGCGTCGGCGTCCACCTGGCGTGTTGGCGCTGTCTGCCACGCCGAGCGTGCCATACACGCCATTGACTGAACTGGTGCCATTGCTGCCCTTCAGCCAAGTCCAGAGGCCGGTGGCGCGGTCGTACTTCCACAGGTCGTTCAGATTGATCGTCGAAGTGCTGGTGGAATACCCCGAGCCGCCAAACAGCCAGAGATTTCCCTGCGCGTCCTGCCAGGTCATGGGCTCACCACGAGCACCGGGTTTCACGAGAGCGGGCAGGGGATCGCTGTAAACACCGAGGCTGTTGAAGGTGTTGGTGCCGTGAATCCACGTCCAGCCGTAACCCTCGGTCAAAACGAGATCATTGCCGTCTCCGCCGCTATAGCTGGCGTGGAAGATGTAAGTCTGGCCGCCAAACGTGGCGCTGATGGTGCCGCTCTGCGGAAGGCCGGTGAAAGTCCCGTTGATGGCGTTTGCCGACGTGTTGTTGATCACCGTGAAGGTGCTGCCCGGCGCGGGTGCAAAGCCGAGCGTCACATTCAGCGTGCGGCCCGCCGGCACGCTGTAGCCGTTGAGCGTGATCCCAGGCGTGCCCGGAGAGGACACATTCACCGTGAGGTGGCTAGTGCCGGTCAAAAGCACCTCGAAGGGATTTTCATCCCCGTCATTGCTGGCGATGCGCAGCGTGGCAGCACGCGCACCGGGCAGGCTGGGGGTGTAGGTGACCGTAAATGACGTGCTCTCTCCCGGTGCGAGGCTCGTCGCCCCGGATGCCCCCGCCACATAGTCGCCGGCTGCGGTACCGTTCAGGGTCATCGCCAGTCCACTGAGCGTGCTGGCGCCGAGATTGCGCACGGTGAACGTGCGCACCGCCGTATTCCCTGGCGCGACAATACCAAAGTCCACGGTCGAGGCACCAGCCGTCAGCGGCGCGTCGGTGGGCTGCTCCACGGAGATTTCCGCCGTGCTGTAAGTGGTGACAAAGATCTCCCCGCCCGTTGTGGTGCCGAGCGCGTTGGTGGCACGCACGCGCACATACGTCGTCGCCGTGGAGCCGAGTCCGGTGAGGGAAAGGCTGCGTGTGACAGGCGTGAATCCAGCAGGAATGACCGCGGCGGTGAATGTGCTGCCGTAGCTGTCTGTCGGACCGTAATCAATAAGCACCGTGGTGGGCATTCCCTGCGGATCGATCTCCGCGTGATAGGTGAAGGTGCTGCTGGAGACATCCGTTGCCGGCAGGGCGGTGATGACAGGCGCGGCTGGAGGCTGCACCCCACCTGTGTCAAAACGGGCAACAAAAAGGTCTCCATTCGTCCCGGCGGTGTCCACGTTCGTCAAAAGGGCCTTTCCCGCCTCCCCATTGCCAAATGTGGCCGTCGCCGGCTGGAAACTCCCCGCGAGCACCACGCTGCCGCTGGTGAGCACCGTGGCGGCGTGGAGGGTTTCCGAACCTGTTCCGCCCGCTTGTTTGGCCCCCAGCAGCGCACCGTCCGCAAAGCGGAAGCGGGCCAGAAAGAGATCGTTCGTTGAATTGGCCACGCCCGAGGCATTGGTGAGCACGGTCTGCCCTGACTCGCCCGATCCGAAAGTGGCCGTGAGAGAGCTGAAATGACCACTGACCGCGATGTCGCCGCGATCCAGCACCATGAGCGCCGTGGCAGTTTCCACAAACAAACCACCTGCCGACTTGGCCCAGATCAGGTTGCCGTTCGAGGCATTCATGCGGGCGACATAGAGTTCAGCCGGCGTCGTGAGTGCCGTCAGCGTCGTTTCGCCCGGTTCTCCAACGCCGAACCGACAGAGCGCGTTCGAGAAAGATCCCGTCACGGCCAGCGAGCCGTCCGGCAGAACAGTGAGACCATAAAAAACAGGCACCGCCTCGCCACCGTTGCCGCCGAAGCGCTTCACCCATTTTAGCGTGCCGTCCACGCCCGAGAATCGAGCCAGTGCTGCGTCATTACTGCCGAAACCCGTGCTGGTGGACACTCCCGCCTCACCAGCACCAAAGGTCACCGTGCCATTCACCAGACCGTAGGCCACCACATCGCCATCAGCGAGTACGGCCATGTTATACGGTGCCTCAGCGCTCACCCCGCCGGCCGTTTTTGCCCACGCCAGCGCACCGGAGGCGTCGTATTTGACCATGAGCCATTCCTGGTTGGTGCTGGCTTTCGTGAAGTTCAGAGCGCTGTTGCTGAAAGTGAGGGATGTCACCTGCCACGGTGCCACCACGGCCAGACCACCGTCTGGAGTGCTGCGGACGAGGATGCCAGAGGACGGCTCATCGCCGGTCAGACCGCCGTAGCCGCGCACCCAGGTTCCATTCCCCGTCGTGGCATCAATCTTGCCGATGAAAACATCCATGCCGCTGAGGCCGGTGTTGGTAGCCGAGGCACCACCACCAGTGATGAACGAGGTCGAGAAACCCGCGGCCGCAAAGCCGATGTTTCCGTCTGCCGTGGCCGTCAGGTCGGACAACCAGTCGTTGTTCGTTCCACCCATGGATTTTGCCCACGCCTGGGTGCCATCCGGCTGGTATTTGATGAGGAAGACTTCCGAGCCTCCCTGTGAGGTGAGTGCCGCCGATTCAGCCGTGAAATTTCCGCTGAACAACCCGCCCACCACACAGGAGCCATCAGCCAGCACCGTGAGTGCCCGAAGCGTGTCTGAATTGGTGCCGCCAACGCTTTTTGCCCAGTCGAGCGTGCCATCCGCGCGATAGCGGGCGATGAAGATGTCCGCAAAGCCGGACGAATTCAGGCTCACGGCATCATCCCCTGTTCCCAGCGTGAAGGGAGAGGCGGTGAACATGCCCGCCACCATCATGCCACCGTCCGGCAGCGGGACGATCCGGGCGCTTTCATAGCTGTTGTTGAACACCGCGTCATTGCCGCTGCCGCCTCCGGCCTGCGCCCAGTTCAGATTGCCCGTTGCTGGCTGCCCGATGCCCATCGTGACATTCGTGGTGACGGTGTTGGATGGATTCCCGGTGGAGTCGGTGGCGTTGAAGGTCACCACCTGCGTCTGGCCGATGCTGAGCGTGACGGCCCCCGGCGCAGGGCTTTGCGTGATGGTGCCCGCGCCTGGAATGTTGTCCGTGAAGACCACGATGTGCCGCACATCCGGAAGCGGCATGCTCAGCGCACCGTTTTGACCGACATAGTAGCTCGACGGGGCACTGATGACCGGAGGCACCGTGTCCAGCGTCTCCGCACGCACTGCCATCTCAAACACAGCCTCGTCCGCGTCCGTGCAGGCGATCTCGACGACGGCGTTTTGCACCACGGGACCAGCGAGCGTCGCGGTGACGGAAAAAGTGGCCGTTCCACCGGGCAAGATAGGCAGTGTCGGGTCCGGTTTGCCCAAAACGAAGAAGCTGGCCGCCTGTGGCCCGGAAAGCGTGATGTCCGTCACATACAGGTTTCCGCTGCCGGAGTTCGTCACGGTGAAATTTCGGCTCGTGGGGGCGGACTGGCTGCCAAAGTCATGCACGCCCGTGTTATCCTGCCGCTCGGTTCCTGCGGTGCCTGTTCCTTCAAAAAGAGCGATCTCCGGCTGCAACGCCGGGTCATACACCCAGAGTTCCGCGCCGATATCCAGCCCCGTGGCGGCGATGTAGAGTTTGCCACCCAGGCTGGCAAAGGCGGAAGGGTTCGAGCTGGTGGTGCCGGAGGCAATGTCAGCCACCTGCCGGGTGCCGTCTGTGGTGCCGTCCGTCACCCAAAGCTCCGCACCATGCGCATCTGTGAATGCGCGGAAATACACCAGCCCGCCATGCTCGAAGAAGGTCTGCGGTGAGGAGCCGCTCGCGCCCGCTCGGATGTCCTTCACCAAAACGGTTCCCTCTGCCGTGCCGTCGCTCTTCCAAAGCTCCCCGCCCGTGCTGCCAGTATCCGCAGAGAACCACAAAGTGCTGCCAATCAGGGTGAGGAAACTGATGCCGCTGCTACCCGTGGGATGGATTTCCTTCAACATCAGCGTCCCTTCCGTGGTGCCGTCAGTCACCCACAGCTCCGTGCCGTTCGTGACGTTCGTGGCGCTGAAATAGACCGAAGAGCCCATCACCGTCATGTTCCCGATGCTGGAACCCGTCGCCGCCGTGGTGTGGATGTCTTTCACCATCACCGTGCCACCGCTGGTGCCGTCGCTCTTCCACAACTCCGCTCCGTTGATGCCGTCATTCGCGGCAAACATCAGCGTGCCTGCCATGTCCACGAGACTGGACGGGCTGCTGCTGCCCGTGCCAGCATTGATGTCCAGGACCTGCACGGTGCCACCAGCCGTGCCATCACTTTTCCACAGCTCTGTGCCTGTGGAGGTCGTGGCAGTGAAAAACAGCGTGCTGCCGACGACCCGCAAATTCCCCGGAAAGCTGCTGGCCGT
>NZ_JACSRD010000017.1 GCF_014879935.1 Prosthecobacter sp.
TTTAAAAACTTCCTCGGCCTGCGCATCGGCGACGACATCCCCGATGCCAAAACGCTCTGGGACTTCAAACAACGCATCGAGGTCGACGGACGCGACTGCGTCGCGTTTGAACTGCTCGTCATAGGTGCGTTTTTTGGTTCCTGTCGTGTTCATGCTGCTTTGGGTAGTTACCCAACTTTTGCTGTCCACGAAAACGACGAAGGCTCAGTCATACAGCCTCAAAAACGCCTCCAACTCCTCATCCGGCTGGCAGAGGATCACGTCGAAGGGCAGCAGATCGCCGTCCTTTAGGTAGCAGTTTCGCGGCAGGGCGTCGATGGCGAGCGTTTGGAAGGCGTCGTTGAAGAACAGGCTCAGACATCCTGACTTCGGAGGCATGGATATGATCCCCATCTAGGTTTTCCCACAGATTCAAGGAGGCCCACAGATTCCTTTTTCAGCCAATCTGTGGGCCTCCCCGAATCTGTGGGAGATCATTCAGGGTTCATCTGGATTCCATGGCAGTTCGTCAGTCTCGAAGGCTGGATTGGAATGTCTGACGCTGTGCTGACCAGCGGGATCGACGATCCTCGTAAAGCCGAAAGCGATGAAGTGCTGCTCTACTTGGACTGCGGCAGCCTGCTGCCGATTTCGTCAGGCCAGCCTGCTGGCCGTCGAATGTTCCGGGACGATGTTTCGCTATAGAATCCTCGCCTTTGCGTCAGCCGAGCGGTTTTTTCGAGAGTCTGGAGACTCCGGCGGCAGCAGGGCTGCCTCGGAAAAGCGGCAGCAGGCTAGCAGGCTGCCGCAGTCCATGAAGCTAGACTCTTCGCTCAACCATCCAAGTTCATCAGCGAGAGCAACCGCTTGTTCGGCCTGGTCTTTCGCGAGGCGGGCCCGGTCGTGCCCAGCACCTTCAGCGCGCGACTGGCTCCGAGCGCAAGCGGAAGAACTTCTGCGAGCCGCCTCCGACCGGTACGGTGGCCCGGTGCGTCATGCCCGACCGGTTCACCGCTGCCGATGAAGGAGTCCATCCCCCGGTTAGCGTGGTGGACTCCTCGAGGAGGTATCCGTCTGAGGCCGACCACTCAAGGTCGATCATCCCAATTGCGCCAGCGCCGATCGCAACAGCGGGGTTGATCGTCGTCTGGATCAGGCCGGAGGTGTTCCCCATGGCGTCTTCCGCGAAGGCTTTCACCACACGCGTTCCCTCCTTGGGGAAGAGCAACTGCGATGAGTAAGCCTGAACCGGTCCGCCATCGAGGCTGTAGTGCAGGCTGGGCACGGGCTGCGCGCCGTCGTGGCCCGTGAGAGCCAGGAGGATCCCACCGGCGTTGTCGGCTAGGGTGAGCGTGACCGTTGGTTGGGTGGCATCCACTGTATTGCCCGTGTTGCTGTGCGTGGGAGCCACCGCCTCTCCGGGCGCATAGGTGCCGTCGTTGTTCTGATCCACCCGCATATCGGGCTGCAACTCCGGCGCGATGCCCCCCTGCCATGACTGGCTGCCCGGCGAGAAGCGGTAGCGCTGGAAGCTGAAGGCGGTGCCCGCGCTATCGTATTCCGTCACCGCGATGTTCATCGGCCCGAACGGCGCGACATCAGGATCCTTTTCCAAGGTGATGCTCTCATCAGCACCGAAGGAGACCTGCACCCACGGCGCACTACCGCCATACTGCACCTCAGTTCCCGGCACGCGTCGAGCCACGATTTCACTCAGCTTTGTGTTGGCATCGCCTGCGGCGTTGCGGATTTGGATGTAGCTGGTGCCGATCACAAAAACCTGCTTCCGCCCTGCGGCGACTTCGCCCGTCAGGTTGATGTCAAAGGGGGTCTCGTCCGTGTCATTGCTGGCAATGTGCAGGACCGCGATGCGCTCCCCGCCGCGATGTCCGCCAGCCGTGGTCGGCGCAAAGGTCACCGTGAAAGTGGTGCTCTGTCCGGGTTGCACTGTGGTGGAGCCAGGGTTGCTGACCGTGAAGTCGTGGCCGTGGGTGCCATCCTTGCTCAGGCTGATCCCCGTCAAATCCTCCCCACCCACATTGCGGATGGTGAAAGTCACCGGCTCACCGCTGCTGGAAAGATTGAGGGTGCCAAAACCGGCGACCGCGCCTCCATCCACGAGCGCCATGCCATCCGGCTGCTCGATGACGATTTCTGGCGGCGTTCCGCTCGGCGCAACCTCCATGCTGGAGGCCATCACGGGAGCAGCAGGTGGAGCGCTGGGCGGCGATCCCGACGGTGACCAGGGTCCGGTTCCGAGGAACCGCGACATCTTATCCCACACTTCGTAGTTGCTCATCAGGGCGGTATGTTCCGCAGACCTTCCCGCAGGCTGCTTGTCAGTCGCAGTGAGGAGAGGCTCCCGGATTTCATGCACCACGGTGCCAGGTGCCAGATACCCTGGAAGGCGGCGGGCGCTCAGCGTGGGCACTGTTCCGTCCCCCTCCCACAGACGAGTGCCAAAATGCGTGGTTCCAGAAACAACACCCATCAAGCTATAAACCGCGAAGTTACGAGCCGTCACCGAAGCCACAGTGTGGTTGACTGCCTGGATGCCCACGAAATGCATGATGCCGAGCCCGCTGGTGTCTCCGGACCAATTGTCCTGGTGCCCGTTTGCGTTTTGGAAGTTGTGAAAGTTTTGATTGGCCTGCGATGCAGATGGCATTGGCCTGACGAGGTCATCCACCATCGCGTAGAGCTGGCTGGTGGAGTATGGCCCCGTATCTCCGTCACCATTGAAATCCCAGCCGTTTTCCCAGAAAAGCGGTCCTGAGTTGCTGAGAAAAGGCGGTGCAGCCACGAGCTGATGAAGCCCCGGCATGGTCGCCAGCGAAGCTTTCATTTGATTGCCGTTGATTAAATCCAATGCCCCTCCCGCTGCTTCATAGAAAGCGCCTGTCAGGAGCAAGTAGATCGGTTTCACAGCCCCCCACAGCGGGCTGCCGACCGTGACCACCTTGTCCACGTCTTCGTTGCCGTAATCGAGCAGGAAACGTCGGGTGACCAATCCGCCCATACTGTGCGCCACGATTTGCACCTTCGAGTTGTCGTGCAGTTGCCGGATTTTTTGGATGTAAGTTTTCAGTGTCGCCGTGTGGGTCGCGTTGTCGCGTCGCCAGTCATAGGGAAAAACAAATAAGTTCGGCCTCGCGCCATTCAGACTGTTTAGCATGTGATCGGAAGTCAGGCGGCTGCGATTTCCCTCCAGCTTGTATTCGGAGTAGCCCAAATCGTTCACCATGTGATCGAGAAAGACGTTATAGACGTTCCCATGGAACTCCCGCACCACATCCTTCGCCTCGACAGTTGGTCCCCCTGGTAGAAGCGCCAGATCCGCCACGTCAAAAGGAGAAAGCGAGGGCCATATCTGGTCGTTGCCAGCCCACAGCTCACTGCCTGCGATCCCGTGGATAAAAATCACAGGAACACCCATGCCGATCAACCGCACCGTGAGAACCGAGTCTTCGCTGTCCTGAGTGGGTATCGAAGGTAGCAGCGGCGAAAGCGGAGTGGTAGGAAGAGGGA
>NZ_JACSRD010000184.1 GCF_014879935.1 Prosthecobacter sp.
TTCGTCATTCGTCATTCGTCATTCGTCATTCGTCATTCGTCATTCGTCATTCGTCATTCGTCATTCGCCGTTCCCCATGCCCCGCCTGCTCCTCTTCGACATCGACGGCACTCTCATCGACAGCCACGGCGCAGGCGGAGGAGCGATCCTTGATGCGGCCGAGGAGCATTTCGGCATCAAACGCGAGCAATTGCCGCCGCTGCAACTGGCCGGCGCCACCGATCCAGCCATTGCGATGGACGTCTTCACCCTGGTGAAGCGTGAACACACCCGCGACGACGTTTTCGCCTTTCTCGACCGCTATCTGGCCAATCTACAGCGCCGTCTTCAAGCCGAGGACTTCAGCGGCTTCACCCTGCCCGGCGTGGTCGAACTGCTGGAAACCCTCCGCCGCGAAACGGACGCTCATCTTGGTCTGCTGACGGGCAATGTCCGGCGTGGTGCGCAGATCAAGCTCTCCCGCCACGGCATTCACCACCATTTCATCGACGGCGGTTTCGGCTGCGACCATCACGACCGCAATCAGCTCGGTCCCGTGGCTCTGAAACGCATGCAGGACGCCACCGGCATGACCTTCAATGCGGCCGATGTCATCGTCATTGGCGACACGCCGAAGGACATCCGCTGCGCCGAGGCGTTTGGCGCGAAATGCCTCGCCGTCGCCACCGGGCAGTATTCCTGTGCAGAACTCAGTGCGCTCAAACCGTGGCGCTGCGTCGAATCCTTTGCCGACGTGCCCGCCATCGTCGAATTGCTGCTCAGAGCAGCCTAAAGTGGTCCGCACAGTCCTCTGTGCGGTCTGCGAACGCCGCCCCTTCCGCACACAGGACTGTGCGGACCACCTTCAGCCATGAGCCATTCTCCAGATGCCACACGCGCCATGCGGCTGTCCCTCGCCGTGGGATTCCTCATGCTCGTGCTGAAGGTGGGTGCGTATCTGCTGACCGGTTCAGCGGCCATCCTTGGGGATGCGGCGGAGTCGATCGTGCATGTCGCCGCCGTGATGTTCGCCTCCTTCAGCCTCGGCTACCTGCACAAGCCCGCCGATGACGACCATCCCTACGGCCACAGCAAGATCGCTTTCTTCTCCGCCGGCATCGAAGGTGCGCTGATCATCGTCGCGGCCCTTTTCATCATCGTGGAATCCACCCGCCGCTGGATCCAGCACCTGCCGCCGGCCAATCTCGACCAAGGCCTCATCCTGACCGCGCTCACCATTGTCATCAATGCCGTGCTCGGCCTCTACCTCATCCGCACGGGCAGGAAAGCGGGATCACTCATCCTCGAAGCGAACGGCAAACACGTGCTGACCGATGTCTGGACCAGCCTCGGCGCCTTGGTCGGCCTCGGGCTGGTCGCTCTCACCAGCTGGCATGGCTGGGACCCGCTCTGCGGCCTTCTCATGGCCGCGAACATCATCTGGACCGGCTATGGCCTCATGCGCCAGAGCGTCGGCGGATTGATGGACACGGCTGATCCGGAGCTCAATGCCGCGCTCGACGCCGCCCTGCGTCGGGAGACCGAGAAACACGGGCTCCACTTCCACGCCCTGCGCCACCGCGATGCTGGCGAGATGCACTACGTCGAGGTGCATCTTCTCTTCGATGACGGCATCATGCTTCGCGACGCGCATCGCATCGCCACCGAGATCGAACAGGCGGTCGAAGCCAGTGTGGACCGCCCCGTGCTCATCACCACGCATCTCGAATGCCAGGGCGACCACGACGAGCTTCACCAGCACGGCGAGGCCAGCGATCCGAAACGCATCCGTCCATGATTCCGCTGTCCGCAGATGCCTTGAACGAAGACTCCGCCGCATGGCACGTCACCGTGCTTGATGAGGTCAATTCGACGAGCGACTGGCTCAAATCGAACGCTGCAACGCTTCCCGTCAGCACCGTGGTTTTCGCCGAATCCCAAACCGCCGGCCGCGGCCGCCGCGACAACCGCTGGATCGCCCCGCGTGGCAAGGATTTGATGTTCTCGCTGCTCCTGCAGCCTGCCGCGCCGCTCGAAAAGTGGCCGCGCATCACCACCCTGGCCGCGCTCGCGATTTGCAAAGCCATCGAGGCCGAACTGCCGCTGCAGCCACGCATCAAGTGGCCCAACGACGTGTATTTGAACGACCGCAAGATCAGCGGCCTGCTCGCCGAGACCGTTTCGACGCCGAACGGCCTGCGTCTCGTGCTCGGCATCGGTTTGAACGTCAACACGCTCGATTTCCCGCCCGATCTGCCCGCCACGTCGCTCCTGAAGCAGCTTTCCTCGCCCGTTCTTCACGAGATCAACCGCAACGCGCTCGCAGCACGCCTGCTCGGCACGCTCCACGCTGAATTCCAACGCAGCGACGACAACTTCACCACCGCCGTTGCCGAGGTCCGCGAACGAAGCTGGCTGCTCGGCCGACAAATCCGCGCCAAAGCCCCGCACGGCGAAGTCTTCGGCCGTGTCCTCGATCTGAACGAGGAAGGCCACCTCATCCTCGAATTCCCCGACGGCAGCACCCACACGCTGACCAGCGCGGACGAGGTGCGGCCGACATCGTTTTGCTGAGCTGATTTAGCGGCAAGCTGGCAACAGACCTGCTTTTCCTGAGCACAGCCCCGGAGCAATGACATAAATGCTTCATGGATCAGGCTCACATTTCCCATTCTTTTGCTTGAGAATTTGATCTCATCCCGAATAAGATCGGCCCACAATCACCTCCTCATAAACTCATGAGCTCAGAACACGAACTGCCGGCCGATTCCGAGGAAACCACATCGCGAGCAAGCCTGTTTCCAACGGTGGAAGAGATGGCGGCCCTGCTGCCGCAATACGAGTTTCACAGTGTCATCGGCACGGGAGGCATGGGCGCGGTGTATCTCGCACGACAGGCGGCCCTGGACCGGTGGGAGGCCATCAAGGTGCTGCCAGCCTCGGCCTCGCTGGATCAAGAGGAAGCCGGGCGCTTCATCTCCGAGGCCAGGGCCATGGCGAAGCTGAACCACCCGCACATCGCCGCCGTGCATGACTTTGGCCAGACAACGCAGGGACACCTCTATCTGGTGATGGAGTTCGTGAACGGGCAGGACCTCCATGCGCTGATCCACAGCGACCTCGTCAATGCGGATCTCATCCGGGCGCTCGTGTTTCAACTGTGTGATGCCCTTCAGTATGCGCATCATCACGGCGTCATTCATCGTGACATCAAGCCGGCCAACATTTTGATCGCCGAGAACTGGCAGGCCAAGATCGTGGATTTCGGCCTCGCCGGCGGCTGGAACATCAATCCTTCGGAAGGCTCAGCGTATGGAACGCCCGACTACGTGGCTCCCGAACGCCTGACACCAGACGCGGTGGTGGATCACCGCGCGGACATCTACGCGCTCGGTGTGGTGATTCACGAGATGTTCACCCGTGTCACGCCGTACGCTTCCGGCAGTGTGGCCGGAGAAGGCATTCCCGCCGAGTTTGTGGCCGTCATCAACCGCTGCATGGAAGCGGACC
This sequence comes from Prosthecobacter sp., assembly GCF_014879935.1. GTDB lineage: Bacteria > Verrucomicrobiota > Verrucomicrobiia > Verrucomicrobiales > Verrucomicrobiaceae > Prosthecobacter. The sequence continues at coordinate 3,490 of NZ_JACSRD010000184.1, forward strand.
CGGCCCGGCGCTTCCAGCACTGCGGCGAGATCAAGAGCTTCCTCTCCGCCGCAGCCATCAAGCCGTCTTCGACCACCTCAGCAGCTCCAGCCAAACGGGCGCTTCCTCCGCATTTGCAGGCACGGGTCGGGCCGCGCAGCCCAAACCGCCCGGTCAAGACCACGGGCGGTGCCGGCAAATGGCTGTGGGCGACAGCCTGCATCCTTCTGCTCATGGCGGGCGGATGGTTCATCCAGAATCAAAAGACCAAGGCGTCTGCAAGCGCGGGCGCTTCGGCATCGGCAGACAAGCCGTCTGCGACCAAAAGCGGCAAGCCCGCCGAAACTCCCGCCGGTGCCGAGGGCAGCCCTGCGGGTCCGTTCAAACCTGGAGCGGGAGAGTTTTCGATCCTCAAGCGACTCACGGGTCACAAGGAATTCGTTCTCGCTTCTGCCATCCTTCCCGATCAGCGGCGGGCGGTTTCAGGCGGCAACGATGACACGTTGATCGTCTGGGACCTGGCCTCCGGCAATGCCTTGCAAACCTTCCCCTCCCCGGTGGGTGATGTGGATGGGATCGTCCCGAGCAAGGATGGAAAGCTGCTGCTGCTGTGGTCCGTGCGGACCGACCAGGTCTCCATCTTCGATCTCGCTTCTGGAGCTTCGAAGGCCCTGATCCGCGCCCCCACCAAGGCACTGAACAACGTGGTCTGGTCGGCCGATGAAAAGACGGCCTATTTGCTCTGCGCCGACACGGACGGCGGCGTTTACCACTGGGATCCGCAGGAGGGCGCCGTGCTGAAAAAGTTCAGCGAGTGGCCACGTGCCGCATTCCACGCCTTTCCGCTGCCAGCGGAATCATCCGGAGCAGAAACGCAATTGCTGGTCCTCGGCAGCACGCTCAAACCCAATCCGGGAAGCGCCGCGCCAAACACCAGCCCGCTGATCATCGACAAGCCAGCCGCAGGCATCTTCTCGGTCCCAGGACATTCACTCGTGCGCACTCCGGTGTACAACAATCTCCGCAACAAGCTGTCAATGTGCCCGGATGGCACCGCCCTGCTCGGCGGCCTCGGTGCCCTCTACATCCTCGATCTCCCGGATCTCTCCACCCGGACGACCATTCCAGCACAAAACCAGGTGGCGGCTTTGAGTTCCACCTGGCTCGCAGGCGGGCGCATGATCGCAGCAGGCCTGAGCACAGGGCTCCTGCGCATCTTCGAGGCCGACACCGGCACCGAACTGCAGAGTCTCGACATCGGATTGCGTGCCACCAAGATCAGTGTGGACGCCGAAAGCCAATGGCTGGTCGTCTCCGGTGTTTCCATCGATCCGAAGAACCCCAAAACCGAAGATTATGACGTGCTCGTGGTGCGGCTTCCGGATCTCACCAAGCTCGGCTCCGCAGAAGGCGCCCTGCGTTATGCGAAGCGGCAGCTCAACCGGCTGGACGCCATCGATCCCGAACTCGCCGCTCTCCGCAAAGAGGCCAGCCCCGCCGACGGCATCGCCAGCGACGAGGAGCTGCGCACGCGTGTCATCGACCTGACCACCAAATATGGCGCGGCTCTCAGCCGTGCCGCCGCGACCGCCCAGACCGGGCAGGACGTGGCCATGAAGGTGGAGGCGGCGGCCATCGGAACCGGAATGGCCGTGCCCCCGGCTTCGAATGACGCCGCCACTTCAGGAGAGCACAAACGCCTGCGCGAAATCTACCGGCAGCAACTGGCCCAGCTCGAAACCAGGCGCCAGGAGACGGCCGCATCCATGCGCGAAAAACTCACCACGACAGCAGCCGCTCTCGCCGAAAAGCGACGCCAGGCTGCAGACATCCCGGGAGCCACCCGCTGCGAGGCTCTGCTCGCCAGTTTTGACGAGGTGAAACCTTTTGAGACAGTCGTTGCATCATGCTTCACCGGAACCGCCCCCTCCACCGTGGCCGCGGCTCCTGCGGCTCCGACGCCGGCGGTGGCATCGGTGGGCACCCCCCTCAGAACAGCGCCACCTCCCCAGTCGCTCGTCATGCCTCCGGCTTCCACGACAGCAAGTGTTTCAACAGCCCCCAAAATTCCCTTCGCCAAAGGAGTGCGGACGGAGGTCACCGTCAGCCGTCCCTCAAAGACCACCAATTTCGACGACAAGACCCAGGTCATCACCCCGAAGGTGAAGCTGACAAACACGACAACGGAAACGTATGAGGGCTACAAGGCCGTGCTTTGCATTCTGGGTGAAAGCGTGGAACAACGTGGCGTTTACAAGATCCTGGCCCGCCACGAGATCGCCGTGTCACTTGCGCCGAGACAGGTGCTCGACAGTGAAGGCAAAACGGTCATGACAGAGTTCGACAATTTTGCCGCGAATGGCGTCAGCTTCGGGTTCAAATACGACGGTTGGGTGATTCAGGTCACTGATCCTCAGAACGCGGTTGCCTACACAAAGTCCACTTCACCCACCTTGGAGAAACTTGTCGAGGTGATTCCCTCTCTCAAGGAAGGACAGACTTATGACAAACGCTGGAAGCCGTTCGATTACCGATCGTTTTGATCGCTTGACCGTCCCCAAGTCGTCCGGGCTTTGTCGTTGAATTCCCAGTTCCTGCGGACTACTAGGCGCGCCCCATGTTCCGCGCCGTCCTCACGTCCCGTCTGCAAGCCGCTTTCACTGCGGCAGGCATCGAATTGCCCGCTGGCTTCACTCCGAATGTCGTCATCGCTTCCGACACGCGATATGGCGACTACCAGAGCAATGCGGCGATGGTTCTCGCGAAGCAGCTCAAGGCAAACCCACGTGCCCTTGCGCAGCAGATCGTGGACAAGCTCGACGTCACCGACCTGTGCGAAAAGACCAGCATCGACGGCCCGGGCTTCCTCAATTTCACGCTCAGCGCCGCCGCTTTGGCGCAACGGCTCGCGGTCATCGTTTCGGATGACAAAGTCGGCGTTCCAGCCGTCGCGCAGCCGAAGACCATCGTCGTCGATTTCTCCGCGCCGAACATCGCCAAGCCGATGCACGTCGGCCACATTCGCAGCACCTTCATCGGCGACTCGCTGGCCCGCGTGGCACGCTTCATCGGCCACAAGGTCATCACCGACAACCACGTCGGCGACTGGGGCACGCAGTTCGGCATGATCATCCACGGCTGGAAAACGCAGCTCGATCAGGCGAAGCTTAAAGCGGACCCAATTCACGAACTCGTCAGCGTATATAAAGCCGTCAACGCCGCCACGAAGGCCGATGAAAGCGTTTTGGAGACCTGCAAAGCCGAACTCGTGAAGCTTCAGCAGGGCGACGCCGAAAATCTCGGAATCTGGAAGGAATGCGTGCGCCTCACGCTCGAGCAGCTCGAAAAGGTTTACAGCACGCTCGACATCAAGTTCGACCACTACCTCGGTGAGAGCTTCTACAACGACGCCTTGGCCCCGCTGGTGGCCGAAATGCTCACGCAAGGCATCGCGACGATCAGCGAAGGCGCGACGGTCGTCTTCAGCGATGGCAGCGTGAAGCCGGAAAACGATCCTTTCCTCATCAAGGAGAAGGACGAGTGGAAAGCCGCGCCGTGCATCATCCGCAAAGGCGACGGCGGCTTCCTCTACGCCACCACGGACCTTGCCACGATCGACTACCGCGTGAAGGAATGGAAAGCCGATGAGATCTGGTATGTCGTCGGTGCGCCGCAGCAGCTCCATTTCCGCCAGGTCTTCGCTGCGGCTCAACGTCGCGGTGTGACCACGAAAATGACGCACATCGCGTTCGGCAGCATTTTGGGACCGGACGGCAAGATGTTCAAAACCCGCAGCGGCGAGACCGTCGGCCTGCTCGAAGTCATCGACGAAGCCATCGAACGCGCCCGCGCCGCCGCCGATGAAAAAGAGCAAGGTTTCACTACCGAAGAGAAAGACGAGATCGCCCGCATCATCGGCTCTGGAGCCGTGAAATACGCCGAACTCAGCCAGAACCGCCTCACTGACTACAAATTCAGTTGGGACAAGATGCTGAGCCTTCAGGGCAACACCGCGCCCTACCTGCTCAACGCCTACGTCCGCACTCGCAGCATCTTCCGCAAGCTCGATGGCGCTGTCACCCTCACCGCTGATTTGGCAATCACCGAGCCCGCCGAGCGTGCCTTGGCGATGAAATTGGCCCAGTTCGCCGAAAACGCGCACGACATCCTCGACGACCATCGCCCGAATCTGCTCGCGAACTACCTCTACGAGCTCGCCGACACCTACCACAGCTTTTACGAAGCCTGCCACGTCCTCCGCGCCGAAGGCACCGCTCGCAACACCCGCCTCACGCTCTGCGAAGCCACCAGCCGCGTCCTCAAGACCGGCCTCGGCCTCCTCGGCATTCAGACGACGGAGCGGATGTGAGGAAAGCGCTCAGCGCTGCGTCAGGCCTTGTGACGTCTCGCTGCTTCAGCGGCCTGCGTCATTTGAGAGGCCCTGCTCATCGTGCATCCCGGACTGGAAGGCGGTGGAGCCGGCTGGTCAGGCTGCGGCCTGGACCCGGGGTCTGGCAGGAGGTCTGCAATCAACACGAGTGAACCGATGACGGGAAAAAGATGGCGTTTGATGCTCATGACGGACAAAATAATGATCATTCGCGACAGAAGCGTCAATCCTCATTGTCATGCCCCTGCCACACCGGCCACTTGAAAGCGCAGCGGCGATCCTGACCCCGCTAGATCGCGCACGTTGGCTGCTGTTGAGATTGCTGGGCCCACTGGCAAAGCCACTGGTGCGGAAACGCGAACTGCGAGTGCTGGTGGCCGGATGTGGCGTGATTGGCTTCTCACTGGCGGCGACGTTGCTCTCTCCGTTCTGGCTGCTCGCGCTGGGGCCGGTGATGCTCGGAGTGCCGCATCTGGTGGCGGATCTGCGTTATCTCGTGGTGCGTCCCGGGTTGCATCGACGGCGTGTGTTCTGGCTGCCAGTCGGTTTGCCATTGCTGCTGGCGGGAATGGCTCATTTCACGATGACCAGTGGCTTGGCGGCCTGCGCTGCCATGGCATTGCTGGCGCGTGGAACTGTGGCCCGCAAGGCGATCGCGCTGAGTGTCATCGGAGGGTGTCTGGCGGGCGTGTGGATGGCTGGCGAGGTTTCAGCTCTGATCTTTGCTCATCTGCACAATCTCATCGCCGTCCTGCTGTGGTGGTGCTGGAGGCCGCGCAGCGGTTCGCGGCGTCAGACGTTGGTGCCTCTGTTGTTTGTCACCGCTTCCGTCGTGATTGCAGGTGGATGGCTGGAGCCGTGGACACGTGGTTTGTTCTGGCAACCTGCGGACCTCGGACCGGATTATCATCTGGCGTTTCTGGCCCCTGGAATCGCCGCACCCTGGGCCATGCGGCTGGTGCTGCTGTTCGCCTTTGCGCAGTCTGTTCACTACGGAGTGTGGCTGCGACTGATTCCGGAGGACGACCGACCGCAGCAGACGCCGCGCACGTTCCGCGCCAGCGCACGCGCCTTGCAGGCCGATCTCGGGACACCGCTGCTCACGGCTGCGGTCATCATTGCCCTTGGGATCTCACTTTGGTCGGTGTTTGATCTGTCAGCTGCACGGGAGAGCTATCTGCGCATGGCGCTGTTTCACGGCTATCTGGAACTCATCGCCGCCACGTGGCTGTTCGTGGAGCGCCCCGCTGCCCTGGAGGAATTGGCGTGAGCTTGGACAACTGGTCAGGCGCCTATTGGTTCACCCAGGCCGTCGAGGTACCGGTTTACCTGTGTTTCGCACGCTCACTGAACCTCAAGAAGCGGGCTGTTTATGCGTTCGGTGCCAGCACGATCACACACCCGTTTCTATGGTTCTGCCTGCCGTGGACCAGCAGTCCTTACCTGCCGCTGTTGATCGTGGCTGAGACGTTTGCCGTGGTCCTTGAGGCATGGTGGGGCCGGGGGTGGAAGATTCCACGCCCGTGGACCGCGTCGCTGATCGCCAACGCCACCAGTGCGTGCCTGGGTTTTGCCGTTCGCCACGCCTTTCAAGCATAGTCTGGAAGATCGGCCGTTCCGCACAGTTTAGGCGGCATGCGCTCACTGGTTCTTCTTTTCATCGTCGGATTCGGCTCTGCCCGGTCGGAACAACTGCTGGCCTTCGATGGCGCGGCTGGATTTGGAGCCTTCGCGAAGGGCGGCAAAGGTGGACGGGTCATCGAAATAACACGGCTGGATGACGATCTAGACAGTCCGCCAGAAGGCACCTTCCGTTGGGCCGTGACTCAAAAGGGGCCGCGCATCGTGAAGTTTCGGGTCGCGGGAACGATTCAATTGCAGGACGCGGTGGAGATTCGCGAACCTTTCATCACGATCGACGGGCAGGATGCGCCGGGGATGGGCGTCTGCATTCGGGGAGGCAGTTTGGAGTTCAAGGACACGCATGACATCATCGTGCGGCACATCCGTGTGCGGCTGGGAGATGAGACAACGCTGCGGAAGAACCGTGAAAAGGGCCTGAAGCGGCCAAAAGGCTCCGGCGGACTGGATTGCATCGAGCTGAAGAACTGTCGCGATGCCATCTTCGATCACATCTCGGCTTCCTGGAGCTGCGATGAGCTGTTCAGCGTGGTGCATTGCCGGAATGTGACCGTGCAGTGGTGCCTGCTGGCGGAACCGCTGAGCAATCCGGCCATTCATCCCTATGGCGACAACCACGCGTTCTGCTTCAACTCCAGCGCGAACACCTTGAGCGTGCATCACTGCCTGTTCGCCCGCTACGTGATGCGCGGACCGCAGTTTGAAGCCAATGACATGCGCAAAGGCGACGATTACGCGGTTCAGATGGAAGCCATCAATAATGTGATGTTCGACTACCAGCGTTCCGGCTCGCGTTACACGACGGGAATCGAGGATCACAAGGACGAGGCGGCGAAACAGGGTTACGCGTTCCAGTTCATCGGCAATCTCTACCTCGGCGACCCAAAGCGGCCTGCCATCGAAGCGGTGATGAAACACGAGGTGCATGATGGCGTGCGTGCTTTTGTCGATGATCGGAAGCTGGTGCAGCTCAGCGACACGAAAGGCCGCGAGAAGCTCATGAACGATGCCTTGAAGCAGATTCAGGAGCAGCCCGTGTTCACCAGCCCCGTGCCGATCGCGGCAAAAAGCGCCGATGAAGTGATTCACAGCGTGCTGGAGGGCGCGGGCTGCTCCCACGCGCGCGATGCGGTGGATGAGCGAGTGATTGCCCATGTGCGTGAGAAGAAGTTCCAGCCGGTGCTGCACTCACAAAACGAGGTGGGCGGCTGGCCGAAACTGGCGGAGTGAGGAATCGCTGGCACGCGCCTCATTCGTCACTACACATTCGGCCTCTGCCATGCCAGTCCCCCTTCTCGACGTCAACGCCCAGAACCACCCTCTCGAAGCCGAACTCCAGGCCGCCTTCACGAAGGTGCTGAATCACGGGCGGTTCATCATGGGACCGGAGATGGAGGTCTTTGAGCAGGAAGTGGCGGCCATGACAGGTGCGAAGCACGCGCTGTCGGTCTCTTCTGGCACGGACGCGCTGCTGCTGGCGCTGATGGCGCTGGACATCAAGCCGGGTGATGAGGTGTTGTGCCCAGCGTTCACGTTTTTTGCCACGGCAGGAGCGGTTTCGCGTCTGGGAGCCGTGCCGGTGTTCACGGATGTCTGCCCGGTCTGTTTCAACATGGATGTGAATGACGCACGGGCAAAGATCACGGCCAAAACGAAGGTGATCATGCCGGTGCATCTGTTTGGTCAATGCGCGGACATGGACCCGATCCTCGCGCTGGCGAAGGAACATGGCCTGAAAGTGATCGAGGACACGGCGCAGTCCATCGGCGCACAATACAAGGGCCGTCAGGCCGGCACGATGTCGGACTTCGGCACCTACAGCTTCTTCCCGAGCAAAAATCTCGGCGGATTCGGCGACGGCGGCATGCTGGTCACGAATGACGACAATCTGGCCGAGTATGCCCGCGTTCTACGCGTGCATGGCGGCAAGCCGAAGTACTACCATCACTACGTCGGCGGCAATTTCCGCATGGACACGCTGCAATGCGCCCTGCTGAGCGTGAAGCTGAAGCGCTACGCGCAATACACGGCGGACCGCCAGCGCAACGCGGCGCATTACATCGCCGGGCTTTCCAAACTGCCCGGCGTCGTCCAGGCTGATCCGGCGCACTGCAAGTGCCTGAAGTCGCAGGACGACTGGCTGACCGCGCAGAACGCCAAGATCGTGCTGCCGGTCAGCTACGAACATAACTCGCACATCTGGAACCAGTTCACGCTGCGCGTGCTCGATGGCAGACGCGACTCGCTGCGTGATCACCTCGTGGCCGGGAAGATCGGCTGCGACATCTACTATCCTGTCACGCTCGACCAGCAGAAGTGCTTCGCGAATCTGCCGGAAAGCTCACGTGCCGGTTGCGAGGTGTCGCATCGCGTGGCGGGCGAAGTGCTCAGCATTCCGATCTACGGCGAATTGACCGAAGCACAGCGCAACGAGGTGATTTCAGTGATCGCCGGGTGGCTGTGATCGAGGTGCCCGCCGAACTCAACGGCGGCTGTCTTCACCCGACAAAAATGAAGGCCGACGAATCGTCGGCCTTCGGGAAAATCACTGTTTTGGCGCTGATGGCGGGGCCGCTGGCGCAGCCGTCGTAGGAGCCGCCGGTGCTGGTGTGGTGGCTGCAGGCGGAGCCGCAGGTGCCGGTGTGGCTGGCGAACTTGGCGGAGCAGGAACGGGGGCAGGCGCAGCAGGAGCGGGCTGTGGAGTCGCTGGCGCGGCCGGTGTCGGCGTGGTCGCAGTTGGAGGCAGCATGGCAGGAGCCACTGGCGCTCCAGGAGGTGCGATGCTGGCACCGAGACCGCCACCGCCAGGAGCGAGATTGATTTTGGGCATGCCAGGAATCGTGGGGGCGGCGCCGGGCTTCGGCTCGACTTTGGGAGCCGGGGGCGGATCGACTTCCTTGGTCGGCAAAGAAGCGGCGATCCAGTTCAGGCGGTCCTGGCCCAGGCTTTGGAACTCCTGCCGGTCGGCAAACTTCACCGCAAGCTCCTCGTAGGCCTTTTTGGCCTCGTCCTGCTTGCCTTCGGCCCAAAGAAGGTCGCCGAGGCGGATCTGGGCCAGAGGAGCGGCTTCACTGCTGGAAAACTCGTTCGTGATGCGCTCAAAGACGGCCTTGGCCTCTTTGCGGTCGCCCATGGAGTCAAGCTTGGTGCCAAGGCCCAGCAGCACATTCACGGCCAGCGGATGATCCGCATGCTTCGTGGTGAACTCACGCAGCGCTTCAATGGCCGAGCTCTTCTTGTTTTGATCCCAGAGCAGGTCCGCTTTCAGGAGCAGCGCGTTGGCGGCCGCGTTCGTCCCGGCATAACGGGAGATGACAAGATCGCAGTCCTCGACCGTCTTCGCCGCCGTGAATGCCTCCGCAGCCTCGTTCGCCTTCACCTTGCTCTGATGGCTGATGAAGCCATAGGCGCAGATGGCCAGCACCACGATGACGAAGAGCCAGACGAGCTTGCGGAAATTGTCCTCCAGAAACTTCTCCACGCCGGTGGACGGGACTTCCTGGGACATTGTATCGAGTTGGGACATGATGGGGAGGCTTGAGGGGATGAATGACGAATGTCGAAGTCAGAATGACGAGTGTCCGGGATGCGAATGACAGAAGCTCATGATGCGCTCAGGCATTCGTCATTCGGATTCCGTCATCGTGACTCTCACGCGCCGACCTTGGCACGAGCTTCGTCGGCCAGGGCGGTGGAGAGGTAGCGTTCACCCGTGGAGCAGGCGACGGTGACGATGAGCTTGCCGGCGTTTTCGGGCCGCTTGGCGACTTCAATGGCCGCGCAGACATTCGCGCCCGTGCTGATGCCGACGAGGATGCCTTCTTCCTTCGCCAGGCGACGGGCCATGGCGAACGCGTCGTCGTTGCTGACCTTGACGCACTCGGTGATCTGGGGATTTCCAGCGCTGTCCTTGAGGTGGAGGTTGGCAGGCACGAAACCGGCACCGGTGCCCTGGATCTTGTGTGGGCCGGGCTGCACGGGCTGTCCGGCGAGCGTCTGATTGATGACCGGCGAGGCCTCAGGCTCCACGGCGATGGCGGCAAAGGAAGGCTTGCGAGCCTTGATCACTTCGGTCACGCCGGTGATCGTCCCGCCGGTGCCGACAGCGGCCACGAGGATGTCGATCTTGCCATCGGTGTCAGTCCACAGCTCCTCGGCGGTGGTTTTCGCGTGAATGGCGGGGTTGGCAGGGTTTTCAAACTGCTGCGGCATCCAGGCGTTCGGCGTGGTCTCGACGAGTTCGGTCGCCTTGGCGATCGCGCCTTTCATGCCCTGCGCACCCGGGGTGAGAACGAGCTCGGCTCCGAGCAGGGCCAGAAGCGTGCGCCGCTCCAGGGACATCGTCTCAGGCATCGTCAGGATGAGCTTGTAGCCCTTCGCGGCGGCCACAAAGGCCAGCGCGATGCCCGTGTTGCCACTGGTGGGCTCCACAATCACGGTGTCGGGCTTCAAAATGCCCTTCTTTTCGGCGTCTTCGATCATGGCCATGCCGATACGGTCCTTCACGCTGCCGAGCGGATTGAAGAACTCGCACTTGAGGGCGATGGTGGCATTCAGGCCGGCGGTGACCTTGTTCAGCTTCACCAGCGGGGTCTTGCCCACGGTTTCGACGATGTTGTTGTAGATGCCCATGATGTTCGGAGGTTGCGGTTGATCGTGATTGCCGGTTCCGGCGGTTGTTTCAGAAATCAATGCTGGGAGCAGAACTCCTCGAAGCGGTCCATGCCGGCGTTGATGATGTCCAGGCCGGTGGCGTAGCTGAAGCGGATCGTGTACTCGGAGCCGAAGGCCACGCCGGGCACGGCGGCCACCTTCTGCTTGCTGAGCAGCTTCTCGCAGAAGTTCACCGACTTGATCTGCATCGGTTCGATATCGACGAGGAAGTAGAAGGCGCCCATCGGCTCGACGACGCGGACGTTCTTGATGTTCGAAAGGCGGCCTAGCATGTACTGGCGGCGCACGTCGAACTCATCGCGCATGTCGCTCACGATCTGCTGGTCCATCTGCAAGGCGGCGAGGGCGCCGTATTGCGCGAAGCTGGTCGGATTGCTCGTGGTGTGGCTCTGGATCGTGTCGATGGCCTCGGCGATCTTTTTCGGGGCGGCGGTGTAGCCGAGACGCCAGCCAGTCATCGCATAAGCCTTGGAGAAGCCGTTGATGGTGATGGTGTGGTCGTAGATGTCTTTGCCCAGGGAAGCGATGCTGACATGCTCATGGCCGCCATAGACGAGCTTCTCGTAGATTTCGTCGGAGAGGATCACGATGCCCTCGCCCACGGCGATCTCGGCCAGCGCCTTCAGCTCGTCCTTGGAGTAAACCGAGCCGGTCGGATTGCCTGGCGTGTTGAGAATGATCATCTTCGTCATCGGGGACATGGCGTCCTCGAACTCATCGGGGGTCAGCTTCCAGCCGTTCTCACGCTTCGTTTCGACGATCACCGGAATGCCGCCGACCATGCGCACCATCTCCGGGTAGCTGGTCCAGTAAGGGGCGGGAATGATGACCTCATCGCCCGGATTCACCACGGCGAGGATCGCATTGTAGCAGGAGTGCTTCGCACCGCAGTTCACGCTGATCTGGGAGGGGTCGTACTGCACGCTGTTGTCCACCATGAGCTTCGCGGCGATGGACTCGCGCAGTTCCAGGATGCCGGCGCTCTCGGTGTAGCGGGTTTTGCCGGATGCCAGGGCCTCCGTGGCGGCGGCGATGATCGGAGCTGGCGTATTGAAGTCCGGCTCCCCGGCTCCGAAGCTCAAAACGTCCACGCCCTGCTTCTTCAGCGCCTTCGCCTGAGCTGTGATGGACAGGGTCATGGAAGGGGCGACTTCGGCGATGTTTTTGGCGATGAAATCCATAGAATGAGGCTGGGTTGGACGGTAAAAATGCGGGGGGCCGCCTATAAAGGAGGGGGCCGTGGCTTTGTCAATCAATCGTCCCGTGCGCGTCCATGGCCTGCTTGTGCATGACAAAACGCCGCCGTAGTCATGCCGCACATGACAAGTCAACGCCCGCCCGCCCCCCATCGCCGCCAGCCTGTTCCGATCCGGGGGCTGGCGCTGGATGTGCTCGGAGAATGGGCTGCGGGTGATCGCTTCGCGGCCGAACTTCTCGACCAGGCGCAACGTGAGTGCGGCATCGCTGGCTCTGACGCGGCTTTCTTGCGGGACATCGTGCTCACCACCCTGCGTAATCTCTCGCTGCTCGACCACTGGATCGCCGTGCTCACGGACAACAAGCACCTCGACCATCGCAGCCGCTGGGGCCTGCGCATCGGCCTTTGCCAGCTTTTGATCCTGAAAGTCTCCGAACACGCCGCTGTCAACGAAACCGTCGCCGCCACCGGCCGTGCACGCAGTCTGATCAATGCGGTGCTGCGCCGTGCCTGCCGTGAATCTGCTGCTCTGCTCGATCAAGTCGATGCACGGCCGCTCGAAACCCGCACCTCCCACCCCAACTGGCTCGTGGAGCACTGGCAGACGGTGTTTGGCTCCGAGAAAACGGCCGCGCTGTGCGAATGGAACCAGCAGCCCGCGCCCATGTGTGCTCGCATCAACCGCCTGCATCCCGACATGGCGGATGCATCCGACGATTTCATCGTCTGCGAGTCGCTGCCGCGTGAAGACCTTGCCGCAGGCAAAGTGTACATGCAGGACCCCAGCACGGCGCTCGCCCCACGGCTGCTCGCACCTCAGCCAGGACAGCGCGTGCTCGATGCCTGCGCCGCTCCGGGTGGCAAAACCGCCCTTCTCGCCCAGCTCATGAACAACACGGGCGAAATTATCGCCTGTGACGTCTCGCCAGGCCGGCTGCGTCGTCTGGAAGGCAATCTGCACCGCCTCCAGGTGGCCAACGCGCGCATCGAACAGCACGACTGGGCGCAGGATTCCGTGCCTGCGTTTGCGCAGGATGGCTTCGACCGCATTCTTCTCGATGTTCCCTGCTCAAACACCGGCGTCATGCGCCGCCGAGTCGATGTGCGCTGGCGTTTGAAGCCGGAGGACCTCCAGGCACAGGCGCAAACGCAGGAACGCCTGCTGCGAAACACCCTGCGCGTCCTGAAACCCGGCGGCATCCTCGTTTACAGCACCTGCAGCATCGAACCGGCGGAGAACGAGCAGCTCGTTGCCATGGTTCTCGAATCAACTCCCGGCCACGAACTCGTGACCACCAGCCGCAGCTTCCCACCGGACGACCAGATCGACGGGGCCTTCGCCGCCGCGATCGGCCGCATCTGATCAAAATCCGGCGTGACATTCGTCTTCCCACTCATCACAACTCCTCCCGCCATGAAACTCACCTCGATTCTCCTCTCACTCGGCCTTGCCTTTCAGCTCCAAGCCGCCGACGCGCCAAACGCCGCTGGTTTGCAGCTCTACAGCCTGCGCAGCCAGTTCAAACTTCGCGGTGTGCCGTGGACGCTCGACCGTGTGAAGGAGTTTGGCATCAAGGAGGTCGAACTCGCGGGCACCTACGATCTCACGCCCGAGCAGTTCAAAGCGGAGCTGGAACAACGCGGGCTCAAGGCCGTCAGCAGCCACTTTCCGTATGCACGCTACAAGAACGATCTCGACAACGTCGTGAAGGACGCGAAGACGCTCGGCATCAAGTATGCCGGCTGTGCCTGGATCGACCACAAGGACAGCTTCGATGAAGCTGAGTGCCGCGACGCGATCGCCACCTTCAACAAAGCAGGCGAAGCACTCGCCAAGGAAGGCATCACCATGTTCTACCACGCCCACGGCTTCGAGTTCGAAACCTATGGAGACGGCACGCTCTTCGACCTCTTCATGCGTGAGACGAAACCCGAGTTTGTCTCCGTGCAGATGGACGTTCTGTGGATCGTCTTCCCCGGCCAGGATCCGGTGAAGCTGCTGGAGAAGTACAACGGCCGCTGGAAGCTCATGCACCTCAAGGATTTGAAGAAAGGCGTGCAAACCGGCTTCCTCACCGGCAAAACTGACGTCGCCAACGATGTCACCCTCGGCACCGGCCAGATGGACTGGGCTTCCATCTTCGCCGCAGCCCGGAAAAACGGCGTGCAGCACTACTTCATCGAGGACGAATCCCCCACCTCGATGGATCAGATCCCCAACAGCCTGACATTCCTCCGCGCCAACGGCTTCGAGTGATCCCATGCCACGCCGCCTCCACGCCAGCATCCTGCATGGCGTTTTCATCCTTTCCGGCATCTCGGCGCTGATCTACCAGCTCGTGTGGCAGCGGGCGCTGCTCACGATCTACGGCAGCAACGTCGAATCCGTGGCGATGGTGGTGGCGGCGTTTCTCGCCGGACTCGGCATCGGCAGCCTCTTCGGCGGTTGGATTTCCAAATCCACACGAGCACCGCTCGTGCTACTCTTCGGTCTCGCCGAACTCGGTGTCGGTGCCTACGGCCTCGTGTCGCTGAAGCTGTTCGATACCGTCGGCGCGATCACCTCGGCACAGGCGCACGGCCTCACGACCGGCGTCCTCGTCTTCCTGCTCGTTTTTCTGCCCACGCTGCTCATGGGAGCCACGCTGCCCATGCTCGTGGCGCATCAGGTGCGCGACACCGCGCACGTGGGGCAGACGGTGAGCCGGCTCTACTTCGTGAACACGCTCGGCGCGGCCCTCGGTGCCTTCATCGCCGCGAAATGGCTTCTCGGTGGCTTCGGCATGCGCGGAACGGTTCACATCGCCGCCAGTTTGAATGCGCTCGCGGCTCTGATCGTGCTCATCGCGCTGCGCAAAGCACCGCAAGCCTCCGATCAGCCTGCCACATCACACATTCCTGATCCCTCATCCCAAATCCCCTTCCCCACGGCGCTCTGGTGGTCCGCGCTCTCCGGCTTCCTCGCCCTTTCGTGGGAGATCATATGGTCCCGCGTCTTCAACTTCGCCAGCGCCTCGCGCGCGCCCGTTTTCGGCTACATGCTCGGCAGTTACCTGCTCGGGCTCGCGTTAGGATCGCTGTTCAGCCAGCGATTGCTGGCTAAAGCCGGCGGCCTCCGACTCAAATTCGGACGTTGGGTGCTGTTGTCGAGTGTGTGTGCTTTCATGATCGCGCCAATCACCGCCATCATGGCTGCACAGGTTCATTGGGAATATGGCTTCATCCTCGTCGTTGCCGCGGGGATGCTGCTCGGCATCACTTTTCCACTGCTCTGCCAAGCCGCTATTCCACCAAGTAAAGACACAGGCAGCCAGCTCTCGCGGCTCTATCTCGCCAACATCATTGGTTCCGGTGCTGGAAGCCTGCTCACCGGTTTCCTTTTCATGGAATGGACAAACTTGCAGCTCCTAAGCGTACTGTTGCTGCTCGTTTCGTGGCTGTGGGCAGAGTCAATTGGCCGCTTCCAACTGCCTCACAAACAACGTTGGCAGCCGCTTTGCGTGATGGCCGTCAGCTTGGGCACCTTCCAAGGCTTCTATGAGCGCCTGCAATACAAGCACGACTTCAACTATGGCATGAGCTTCGCCCAGACCATCGAATCGCGCCACGGAGTCATCACGGTGGACACCAGCGGCGCGGTTTACGGCAACGGCGCTTACGACGGCATGATCGGCACGAAGCTGGAGCCGAAGTCCTGGCTCGTGCGGCCTTACTTCCTCTCCGCCGTGCATGATCGCATCGAAAACGTGCTCGTCATTGGCGTCGCCAGTGGTTCGTGGACGCAGATCCTCGTCAATCATCCGCAGGTGAAAAAGGTCACTGCCATCGAGCTCAGCCACGGCTACCTCGATTTGATTCGCTCGCGCCCCGAAGTCGCCAGCCTGCTCACCAATCCGAAGCTCGAACTCGTCATCGACGACGGCCGCCGCTGGTTGCGGCAGCATCCGGAAGCGAAGTTTGACGCCATCGTGATGAACACCACGCACCACTGGCGCGAATTCGCCTCCGCACTGCTCTCCCGCGAGTTTTTGACCGAGGTCAAAGCCCACCTCACACCCGACGGCATCGCCTTCTGGAACTGCACCGAGTCACCACGTGCCGCCCGCACGGGCATGGACGTGTTCCCGCACACGATGATGGTGATGAACCACTGCCTCGCCAGCAACGCCCCGCTGGAGCCAAACCGCGACCGCTGGCAGAAAATCCTCGCCGATTACCGCATCGACGGCCAGCCCGTCATCGCCGCCGATCAAATCGAAGGCGTCCTCACCTTCCTCGACGTCGAATCGCTCCCCGTGCCCGGTGACATGTGGCACTGGTGCCGCCGCGAGGCCATGCAGCAGGCCTGGGGCAAGGCCGAAGTGATCACCGATGACAATCTAGGCCACGAGTATCGCTGAGCGTTGCATTTGCATCCGCCGCCGTCCCTGCCTAAACAGACGCATGCCTGCGACCACTCCCACCGCGATGATCGATCTCGTGCGCGAGACTGTTTTGCCCGATCTGCCTGCTGATTTCAGCGCCGAGGCCGATTTTTTCGAGTCGGGGCTTGATTCGATGGGCGTGATGCAGCTCGTGATGTTTCTGGAGGAGCGCTTCGCCAAGAAGGTGGAGCCTGATGAGCTCAGCCGGGCGAATTTCCGCAGCGGAAACGCCCTGGCCGCGCTGGTGAACGGACAAGCCGCATGAGCACCGCGACGCCCGCCATTCCGCAGTTTCCGATCACCGGCACGGATGGATTCGTCACCGCGCTGGATCATCTCTCGCGTGCCGCGGATGGACGTGGACTCGATGCGCTGAGCCAGATCGATGTCGCCGGCCAGCCGGATGTGGAACGGCTGCGATGGCTCGCAGCCGAGTTACCGAAGCGTCTGCCGCTGCTGCACGCCACGCTGCGCAAAGATGGCGTCTGGGCGGTTCCGTATTGGGAGTGTTCCGGCGAACCGACGCCGGTGCCGATGCAGTTTCATCGCCTCCGTGGCGTGAGCGGGCCGGAAAACTCGGAAGTCGAGTCCATCTCCGAATTGCGAGCATTGCGCATGCATGGGCAGCCACGTGCCTCGCTCGGCCCGCCGCACATCCGCTTCGATGTCGTGCGCACGGGCGATCAAACATGGTCCATCGTGATGAACTGGTCCCACCTGCTGCTCGATGGCACCGGCGTGGAGCTGTTGTTCAAACACATGAACGAGCTGTGGCTCGATCCGCAGGCCGTTTCGCCGCAGCAGCCGGTCATCACGGACAACCGGCCATGGTGGAAGCTGTTTCAGGAGAGCGAGGCATGCGGCCGGCACCTCATGAAACTCGGCGCCGAGCCGTTTGTGTCCGCCAGCCGCGGCAGACTCGTCACCGGCCGCCGTGGCTGCTTCTGGGAGACGTTTTCGCCCGAGGAAACGGCGAAGATCCGGCTCACGCTCGGCAAGATCGGCGGCGACATGATGCGCACTTTCTTCTACGCCGGACTCGCCGCACGCTGCCATCAGGCCGTGTTTCAATCCCGCGGCCAGCATGATCTCTCGTATGCCGTGCCCATGCCGGTGCAGCAGCGGCCGAAGGATGCGAATGGCAAAACAGCCGTGTTTCAGAACCACATGGCGATGTTCTTCTTCATCCTAAAAGAAAACGATCTCACCGACCTCGGCACGGCCAGCAAGGCGCTGATGCGGCAGCACATGGAGCATCTGAAGCTCAAGCGGCACCTGTCCTTCAACGCCATGCAGCTCCTCATGCGCCGCATGCCGGGCAAGCTGATGCTCGACATGGTGCGCCTGGGCCAGCGAGGCGAGATCGCCTCATTCTACCACGCCTACACCGGCAGCTTTGGCGAAGGCATGACGACCTTCTGCGGCGGTGACATCCTCAACGCCATCCACATGCCCACGCTGTGCGCGCCTCCCGGCAGCGGCCTGTTTGTCTCCGAATGCCGCGACCAGCTCACCGTCACCGTGAGTTACCTCGACTCGTGCCTGAGCGAGTCCGAGACCGATCTCATGCGCGAGCGCTGGCGTTCTGACCTTCTCGGTGAATGATGCGGCCATGAACCCGGATGTTCTTGTCATCGGCGGAGGCAGCGCAGGCGTGGCGGCAGCGATTGCCGCCGCACGTCGGGGCGCGGACACGCTGCTGGTGGAACGCCACGCCTTTTTCGGCGGCGCCGGCACCGCCTCGCTCGTGCATTCGTTCTGCGGTTTGTATGATCTGCCTCAAACTCCTGAGGCGGCACCCCAAGTGGCCAATCCAGGGCTGCCGGCCGAGTTGGAGCGCGAACTGCGTGCTCAAGGCATCGCGCATGGCCCGCTGCGCATGGGCAAGGTGGATGTGCTCATGCATCAGCCGCAGCGTCTGGCGTTGTTTTTTGATCAATGGTGCTCCCGACAAGCGAATCTCAAGGTGCTGCTCCACACGAAGGTCATCGATGCCCGGGTGGAGTCTCGACACGTCGCCGAAGTCACACTGCACTGCCGTGGCAGCACCTGGAAAGTGCGTCCACGCACGATCGTCGATGCCAGCGGTGACGCGGTGCTCGCAGCGATCACGAATCATGCCTGGGACCAGACTCCCGCGAAGGAACTGCAGCGCCCGGCCTACATCGTCGGGCTCGCCGAGGTCGATGCCGCTGCTTTGAGCGGCGACGGACCGCTGAAGATCGCCGGATGCCTCGCCCGGGCCATTCAGGATCAAAAATTGCCCGCCGCCGCAGCCGGAGCGCATTTCCGTGCGGGAACGACCGCAAACGAAGCCTTCCTCACGCTCGATCTCACCGGCGACTCGCCCGAATGCCCGTTCGATGCGACCGACGCCCGCAGCCTGACCTGGATCGAGATGCAGGGCCGAGAGGTGACCTTCGCCATCGTCGAGCATCTGCGCACGGCATTCGAAGGCTTCTCGAAGGCACGCATCACCACACTGCCGCTGCGTGCTGGCATTCGCGAAAGCCGCCGCTGGATCGGTGAGACCGTTTTGACCGAAGAGGACCTGCTGGAAAGCCGTGACAGCGATGACTCAGTCGCCTACGCCACCTGGCCAATGGAGCTGCGCGAAACGGCCCGTGGCCCGCGTCTGCTCTATCCGCGTGAGCCGAAGGCCTGCGGCATCCCGCTCGGTTGCCTGCGTGCGCGTGATCTGGGCAATGTGTTCGTCGCCGGACGCTGCCTTTCGGCCACGCATCGTGCCCAGGCGAGCATTCGCGTCATGGGCACGGCGGTGGCGACCGGACAAGCAGCGGGCATCGCTGCCGCAAATGAAGAACAGAACACCGCAGCTCTTGCGCAGCACGTCAGGGCGGCTTTAAGCGATTTAAAAGCGTGAACATCGTCGATCTCATCTTCCAACGAGCCACCGCGGCGGACAACGCGGTCATCAGCCCGGAGCTGAGGCTCACGTTTGGCGAGCTGGAGGCACGCATGAACGACTGCGCGAACCGCATGAGCGCCGACGCGGCATGGCCGAAGAAAAGCCGGCCGCGCATCGGGCTCGATGCTCCCAGCGGTACGGACTACATCGTGGTGGCGCTGGCGATCTTGAAGCAGAACGCCTGCTTTGTGCCGATCCCGGCCGAACTGACCGCCAGCGAGCGTGCGCAGCTCGCGAAATCGACCGCGCTCGATGCGATCGTGTTTGCCAAAAACGCCGAGGATTGGCGCATCGAACCTGTGACGCACGATTCGACGCCTGCCTTCGATGAAGCAGCCCTTGCGGCACTGAACCCGGCTTTCATCCGCTTCAGCAGCGGCACGACAGGCACCTCGAAAGGCATCGTGATCTCGCACGAGACGCTGCTGGGCCGCATCACCGCGGCGAACGAGGGTTTGCGCATCGGTCCGCAGGATCGTGTGCTGTGGGTGCTGCCGATGGCGCATCACTTTGCCGTTTCGATCATTCTTTACCTCTACCACGGCGCCACCACGATCCTCGCCCCTGCGAGCGACCCGAAAGTGATGCTGGCGATGATGCGCGAGCATGGCGCGACGGTGATGTATGGCTCGCCTTACCACTACACGATGCTTTCGGGCCAGCCGGATGCGGCTGCTCTTGGATCCTTGCGTCTCGCCGTTTCGACGGCTTTCGCCTTGAGCACCGAGGTCGCGGCACTTTTCGCGAACAAGACCGGCCTGCACCTCACGCAGGGCATGGGCATCATCGAAGCCGGACTGCCGATCCTGAATTTGGAGCATGCGAAGGACAAACCGACCTCCATAGGCCAGCCGCTGCCTGCGTTTGAGGTGAAACTCGATGACGGCGAGCTGATGCTGCGCGGACCGGGCTTGTTCGACGCGTATCTGACCCCCTGGCAGCCACGAGATACCGTCTTGCGCGATGGATGGTTCGCCACGGGCGACATCGCGGCACAGGATGAGGACGGCTGCCTTTACCTGCGCGGCCGTGTGCGCAGCGTGATCAATGTCGGCGGCTTGAAATGCTTTCCTGAGGAGGTGGAGGCGGTTTTGTGCAGCCATCCAGGCGTCAAAGCGGCGCGTGTGTCCGCACGCGCCCATCCCGCACTGGGAGCGATGCCTTCGGCTGAAATCATCCCGCAGGATGCGGCAGCACCACCGCCGGTGGGCGAGCTGAGAAAACTTTGCCAGGAGCGTCTCTCCGCCTACAAAGTGCCGCTGTTCTACACGTTTGTCTCCGAGCTGCCATTGACCGCCAGCGGCAAGCTGCGCCGCTACTGAAGTCCCCCATGAAACGCTCCCCACGAATCGCCATTCTCGGTGCCGGACCGGCCGGCAGCGCCCTGGCCGCCCTGCTGGCACGTCAGGGCATCCAGTCCGTCGTTTTTGATGACGAAAAACGCCCCGCGCTGCTGGTTGGTGAATCACTCATTCCCGCCATCGTCGCGATTCTCCAGCGCATGGGCATCGAGGACCGCGTGGCCGCCATCGCGCAGCACAAGCCGGGCGCGAGCTTCATCCACCACTGCGGCACGCGGATGGATTTCAACTTCATGTCCGTCAAAGGACGGCTGCCAACCTACGCCTACAATGTGCCGCGGCCCGCATTCGACGATTTGATCAAAGACTTCGCGAAGGAACAAGGCGTGACCTTTGTGAAGCATCGCGCTCACCTCGTGGCGCATCCGGGTGGCAAGCCAGAACTCGAACTGGACGCTGCCGCGCTGGCCGCGGGCGGTTGGAGCGATGGCGACAAGCCCGCGCTCGTCGTCGATGCAAGCGGACGCTCGCGCACTTCGGCCAAACTGCTCGGCATCCAGGCCGAAACGGGTCCGCGCAAGGACACGGCGCACTTCGCGCACTTCACCGGCATCGAGCATCCGTATCCGCAGGGCCAGATCGCCATCATGTTTCACGAATGGGGCTGGAGCTGGCGCATTCCGCTGCCGGACCGCCTTTCGTTCGGCGTGGTGATGAATCCGAAGTCGCTGGCCGACTTCGGCGCGAATGGCGAGGAGAGGCTCGACAAGATCCTGGCGACCGACAGCGTGCTCGCACCGCTCGGGAAGGGCCGTCAGCGCGTGAGCGACGTGTACACTTACACGAACTACCAGCTTCTCTCGGACCGTGCGCATGGTCCCGGCTGGGTGTCGATTGGCGACGCGTTCGGCTTTGTCGATCCCATGCTCTCGCCGGGTGTCTTCCTCGCCCTCGATGCTGCAGAGTCGCTGAGCGCGATCTTTGCGAAGCACGGCGCCGCATTGCTCGATTCCCCTGACAAACTGACGAAGGAACTGGCCGGCTACGAGAAGCGCCAGCGCGCCTGGCACGAGGCATGGCACGAACTCATCTCCTACTTCTACGACGGCCGCATCGTGGCCTTCTACGAACGCGGCATGCAGCTCAAAGCGGACTATCCTGGCTGGTTCAGCAACATGATGGAGTCGGTTTCATCGCGAACGCTGGCGATGATGGCCACGGGAGCCTCCACGATGTCCGCCTGGAACCGTGGTTACCTGCGCAGTTGCTCGAAGTGGCTGCTGAATCGCGACCGGGCCAAGGAACTCGCCCTGCCATAACCTCCGCGAATGATGTTTGCGCGATTGCAGTCCTCCCCCACAGCCGCGCACGTGCTGCCGCTGGTGCTGTTCACGCTATTGAACGCCCTCCCCGGCCTGTTTCGCGTGGAGAACTCGGAGCTGCCATGGCATGTCCGTGCCCCGGAGCACTGGGCCTATCCCTTGCAGACGGTGATCTGTGCGGCCGCGCTGCTGTTCTTCCGAAAACACTACACCCTCAAGCCCTGGCGGGGTCTGGGGCTGGCGTTTGTGCTGGGCATTTTGGGCATTGCCGTGTGGATCGCCCCCTCGCTGCTGCGGGAGCACTGGGTGCAGCAGGGGCACGAACCTGCGTCCTGGTGGAAATGGCTGGGGTTGGCCGAGCGAACGGACGGGTTTGATCCGATGATCGCGAAGGATTCCGCCCTCTGGCTCGGCACGGTGGTCGGCTTTCGCTTTGCGAGAATGGTGCTGGTCGTGCCTTTTATCGAGGAGCTGTTTTGGCGCGGGTTTTTGATGCGATTCTTGCTCGTGGAAGATGGGCGGTTCGAGAAAGTCCCGTTCGGCATGCATTCGTGGCGGGTTTTCTGGATCGTCACCGTGGCGGTGATGCTGATTCACAACACGGAGGACTACCTGGGCGCTCTGGTGTGGGGTTCGCTGATGTATTTCGTGGCCGTGCGGACGAAGAGTCTCGGTGCCTGCGTGTTCATGCACGCGATCGGGAACCTGGCACTCGGGCTCTACGTCATGAAGACGCAGCAGTGGGGCTTCTGGTGATCAGCCCTGAAGGGTCTCCACACGCATCCAGCTCGGCTCTCCACGCACGCATTTCAGCTCGCGGATGGCGGTGATGGCCTTCTTCATGTCGCCGAGACGCGCGTCGTGGATCATGAGCACGAGCGATGTGGCACCACTGGTGTCTTCGAGGTCTTCAGGCTGGATCATCGACGAGATGCCGATGCCGCGCTCCCCCAGCACCGTGGCCACCTGGGCGAGCACTCCCGGCACGTCATCGACGGTCAGACGCAGGTAATAGTGAGACACCGTGTCCTCGATCGGCTTCGATTTGCCGTAGAGGCCATGCGGAACGAACCCGCTGTGGCGTGCGCCATGCATCAGCACGGCGGCGGCCTCGCAGAGGTCGCTGATCACACTGCTGCTGGTCGGGTCCTGACCGGCACCACGGCCATAGAAGAGCGTCTCGCCGACGACATCGCCATTCACAAGCACCGCGTTGAAGGCTCCGCTCACGCTGGCGAGCACGTGCGAAAGAGGCACCAGCGCGGGCTGCGTGCGCACCTCGACGAGGCCGTTTTCATCCGCACGGATGACGGAAAGCAGCTTGATCGTGTAGCCGAGACGGGCGGCGAATTTGAAATCGGTGATGTCCACCCGGTCCACGCCTTCCACGTGCACCTTGTCTTGCGGAATCCAGAAGCCGTAGCTGAGCGACGCCAGGATGATCGCCTTGTGGGCGGCGTCCCAGCCGCTGACATCGAGCGTGGGATCGGCCTCGGCATAGCCTTTTTCCTGCGCCTCCTGAAGAGCGTCCTCATAGCTGAGGCCTGCCTGCGACATGCGGGTGAGGATGTAGTTGCAGGTGCCGTTGATGATGCCGTGGATGGAGCGGATATGGTTCCCCACGAGGCCCTCCTGCAGCACCTGGATGATGGGAATGCCTCCAGCGACGGCCGCCTCGAAGTAAATCGGTACACCGCATTCCTCGGCGAGGGCAAAGAGTTCCTTCCCGCGCTCAGCCAGCAGCGCCTTGTTGCCGGTCACCACGATCTTTTTCGCCCGCAAGGCTGCGGCGACCATCTCGTAGGCCGTGGTCGTGCCGCCGATCAGTTCGACGATCACCGGAATGGCGGGATCATTCACCAGTTCCTTCCAGTCCGTCGTCAGGAGCTCCGCCGGCACCTCCACATCCCGCGACCGGCTCAGATTGCGCACCGCCACGCGGGTCACTTGCAGCTCCGCCCCGATGCGCTGGCTGATCAGGGCCCGGTTCTTCAGGAGATTCTTGAACACTCCGGCACCCACATTGCCTAAACCTGCCAAACCTATGTTGATGACACGCGGGGAGCTGACGCTGGACATGATGGGAGAAGTGTTGCCGGAAAAGAAGGGCCGTAGTCATGGCGGAGGCCCCGGGAACTCGCAAGCGGGAACCCTCGCGAAGACGTGCTCCACAATTCCCCTAGGCGAGCGAACCAAAACCACTGAAAATCAACGATTTGCGTCGAACAAGTCGCAAATTAGGCCTTGTCCGGCGGGGGCCTCGTCTGGTAAAGAATCTTTTATTCATATGGCTTTCCGTTCAATCAGCTACTGGTTCGTCTGTAGCGCTCTCGCTGTCATCGCGGTAGGCGCTGCCGAGCCAGTCGTCGATTCGGCCGCCTTCAACCTGCCGGGGGACGTCCCGGCGCTCGTGCAGCCGGTGCCGGAACCCAGCCGGGCGTTGCTGCTGTTCGCCGGCATCATGGCGATGGCGTTCACCTATCGGAGAGCCTGGCTGAACTGGAAACGCAGTGCCCAGGGCTGACCCCTGGCTTCCCCTGTTTTGGCGAGTGTTTTTTGATCGACGCCCTTCCACGCGCCGCCTAGCCTCGCGGCCATGAAAGCGATTCCCGCCCTGCTTTTCCTCGGCTGTGCAGCCCTTCCCGCCGCTGACCTGTCTTTTCCGAAGGCGGCCGTCGCCAGCGTGAATCCCATCGCCACCCAGGCGGGTGTCCAGGCGCTGAAAAAGGGCGGAAACGCCGTGGATGCCGCCATTGCGGTCGGTTTGACGCTCGGAGTCGTCGATGGGCACAATTCAGGCATCGGCGGCGGCTGTTTCTTTGTCATTCACGGCGCCGACGGCACCGTCACCTGTATCGACGGTCGTGAAATGGCCGGAGCAGCGGCGAGCCGCGACATGTATGTCATCAACGGCAAACTCGACAACGAAGCCAGCAAGACCGGGGCGCTCGCCTCCGGGGTGCCGGGGTATCTCAAGGCCTGCGCCGTGGCCCAGAAAAAGCATGGGAAGCTCAAGCTGGCCGATGTGCTGCTGCCTGCTGCCGAGATCGCGGAGAAAGGCTTTCCCATCGACGAAGTCTATGAGCGCAAACTGGCCGCCACCGCCGCCAAGCTTGCCCTTTTCCCGGCTTCCGCAGCCATCTTCCTCAAAGACGGCAAGCCCTTGAAAAAGGGCGACACTCTGGTCCAAACCGACCTTGCAGCCACCTATCGCGCTGTTGCCGAAAAAGGCGTCGAATGGTTCTACGAAGGCGAATTCGCCGCCAAAACCGCCGAATGGATGAAAAACAACGGTGGCATCCTCACTGCGGCTGATTTCGCGAACTACCAAGCCCCCGAACGCGAACCGATCCGCTCGAAGTATCGCGGCTACGACCTCGTCACCATGCCGCCGCCCAGTTCTGGCGGCGTCCACGTCGCGCAGATCCTGAACATCCTGGAAAACTTCCCGCTGCGACACTTCCGCGCCAGCAGTCGCGTTCACGTCATCACCGAGGCCATGAAGCTCGCCTTTGCGGATCGCGCCCACTGGCTCGGCGACCCCGATTTCGCCAAAGTGCCGCGTGGCCTCGTCGATCCGGCCTATGCGAACGAACTCGCGAAAAAGATCGACCTCGATCACGTGACCGCCGTTCCCGGCCATGGCATGCCGCCGCATTGGGAAGGCGACATCTTCGGGAAACACACCACCTTCCTCTGCACCGCCGACGCCGAGGGCAACTGGGTGGCTCTCAATCAAACCATCAACACCGCGTTTGGCAGCAAAGTCGTCATTCCAGGCACCGGAGTGCTCTTGAACGACGAGATGGACGACTTCGCCGTGCAGCCCGGCGTGCCAAACGCCTTCAAACTCGTCGGAGCCGAAGCCAACGCCATCGCCCCCGGCAAGCGCCCGCTTTCCAGCATGAGTCCGACGATTGTGCTCAAAGACGGCAAGCCCGTCATCGTCACCGGAGCTGCCGGCGGTCCCACCATCATCACGCAGGCGCTGCTGCTGCTCACCCACATCATCGACGACGGCATGCTGCCCGCCGAGGCGCTCGCCGAACCACGCTTCCATCACCAATGGAACCCGGACGAGTTGAAGATCGAAAAAGCCTTCGGCGACGCAACGCTCACTCGTGTGGAGAAACTCGGCCACAAACTGTCCCCGAGCACCAGCTTCGGCGCCTGCCAGGCGATCTACTTCGATGCGGAAAAGAAACTCTTCTTCCCCGCCCACGATCCCCGGGTGCCAGGCAAGGCAGACGGCCAATGACGGCAAGGTTGCCTTTCTCAATGTCTGCCAGTATCATCCTGTCATGTCCTTCGACCCTTTTGCCGTCCAGCTCCCGCCTACGGGCGTTGAGCTGCGCCTCCCGCCGCCCAACCGGCGTGAGTTAAGCTACGAGGAGAAATATCAACAGGTCCGCCGTCACCTGCGTGATGACGATGCTGGAGAGATGTCTGTGCAAATGAAGGCCCAAGTGCATGCCAGCGAAAATCAGCCAGCGCGACTTTGCTCAGTTGCTTGATGGCCCGGCGGTGGATCGCGAAATCGACCGGTTGACTCGTAAACGCGGCGGCTGGCTTGATGTGGCGCAGATCCTCAGCCGCCGAATCAACGGCACCGTGGATTGGGAGCGCCTGGGTCCGGCTGGATCGCGTTATTCCGTCATCGGCAGCCGTGGTGAGGCGGTGCTTTTCGATGATCGCATGGATGAAAGCCGCATCATCAAACTGCGTGGCCGCGAGGAAAACGGCTACGGCACGGCGGGCTTCGGCTGCATCCTGGTGCGCAACGAGCGCGGCATGATCGAATATGGCCCCGGCTCCATGGAGCAGGCATTGGAACGTGAGCGGTTGAGCTGGCAGGTGCTCGGGTTTGGCTGCGAACTGGAGGCGATCATCGGAGACCATGCCGGAATGCTGCTGGCTCAGCGTTTCATCGCCGGACGGGCACCGACGGAGCGGGAAATCCGCTCCTGGATGACCGAACGCGGATGGGAGCCGCTCCAGATGCGGCGGGATGTGTCGGTGACGCTGCGCGACCACGCCTGGCAGCGGGATGGCATCGGTGCGTTTGATGCCAACGAGACCAATTTCATCCGCAGCGAGGCCGACGGCGAATTGTATCCGATTGACCTCATCGTGTGGCCGATGCCGCAGTAGCGGGTGTCAGTCTTCCTTCAGTTTCCGTCGCAGCGTCGCCCGGTTCATCTTCAACGCAGCCGCCAGTCGGGTTGGTTTGCCGTCGAAGCGCTGCAAGAGCGTGTCGAGCATCGAAGCTTCCACTGTTTCGAGCAGATCGTCGTAGGCAGGCATGGATTCGTCGGGACCGGTGGTCTTCTGGTCGAGCCAGGCTGCCAGGCTGCGTTTCATGGTCTCTTCCAGGTGGTTTCCGTCATCGGCTTTGACGAGGGTGGAAGGCAGATGATGCGGCAGGATCGTCCGGCCGCCGCACACGGCGGCGGCGTGCGACATCGAGGTCTTCAGTTCACGCACGTTGCCCGGCCAGGCGTAGGCCTTGAGCGCGGCCAGGGCCTCGGCAGAGAGCACGTGATCCCCCAGGAATGAGGCCGCCAGCGCCGGGAGGTCCGCGGTACGCTCCGCCAGCGGTGGCAGGGTGACCTGAAGCACCGTCAGGGCGTAAAACAGGTCTTCACGCAGCGCTGACAGCTCGCCGCCAGCCGTGCTGAACAACCGTGCCTGCAAACCTGGAATGCGATGCAGCAGCGCCGCCTGCAGGGGCTTTGAAAAGGTGCTGATCTCATCCAGAACGAGCACTCCACGGCCTGCTTTGGCCATCGCTTCGTCCAAGGCGGCCTCCACGCGATCCGCAGCCCATTCATCGGCCCGGAAAACGACCAGCGGCTCGCTCGAACGGGCGCTGTGGCGGTGAATGACCTGCGCGGCGAGCGTCTTGCCGCTTCCCGGCGGTCCTTGCAGCAAAACGGGCGCGTCACAGCCACTCGCCTGGGCGATCACGGCAAAGGCCCGCTGCATGGCATCGCTGGTGCCGATCATCGTTGTTCCGGAGGTCGATGCCGCCTTCGCCGGTGTGAAGACCTCGCGGATGGTACGCTGGATGGCGGCGAGATCGAGGGGCTTGAGGAAGTACTCGCGTGCTCCCAGCCTGCGGGCCTCCAGCGCGGTGTCGAGCGTGCCGTGCGCCGTGATGATGATGACGGGCGGCGGCTTTGGCAGTGCCTGGATTTTCTCCAGCACCTTCAGGCCGCTCACATCGGGAAGACCGACGTCGAGGATGACAAGGCCGAAGTTCTGAGTGCCGAGCTTGTCGATGCCGCCCTGTCCACTGGCCGCGACCACGGGCGTGGCGTCCATGCGGCGCACGACCGTGGCCAGTGCCGCGGCGAGTGCGTATTCGTCTTCGATGATGAGGATGGCGGAATTCATGAGGCAGCAGAAGGAAGTGTCACGGTGACGAGCGCCCCGCCCTTGGGGTGATTCTTCATCTCCAAACGTCCACCGTGGGCCTCCACGATGCCAGCGACGATGTTCAGCCCGACGCCCATGCCGCCTTCCTTCTCGGTGAAGAAAAGCTCGGTGCCCCGGGCCAGTGCGTCTTCGGTAAAACCGGGGCCGGAGTCGGCAAAACGGAGGGTGACCTCGCCGGACCGGTCTTCAGCCCCGATGCGCAGAGAACCGCCGCGCGGCATCGCCTGGATGGCATTCACGAGGATGTTTCGAAAGGCCTGCGCGAGCCGCTGAGCGTCTCCCATCACCCAGATCGGTCCCGCCAAGGTGTTTTCCAGGCGCACACCGGCGTGTTGGGCCTGCGCCTCGAGGTTTTGCGCGACTGAGAGGATGCAGCCCGCCACATCCAGCCTCACGAGCTTCGGCGGCAGCGGGCTGGCCAGATGGAGCCACTGGTTCACGAGGCCGGCGATGACCTCCGACTCGCTCTGAATGATCTGCACCGCCCGCCTGTCCTCCTCATCGCCGGGTGTCATCAGTTGCGCATGCAGTTGGATGGACGCGAGCGGGTTTTTGATGTCATGCGCCAGACTCGTCGCCACGCGACCCAGCATGGCGAGGCGCTCTGACTGTGCCCGTTTGAGGCGTTCCCTCGCGAGCGCCCACCCGACGAGCGCTGAAACGAGCCAGAAGACGAGCAGCGCGTTCCGGGTGCCAGGATCACGCAGTGAAAGCTGCGATGCGGCCGGTTTGCGCGTGAAAATCATGTCATGCTTGCCGTCCAGCCGGATGACCACGGTGTTCTCGTCCGCGGCGTTCGTCGTTCCTGCCTCACGAAACTCGATGTGCTCGCCAATCAGCCGTTCCAGGTCGCGGGCGAGCCGTTCGCTGCGCGGAAGGTTCATCTGGCGCACAAAATCCGCGTCCGCCTGCGCCAGCGCGTGAAACAGGCGTGTCGATTCCTCGCTCTCGCGCTGCCGCAGCCACGCCAGCAGCAGCAACGACCCCACGACAACAAACGCGAGGAAACCGAGGCCGAAGCGCCAGGATTTGAGCAAAGACGTCACGTGGCGAGGATGGAGGCGAGGCGTCCGGGCTGTCAACAGGCCTGGCTGGACTCAAGCCGTGGCGACTTTCGGCACCAGATGCTCCGCAGCCTTGGCGGCTTCTGCCAGCACCTCGGGATTGAGGTTCTTCTGCTCAAACTCGCGGCACCAGCCTTTGATTTCGAGCTCGTTGAAGATCTTGCCCAGCACACGACGCAGCAGGCCCTTCAGGTTCGGCAGTTCGACCTGCTGAAGCGAGCGGATGGCGACTTCCTTGTAGCTTTCGAGCAGCGTCATCGCCTTCTCATGCGCACCGCTTTGCAGCGCCCATTGACGGATGGTGGCGTTGTCGGGCTTCGTGGTGGCCACGCCGTTCCAGAGCGCCTCCATCTGCTCCTTGACCTCTCCCGTGCCTTTTTCACGCAGCAACGACAGCACAATGCTGGGGCGCATGTTCCACTCGTTGCCAGCAGCGGAGTCCTCCCCGAGGTCATCCAGGTCATCGCGGATCTGATAAGCGATGCCGAGGTTCTCACTGTAGGCGTGGAGCACGTCCGCGCATTCGTCGAGCTGGCCGGCAAGAGCTGCGCCCACTTTCAGGGCCACTTCAAAGGCGGGAGCGGTCTTGCTGCGGAAGATTTCCAGCACCTGCGTGCTGCTCAGAGCCACGGGATGACGCGTCCAGAGCAGTTCGGCCCCCTGACCGATGCAAAGCTCGCGCTGGCCTTCCGCCGCGACGAGCAAGGCCGCGCTGCGGATGTGGGCAGGCGCATCGTTGTCAGCCAGAAGGCGGTAACCTTCGCCAATGAGCAGGTCACCGATGTTCAACGCGACAGGAATGCCATGCTCGGTGTGCAGCGTGGTTTCGCCGTAGCGCTCGGCGTCGCCATCCTCGATGTCGTCGTGGACGAGCGAGGCCTTGTGGAAGATCTCGACCGCGATGGCGGCTTTTTTGACGGTGTCGGAGATGGGGCCTTCCGGATCTTCACGCAGCGCCTGATAAGCCGCGACCGTGAGGAAAGGACGCCAGCGTTTGCCAGCGCGTGCCAGCCATTCACGCGCGATGTCGTCGCTGTGACCACGTGAGGGGCCCATGAGCGCGTCCAGCGACTCGCGGGTGAACCACGTCTTCACCTCGTCGTGAAGCGCGTTGAGGTTCAGGCGGCGTGTTTTGTCCTCGCTGGTGAGGTGGATGTAGTCCCACACCCAGTCGATATCGACGACGGTGTCGATGCAGTCGTCCTGGAGCAGCGGCACCGCGACGGCCGGAATGGCGGCGGCTTCCACATACGGGAAGGTGCGCTCCAGCACAGGCAGGCAGGAAATGCCGACGATGGCCTCGATCTTGCCCGTCTGAATGAGTGACATGACGATGGCGCTGCCTTCGGCCACGAGGACGGCGTAACCGAGCTTCTCCGCCTCGTTCTGGAAGTCCTGGATCGAGCACAGCCCGCACTGTTTGCAGAGCAGGCCGAATTCATCGAAGGGAGCCGGGCACTTGCTCTCCACGCGAAGGCATTTCGGCATCAGCAGCAGGCGCTTTTCAAAAGGGATCGTGGCCAGCGACTCGCGCCAGGTCTCATTCGCCAGCAAGACGCCGACGTAGTCGCGATACACCCGGTCGATGCCATAGATTGCCAGTACTTTGTCCGTGTGCTCCTGCAGATCGCCCAAGGGCACAGGCGGCACGAGATTCGCCTCCTCGGCATACTGCCTGACCTGCCCGAGGATCTCATCGCGATGCTGCTTGGTCTGCGGGATGTTCTTCTTCGGCTGGCGAAGACGGCGGTTCAGGCCGGGGATGGGCGGCGGCAGGGCGGCAGAACGAACGGCAACGGTGGACATGAACGAATGTGGAGGGAAGGAGCGGAGGGGCGGGTGCCCCGGTTTAACCGCGCTCAGGGGTGGCTGTCTTGCAGATATTGCGGATCAGTATGCGAATCCTGTGTGTTTGGACCGAAAGAGGACTGGAACGGCAGTGCGACGGCCATTTCGAGATCACCCGGTCACACCACCGTGCCGCGACTGCTCTTCGGGGTGGTTTTCTTGCGCGGTTTGCCCTCAGGAAGGCCTTCGTCCTGCAAAATCGTGTCCTGCGGGAGCGGCTCGGCCCCATCCTCGCCCGGACGCTCCGGTTCGGCGAAGGGAGATGCCTTTTGATAAAGTTTCAGGCGGTCGCTGAACTCGTCCTCCAGCTTCTTGCGTTCGTCTTTGGCCAGATCCTTGTCCTCGTCCAGGACGGCGAGGGAGCGCTTCTGCCAGAGTTCCGCCTCCTTGAATTCGCCATTGCGCGCCAGGGCTGCCGCCATGGTGTCGATCATCTCGTAGGGCTGCACGTCACTTTGCGCCACCTCCGCCACCAGCTTCAGCGCCCGGCGGGCCAGCAGCACGGCGGTCTCCCCGTTGTGCAGATTCTCCTCCGGGCAGGTGGCCAGGAACCAGGCCAGATTGTTCGAGGCCCACGGATCCTCCGAACGCGCCGCACGGCGATACCAGGCACCCGCACGGCGATAATCGACCGGCACGCCCTGGCCGGTGTAGTACATGTTCGCGAGGCGGGTCATGGCAGGCACGAAATCCTGCTGCGCGGCCTTCAAATACCAAAGCGCCGCCTTCGCGGTGCTCTTCGCCAGTCCGCTGCCCATTTCGAGCTTCGAGGCATACGCCGTCTGCGAGGGCGGATTGCCCTGGTCCGCAGCTTTCTTGAACCACTCCGCAGCCTTCTCCAGATCCTTCTTCACGCCTTTCCCGTCCTCATACAGGATAGCCAGACTGTGCTGCGACAGGGCAAAGCCGAGGTCTGCGGAGGTGCGATACCATTCCGCCGCCTTCGCCAGATCCTTCTTCACGCCGACGCCGTCCTCATAAAGCGTGCCCATGATGTGCTGCGCGCGCAGGTGCTTCTGCTTCGCGGCTTTCTCGATGAAAGCCACCCCTTCCGCCGGACTCTTCTTCACCCCTTCCCCGGTGATCATCCGCAGTCCCAGTTCGAACTGCGCCTCCGAGTCGCCGCGGTCTGCCCAGTCCCGGAGTTCCTTCTCATTCACCTGCTGCTGCGCCTGGGAAACGCCCCCCAGCATGAATGCCGCGGAGATGGCACAAGCGATCAGGAACATGAGGGGCTTTTGCTTCATAGATGTGAAAACTACGTCCGGCGGCCCTGCTCTCAACCATCAAAATCACGCGTTCCTTCACAAAACATTCGATCCGCCGGAGTCCCGTCCACAAAATCGGCCAGGAACGGCAGCCCGTCAGCTCACTGGCCGATTTTGAGACCCGGCCGCGTCTTTTTCGCCGCCACGATGGCCGCCGGAGTGATCTTCGACCTGTAGAAAAAGAAGCGCGTCAGTTTGGGCATGGCGAGGAGGCCCGGCAGCGCCGCATCCGTCACCTCGCAATCGTAAAACGAAAGATCTTCCAGGCTCTTGATGGCCATGAGTTCGGCGATCACCGCGTCTCCCGCCGGCCCTCCGCCAAAGTTGAGCTTTCGCACGGTCGGCATCCGGGCGATCGCACGGGCGCCCTCCACTCCCGGCTGCCGCTCCAGATAGAGGTCCGTCAGCTTCAGCGAGCCCAGATAGGCGATGCCCTCGTCGGTGAGCGTTTTGCCTTTGATCGAGAGCTTCTTCAAAGCCGGCAGAGCAGCGGCAGCCAGATCACGCAGTCCCTGGTTGGTGATGTTGCAGGGCGGATTGCCTCCACCTCCCCCCAGACAGAGATCGTCCAGCACGACACAGCCTGAGAGCACGTTCAATCCCTCTCCGGTGAAGTCCGGTGCCGCCAGATTGAGGGATTTGAGCTTCGTCAGCCCGGCCAGATGGGGCAGGCACGCACTGGTGATCTTCGTCTGCTTCAAATCGAGCACCTCAAGACTCGTCAAATTCGACAGAGCCCGCAACGATTCGTCAACGACCTGTGTGTTCGCAAGCCTCAGGGTCTTGAGCTGCATGAGGCCGGCCAGGTGGGCCAGACCGCTGCCATGAACGCCCCGCACATCCACCAAGTCCAGGCGCTCCAGGCCCGTCATCCCCTTGAGAGCGGACAATCCCTCGTCTGCGACCGCCGTGCCATTCAGATCGAGTGAGGTGACCTTCGTGCACTCCGCAAGCGCCAGCAGCGCCTTGCTGTCGAAACCCGGATTCCCGCGCAGGGACAAGTCGCGCAGGTGCTTCAGCGCCGCCAGTCGGGCCAGCGCCTCCGAGGTCAGCGACTTGGTGTCGTTAAAGTTGACGACCTGGAGGTTTTTCCAACGCAGCAGGTGATCGATGCAAGCAGGCTGCAGCCCCACATTGTAACATTCAATCTCCCGCATGCTGTCCGCGCACGAAGCCAGGGCCGCCAGTCCGGAACCGGTCACGTTCGGCAGATGATGGAGTTGGAGAACCTCAAGATCGCGCAGGCCATTCAGCCGCGTGAGGTCGTCGTCAGTGATGGCCGCTCCTTCCTTCGGTTTGAGGTTCAAAAAGATTCGCTGGATGCTGAACCGCCCGGAAGGCAGGTCCTTCACCGCCTTGATGCCTCCCGCGACGCCTTTCACGTTGATTTCACCGCCCAACGAAAGGACCCATTCCGCCGCCCGACGCCAGGAACTGCCCGATTCGCCTGCGGCGACTGCGGAAGGCGCTGGCGGGGCCGTTTTCTCCGCTGCCACGGGTGCATCCACCACAGCGACGGCTTCCGCCCGACGCGCTGCCAGTGCATCACGCGCCTCCTTGATGCGGAGAGCGTCATCGATCTTGTTCTGCTGCGTCAGTTCCTTCTGAAACCCTTCCAGAGCCCTGTCATAAGTCTCGAACAAGGGGGCCGCCTTCGCATTCCGCACCTTCGCATAGCCCGCCTCGGTGCTGCGCCAGGTGCCACGCAGGCGTTTCAGTGAATCCGGCAGGGTGTCGAGGTCTTCCGGCGGCAGACCTTTGCCATCGACGATGCGCTGCTTCTCCTCACGCAGGACCAACGCGTCGTCCAGTCTCGCCGCTTTGGCCGCGGCCGACAGTTCGCGGTCGAGCGCGGCCAGGTAGCCTGTGTTGAGCGTGTTGATGTGCGCCTTGTAGGCCGCCTCGGCTTCGCGTTCGAGGGCAGCCTGGAACTTGGTTTCGAAATCAGCCAGCTTCAGCGCGACGGGATCGCTCGGTGGCGGCATCGAGGGCTCGGTTCCGGCCGGCAGGGGCTTGGCAACCGAAGGCATGGCGGCTGGGGCAGGCGCAGGCATTGCCGCAGCGACGGGCGCGGCTTTCATCGGCGGTGGCGTCTCCAGACGCGATTCCGGCCGGGCTTTGCGTAGCACCTTCGCATCCCCTTCAAACACACGCAGCGTGAAGACCTGCACCGCATACTTGTCACTCTTCACGAACACGGAAGTCAGTGGCTGGCCCGGGAACTCCGGATGAGACTCGCCTTGCTTGCCATGGGCATCGAGGTCACCGCTCCAGTCGGCCAGCGGGTTGCCTTTCACGTTGAGCCGCTGGATGAAGACACGATCCGTGCTGCCGGGGCCGTCGATCACACGGATCGCCACATGCACCTCGCGTTCAGCATTTCCCCATGTCTGGCCGTCCTGCTCGCCGATCACCTTCCGACCGTGACCGTTAAAGACGAGCGGCAGGATGCGGCCGTTCTTCAACGGCAGATCCACATGGATGCGGTCGTTGCCGCTGTGTTTGGTCGCTTTGAACTCGATCTCGTAATCCGAGCACTCCAAGGCCACCGGCGGTGCCAGTTTGCCGCTCTGCCCGTCCGGCTGGAACACCAAACTGCTTCCTTCCCGCTTCCACTCGTTCCTGCCCGCCTCTTTCGTGACCGCCACGGCGTCCTTCACCGGATCGAGCAACGCCAGAAGATCGATGGTCTTCAAAGCATTCCGCTTGGGCGGTCTTGGCAGCGTCGCGGCCTTTGCGGTGGACGGTGGTGGAGACGGTTTGGACACCGGCTTCGGTTCAGACGCGACTTTGGTGGCCACTTCCGGCGATTTCTCGCTCTCGACAGGCCGGTTCACCGCAAACCAGCCTCCGACCAGCGCCAGCACTGAGACGGACACGCCCATGAACAGGCCGCGTGTGGATTTTCCCGCCGCTGCGGGCGATTTCGACGCATCCCCCGCTTTGGAGTGCTTCTTCGGTGGTGCCGGGGCGTCACCCGCAGCGGGTTTGGCAGCCGTCTCGACCACCTTGGGCGCTGGAGCAGCGGTTTGGGCCGCCGCACGCGGGATCGTCAAGATGGTGTCCAGGTCCCGTCGGATCTCAGCGGCGCTTTGATAACGCGACTCCCGGTCCGTCTGCATCGCCTTGGCAATGATCGCATCGAAACGTGGATCGGTCCCTAGTTTAAGCCCCGGCATCGTCCACATGCCGCGCGGGATCTCGCCGGTGAGCATCTGGTAAAGCATCACACCAATCGCATAGAGATCCGCGCGGCCATCCAGCGGCATGCCGGGGATGAGTGCCTCCGGCGCGACAAAATCCGGCGTGCCCATCGCCATGTTCGTCTTCGTCAGGCCGCTCTGCCCCGGGTCATTCTGCTTCGCCAGGCCAAAGTCCGCCACCTTCACCGCGCCGTCCATGTTGATGAGGATGTTCGCCGGTTTGATGTCGCGGTGGATGATGCCGTTCCGGTGCGCGTAGTTCAGCGCATCACACACGTGTGCCGTGATCGACAGCGCGTAGTCCTCCGGCAGCTTTCCCTGCGCGCTGATCATCCGCGCCACATCCGTGCCATTGACGAACTCCATCACGATGTAAAGCAGCCCGGTCTGCGTCTCGCCAAACTCAAACACGTTGACAATGCTCGGATGATTGAGCTTCGCCATCGTGCGCGCCTCGTTTTTGAAGCGCTCGGCGAATTGCGCGTCCGTGTCGTCGATCAGGCCGCCCGGCAGCACCTTCACCGCCACCGGCCGGTCCAGTGACACCTGCACTGCCTTGTACACCGCCCCCATCCCTCCGCGGCCCAGCAGCACCTCGAAACGATACTGCGGGAGCATCGCCTGCATTTCCTCCAGGGAAGGCGGCTGCCATAGGCCTGGAGGCTTCGATCCGGAAGAGGAGGTGCTCATGACGTGCGCGTAAATGATCCGGGGCAAAGGTTTACCCTCTGCCGAGCGCCCGATGCCAGCCTTTTTTTGCCCCCGACGCCCGGATTGACAATTTCACCGCCCCATCCACACTCCGCCACGCTTTCGCGGGTGTAGTTCAATGGTAGAACACGAGCTTCCCAAGCTTGATACGTGGGTTCGATTCCCATCACCCGCTCCACCTTATAAAATCAAGGTTTTGCATGCCAGAAAGCGCAAAGTAAGAACAAAAATAAGAACATGTTCGACCACATCTGATGATGTTTGATCAGGTCTGAAACCACTCTGGCTGTTTATCGTGTGCGCATATTCACGCAGCATCGCCTGCCTCATCCTCGATACATACAGCCACGTTCGCCGACCGCATCATGACCGCATGGCGGAACTGCTGGCGTAAAGTCATTTGGGTGTGAACTTCGTTCCTTCACCCCTGCACATCGAAAGGCAGGTTGAAATACTCGAACACAGCCTTGGTTCGTTCGAAGATCTGGCGCTCGTTCATTCCGGCACGTTCACACATCTCGTTCATCGGCACAAATCCACCGCTGATGAACTGCACCACCTCCAAGGGATTGATCTGCACCTGAACTTGTGGCTGCCCCTGAACCTTGAGCGCATCCAGTGAATCAAGGCAGCACATCACCATCATCATGAGGTTCTCGGTGTGTGACGACACCAAGGTGGTTTCAAAAAAATGCTTGATCGTTTATCTAAGCGGCCTGTTCTCTAAAAAATGCAGAAGCACAAACTGGAACTCCCAACCGCACCACCCGTCACAGGACGAGTTCCCCGGTCACCCCAGCCAGTTCAAGCCATCAATGATGGTCTGAAGGATCGGGTTGTTCACAAACCAGTCTCATTGCCGCAAGAGGAAAAAGTTGCTGCCGCTGACACAATACCGAGTAGCCCTGAATTCGATGATGCCACGGCCCAACGAATCGGCGACCTCCTTCAAGAATTTGTTGTCGAATTGGACAGTAAAAAGAGGTTCGACGACGCCTTGGTCATCGCCAGACTGCATCGCAATGTGCAGCCGCAAAATTTGACGGGCTTCTACACTGAAGCGTTGATGCTTTTCAGCTTAGGCCGTTATGACGAGGCAAGGGGAGTCCTTTTGAATGCACCCGGAACCGTGTGGGATTACCCACAGTTTCACCACAATATGGCGTGTATTGAGGTTGGCCTGGGGAATCTCCCCGCAGGGTTGGAGCATGCAACGAACGCTGCGCGTCTGAACAAAAACGCGCTGCGTGAAATGCTCAAAGACCCAGATCTCAAACCAATCTGGGTGCCCCTCAAACAAAACACGAAGGACATTCGATAACGGCTGCCTCGTCGTATCCAAGCCGGAGCGAAAATAATGTGCCCATTTCCGTTTTTCTCGACATGCTGGCAAAATGGGTTCCCACAGTTTGATCGAAGACAACCTGCCTCTTGCCGAAGTGATCGCGCTGGAATACGCGAATATTCCTGGCAGCAGCGTGGATGACGCAAGGTCTGAGGCCCATATGGCGCTGATGCGGGCTGCCGATGCGTACGATTCAGAAAAGGGAGAGTTCATACATTTTGCCTCTCGGGTGATGCGGAACGCACTCAATTCCTTGTATGCCAAGCAACTGCGATACGCACGCGTATTCCCAAAGTCACTTGAAGACCCGGTCGATTGGAGCAAACTCAGAGCGGCCACAGGGACCGATGGCAGTTCTGACCAACTCCAACCGAGCGATCCCAAACAGGATGTGCTCAAAGAGGTTCGCAGACAGGAAACTTTGGCGGCTTTGGGTGCTGTTTTGAATCTGCTTTCTCCTCGTGAGCGTTTGCTGGTG
The DNA here is from genome assembly GCF_014879935.1 of Prosthecobacter sp. Lineage (GTDB taxonomy): Bacteria > Verrucomicrobiota > Verrucomicrobiia > Verrucomicrobiales > Verrucomicrobiaceae > Prosthecobacter. Next base: position 41,703 of record NZ_JACSRD010000184.1, read on the forward strand.
GATGCGCTTAGAAATGGCAGCAGCTATGCAGAGATTGGCGAGAATTTGGGGGTAACCAAGCAGGCAGCTCACAAAGCAGTGAAATCAGGCATTGCCAAGCTGCGTGAGGGGCTTGCAAGGATGGGGTATCGCGGACTTGCCTCCGATGGGCACTTGGATTCGGGCGAAAAAAGCAATTCACGCCAGAGCGGTTGACGTTTTTACGGCTGGTTTGTATAAAGAATTAAGCCACCCTCAACAATCGAAACTGTGAAACCGCAGCAAGACAGCTCACAAAACCTATATCTTGTCCATCACGCGGGGCAGGTTCAGGGGCCGTTCGACCTCGATTTCGTTGAAGCGATGGTGATGTCGGGTGTTTACGCTCCCTCTGTCATGATTCAGAAGGCTGGAACCACTTCACAAGTTGAGTTTTCTCAAGTGATTCGATCCAAGTCAGGATTGACCCCACTCAGTCACGGAGCCGCCCGTGCAGTCCAAAAAGAAGCGAGCAGTGCTGTGCTTGCGCCAGCCACACGCATTCCAGAAACCAGAGACCAATCCATACCACAGACTGGCATAACCAACTCAAAACCGCTGAGCATTGAGGCAAAATTTGCATGGGTAATTTGCATAAGCGTTGGTCTGTTTCTCTTCTGGATATTCGGAGAGGTCGCCTCAAAAAGGTCATCTCCATCAAAACAAACTGCGGCTGCTCCGTATGCTGATAATTCATGGAGCCAGAATCAGCCTCCACAGACGGTGCCACCACAAACCAAACCGGTGATTTCACAGCCTGTTTACACTCCCCCTGCTCCGATCTACACGCCCCCCGCTCCACTGACATACACCCCACCCCCTTCACCACTAACCTCTGGGTTTCCTACAACTTCATACCCGAGGTCACCTTCAGTCGCGACACCGGGAACCGCATCAGAAGAATCGACTCAAATTTATCGTGACGCCTCCGGGCGCATGTTCCGCGTTCCAAACTCGGCTTACTACGGGCTGCTCGCAAAGAAAACGGCCCTGGAATCGGAAAAAGCAACTTTGGACCAAGCAGAGACTGAAATCAGTGCTCTTAGCGCTGACATTAACCGCTCACGTCGCTACCTGGATCGCACCAGCCAGTATTCGGTCGATTCGTTCAACCAGAAAGTGAATCGGGTCAATGAAATGAGCAATCGCCTTCAGGATGCAACCGACGCCTATAATCGGGGAGTGGATGCTTTTAACGCCGAGTTGGCGAGGGTCGGCACACCCATCTACTAACAGCTCATGGCAATTCTCTCCGAAGGCCAAAACATTCGCGATACCTACGAGGTCGAAAGATTTCTGGGAGAAGGTGCCTTTGCGGAGGTTTTCCGCGTGCGGCACCGCTTTCTGGGAAGACAGGCGATGAAAGTGTTCAAGGGCGCTGGTATGACCTTGCCCGATATTGAGGACATGCTCGGGGAGGCAATCATGCTGTCGAAGATCGGCCATCCAAATATCGTTCGTGTGTTCGATGCCAATACCGTTGAAACTCCCAAGGGACTATATGGCTACTTCACCATGGAAAACGTTCCGGGCGGTAGCCTGGATAAATTCTGGCAATCGCATGGTACGGAATTTGTCCCGTTGGCAACGACGGTCGATATAATCAAGCAGGTTTGTCGTGGGCTTTCGGTGGCTCACCGTGAACAACCGCCCATTGTGCATCGCGACATCAAGCCACAGAACATACTGGTCGGTTACGAGACGGATGGATTGCGAGCGCGTGTCAGCGACTTTGGCTTGGCGAAGCGGGTCAATCCACTCACTCTGCTTGCGACTGCCGCTGGCACGATCAGTTTCAAACCACCAGAGGCGTTTACGGAAAGCAAAGGTGACTCTTGTGCTGCCGATGTCTGGGCCATCGGCACCACGCTCTACCTGCTGCTCACCGACCAGTTGCCCTACAAGTACCCTACAGATCTGGGATGGGGCAGCAAAGACTTGTTCAAAGAAGAGATTCGCCCAGCTTCGGAATTGAATGCCGATGTGAATGCCGCTTTGGATGCCATCATCACGCGATCATTGAGCATCAGGCCGGTGGACAGATTTCAAAATGCCATGGAAATGCTTGATGCGTTGGAGCGCTGGAGGCCGGGGCATGGCGCCGCTTCTTCCAAACAACTTGCAGCCGATGTGTCCAAAGCCGCATTGGGCACCGCTCACTCATCACCCAATCAAGTGATGGCAGAGCAGATGGCCCTTCAGTCCATTGAACTCAAAAAGCAGGGGCGTCTCTCAGCTGCGGCAGATGTGATGGAGGAAGCCTTCAACAAGTGGCCTGATCTTCGTCAAAAATACGCCCCGCAAGTGCGTCTCTGGCGGTGCGGCATTTCCATGTAAGCCCAATTTTATGAGTCAGCCCACAGGAATAAATGAATGCGCACCCCTTTTGGAGGCTTGCACGCTCGAACTGTACCAGAAGAACATCTTCCGTATCACCGGGTTGCCAGTCGATGCCACACCCAAAGAGGTTGCTAAGCAGGCTCAAAGATTACAGATGATGATGGAGGAGGGCATGGCAGGGACTGCGGCCGGTGCCAAAGCCGCTTTCCCATTGGCCCCACCACCGACTACTGAGCAAATACGTGATGCCTTGGCGCGGATGAAGGAACCCGAGCACCGACTGGTGGATGAATTCTTTTGGTATTGGCCCGAAAAGTTTGGCTCTAGCAAGGAAGACATCTCCATTCAAGCTCTGCTCGCCGGAGACGCGCAGAAAGCCATTGAAATTTGGGGGGAACGAGAAACTGAGGGTTCTTTCGCAGCTCAGCATAACCTAGCCATCATGTTTCACATGTTTGCGGTCGATTGGACCAATCACCATGTGGCATATGAACTTGACGCTGGACGCGATGAGAAAATCATGGGCTACTGGCGCGATTCCTTCGAACGCTGGGAGGCGTTGGTCGATTCGGATGAACTCTGGGAAGTTCTCAAAGAACGAGTGCGCTCTCTCGAAGATGAGGCGCTGACCACGGGATTTGTGCGCAGAATGCGCCGTCTGCTCCCACAGGCATTGGACCGGGTAAATGCTGAGGCTGCGCTAAAGTTTGCTGAGCAGGGCCGAATGGATTGGGCAAAATTCCACGTGGATTTTATGCGGCAGACCAACCAAGGTCAAGATGACGTCGAAAGTACAGCAGAACTGGTGTTGGCACCCATACGGAAACGAGTCGATCAACAACTAAAGTCAGCCCAAACGCAGTCGGAAAGGAAACCCGATCAAGGCACGCAACTCGCCTCTGATCTCATGATCGCGTCAACACCTCTGATGGGTATTTATGATCTCTTTCATGGCGATGATGCACACCAACGAAATGATCTTTTCGACAGTGTTGCGGAGACTGTGGCAAATTTGCTGGTCGCACATCAAAAGGCTACAGGAGACAATCAAACCTTTGTGGAATTGTTGAAACAGGCCCTCCAGTTCGCCTCTGGCATGCACATTCGAGAGCGCTTGATGAGAAATATCGCGATTGGCGAGAACAACCTTGCTGGTGAGCAACTTGAGCCAATTTTCAACTCTCTACGCACAATTAAAGAAAGCTCTCTCGGTCCGGCACAAAAACTACAGCAGGTTCAGCGGACAATCATGACGCAACTACCGTCATGGGCGTCAACCCTGGGGCCAAGCTCCGAGACTTACAACAATCTTGTCAATACTGTTGCCATCACTTTGCGCGAAATATCAATCGCGGCTCATAACGATGAAAGCGATTCGGCAACGGCGGCGGCAGCCATCAATTTGGCATTAAAATTAGCAACCGATCCCGATCTCAAAAAGCGTATGATGGATGATCGGAGAACGCTAGAGAAGATTTTTAACGAGCAAAAGCAGTGGGATAGAACGATCAAAATTCGATCCGATGAGTTTGAGGTGACTCAGAGTTTTGTGCGCTATAACGGAACTCAAATTGCCGCCGCAAACATTACCGGGCTTCGGTTCGGAATTTTTACCCAGGTCGTAAATGGGATTGCAAGCACATCATATTTAATTGGCGTTCGCGGGCGAGATGATTCGATTTCGGTAGAATGTAAGCGGTTTTTTCGGAGTGACGCGCAGGCCCAAGCAGACTTCACTTCAATACTCGAATCTCTGTATCATCAAATTCTCCCGAATTACGTAACGATGCTTGCAGAGTATATCACGTCAGGAAAGCGAACGGTTCAAGTTGGACCCCTGTTGCTTACAAAGACCGGTGTGAGTTGCGAAACGGGCTCGTTGTGGTGGAAAAAGGAACTTCTAATTCCTTATCGGAACTTTGGCTTCAATGATTACCAAGGGCATGTCCATGTATCTGCTGAACACCCTGAGAAAATTCATTTTGCACTGAGTCGCAGAGACGTTTGGAATGCCGTAATCATTGAAAAGTTAGTTGAAATTATAAAACTTATCCAAGCTGGTGGCACCAAATAAACTCAAACTACCATTCCACTATGAACGTCCCTGATTCGCTTTCAATACCGCAGGTTCCAATGCCTGATCCCCGTCAATTTGCGAATGATCTGATTCAGGCGGCGGTTGCAGCCACGAATTCCAATCGAAAAGACCCAAGCAGCGATCTCAATGAACAGGGCCTTGTGAAAGCTTTGATAGCTGTCGCTAACCAAAGTTGGCGTATGGGTAGCGCCTTGATTGATGCTGAAACATCAGAGCCGAAAGCAAACCTTACACCCCAAGACATACGTAAACTTTCCAACGCCTTGGACGCAATACGTGAATGCATTCAAGGACTTGGTCTCAAGGTGATTGATCGAACAGGTGAAGCCTTTGATTCGGGTTTGCCCGATCAGGTGGTGACTGAAGAACCTCAAGAAGCCATTAGCAAAGAACGGATCATTCGCACGATTAGACCCACCATCATGTGGAACCAGACGATGGTTCAACGGGGCGAGATCGACATTGCCGTACCAACATCCAAGAAATAACAATCATAACAGCATGAGCAGAAGCACCATTGACTTTGGAATTGATCTTGGAACTACGAATAGCGCCATCGCTGTTCTGAACGGAATTGAACCTCAGATCATCAAGAATTCGGACGACCAAGATGTAACCCCTTCAGCGGTTTTTATCAACAAACAGGGGCTGGCATTTGTTGGAACGAGGGCGAAAAATGCGTTGGCCAGCGAGCGCAATCATGGAGATGCTTATGTCGAGTTTAAACGACAGATGGGGACGCCTCACCTTTATGATTTTGCTTCAAGCGGGCAGCGCAGAAAACCAGAAGAATTGTCTGCTGAAGTATTGAAAGCGATGCGTGCCTCTGGTGAGGCTAAGACCGGAGAGGTGATTCAGTCAGCGGTGATCACGGTGCCTGCGGCGTTCGAACTGCACCAATGTGATGCCACTCGACGTGCTGCTGAGTTGGCTGGTTTCACTGCAAGTCCGCTTCTCACCGAGCCAGTAGCCGCAGCTCTGGCTTACGGCTTCCAGATCGATTCTGAGAAGGCGTATTGGCTGGTTTATGATTTTGGTGGAGGGACTTTTGACGCCGCCTTGATCAAGGCGAATGAAGGGATGATCAATGTGGTGCATCATGGTGGCGACAATTTTCTTGGTGGCTCCGATATTGATTGGTCCGTGGTGGAAAAACTTGTTATCCCGCAGCTCACAAAAAACTTCAACCTGCCGGGCTTTGCTCGTGGATCAGAGCGTTGGGGGACAGAGATGAAGCGCCTCAAGCACGCGGTTGAGACGGCGCGCATCGAGCTTTCCATCAAGGACAAGACAACTTTGAGTGGAGGGATCGCCTTTGAAGATGCCACGGGAAACACCATCGAATGCGATGAGATTGTGCTGAGCCGTAACGATATTATTGCTGTTGCTGAACCAATCATTATGCGGTCAGTAGAAATTTGTTGTCGAGTGCTCAAGGAAAAAAATCTTAGCACGCAGGCCGTGCAAAAAGTGATTGTGGTAGGGGGGCCAACCAAGGCCCCCTACTTCCGAGAAATGCTCAACGCAGGCTTGGGCATCCCCATCGACTTTAGCCAAGATCCGTTGACTGTGGTTGCTCGCGGAGCTGCTGTTTTCGCAGGCACTCAAAAAGTGGACTCAAAACTACAGAAGAAAGCAGCGGCAGGAGAATTTCAGGTCAATATTTCAGATAGTTACAAGCCGGTGGGGCACGATATTGATCCCTTGATCGCCGGCAAAGTGATGAATCCAACTGGAGAACCTATAGTTGGATTCACGCTTGAGTTTGTTAATCGCGATACCAAGTGGCGCAGTGGACAAATTCCGCTGAACGCAGAGGGTGCTTTTATGGCAAATTTGCTGGCTGAGAAGGGTTCGCGAAACACGTTTCACATCGAAATTGCAGACCGCCACGGCACGATACAAAAAGCCGTGCCTGACCATGTAGTTTACACGATTGGAGCCGTGATCGAAGAGCAGCCATTACTCAAATCCATCGGCTTAGGTCTTGCGGATGGAACCGTTGAGTGGTTTTTCAAGGCTGGTTCTGGTCTTCCGCAGAAAAAACGAGGAGGAAAAGCATACAGGACCACGATTGCCTTGAAAACAGGACAACCAGGTGAGCCAGTTCGCATCCCAGTTTTTGAAGGTGAGAATGAACTTGCGATGCGAAATCGGGAAGTGGGAGCACTAGAGATTGATTCGTCAATGGTGCGTCGCGACCTCCCGGCAAGGGCAGAGGTCGAAGTGACACTGAAAGTCACTGAATCCCGAACAATTAAACTGGAAGCCTATTTTCCGCTCTTGGACGAAGAATTCAAAAAGGATCTGAAGATCGAAAAGCAGGAGGCTGATGCGACGTTGATTGCTGCAACGCTGAGGGAAGAGAAGGCGAGGCTCGAAGAGCTTAAACAAAAAGCCGAACAAGCTGGAGATGCGGCCGTCCTCGATGAGTTAGAGAAACTGGAATCTGATCGGGAACTTGTTGATGCCGTGCGCGCAGCCAAAGGAGATCCTTCAGCCGCAGAGAAGGCGCAAAAGAGGCTTTTGGATCTGCAGCTTCAACTCGATGCTGCACAGGAAAAGTTGAAATGGCCCACGCTTATCGCGGAAGCCAAGGAGCTTCAGGGAGAGCTTCAAGAACTGGCCTCAAGACATGGAAATAGCGGCCAGAAAGACAAAGCAGAGGACTGGTCTGATGCTGTGGAATCAATCATCGCGAAGAAACAGACAGATCGGCTAGCGAAAAAAATTGAGGAGGGCCATTCCATTTATGCACAAATTTTATTTTCAATCCCTGCTTACTGGGTGGGCCAGTTTCAACGTATGGAAGGTGAGAAGCACAAATTTAGAGACTCAGATGCAGCAGAACGTTTGTTTGAGCGTGGTAGGAGCTATCTCCAGCAAAACAATGTGGAGGGACTTACCGATGTTGTGAGGAAACTTTGGAATCTCCTTCCCAAAGATGAAGCCGAGAAAGCACAAAGCGGAATTGGGTCAACCATTCTCTGATTTCGACCATGTCGAGTTTGCCAGACCAGTCCCAAACCGCGGTCAGCCGCATCGTAGAGCGTTTTGAGGACCGTCTGCGACTCGCACGTGCTATGGAGATGGCTTCAAGCAAACGCCTGCTGGAAGCTGAGGCGCTATTGTGTCCCGGAGGCATGACGCCACAATCAGCGGACGGGCTGGACCTCCTGGCTCGAATCTATGTGCAACAGGGGCGTTTTGATCTTGCGAGGCGGCGTTGGGAGGAAGCTTTGAAGTTGGGTGGACGCCAAGTTGAATTTGAGAATTGTCTCAAAGTTCTCGATGACTTCACCAAGCAGGTGTTTCGACGCCGCCTGTTGATCTGGAAAATCTCGCTGGTCTTATTGATCACCACGCTGCTGATCTGTGTAGGAGTTCATATGAATCTACTCTGCTCTACCAAGTGATCGACTGCCATGAGTTCGCAACCACTACGCCATTCTGATTCCCTGCTGATTGCTTGGCGGCTGGCTGAGCTTGAGGCAGCTAACCTTCACTGTGCCGAGTTGGAGCCTGAACATTATTTTCTGGCGCTGCTCAAGCTGGTGGAATTGGATGTGGCAGGCATCTTGGCTGAGAACACGTCGCTCTCCGATCAGCGTATCCAACAGGAAGTTTGTTCAGTCCTAAAATTGGCTGCCTGCCTTGCAACGGCGGGTTTGGAAACAACTCAAATCAGACGTCGATTGCGAAGGGCTCTCGTTCGTGGTTCCAAGTCAGAGAAGGTGGACACACATCTCAGGCGGAGTGGGCTTTCGCGGGAGGTCTTTGCCGAAGCCGATAAGGTGGCGGCACTAACAGCGTGTGAAATGATCGAGCCACTGCACCTGCTTGCTGGCATTGTGACGGTTTCCGGTCCCTGGCTGCTGAGCGTTTTGGATCAAGCGGGTATTGCGGCGGGAGTTTTTTCCGAAGCGGTGCTGACTGCACTGCAAGGAGCAGCGGTTGAACAGGCGGGCCCCAGCGAAGCAAAGCCTCCACAAGTACATCACCAGCCAGACAAACAACTGAACAAGCGAAAGCCTGCAAACAATCTGGTGGATAGACTGGGGCGCGACCTGACTGCACTAGCTCGGCAGGGAGAACTATCGACGGTGATTGGCAGAAAGGTGGAGATGCGCTCTCTGATTCAGACGCTGCTACGCAGCCGGAAAAACAATGCCATTCTCATCGGTGAAGCTGGGGTGGGAAAAACAGGAGTCGTCGAAGGTCTGGCCCAACGAATTGCCAAGGGGGAGGTTCCTCCCGAGTTTGCTAGCAAGCGCATCATCGAGATTTCGATGGGGAGCCTTGTTGCCGGAACCAATCTGAGGGGTGACATGGAGGCACGCCTGCAAGTCCTGATTGCTGAGGCGAAACGTGATCCTGATCTAATCCTCTTTATCGACGAAATCCACCTGATGGCTGGAGCTGGACAGGGATCTGGGGCCATGGATGCTGCCAATTTGCTGAAGCCAGCCCTAGCCCGCGGCGAAGTGTGTGTCATTGGAGCGACAACAACGCAGGAATATCGAAAGCATATTGAAGTTGACCCTGCTCTAGCACGCCGGTTTGAAGTGATTGAAGTCTTTGAGCCAGATCGCACTGAAACGATTGCCATACTCCAAGGATTACGATCCAACATCGAAGTCCATCACGGGGTTAAAATTGAAGATGGTGCAATGGATGCGGCAGTTGATTTGACCGTCCGCTATCTCCCAGCCCATCGTCTGCCAGACAAGGCAATTGATGTCTTAGATCAGGCCTGCGCCCAAGCCAGGCTACGGTCATTGTCAGGTGATTTTAGAGCGCAGTTTAGAGCCGGGCTTTCGATCACGCGGAAGGATGTGGCTGCGGCTGTGGCTCACCGTTGCAAGGTGCCAGTGGGTGAACTGACCGAAGACGATTCGGCACGACTGCTGCGCCTGGAAGCCGATCTCGAAAAGCGGGTGAAGGGGCAACGTCGAGCCATTGAGGCGGTGAGCGAGGCGATTCGTCTGGCGCGGTCTGGCCTCAAGCAAGGTGGAAGACCCATCGGAGTGTTTTTGTTTGCTGGCCCCAGTGGTACAGGAAAGACTGAACTCGCCAAGGCACTGGCCGAGTGTTTGTTTGGAAATGAGAAGCAGCTCATTCGGATCGATATGTCTGAGCTTATGGAGGCGCACAGCGTATCAAAACTAATTGGGGCACCGCCCGGATTCATCGGCCATGACCAAGGCGGACAGCTCACGGAGCAAGTCAGAAGCCAGCCCTACAGCGTGGTTTTGCTGGATGAAGTGGAGAAGGCGCACCCGAAGATTATGGACATTTTCCTCCAAATTTTCGACAATGGATTCATCACCGATTCCCACGGTGTTCGCTGCGATTTTCGTGAGACGATCATCATTCTCACTTCGAACGTTGGAGCCGTCGGGAAAAAGGCTGCAATCGGATTCCAAAAAGAGGGCAAAGAGGCAGCTCCAGACAAGGAACTCAGCCAAACCATCCTTGCCGAGGCAAGAAAACTTTTTCGCCCAGAATTCATCAACCGCTTAACAGACATCGTGGCCTTTCAGCCGCTCGGTCACGATGAAGTGAAGCAGGTTCTCGCGTTGACTATCGCTCGCCTAAACGGACGCCTGAAGGACAAAAACATCGTCCTCGAACTCACCCCTACAGCAGAAGCCATGCTCATTGCTCAGGGGTATAGCGAGGAATATGGAGCACGTCATCTCGAACGCACAGTGGAACGCTTGATCTCAAAGCCCCTTGCCGAATTGATCTTGGCCGACAAAGCTGCAGCAGGTTCTCACATATTATGCAATGAGCAGGATGGCCGCATTTTCATGCAGCACTCGGCTGGGTCCCGATAACGTCCAAGTATGTCTGAGAAGCGCAAAATACTAATGCCGGAAGCCCCTCCAGATTGGAAGGCAACGACGACAAGTGACAGCGCCAAAACAAAAAATGGTGCAGATGCTCCCACACAGTCATTTTCAACAAAGCCAGCTACAAAATTAATACCACCGCCGCTGCCGAAGTCGCAAAACGATAAAAAAGCGAATAATAAGCCACCAGAAAGCCTCGTCTCAGTACCACCGCCGTTACCCTCAGCAACTCCAAGCAGAGAAAACAAAGGTATTCCGCCGGAGTTGTTGGACGTTACGAACCGAGAGTTCACCGTAAAGATGGGCGGTTTTTTCTTTGGTGATAAGTACCGGCTCACTGTGAAGGACTCCACACTCTCCTTTGTAAATCTCAAGAGTGGATTTGAAATCACTTTCGACCCTGCCAATGAGTTTCATGATTTTACGCTTAGGAATCCTTGGACCTCAGGCTCTGATGAGCATGTTATAATTGAAACAAAAAAGCGTGAGCGATTTGCTTTCACAATTCCTGTTAAGGCATGGCCGACGCTTCGGGATTGGTGGAAACGAATGAAGCCGTAACATTATCGCGCTATAAGCTCTTCAGTGCTGCATTATAACGACAAGCAGGAATACACAGAACACGAAGTTGGCGTGGCCTAAAATTTGGAGTTCGATCAGTACCGATTCCGTGAAGCGCAAAATAACTAGGGCGAAGCTCCGCCACCTCTTGAAGATGACGGAGCCATGAGTGGACCTTTAGCCTTTGGGTGGGAATGGATCACTGCCGTAGCTCCACGATTCGCGGATTTTATTGTCCGCGCCGTGAATCCTCAGTTCGCCGCCAGCCTTTTGAGCTAGCGGACGACCTGCGGCAATAGCCTCGCCCTGCGTCCGATGAACGGACGAAGCGCGCTGATTACCAGCACCCACCACTGCGTAGCCGGTCTCCCGGCGAGTCACATGATAGTTTTTAGCCATCTTCTTGGTCTCCTGTTTGCAATCCCTTTATAAAGCCTCGATTTGGGCTTGACCCCCACTGGCTGATCTTGCAGAATCGGCGCGCTTTGAACCAAGCCTGCTACCAGGAGGGTGTCTCCAGCAAGGGACACCATCTGAAGCAAAGGAGCCGGTTCCGGTTGCACCCGGAATCGGCTTCTCTGTTTTGGAATTCGACTTTCCATTGCTCCAAAATGAATGTTTACAAAAGATGGTCAAGGATATATTTATGTAAACCATGACCACCGAAGCCCCCGACATCTTTTCCAAACGGCTTCGTCAAGCGCGAGCGATGAAGGGTTTAGCCCTGAGAGGATTGGCAGATGCGATTGGCGGAGCGGTCTCTCACACTGCCCTTGCCAAATATGAGGCAGGTCAGATGCAGCCAGATTCCGCTGTTTTGATCAAGCTCTGTGACGCACTGGATCAGGTGCCTGATTATTTCTTCCGCCCATTCACCATCACTCTTCAGGACGTTCGATTTAGGAAAAAGGCTTCACTAGGCGTGAAGGCTGAGCAGGCGGTTCGTGAGCGAGCCATGGAGTATTTCGAGCGCTACCATGAGATCGAACAAATCGTGGATGCTCCCAGCAAGTTCCCTGGCCGGCTAGCAGGGCCTAGCATCAAGACTCCAGAAGCTGCTGAAAAAATGGCGGATGAACTGCGCAAGGAATGGAAGCTGGGAAGAGATCCGCTGCCGAATGTGATCGAACTGATCGAGTCACATGGCATCAAGGTGTTTGAACTAGCAAATGCTGACCAGGATTTTGACGGATTCTCTGCTGAGACTGAGGCTGGCCCTGTCATCGTGCTGGCTGACTGGCTGAATGTGAACCTGCTCAGGAAGCGCATGACTGCCGTTCATGAGCTGGCGCATCTTGTCCTGCCTCTCGCCAAGAACCTTTCCGAGAAGGAGGAGGAAGACATTGTGAAACGGTTCGCTGGGGCATTGCTGCTGCCCAAGGAGAGCTTTGAGCAAACTTTTGGAAAGCACCGGACCAGTTTGAGCCTGGGGGAGCTGATCGAGATGAAGGCTAATTTTGGTGCCTCCATCTGGGCCATCATGATGAGAGCACGACAGCTAGGACTCATCGGCGAACAGGTGTTTTTGCGCTTCTGCCGGGAGGCGAATGCTTGGCGTGCTCAAAAACGTGAACCTGGTGATGACCTGTATCGTGGAAACGAGAGCCACTCCCGATTCAAACAACTGGTTCATCGTGCGGTCGCAGAGGAATGCATTAGCGCATCAAAGGCATCCAGCTTGCTCGGACAGACCATTGGTGAGTTCCGAAAAGAGTTCCGGGAGGTGTTTTCCTGACGGCAATGAAGATTGCAGTCAAAGACGCCTGTGTGTTGATCGACCTGATCAACGGGGGGCTTATTGGTGCCTGGTTTAAGCTTGGCATTGAGACATGGACGACAGATCTTGTGATCCGACAAGTCAGAAAGGAAAGCCAGTGGCCTGTGGTCGAGGCATTGCAAGCTACAGGTGTCATCAAGGTGAAGTCCTTCGATGATGCCGAACTAAAGAAAGTCCGTGATTTTCAGTATGCTGCGAGTTTGGGGATCGAGGATCAATCCGTGCTTTTTCTCGCCAATGAACTCAAGGCCGTTCTGCTCACGAGCGACAAGAAGCTTCGTGCGCAAGCATCCGCCGCCAAAGTGAGGGTGATGGGTATTCTGGGAATCTTGGATGAGCTTCTGGCGCAATCCATCATCACGCAGCAGTCGGCAGTGGAAAAGCTGCAAGCGATGATGGAGCAAGGGGCATTCCTGCCGTCTGGTGAATGTCAGAAGCGCCTTGAACTGTGGCTTCGATCACAGTGACCCGCAGCTAAAGAAAAGGGACCCGGATAAATCGAATCCCCTCCCTTTCACTCGGTCAGGCCGACGTGAGTGTCCATAATGCCGTGGAGGGCCTCAGTGCAATGACCGTTCCTTTTGTGTCATAAACATTCGATAGGCTGGCGGTTCGTTGTTCATACCAACATTCCGTCAGACCTCCGCAAACGATCAACCTCAACCATGTCACGGCCCACCCACTATTCGCCCGTGATCTCCAGGTTCGTCGTCTCCGTCCTCTACCACGAGGCCCGGCAGCGCAGGATTCCGATGACTCGTCTCACGGATGAACTGCTGCTCCAGGCGCTTCGTGGCACCCCCGGATGGCAGACGGCCACCAACCTGCGAATCACCGACGATTCCGCCTCCAACACTCCGGCTCCTGGGATCGCGCAAGCGGCTTAGGGGCACTCCACCACCATCACCACAGGAAGCCCATGTGCCTTCACCGGCGCGTGGGCTTTTTCGTGTCCACACCCACAACCCAACACACACATCATCATGGCTATCAAACTCAGCGCCAATTATTCCAAAAAGCTCGGCCTGCCTCAATACAGCAGCCACAGCTTCTCCGCCTCCATCGAGACGGAACTCTCCGACATCACCCAGGCGGAGACGGAGATCGCCAGGCTTTACGGCCTGCTCCAGCACTCTGTTGACCAGGAAATCCAGCATCCCGGTTTCGTGCCGGAAGGCAATGGATCGAACGGCTCCAACGGCAATCATGCGCCGCAGAACGGACGCACCTACTCGACCAATGGCAATGGTCATCGTGCTCCTGCCAAACCGGCGGCTGATCGCTGGAACTGCACGGAGGGACAGCGCGGGTTCATCCTGCGCATCATCAACGAGAACCAGCTCCCCAAGCACGAGGTGGAAGACCTTGCGCAGCAGCTCTTTGGCACCGGCGTCAAGGAGCTGAACAAAATGCAGGCCAGCCAGCTCATCGAGGATCTTCTCGTGAAAGTGGGCAAGCCTGCTCCACGCCAGACCCGCTGGCAGCAACGCCCCACCGCCCAAGCCGCATGAACGCCGAAGCCAGCTCCATCCCCAAGGAGCCAGGCGAGAAGGACATCCTCAGCGACCTGCAACGAACCGTCTCGGCCTCTCGGCTGGGGCTGTTCTTGCAGTGTCGTCTGAAGTTCTACTTCCGCTATGTGCTCCGCCTCACCAAGCCCAAGACACCCTCGCTCCATCTCGGCAGCTCGGTTCATGCCGTGCTGAAGTCCTGGAACAAGGCACGCTGGCTGCAAAAGCCGCTCACGCTCAAGCAGGCACATGTCGCCTACACCACCGCGTGGGCGGACACCTCGGAAGGTTCCGTCACCTGGGAGCCTGGCGAGGAAGACGATGAGAAAACCACCGGCTGGCGTCTGGTGGATACTTACCTGCGGGAATCCCACGTTCCCGCCGAGTTGAAGCCTGATGCCGTCGAGGTGTCGGTGGAGGCGGACCTGCGCATGCATGGTCTGCCTAAACTCATCGGTATCCTCGACCTCGTTCAGCGCGGGGAGATCATCGACTACAAGACGGCCTCCACCACGCCCAACGCCGACAAGGTCATCCACACGACCGAAATCCAGACCAGTGCTTACGCCATCCTCTACCGGCACAACACCGGCCAGCAGGAAAACGGCATGCAGCTCCATCACCTGGTCAAGCTCAAGAACCCCAAGGTCGTCATCACCACCATGCCACCCATGAGCCAGCAGCAGGA
>NZ_JACSRD010000198.1 GCF_014879935.1 Prosthecobacter sp.
ACCGAGTCCGGACTCGGTGGCGTGGCGGTCGAACTGATGAGCCCGGGCGCTGACAACGTCATCGGCGGCACGGGCGGTGACGCTGATGTGTCGCTTCAGACCACTTCCACGCTCAGCAATGGCTCCTACAGCTTCAAGGTTTACACCGCAGGCCGCTACTACGTGCGCCTGACGCCGCCTGCAGCCTACTCGCTCGCCAGCGGCAGTGTTGTCTCGACGGACAACGGCGTGAACAATGACAACAACGGCACGCAGCCTGCCGGTGCCGGCACGGCGGTGAGCAGCATGGTCTTCCAGCTCACCCCTGGCGGCGAGCCGGGCACCAGCGGAGTCAGCAACACGGAAAACACCATCGACTTCGGCCTGCGTGCCTGCCCGGCGGTCACCATCACACCGGCGACGCTCACGAATGCGATGAAGGGCAGCGCCTACAGCGCCACCTTCAGCGCTGCTGGTGGCAATTCGCCTTACAACTGGTCGGTTTCCGCCGGTGCGCTGCCGACAGGCCTCACCCTGGCCAGTTCCGGTATTCTGAGCGGCACGCCGACGGCAGTCCCGGCCACTTACAGCTTCACCGTGCGCTCGATTGATGCCTCAGGCTGTGTGGCGACGAAAGCGATGACGCTCGCGGTCGTGTGCCCCACGATCTCCCTTTCGCCGACGTCGCTGGCGTCGGTGGCCCAGGGAGCGGTGATCAACCAGACCTTCACCGCGAGCGGCGGCACTTCGCCTTACACCTTCAGCAATCCATCAGGCGCCATCCCGGCGGGCCTGACGCTTTCCTCCGGCGGTGTGCTGTCCGGCACGATCACCGGAAGCCCTGGCAGCTACAGCTTCGTGATCCGTGCCACCGATGCCAACGGCTGTTCGCTCGACACCACGATTCCGTGGACGATCACCTGCCCGACCATCGCCATCTCGCCAGCCACGCTGCCCGCCGCCACGCAATACGCGGCCTACACGCCGCGCACGCTCACGGCTTCCAGCGGCACCTCGCCTTATCAATGGAGCTACCTCGGTGCCCTGCCCACGGGCATGAATCTGAGCTCGGGTGGTGTGCTCAGCGGCACGCCTTCCAGCGCTCCGGGCACTTACAACGTGACCGTGACCGTCACCGATGCCAACGGCTGCCAAAGCTCCGCCGTGTATGCCGTCGTGGTGAACTGCCCGGCGATCACCATCACGCCGACGACCCTGCCAGGCGGCACGAAAAACGTGGTGTATGCCTCCCAGCAGCTCGCGGCCGCCGGTGGCACCGCGCCCTACATCTGGTCGCTGGCTTCCGGCACGCTTCCCGCCGGATTGACCTTCTCGAATGCGGGACTCATCTCCGGAACGCCCACTGGAACGCCCGGCAACTACGACTTCACCGTCCGTGCCACCGATGGCGTGAACTGCTCCGCGACGCAGCCTCTGCGCATCGTGATCGCATGTCCGGCGCTGTCCATCGGACCCGTTCCGCTGCCTTCCGCAGTGCAGTATGCGTCCTACAGCCGCACGCTGTCCGTCGGTGGCGGCACCGCGCCTTACACCTGGACTGTCAGCTCCGGAGTGCTGCCCACCGGCATGACCTTGAGCACCAGCGGTGTGCTCAGCGGCACTCCCACCGGCCTGGGCAGCAGCACCTTTGTGGTGAGGGCGACGGATGCGGAGAACTGCGTCGGCACCCAGTCCTACACCTTCACGGTGGACTATCCGCCGATCACCATCCTGCCGCCCACGCTGCCGAATGCGACTCGCCTCGTGCCCTACTTCCAGCAGGTCACCGCCAGCGGCGGCACTGCGCCATACACCTTCAGCAAACTCACGGGCAATCTGCCTTCCGGCATCACGATCTCCTCCACTGGCGTGATCTCCGGCACCACGACCTCCGCTCCGGGCGACTACAGCTTCACTGTGCAGGCGCTGGATGCCAATGGAGCGCCTGGAACTCAGCCCTACACGATCACCATCGTGTGTCCGGCCCTCGCCATCTCTCCTGACACGCTTTCTAGCGGTGTCGTCGGCACGGCTTACTCCGCTCCGTTGAGCGCCAGCGGCGGTGGTGCGCCTTATGTGTGGAGTGTGATCAGCGGCTCGCTGCCTCCGGGCCTCTCGCTCAGCTCCACAGGCATCCTCTCCGGCACGCCGACACAGGCGACGACGGCGTCCTTCACCGTGCAGGTCACGGATGCGTTCAATTGCGTGAACACCAAGCTCCACACGCTCGCGGTGAACTGCCCTGGCATCAGCATCACGCCGACGACACTGACGAGCGCCTACTACGGCACGCCTTACAGCCGCCAGTTCAGCGTCACCGGCGGCACCGGGCCTTACACCTGGTCCGTGATTGCCGGTTCGCCGCCTGCGGGCATCACCCTGTCGTCCTCCGGCCTGCTTTCCGGCACTTCCACCGTGTATGGCACCGCGGCGTTCACGATCCGCGTCACGGACGCCTATGGCTGCTCCTCCACGCAGTCGTGCTCGCTGCTGGTCAAAGGTCTCAGCCTCGGTGATCTCGTTTACGAAGACACGAACTTCAACGGCCTGCGGGATGTGGGCGAGCCGGGCATCAAGGATGTCACGGTCGAGCTCTGGGATCCAGGTGCGGACGGCCTCATCGGCGGCACCGGTCCAAACAGCGACCTCATGCTCCGCTCCGCCACCACCGGTGCTCTGGGTCAGTATCACTTCGACAACCTTCAGCCGGGCAAATTCTTCATGCGCGTGATCATGCCGTCGTCGCTGAACATCCGCGGTGGCAATCCGGTGGACCTCGACAACGGCATCGACAACGACAACAACGCCGCCTCCCAGCCGGATGGTCCGGGAACGGCGGTCTTCTCGCCAGTCGTCACTTTGGTCACCGGTGGAGAGCCGACGCTGGATGATGGTGATGCGGACACCGAGTACACCGTCGATTTCGGCCTCTTCCGCGGCATGAGCGTGGGCAATCTGGTGTGGCAGGACACCAACGACAACGGTCTCCGTGACGGCGGCGAGCCCGGCATCGAGAGCGTCACCGTGCAGCTCTGGTCCGCAGGCGCGGACGACCGCATCGGCGGCATCGACGACACGCTGCTGAAGACCACGCAGACCTCCGCCACGGGCGCGTATCTCTTCACCGCGCTGCCACCGGGGAATGTCTATGTGCGTATTCCAGCGCCGCCGCCCGCACAGCCGTTGTCCAGCAGCAGCACCGCCTTCACCGACAATGGCGTCGATAACGACGACAACGGCCATCAGGTGAACGCCGGCTCCGTTTACAGCCCGGTCATCGCCCTCAGCCCGGCCGACGAGCCCGGCACCGGCGGCGGCACGTATGAGGAGCTCACCATCGACTTCGGCTTCGTCAATCTGACGCCGAGCATCTACGTCTCCGCCACACAGGCGGACAGCATCCAGACCTTCAATGCCACGACCGGCTTGTATTCGGGATCACTCGTTCCGGCCTTTGGCAACAGCCAGAGCCAGGGCAATGCGGATTATGGCGACGTGCCTTACGCCATCGAACTCGGCCAGGATGGCCACTGGTATGTGGCGCACTACGGTGCCAGCAACATCCGCAAGATCAGCGCCGCTGGCGTGGATATGGGGCCGGTGCTCGACAACAGCACGGCCAGCGTCAGCCTCATCGCGCAGTTCACCATCGGCCCGGACGGCAACTTCTACGTGGTGGATGTGAACGGCGGCCGCATCGTGCGCTTCCAGGGCCCCACGGGCACGACGCCCGGCGCTCCGATCGGCACCGCGCCTTACACCTTCATCTCCCAGACCGGCATCGAGGACCTGAACTTCGGCCCGGATGGCAATCTCTACCTCGTGGTGCAGACCAGCGTGTTGCGCGAGGTCCGCCGCTACAACGCCACCACCGGCGAGTTCCTCAACACCATCGTCACCGACATCGAGCTGGTGGACATGGTGCCTGGAGGGCAGCCCATCGCGCTGATCTCCGGCATCGACATCGAAGGCAACGCGCTCTACGGCGTGAACCGCAGTGACGGTGAGATCTTCTCCGTCGATCTCACCACGCCCTCCGCCGCGGGCCTGCCGCAGCTCATCGCCACCATCTCCAGCGCGGGCAGGGGAGACGTGGACACGCGCGACATCGAATTCAATCCTGCGGACGGCCATTTGTACATCTCCGGTTATCACTGGGGCAAGCCGGTGAACCCGGGCACCTACATCAGCGGCGCCTTGCTGCGCGTGAATGTCGCCAGTGCGCCGAACGGCACAGTCAGCGTCCATGAAGTGCCGATCCCGCGTCCGCCGGGACCGAACAACGAAATCTGGGCGGGTCCGCGTGACCTCGCCATCGGCCGTCCGTTCGCACCGTTGCCGGATTCGGTCTCCATCGGCTCGCTGGTCTGGAATGATCTCGACGCAGACGGCATCCACGACGCGGATGAGCTCGGAATCTCCGGCGTGCGTGTCGAACTCTGGCGCGATCTCAACGGCAACTCCGCCGACGGTGCCGAAGTGCTCATCGGCTGGACTTACACCGACACGAACGGCCGCTACTACTTCTCCGGCCAGGCTCCCGGCGTGTATCAGGTGCAGATCCCCGAATCGAACTTCGTCGAAGGCCTGCCGCTCGCCGGCAGCGGCTACAGCAGCCCGATTTCCTCCATCCTTGATGATCAGATCGATGGTGATGACAGCGGTCGTCAGCCAGACGGGCCTAAAACGGTGGTGAAGAGCCCGCTCATCACCCTGACACCGGGCTCCGAGCCGCTGGGTGACGGTACCGCCGGCTCCGCAGAACATGGACGCGGCGGCGAAATCGACGATTACACTGTCGATGCCAATGGCGACATGACGATCGACTTCGGCTTCGTGGAGCCCGGCATCATGGGCATCGGCAACCTGGTGTTCGTGGACGCCAACGGCAACAACCGCTTCGACGTGGGCGAAGGCCGCGACGAGGCCGTGGTCGAGCTGTATCGCTGGGGCGATACCCCGGGCGTCACCCAGCCCGTGGGCACCACCGTCACGGCGGACGGCGGTCTCTTCCTCTTCAGCAATCTGTGGCAGGGCCAGTATTTCCTCCATCTGCCAGCGGCCCAGTTTGAATCCACCGGCAACCTGCGCGGTCTCTTCAGCCTTCCAGGTTACACCTCGGGTGATGATGACACGGGCGAGGACTCGCTCGACAGCGACGAGCCGTGGGTCACCGGCATCAGCAGCAGCATGGTCAATCTCGTGCGTGAGCAGGCGCCCACCGACGACGAAGGCGAGACCGGCTACGACAACTCCACCGACCTTGATGACTTCAACATCAACCTGACCGTGGACTTCGGCCTGTTCCGTCCGGTGGCCCTGGGGAACCTCGTCTTCGATGACATTGACTCCAGCGGCGGCTTTGACACTGGCGAAGGCCTGGCTGGAGTGCGTGTGGAGCTGTATTCTGACACCCAGTTCCCTGAGGTGGACAGTCCGCTGGCCTTCACCACCACCGACTCCGTCGGCCGCTACGGCTTCAACTTCCTCCGTCCAGGCAACTACATCGTCCACATCCCGTCCACTCAGTTCGCTTCCGGAGCGCCGCTCTATCAGCGCATCAGCATCCTCGAAGGCCTCGTGGGCGATGACGATGTTGGCGAGGATGGCGTGAACAATGGCGATCCAGCCGTGAACGGGGTCTCCTCCCTCGTCACCAGCCTCTTCCCGGGCAATGCGCCGACCGATGACAGCGGAGAAACCGGCTTCGAGGCCACCACGGACAATCAAATCGACGCTGCGGTCGATCTGACGATCGACTTCGGCTTCCAGACGCCGGTCGGTGTCGGCAATCTGGTTTACATCGACGGCAACGGCAACGGTTTCGCCGATGCGGGCGAGGGTGTCGATGGCGTCACGGTACAGTTGTATCGCGGCAACCAGACGCCGGGCTTCAGCCTGCCAGTCTTCACCGACATCACCAGCGATGGCGGGAAATACTTCTTCGGCTCCCTGCCGGCGGGTGAATACCGTCTGCACATCCCCGCCTCCGAATTCGAGGCAGGCCGCCCGCTCAACGGGCTGGCCTCGTCCACGGGTTCGAATCCGGTGGAGATCGCTCTGGATGACAACGTGCCGCAGAATGACGACGGCATTGATGATCCCACGCCGTTCCTCAATGGCATCAGCAGCGCTGTCTTTGCCCTGGAGGTGGATGGCTCGCCTGTCGCCGCCGATGGCGAGACGGGCACCGATGCTGATGCCGACACCTTCGATGACGACAACTTCAACCTCACCTTCGACTTCTCCTTCGCCCCGGCGAATCCGAACAGCGTCGGCGTCGGCAATCTCGTGTTCCTCGACCTGAACGGCAGCGGATTCCGCGATGAGGGCGAAGGCGTCGATGGCGTGAAGGTGCAGCTCTTTGATGCGGCGGCCGATCCGCTCAGTTCCACGCCGCTCGCGACGCAGATCACCAGCAATGGCGGTCTCTACCAGTTCAGCAACCTCACCTCCGGCGACTACAAGGTCTTCATCCCGCCGTCAGAATTCGCTCCTGGCAAACTCCTCGCAGGCTGGCATTCGATGCCTGGCGAAGGCGGGGATGATGGTGTGGACGATGACTTTGATGAAAACGGCAGCGACTCCGTCGATCCGGCCTCCACCGGCATCGTGTCGAATGTGTTCACGCTCATGCCGGATGAGGAACCCACCGACTCCCTCGGCGAGTTCGGCACGGCGGCCTACATCGACAACGTCAACGACGACAACACCGACCTCACCATCGACTTCGGCTTCTTCCGCTCCGTCGGCGTCGGCAATCTTGTCTTCATCGACTCGAACTACAACGGCCGCGCTGACGCTGGTGAAGGCATCGGTGGTGTGACCGTTGAACTCTATGCGGAGGGCATGGTGCCGCCGTTTGACGCCCCGCTGTCCACCACCGTCACCGCCGTGGATGGCACCTACCTGTTCAGCGATCTGCAGGCCGGCCGCTATTACATCCGCATTCCTTCCAGCCAGTTCGAGTTCGGCATGCCGCTTTATTTCCACGCCAGTGTGTCCGGCACGCAATCCGGCGACGACCACCTCGGCGAGGACGGTGTGGACAGTGGCAATCCTGCCGGCACCGGCATCGACACCGCCGTCTTCGAACTCACCGCAGTGAACGGGCCGACCGGCAGCCAGGAGGCGGGGCATCTCGGCTCCAGCGATGATTTGAACGACACTGCCGTCAATCTCACCATCGATCTTGGATTCGTGCCTCAGGTTTCCATCGGCAATCTGGTCTTCAACGACATGAACAACGATGGCATCTTCGATCCGAACGTCGAAAGTGGCATTGATGGCGTCACCGTCCAGCTCTGGCCGAATCTGGCCTCCGCCACCGAGCCGGTCGCCACCACGCCGACCTTCGGCGGCGGCCTCTACAATTTCAACGTGGCCCCGGGCATGTATCAGGTGCGCGTTCCTGCCTCGAACTTCGCCGAGGGCGGTGCGCTGGCCAATCTGGTGCCGTCGAAGCCGGTCAACACCACGACCACCACGGCTTCCTCGACCGCTGGAGACGACGATGTCGGCCAGGATGGCTACACCACCGGCTCCGTACTTGTCGAAGGTGTCCGCACCGCCTTCTTCACAGTCCTTCCCGGTCTCGCACCGGCGGCGGAGACGGATGAAACCGGCTATCTGTCTGAAATGGATGACTTCGCCGATGCGGACGTCGATCTCACTGTGGACCTCGGCTTCTCACCGAAACCGCTGAGCGTCGGCAACCTCGTCTTCCGCGATCTCGACGGCAACGGAGTCTATGACAACACCGACTACGGCGTCTCCGGCATCCAGGTGCAGTTGTACCGCCTCGGTGACGTTCCCGGCAGCAGCACTCCGGTGATGGAGACGATCACCGCCATCGACGGTTCCTTCCTTCTCAGCACCTATGAGGCCGGGGAGTACTTCATGCACATCCCAGCCTCCCAGTTCACCGGCACAGCCCTCGAAGGCGCCACCTCCGTCAATGGCTGGGGCGGTGACGACGGCACCGATGATGACCGCGGCGAAAATGGCATCGATGCCGCGAATCCGGCCGCCACCGGCATCAGCTCCATCGTCTTCGATCTCGCCTACGACTCGGAGGCCACTGGCGACACGACGGAGTCCGGCTTCCTGGCCGATGCCGACGAGTACAACGACAGCGATGTCGATCTGACCATCGACTTCGGCTTTGTCGGCGGCACGACACCGGAGCTCATGAGCATCGGCAATCTCGTCTTCTTCGATGCCAACAACAACGGCGTGGCCGACGCTGGCGAGGGCGTGCCCGGCGTCTGGATGCTGCTCTATGCCGGCGCTGGCAACGCGGGCTCCACCAGCTTCATCCGCAGCACTTACACAGGCGCTGACGGGCGCTATCTCTTCGACCATCTCAGCCCCGGCACCTACACCGTCCACGTCGCCGCGGACAACTTCAAAAACAACATCAGCATCAACGGCGGCACGCCCGGCAACGGCCCGCTCTACCAGAAGATCTCCCTGCGCGGTCATCAGTCCGGCTCCGGCGATGACAACATCGGCGAGGACGGCATGGATGTGCAGAATCCTGAGCAGGTCGGCACCACCGCACCACCTGTCACGCTCTTGGCCGGCGCTGCTCCCGCAGGCGCCGCCGAAAGCGGCATCATGGGCTCCGATGACAATGGCAAGGACAGCAGCGTCGATCTCACCATCGACTTCGGCTTCGCCACGCGCCTCGGCGTGGGCAATCTCGTGTTCCGTGACAACAACGCCGACGGCAAATACACCGCCGGTGCGGATGCGGGCATCCCTGGCATCACCGTGGAGCTCGTCCACTCGGATGGCAGTGCCAATGAGACCGTGATCGGATCCACCACGACCACCACGACCGGCGCTTACATCCTCTACGCACCGCCGGCGATCACGCCGCACACCTACAAGGTGCGCATTCCGGCCGCGCAGTTCACCGCCTCCGGCAGGCTGGCCTTCCTCGTGCCGAGCGTGCTCAGCACTTCTGGCAACGACGACGATCTGAATCAGAACGCGCAGCCTGCCACCAGCCCCGAGACCACCGGCGTCGTCACCGCCGCCTATTCCGCAGGCGCTGGCACGCAGCCGACCGATGCCGATGGCCGCGAGACCGGGTTCGACAAGACCAGCGACAATGCGGACGACGCCAACATCAACCTCACCTTCGACTTCGGCCTCAAACCGAAGGCCATCATGGTGGGCAACCTCGTCTTCCGCGATGTGAACGACAACGGCACCTTTGAGTCCGGCATCGACCTGCCTGTGCCGAACGTCACCGTCCGCCTCTTCCAGCAGTCGCAGGCGGTCACCGCAACCCCTGTCTCGGAGGCCGTGACCTCGGCCAACGGCACCTACATGCTCTACGCCACCTCGGCTGCGGCCTACTACGTCCACATTCCGAAAGAGATGTTCGCCACGGGTGCTCCGCTCGCAGGCCTGAACTCCGTCATCGGCCTCGGCAATGTCACGCTTACCACCAACGCCAACACCAATCTCGACGATCGTTACGACGAAAATGGTGCTGATCCGTCCCTCCCTGCGGTGACGGGTGTCTCCTCGGGCATAATCAATCTCGGTTATGGCACCATGCCGGTGAACACCGGCGTCACCTCGACCTACGGTGAAAACGGTTTTGAATCCTTCATGGACGACACCGCCGACTCCTCCGGCATCATGACCATCGATTTCGGCTTCAGTGTGTTGGGGCTTGGACTGGGCCTTCCTCTCGCCCAGCACGAGACGCGTGATCTGGCCACCTCTCCAGCCGTCTCTTCTCCTGCGGCCACCTTTGCCACCTGGCAGTCACAGTCCGCGCTGGCGTCCCAGAACAGCGCCACCGATGACCCCGATGCCGACGGCCTCACGAACCTGCTCGAATACGCGCTCGGCACACCCGCTGCCAGCGGCGTGCAGACCAGCCGCTTCCGCCTCGAAGTCAATGCCGCCTCGGGCGCGGTGGACGCGTTGCTGACACGGGCCGCCGGCGAGCAGCGGGACCTTCGCTATGTCCTCGAAGGCAGCACCGATCTCGCCACGTGGTCGTCGCTCGCCATCACGCCTGCGGTGCAGCCGAATGCCGATCAGACCGCCACACTGCGCTTCCGTTCGCTCACCACGCCGTTCGTCCGGGTCAAAGTCCTGCTCGATGCTGATCTCGACGGCACCGCTGAAGCCACCGCCTTCACGTCAGTGCAGGGCTTGACCCAACGCGAGTTCGCCGTGGGCAAACAGACCCTGTCCATGCCGCTCCAACGTCCTGCGGCCTTCATCGGCCGTGTTTCCAGCGTCGATGGCGTCCAGATCACGCTTCCCGTCGCGCTTACGCTGCCTGCCGTGCCGCATTACCTCGAAGTGCTCGATGGTTCGCTCGCCGGTCGCACTTTTGAAATCACTTCCAGCCTCAAACTCGACGCTTATGCCGCCCTCGCCGGTGCTCGTGTCGCCATTCGTCCGCACTGGACGCTCGGTGGCCTGCTTCCGGCCGGGAACTTCCAATCCGGAGCCACAGCGGACGAGTCTGACCGCGCTTTGTTCTTCGATTCCGCCGCGAACAGCTTCCAGACACTCGTCATCGCCGATCCTGAGGCCGCCCCGCGCATCATCCAGCCGCAGGAAGGGCTGCTGGTGCAGATCCGCAGCACGCCAGTCAGCATCGTCCTGCTCGGCGAGGTGCGCGTCAATGCGCTCGCCCTTCCGCAAGCCGCCGGCACCCGCCTCATCGGCACCGGACTCGCCACAACGCGCTCGCCGGGCTCGCAATCACACGCCGCCGGTTCCCGTCTCCGCCTGTGGCGTGGCGATGCCGATCCTGCGGCCGCCAGTTACCAGAACTACCTGCTGAATGAGCAGGATCGCTGGATCGACGAGGCCACCGGTGTCGATGTCACCACGCAGCCGCTGTTCGATCCGTTCCGCGCCTTCTTCCTCGTGCGTCCGTGACCGCGTCTTGACGAATCGCGGCGGGTGCGCGACAAGCCACGCGCATGAGCTGCCCATCGCGCCTTCGTCTTCCCTCGCTGCTCGTCCTGGTCTTCGTTTCGTCCTGCCTCAGCAGTTGCGTCTTCCCACGCGACGGCGGTGTGGTCGGCCGTGCGGGGAAAAGGTTCTTCACCCACCAGGTGCCCACCGCCGCCCGCTTCGTCCACGGTCGGGCCATGAACCTCATCCGCGGCGACTCCTCGCGCGGCAGCTTCTGGTATGCCGATGACATGCGCGGGAAGCCCTCCGTCGTGATCAATCTGGGCGAGCAGATGGTCTATCTCTTCAAAGGCGGCGAACTCGCCGGCGGCTCGCCGATTTCCTCCGGCTCAGAAGGCTACGACACCCTTCCTGGCAGCTACCGCACCCTGGAAAAGGACATCGACCACAAATCCTCCATCTACGGCGACTACGAGGACTTCGACGGCAATGTGATCTGGCAGAACATCGACAACCGCAAAGACCCGCGCCCGCCCGGCACGCGGTTCGAAGGGGCCAAGATGTACTACTTCATGCGCATTTACGGCGGCGTCGGCATGCACCAGGGCTATCTGCCCGGCTACCCCGCCTCCCACGGCTGCATCCGCCTCCCCGGACACATGGCCGAAAAATTCTACCACGAAGTCCACATCGGCACGCCCGTGAAGGTCGTGCCGTGATGCCACAACGGGGCGCGGCGGAGAAGCAGACCCCGTCGCTCTCGCTGTTCAGAGTTTTCCTGTGGGGCCTTTGCCCGGCATTTTGTCCGAGAAAACGGATTGCCAAAGTCAGGCTCTCTCGGGTAAAAACCTCCGAAATGAAACCCGCCGCCCGTTTCCTGAGGCTCGCCACACTCGTCGTGAGTTTCGGCGTGACCTCGCTTTCGGCACAGACCAGCGATCCTGTGGACGAACCAGCCGGTTCCACAGGTGGCCCTGTGTATGGCGGGACGCTGGCCATCAGCAGCCCCACCTGGTCTGGTGGCAACACGCTCGTGACAGGTCTCGCGCTCGCGCCGGACGCCACTCTTTGGGCACCCGTCAATTTTTCCGGCGTGAGCCTCGCGAATGGCAGCATCGTCCCCGCCATGGCCGGGGGCTACACCGGTGCCACCGTTGTTGCCAACCCGACGACCTCCACCAACCTGGTGGGCGGTGGCAGCACCGCCACATGGTTCGGAGGAGATCGTACCCTCACCACGAATGTCCTTTCCACCAGCGGTTCGACCCTGACCCTGTCGTCGGGCAACACCAACGCTACCATCTCGTTGGGGGCTTGGACGGGTGCCACGCTGACCACAGGCGTTGACAACTCAACCAACGTCCTTTCCACCAGCGGCTCCACTCTGACCTTGGCTTCAGGCACAACCGCCATTCCCGCCACGTCGGGAGCCTCCACCGGCGCCACGTTGACGATCACAGGCTCGACAACCCCGACGAACGTCCTGATCAACGGTGGTGCCGGCACATTGACCCTCGCCAACTCCACGAACACCACGTCGTCCTCAGGGTCGCTGGTGCTAGGCTCTCCGGTCATCATCAATGGCATCAATTCCACCGCAGGGACCCTGACGCTGTCGCAGACTGGGGCCTCGGCCTTGACCGGCGGCACGGTGCTGGTCACCACGCAGAACATCGCCGCTGGCGGCACCCTCTCCCGGCCCCTGACCATCTCCAGTGGCACGGTTTCGCTGCAAAACGCCACCACGCTCAACAGCAGCCTCCAATTGCAGAACAACGCCACCCTCAGCGTCAATCTCGGCAACGGCGCGGCTGGCTCCGGTGGCAGCATCACCGTCGCTGGCGACGTGGTCCTCAGCGGCAACCTGGCCGTGGCAGCCCCTGCGAACCTTCCCGTCGGCTCGTCATTCGTCATCCTCAACAAGACCAGCGCGGGCATCATCGCCGGGAGGTTTTCCGGACAGCCTCAGGGCAGCATCATCAGCCTCAGCGGCAACGACTTCGTCATCAGCTACACCGGCGGCGATGGCAATGACGTGACCCTCACCGCCCTTTCCAAGGCCCAGGCATGGAGGCAGGCGCACTTCGGCACCGTCGAGGAGACCGGTGCCGCTGCGGACACGGCTGATGCGGATGCCGACGGCATTCCAAACCTCATCGAGCGCGCCTGCCTTCTCGATCCCGCCGCCAGCAGCACCCTGCCCGTGAGCACCGCCCGTTCCGGAGCCAGTCTCGAATACAACTATCAGCGCAGTGTCGCGGCCGTGAACGCGGGCGACCTCTTCACTGTGGAATGGAGCGATTCCCTCACCGCCGCCACCTGGAGCAGCATCGGTGTCACCCAGGAGGTGCAGAGCGACGACGGCACCATCCAAATCGTCAAAGCCACTGTCCCTGCTGGCAGCAAAGGTCAGCGCTTCATCCGCCTCAAGATCACGCCCGCCCCGTGATTGGCGGACGCCTGTCATCCCGGTGGAGGCGAATGAATGGATGAGGACACGAGTCAGATGGGGCCAGCCTCTCCAGAGGTGACAGTGACAGCCGGGTTCCTTTCGCTCGTCAGCCTGCATTCTGCCCACCTATTCAGAGCACGCAGTCATCGGCAGACGTTGGAGTCCAGCCTTCAGGCGACCCGAACGTCTCCCAGCCTGCGGATCGGCTGAAAGCCTGGACTCCAACTCCGAAGAGACGCACACTGTCTTTGTCAGCTCCCGCCAGGAACCTGCGCGGGAACTCAGCGCCAACGGCGCGGCATTCCTCAGCCCAGGGGTGAAACCCTGGTTGTGCAAGATGCCACCGTGCATACCGAGTTCGGTGAAGCCCTGAAAGGGCGAAACTCGTCTCAGGATGGCCTTGGCGAATGGAGGGTGGCAGCGGGAGCACAGTGTCGAGTGCCGCCCTTGCAGGGCTGGGTTTCATCCCCTCCTGCCGACCGCTCACGAAACCCAGGATTTCATCCTGGGCTCAGGAGTTCCGCGCCGTTGGCGCTCCTACAGCGAACATCATTGCTGAACTCCCACCGCTACCGCTTTGCTTTGTTCGCGATGGCTTTGTAGTAGCTCTCAATCGCGGCGCGGTATTCGGGGGCGGCTTCGCTGCGGGTGGCTTCGGTGAGGTCGTCGGCCATCTTTTGCGGCAGGTGGCCCCAGTCGCCGTTCACCAGCACGGTGATCTGGCCCAGCACGCCGTCCTTGAGCTGCGTGGCCTGATTGCCGCCCTCGGCGGATTGCGCCTGGGTGTTTTGATTCTGCTGCTGATTCTGCGCCATCTGCTGGGAAGGCTTGGAGCCGGGCGTCTGGCCGTTGTTGCGGGAGTCGGCCATGCTCTGCTGCTGGGCCTGCTGCGCGTCGTTGAGGGAGTTCTGCGCCTGTTGTTGCTGTCCCTGGCCCTGCTGCTGTTGCTGCTGGCCGTTTTGAGCCTGCTGCTGGCCGCCCTGCATCGGATGAAGCTGGGCATCGAGCTGATCCAGCGCCTGGGCGAGCATCTGGCCCTGCAATTGTTCGAGAGGCGAGGCGAGCATGGGCGGCGAGGTCGCGCTGGCGGTCGCTTCGGCGGCTTTCGCGGCCTGGGCGGCGCTGGCCTGGCTCTGCTGCGCGGCCTGGGCGTTCGGTTGTGGATTCGCCTGTTGGGCCTCGGCCTGTTGACCGGCCTGCTGGAGCTGGTTGCTGGCCTGCGCGATCTGCTGCGCGGCCTCTTTCTGCCCAAGACGCTGCTGGTGGCGTGACACGCGGGCGAGGTCATTGGCCGCCTGCTTCTGCGCCATGCCATTCTGCACGGCCTGCTGCGTTTCCTTGGAGACAGCCTGCTCCGCCTGCTGCGCGGTGCCCTTCGCCGTTTCCGCCAGCGCCTTCTGCATGGAAGGATTCTTTGGCAATTCCTTCTCCAAGGCCTCCAGAACGGCCTGCGGGTTCTGCTTCGCATCCTGCGCCATCTGCGCGAGCTGCTGCGCACGCTCATAGGCCTCGTCCAAAGGCTCCTGCACGCCGAGTTCCTGCTCCATCTGCTGCATGGCGGCCTTTTCGGCGTCGGTGAGTTCCTGGCCCTGCTCCATCTTCTCGATGTTCTGGGCGAGCTGCTGCAAGGCCTGCGCGGTCTGCTGCTGCGCATCGGCCGCGGCCTGCAGATTCTGGGCCTGTGGCTGGCTTTGGGTGGCCTGGGCGGCCTGTTTGAGGTTCTGCGCGATCTGCGGCGACTTCTGCTGCATCTGCGCCAGTGCCACATCCGCCACGCGGGCCATCGCGGCATCCGGCTTCTTCGCCAGATCGGCCGCATTGGCCTCCTGACGCAGCGCTGCCTGCAAGGCTTCCATCTTCTCCGCATTTTCGGCGGCTTCAGGTCGCAGCTCCTGCGCCTTCTGCGCCACCTGATCGACAGGTTTCTCGGCTTTCGCCTCATTCGCGGCGGTTTGGGTCTCCTGCTGCGTCGTTTTCAAGTCCTCGGCCACGCGTTTCATCATCTCGCTGACTTCCGGGGTCATCGCGGCCAGTTGGGCGCGTGCGGCGTCGATTTGCGGCTGCAACTGCTCCGCGAGTTGATTTGCCTTCATCTGCGCATCCGCCGTGGCCTGCTGGGCGGGCTGGTTGTTCAATTCCTGACCCGCTTGTTGCTGCGCGGCCTGTTGCGCGAGCTGCTTGTTCTGCTCCGCCGCGTTGCGTGACGCATCGCTGGCCTGTTGCGCGACCTGACGCAGGTTGTTCGCGGCCTGTGGATCGGTCTTCTGCATTTCCTCAGCAAGACGGGCGCGATTGATCTTCTCCGGGAGCTGCTGGAGGGCCTCGGCGGCGGCTTTAGCCTGCGCGGCGGTCTGTGTCAGATCCTGCTGATTCTGAGGACGCATGGCCTCTGCCTGCACGGACTCCAACGCCTGCGCGGCTTCCTGTGCCAGCGCGTCCGCCTCCAGCGCACGGGTGGCCTGGGCGAGCTGCGTGGCCTGGTCCTTCACTTGCTGCATGGCCTTCTGGGCCTCGGAAGGCGGTGCGTTCGACTTGCGGGCCTTTTCTGCTTCTTCTTGCGAGGGAAGGGGAAGCTGGCGGGCCTCCGCCGTCTGCCGGGCGAGTTCATCGGCGGCACGGCTGGCGCGGTTCATGTCGAGCGCGGCCTGATTGTTCGTCAGCTGGTTCTGCTCCCGCAATTCCGCCTGGTCCTGGAGCTGTTTCGCAGCCTGGGCGAGCTGCTGCTGCGCTTTTTCGGCCGGCGTCATGCCATCGCGGTCGTTGCGTTTGTTCTGACGCGGATCACGCGCGGCATTCTCCGCCACGGCGAGCGTGTTCTTCGCTTCTTCGAGCTTCGCGAGCGCGGGATTCTCCTGGCGGGCGAGCTGTTCACGCCGTTGCGTGGCCTCGTTCGCCAGTTGTTCGGCGATGTTGCGTGAAACATCCGCCGCCTGCTGCAAACGACCGCGCAGGTTGTCCGACGCGCCATAAAGATGCTCCGGACTCTTCGTCTGGTCCGCCTTGTCGAGGCTGCTGGCGAGATCGTTCGAGGTGTCGTCGAGCTGGCGGTTCGCGTTTTCGATCTGGCCACGGTAACGGCCGCGCTGCGTGTCATCGATCTGCTGCATGTCCTTTTGCAGCGTCTTGGTCTGCGCCATGAGCGCGCGCTGCTGCTCCTGCCACTTCGGCCGCTGGTCGGCGTCACGATTCGCCTGCAAGGCGTTCTCCGTGAGCATGCGTGACTGCCGCTGCAACTGCTGCGCCTCCTGCGCGGCGATCTTCGCCGTGGTCTCGCCGGCGAAGGCGCGTGCGGCGTCGGCGATCATGTTTGCCTGGCTGTGCGCCTCATGGGCGGCCTTCTTGATCGTCTCGGGGTTTTCAATCGCATCCGCGTTGAGCTTTTCCATCTCGGCGATGTTCTCGCGGCGCATCTGCGCGAGGCGTTCGCCCAGGAGCTGCGTCTCCGACGCGTCGAGCTGGTTCGGCGCGTCGCGTGCGGCGTCTTTGAGGGCCTTCCAGAGATCATCCGCCTGCGCCTTGACCTGCTCAAACTTCTCCTGGGCGCTGGCGAGCGCGTTCTCGGCCTCGTTTTTGGCGGCATTGGGGTCTTTGCGGGCGTTCTTCTCCGTCTTCCGCACTTTCTCGATGTCCTTCACCAGCTCGCGAGTCTGCTCGTTGAGCCGTTCGGCCTTCTGGGCCAGCCGGCGTTGGGATTCCGCCCAGTCACGCTGACGTGGATCGATGGTCTGTTCGAGGACGATCACGCGCACGGGCGGCGATTCGGCCTTCTGTCCCTTCAGATCGATGGCGATGAGCTTCACGAGCAGGGCGTCGCCCGTTTTAACCCCGAGCGGTGCCAGCGGAATGAGGCTCTGCACTGGCGCTTCTTTCGCCGCCTTCGTGACCTGCACTTCACGCTCGCTCCAATCGGCGCCATTGATCGCGTGGGCGATCTTCACGGCGCTGAGGCCGACATCGTCGGAGGTGATGCCCGCCAGACGCACGGCCTCGTCAGGCAGCAGTTCGATTTGTTCCGCCGGCTCGTTGATTTGCGCGAGAGGCGGCAGGTCTGGAATCGTGGTGATGCGCCACGGGGTGCTCTCGTCGTTGGTGAAGCCGCTTTCCTCCGACTTCAGCGCGATCTGCCACGACGCGTGCTCAGCCTTGATGGCGATGTCGGCGGTGAGCAGCCCGTTCGCGTCGGTTCCGGCGGCCACCTTGGTCTTTTCCGGCAGGTCTGGATTCAAAAAGACATCGCTCTCTGTGACGGGCTGGTTGGTCTTGAGCGCGAGCCTGATGGTGGAGCCGTCGAGCGCTTCGAGATCGCCGTGATCCTCGGTCACCTGGGTTTCCTTGGCTCCGGTGTAGGCCGGTGGAACGATGGTTTTGATGAATTCCGTCACGCGTGGCCGTGCGCGGGCGCTGAGCGTGCGCCATGGGCTGATGGCGTCACCCGCATGGATGCGATAACGGACGTCCGCCTGTCCGACGGGCAGCACGCCTTCGAAACGGGTGGTGCCGACGGCGGAGAGTTCGTTGCGGCGTGGCTTCGAGCCTTCGGTTTGCAGTTCGAGCGTGGCCACGTCCGGCATCGGGCCTTCCGTTTCGATGACCAGCGGCACTTCAGAACCAATCGGGGCGAGCGCATCTGCCTTCGCAGGCTCCAGGATGCGGATTTTCACTGACGCAGGACGTTCCAGGTTCGCGAAGGGCAGGGCAGCGCGGGCCAGGAAGCCGGCCATGTGCAACCCAGGCACCAGGAAGAGAACCAGCACCAGCACAACCACAGCGCCGACGCCGATGAACCACGGTTTGAGCGCCCGCGTGGGCAGCTTTGCCTTCCAGTCGATGCCCTCGACGGCAGCGGCGACATCGTCCTGAAGCTTTTCACGGAACTCGATGGAGTCCTTCACGCTCGCACCATCATGCGGGTCGGCGAGCTCGACCGCAGCGAGAAGGCGCTCATGCAGCGCGGGTTCGACGGTCTCGATGAGTTTCGCCGCGCCTTCTTTGCCCTTGGATTGAGCGATGAAGCGCCAGGCGAGCCGCCATGCGGCATAGACGGCGCCACCATAGACGGCCAGCGTGAGCCACGGGCGCAAGCCGTCCGGCATGAACCACGCACGATCGAGCAACGCGATCAGCGTGAATGCGGCAAGGGCCACGACAGCGCCAGCGAGCAGCGCACGGGCTTGCAGCAGGAACTGTCGGCGCAGACGGAAGCGTTCGAGAGCTTCGTGCGTGGCGGGGCGTAGGGCGAGGTTCATGAAGTGAGGGGGCTTAACGCGGCTCAGAGGAGCATGTTTTCCGTCGCAGGAAAGATGTCAGCGATGCAAAAAACTTACTTTGTGGAGTCTTGGGATTGGCATAAATATCAGCTAAACCGTCCCGATTTCAGAACGCTGAAACCCGATTCGTTGTGGAAAATTCAGAAAAGACATCGCTCCACCCCTTTGCACCTGCGCCTGAGCCATCAGGGGTGGAACGGCTGAATCCCTTCGTGGACGATGTCTGTGCGGGTCCGTTTGGAGTGGCTGAGAATCGCTCGGTGCCCGGCCTGAACGCCGACATTCTGGAACAACTGACCACCTGCGTGGATGAACGGCAGAAGAGCGTGGGTCGTGCGGGCGGGCAGCCGCTGCTGCTGCTGACCGCTCCTCGTGCCGGCTATGGCAAGACGCATCTGCTGGGGCGTCTGGCGGCAGCCGCAGGCGGGCAGGTGGTGCTGGTGCCGCTGGCGTTTCGGCTGGAGGACCAGATCGGCATCTCGGCAGTGGCCGTGCGTGGATTGGAGTCGATGGCACGTGCGGAGACCGGGCGCGACGGCTGGACCAAGCTGCGTGAGGCCTGCGCCGGCGTTTGCGCGGCGCTGGTGCGGCGTTTGATCGAGACCGACTCGCTGCCTTGCGCGAATAAGGACCAGGCGCTGCGCGTGCTGAGCGGCGATCCGGTAGAGGTTTTCGATGAAAGGGGCAGCGCACGCCTGATCGGCGACTGGGTGCGGCGTTTTGAGGCCCAACTGCGCAAGCCGATGACCGAGCAGGCAATGAAGCGCGTGCCGGCGATCCCTGCGGCGCTCGAAGCGTGGGTGGGCGCGATGCTGAATCACGCTCTTGATGGAGCGATGTCGGAAATGGCTGTGTTGCGAACCCTCGCGGCAGATGAATCGAATGAGGGGCCGGTCACGTGGCTGCGTCTGCTGGGCCTGTGGCGTCCCGTGGTGCTGCTGGTGGATCACCTGGATGCTTATTATCGCAATCCCGAGGCAGGTCTGCGCATCGCCTCGCTGCTGCTCGACATGTCGGAGATGGATGGCGTGAACGTGGTGCTCAGCCTGAACCAGGATGTGTGGCAGGCGACGTTTGGTCATCATTTGCCCAGTGCCATGGAGGACCGCCTGACCGCGTCGCAGATGCTGCTGCGTGGCATTGGTGAAAAGGAGGCCGCCATGCTGCTGCGTCTGCGCCTGCAAAACGCGGGCGTGGAGGGTGACGAACTGCGCGACTTCGAGGCTTTCATGGATGTGAAGCGCTACTTCCTCGGCCGGCCGCTCGGTTCCGTGTCTGCGCGCACCTTTTTGCGTCATGCGGCGAAGCAGTGGGACTTTTTCCATCAAACCTTGTCCGCGCCGCCTGAACCGGCACCCATCGAGCCGCTCAAGGCTCAGCCGGAGGACCCGGGCGTCCTGCCGCTGATGACGGAAACCGTTTTCGACAACGAAACGCCGGAGGATGTGGCCATTTTCGATGCCGGCACCACTGCTGACGTGAAGCGCATGGCCGAAGGTCTTGCCGAGCCGCAGCCTGCGCTGCCGCAGCAGTCCGAAGCACCGCTGATGGCGGTGAATGGCCATCATCTGCCTCCGCCGAGTCCTGCATCGGTCGAATTGCCGCCGCCCGTGGCCGGCGAAAGCATCGCGCCCGCGCAAACGCCATTCTCACCGAGTTCGGCGAGCGCCTTTGAAAACCTGCGGGAGATGCTCGGCAGGCTGCGGCAGCCCAACGTTCCTGCTCCCGTGTCTGCACAGGCAGTTGAACCAGGTTCGCATGCGGTCGCCGCGCGACTGGCCACAGTGATGAGCACCGCGACGCCGGTGGCGGCCCCCGTCTTCTCCGCCGCACAGGCGTCCCCTGCAGCAGTCGTCGCGGCAGATCCTGAGCGTGATGCCTTGCTCGGCCGCTACGAGGCGCTGCGCATGCAAATGTCCGCGGAGGCGGTGTCCCTGCCGCTCGATTACACGAAGCTGGCCGAATTGATCCGACTCGCCGGCCGCCGTTTTCCCCTGGTTCGTTTCAGCGAGCACGAACTGCCCGGCATGACCGGTCGTTACGCGATGTGCTGGTCGCTTCAGGGCATGGAGATCGTGTTCGGGCTCGCGAACTTCGCCGACAGCTCCTACTGGCGCACGCTGGCGGGCTTTGCGGCGGGGCGTCTGGCTGAACTGGACGTGAACGCGGTCGAAGGAGCGCCCAAGCTCAAGATCGCCACCTTCAAAACCGATCGTGAGCAGCAAAGCTGGGCCATCCTGCAGCACAGCACGGCAATCCCCGAGGTGCTGCGCCCGCATGTCGATGTGATCCACCTCGACACCAACAGCGTGGCCTCGCTGTATGCGATGCAACGCATCATCAAGGAGTCTGAATCCGGTGCCCTGCAGGCCGCTCCGGCGCAGGTGATGAGTGTGCTGGCGCGTGAGCTCGATTTCTTCTGGAAGCGTGTGACACGCGCCGCCTGAAACGGCCGGGAGCCGCTGGAAGGTGGTCGCAAGGATCATGCTCACGTGGCAGATCGGATAGCCGCAGGTGCAATGACTTGGCTTGCCGTCCGCCAGACGCGTCGCTAGCATCGCGGATCATGTCTGACTCCATCGCCGACCGCCGTTTTGTCACCGCTGCTGAAAAAGTGGATTTCCTCTCCCCGTGGACCCTCGAAGAATGGCTGTGCCGCGGTGACATCGTGAACAACGAGCATCTGCTCATGGTGCGTGCGAACATGGAACCGGGCCGCAGTCATCCCTTCCACTCCCACCCCACGCGTGAGGAGCTGATCTATGTGCTGGCGGGGACGGCGGAGCAGTGGGTGGGCAAGGAGAAGAAAATCCTCCGTCCAGGTGACATGGCCTTCATTCCGACGGGCGAGATCCACGGCACGTGGAACGTGGGTGACGACATGCTGGTCTTCCTCGCGATTCTTTCTCCCGCAAAGGCCGATGAGCCTGCCATCGTGGACCATAGCGGGGAAGAGCCATGGAAGTCACTGCGGCAGTGAACCGCGCGGCCCATGTGGTCAATGCTCGCGCAGTTCCTTGCGCAGATCGGTGATGCCGTCGCGCAGGGCGAAGAGTTCGGCGCGGAACTCCCCCAGCAGCTCCAGCCGTGCCTGCCAAGCGGGCGATTCGGAGAGTTCATTGAGAGCTGCCAGCGCCTCGTTGGCCCAGTTCAGGCAGCGGCGGAGAATCGCCAGCGTGTAGCCACGGTCGCGCGAGCCTGACATTTCGCCGTAGCCGAGCGCCCCGGCGAGTTTTCCGCTGATGTTCATGCTGTTGCGGATGAAGCGGTCGAGCGCCGTGCTGCCATCGCTCGTCTGGGTGTTCTCCTCGCGTTCCTCGTCGATGTCGGTCATCAGACGCAGCACGAGGTCGTGCGCGCGTTTCTGCAAGGGATGCTGCTCGCGCTTCTCCTCCTCTTCGAGCCAGCGGTCGAAGTCCTCCTCGTCAAACGCTTCGGGAGCGGTCTCGCCATCGGCCTGCTTCCACGCTTCGCCATCATCATCTTCTTCTTCATCATCATCGTCGTCGTCCGCATTCGATGGCGGTCCGCCGCGGCCGAGCATGTGATCCCA
Source organism: Prosthecobacter sp. (assembly GCF_014879935.1). GTDB lineage: Bacteria > Verrucomicrobiota > Verrucomicrobiia > Verrucomicrobiales > Verrucomicrobiaceae > Prosthecobacter. The sequence continues at coordinate 22,154 of NZ_JACSRD010000198.1, forward strand.
GCCCATGACGAAGAAGACGCGGTCGTCATCCAGGCCGTCCATGCCGTATTTTTCCAGCGCTTCGAGATGGGCGTCGGAAAGCCGGTCGGATTGTTTGAGGGACTCCTCCCAGGATTCCTCGCTGTCGTCGAAGTCATCCTCCGCCTCGTCGTCCTCTTTGGGCTCAGGACGCTGGATGATGCCCGCCAGCCACCCGCGCATGGTGTGCAGGTTGGTCATTTTCTGCGCCTCTTCGTCGGCCTCGTCCATCTCCCAGATCCACTCTGACATGCTGACCTCGAAGCTGGTGCTCTCGATGAAAACGCGGCCGTTCTCATTGGAAAACCACTCAAAGTAGAGCGCGTTGTGCCATTCGGCCGCCGGCTGTGAATCCGTGTCATCCTCGAATTCAGACTCCGCCTTGATCTTTTGTGAGGCGGTGATGTCACCCACATAGCCGGTTTGCCTGGGCTGGATTTCGGCGGCGACAGACTGTGCCTCCGGCGTGGGATTGATGAATGTGAGCCTGGCGCCCGCCACGTCCCGCCATGCATCCCCGCGCAGGTCCAGAACGACTGGCTCTTCACGACCGACGAGCCAGAGCTTTCCACGCACGTTTCCACGGGTGGTGTTGTCAATTTCGCCACGGATGACGGCGGAGTCCAGACGCAGGGCCATGGTCGCATCAGAGCGTGGGCGGGGCGGGCATGTCAAGGCCCGTGCAGGGCCGGCCGCCAGGCAAGTGCGTTCCATAGCTTGACTCTCCTGCCTGCCTTGCTTGAGGTTATCCGCCCGCGTCATGGAACTGATCTCGATCGTCGAAGCCCTGCTTTTCGCCACCCAGGAACCCCTGGGCGTGCCGCAAATGTGCGCTGCCGTCAAAGACACGGCCAGGGACATCCTCGAGGCAGCGGCTGAAGCCGCCGCGCCCGAGAATGGCGAGGCCAATCCGATCCCTGAGTGGGTGGCCCCGCTGGCCGAAACCACCGAGGAGCAGGTGCGCGCGATCCTGGATGAACTGATCGCACGCTACGACGCTGAAAAACATGCCTTTACGCTCGTCGAACGTGCGAACGGCTGGCGGATCGCCGCCCGTGGCGAGTATGCGGAATGGTGCCGCGCCTTGTATCCGGGAAAAAAGATCCAGCGACTCAGCCAGCCCGCGCTGGAGACGCTCGCGATCATCGCTTATCGCCAGCCCATCACCAAGGCGGGTGTTGAAGCCGTGCGTGGCGTCTCCGTGGATGCGATGGTGCAGATGCTCATGGATCGGGGCTTGGTGAAAATCGAAGGCCGTGCCGACCTGCCGGGGCGTCCGCTCCTGTATGGCACCACCGAGGCATTCCTGGATCATTTTGGGGTCCGCAGCCTGGATGAAATGCCCAATGCGTCCGAACTGCGCCGCGTGAAACTACCCTCGGCTGAGGAAGCTCCGCCTGCCGCAGCTGAACAGGCTCAAGAGGAACAACTGGCGCTGGCTCCGGTGGCTGCGGCAGATGAACCCGCCCCGGCTGAGGGCTGAACTCTTTTTAGCGGCCCATGTCCCTCGAAGAAGTCCGCAAAAAGATCGACAGCATCGATCAGCAGCTTCTCCGCCTGCTGAACGAGCGTGCGGAACTGGTGCACGCGGTCGGGGAGATCAAGCGCAAGGACGATCTCGACATCTATGTGCCAGGACGGGAGGATCAGTTGCTGCGCAAGCTGGCTGAATTGAATCGTGCGCAAAACGGCAGACTCACCGAGCGCGCGATCCGTGCGATCTTTCGCGAGATCATGAGCGCGGCGCTGGCGCTGGAGGACAGTTTGAAGATCGCCTACCTCGGGCCGGCAGGATCCTGGACGCATCAGGCGGCGGTGAACAAGTTCGGCCACTGTGTCGAATACCTGCCGGAGGCCAGCACGGAGAGCGTTTTCGGTCGCGTGGCGTCGCAGGATGCGGATTACGGCGTCCTGCCCATCGAGCACTCCACCGAAGGCGCCGTGCACCACACGCTGGACCATCTGGCGGACAGTGCCCTGCAGATCTACGCGGAGATTTTGTGGAAGGCCGATGTCGCGGTGATGGCGCAGTCACCGACGGCCGCCATTTCGGAGATTCACGGCCGTGCGCAGATGCTTGCACGCTGCGGGCCATGGCTGGCGCAAAGTTTTCCCGGCTCCAAATTGGTGGAGGCGGCCAGTTCGAACGCCGCGGCGGCCCTGGCGGCGCAGAGTGCCTCCATCGCCGCCTTGGGCACGCCCTTGAGCGCGGAATTGCACGGTCTGCGTGTCATCGCCGCCTCGCCGCGCGAATACGCCACCCAGACGCGCTTAATCATCCTCGGCCGGCGTTCCGGTCCGCCATCCGGGAACGACAACACGATGCTGATGATTCATTCGCGTGACCGCGTCGGTGCGCTGATGGAGGTGCTGCAGGTTTTTGCCACGCGAAACATCAACGTGCGCCAGATCGAGAACCGTCCGACGCCCTGCGGCACCCAGGCGCGGTTCTTCCTCGAAATCAGCGGCCATCATGCCGATGCGACGATCCGGCAGGCCGTCGCTGCATTGGAGGAGCACGCCGTCCACGTGAAGACGCTCGGCAGCTATCCCGCGCCCGGCTGGGTGGAGGAGAGATAGGAGCCAGCGTGGCTGGAACGAATCAGATCCAGCCCTTCCAGCGATAGAACAGGCTGCCGACGATTTCGTGCATCCACAGGCTGAAGGATTCGAGTCCGCCATGACCGGGCGGATGAATGAGGGTGCGTTCCGTGCCGCGGAACTTCGAGGTGATGTAATTGCAGGGCACCGGAGTGACTTTCAGCCCCTGACGCTGGAAGACGGCAAGGGCCCGGGGCATGTGATAAGCCGATGTGACCAGCAGAATGCTTTTCCACTGATGAGCCTGCGCCAGCTTGGCCGTCTTGAGTGCCTCATCATGAGTGTCGGCACACAAACCGAGACTGAAGACGGTCACCCGGGTGTCCAAAACGGGATGGAGCAGGGCCTTGAGCGTGTCCGACTCCGAATGCCACTGGCCGTGGATCTTGTAACCTCCGCCGCCGATCACCAGATGAGGGGCTTTTTTCAGCCGTGTCAGGACCAGCGCCGCAGGCAACCGGTCCGCCGCGCTCTTGAGGTGAACTCCCGCAGGTTCGGGAGGTGACGGGGACACTCCTCCGCCGAGGCAGACGATCGCGTCGCAAACAGCCAGGTCTCCCACCGCCACTGGCGGATGCTGGCCCTCCAAAGACGCCAGAAAGAGCGAAGGAAGAGCGCTGCACGTGAAGAGGGTGAGCACGAGCCAGGAGCCGGCGGCGAGGCAAGTGGTCGCATGCCGGCGCTTGAGAATCTGCCGAAGCAAAAACGCGGTGAGCAGGAGCCAGGCAATCCCGAGAGGCTCGACGAAGGGCAGGAGCGATTTCATGGACAAAGTCAGGCCGTGGAAGCCAGCCTGCCGCTGAATGGCGACAAAAGTCATTGGCGCAAGTTCTGCTGTGTTCCAGTGTCCTGAATCGATCCACAAGCTGCCATGACCCGTCATTCCAAGCTCCGCGCTGTTCTTTTGCTGTCACTTTCATCTCTGGCGCTGGTCATGGGCGGCACCGGCTGCACCACCGTCACTTACCGGCCCGCCCCCGGAGGTGCCTATTATGTCGTCGAGGAGAGGGTCACCATGGACGAATACTGGGGGCTGGTGAAACTGCCAAAATTCGGCGGCAGAGGGTCGAAAGCGCAGCATCGTGACGATAACACATTCTGGCATGGGGATGGCGTGTCGGGCTCTCCGAAGATCGTGATCGTTCTCGGCGAACAACGAGCCTATTTTTACAAGGGCAATCAGAAGGTGGGTTCGTCACCTGTTTGCACAGGCAGTCCGCAATTTCCAACGCCCAAAGGGAGCTTCCGGGTCATTGAAAAAGACGCGGATCATTACTCATCGGTGTATGGCGACTGGGTGGATCAACACGGCAACGTCTTGCAAACACAGATCGACAATCGCAAGGACCCGCGGCCTGCCGGCGGGCGCTTTGACGGCGCGAAGATGTTCTATTTCATGCGTGTCACAGGCGGCGTCGGCATGCACGAGGGCTATTTGCCCGGTTACGCCGATTCCCACGGCTGTATCCGCCTGCCATCCGAAATGGCAAGAACCTACTACCACCACGCCCCTGTCGGCACTCCGGTGAAGATCGTGGAGTAAGGTGAAGGTGAATTGCTGTGCGCTGAACGCTATTTTCCAAGCGTCGCAAGCACCTTGGCCACACAGTTTTCAGCAGTGAGGCCGTGTTTTTTGCGGAGGATGGCGGGTGTGCCGTGTTCGACGAACTGATCTGGCCAGCCGATGCGGACGACGGGGGTGCGAATGCCGGCATCGCTGAGTTCTTCGATGACGCCTGCACCGAAACCGTTGCGGAGAACGTGGTCTTCCAGGGTGCAGACGACCTTCACTTTTTTGGCGAAGGATGAGATGCAGGGCATGTCCAGGGGCTTGATCCAGCGCGGATTGATCAACGCGACGGAGATGCCTTTGGCTTCGAGTTCTTTCTTCGCGGCTTCGGCGACGGGGAACATGTCGCCAAGGGCGATGAGGGCGACGTCGCTGCCATCGGCGACGACTTCTGCCTTGCCGATTTCGAGGAGGACGGGTTTTTCTTTCGGCAGGATGCCAGGGCCGTTGCCACGCGGGTAGCGGATGGCGATGGGGCCTTTGTCGTAGTTCGCCATGGTCCAGAGCATGTCCACGAACTCGTCCTCGTTGCGCGGTTGCATGTGAACGATGCCGGGGACGCCACGGAGGTAGGCGATGTCGAACAAGCCGTGATGCGTGGGGCCGTCGTCGCCGCTGAGGCCGCCGCGGTCCATGCACATGCGCACGGGGAGGTTTTGGATCGCCATGTCATGCACGATCATGTCGAACGCACGCTGCATGAAGGTGGAATAGATGGTGAGGAAAGGCTTCATGCTGCGGGTGGCAAGGCCGCAGGCGAACAAGGCAGCATGTTCCTCCGCGATGCCGACATCGAAGTAGCGCTCAGGCACTTCGTTTTTAAAGACACTCAATCCTGTGCCGCCGGGCATTGCTCCCGTGATGGCGACGATCTTTTCGTCTGCTTTCGCCATGTCGGTGACGGCTCGGCCGAAGACTTGAGAGTAAGTCGGTTTGTCGCTGGCGGCGGTTTCGCCGGTTTCGACGTTGTATTTGCCGAGGCCGTGGAACTTGAGCGGATCATCAAGAGCTGGCTTATAGCCGCGACCCTTCTCCGTGATGATGTGCAGGATGACGGGCTCGTTCTGAGTTTTGAGGAACTCGAAGGTCTGGATGAGCAAGGGGATGTTGTGACCGTCGATGGGACCGTAGTAACGGATGCCGAATTCGTCGAACAGGACGCTGCGGTTGCTTGGCGTCTGGCTTTGGGGCAGAAGGATGTTCTTAGCTTTGCCTTCGACCTTTTCGGCGAAACGACGGGCGCCTTCGCCGAGGGCAAATTCGACGAACTTGGCGGCTTTCTGGTGCAGGGACGCGTAGCCGGGATTGGTGGCGATTGCGTTGAAGTATTTGGCGATGGCACCGACGTTGCGGTCGATGGACCATTCGTTGTCGTTAAGGACGATGATGAGGCGCTTGGTGTGCGCGGCGATGTTGTTCATCGCTTCGAAGACCGGGCCGCAAGTGAATGCGGCGTCACCAGCGACACAGACGACGTTTTCATCCGTGCCGGCCAGATCGCGTGCGGTGGCCATGCCTAGAGCTGCGGAAAGGGCGGTGCCAGCGTGGCCGGCACCATAGCAGTCGTGTTCGCTTTCGGTGCGGAGCAGGAAGCCGTTCAGGCCGTCGTGCTGACGGATGGTGTGGATGCGGTCCCAGCGCCCGGTGAGCATTTTGTGGACGTAACCCTGGTGGGCGACGTCGAAGACAAAACGATCCGTTGGCGTGTCGAAAACCCGGTGCATGGCCAGCGTGAGCTCGACCACACCGAGGTTCGGACCGAGGTGGCCGCCAGTCTGGCTGAGGGTTTCGATGAGCGTCTGGCGGATTTTTTCAGCGAGGTCGGGCAGTTTCTCCAGCGGCAGCGCTTTGAGATCGGCAGGGCAGGTGATGGCAGGCAATTCGATGGTGTCCACAGGTCAAAAGAGTCGTATTTCGCCGCTTTCAGGATCGGTCTGTTTGCGGCGGCGGTTCGGGGATCGCTGTTTTTCGGATGATTCGCTGAGGTCCTCGGCTTCCGGGATTCCCTCAAAAGGTGTCAGCGCCGCCTTTCCGGGCTCCAAGCCCACACTGATGAGTTCCACCCGACGCCTGGCACCGTCAATGCGGTGGCGGCAAAGTTTCAGCAGCCGGACACCCTCCTCATAGCTGGAGATCATTTCCTCCAAGGAAAGCTGACTGTCCTCCATTCCCGCCACGATGTCGTCGAGGCGTTGCATCGCCTCCTCGAAGGAGGGATCGACGGTCTCGGTGGCGGTCGGTTGGCTCATGCGTGTTTTTTTGCGATCCGTGAGGGCAAAAGGGCCGCCATTATCCGGGCTTCAAAGTGCGCCGCAAGCAGGAAAAGGGGCGGCTTTGTGTGGTTGTGCGAGGCGGAACTCACGAATGGAAGGGGAACGGGATGTGGGTGGAGTCAGACGGCATCCACGGCACTGGGATTGCCAAACGTGGAAATTATTGAATTTATATTCAGTGGCACTAAAGTTACGCTTACCTGAATGAGCAATGCTTTAGCCAATTTCGTCCTCGCCATCGCCCTGTTGGCCGTTCTCGGCCCCCGGCAGGCGGAGGCGTATTTGGGCAGTTTTGAAGAGCAGGACGGTTATCGACTTCCGTCCGCCGGGCAGATTCTATCCGAGTACCTCGTGGGAGACGCGCAATTTTACCTGAACAACATTGAGGCCAATGGGTACACCGGGGTGGTGCCGCTCGGTGCCTATCCAAACACTCTGGGTGACAGCAGTCATGGAGCCGATCTCAGCCGTTATAATGCCGGTCAATACGGCACGAATAATGGTGGCCCGGGGGGCACAGCGACAGACATAGCGGATAATTCCGGCCTGTGGCAGGCCCTCGCTGGCGGGCGTTTGAACGAGGATGCAGACGCTCCCTACTACTACGGAGGGACGTTCAGCCGTGACTACGTCCAGGCTTACGGTTACCCCGGTGCGCGCACGGGTTCTACAGTTCTTAACTTCCTCGCCTCGGAAACGGATCTCAGTTATGCCTACACGCTGGATTCTCGGGACTTCGACGGCCTGGCTCCATCGGCCAGCGGGGCCAGTCTGGTGCAGATGGCGCTCTGGCTCTGTCCGTCGGACTGGGACGACGACGACACTGGCAATCTTCTGAGTCTATCGCTGAAGGACGCAATGAACCAGACGATCTTCCAAATCGGTTACACGGGCGACAACATGCTCCAATACCGGCTGGCGGGCGGTTCCTGGCAGACGACGGCCTACCGCATGGGCACGTCCGGGTGGTCCCAGGTGATTGTGATTTACGATGCGGTGAACAACACCGCCGGCCTCGTCACGAGTGCCTTCAATGACACCACTTCCAGTCTGGGACCGCAGAGTTATGTGTTGTCCAACCAAGCGCTGGGGCTCGATGCCGAGGCGCTGACGGGGCTCCAATGGGATTTGCGTGGTGGGACACTCGACAACGGAGCGGTGAGTTTCAAAAACTACTTTGATGACTTCAACTTCACTGTGAGCCCCGTTTTGGTGCCCGAACCGGGGAGTTTGGTGCTTGTCGGGCTCGCGGTTGCCCTGGTGGCAATTCCACGTCGCCGCCGGGCGTCCTGAGGTGCTGCCCTCTGCTCGATGGGAGTGTCGCCGTCCGTTCAAGACCATCACGGCAACAAAAAAGCACCCGGCTTTGGGCCGGGTGCTCGTGGTTCGAACTTTTGCGAGTGATCAGGCGAAGATGTCGAGGATCGGCACGCCCTTGTCACCGACCGTGAACGGACGGTTCGAGGGGGACATGACGACTTCGTCCACCGGAAGGCCCATCGCATGACCGATGGTGGCCTGGAAATCCTGCGGGGTGACCTGCTTGTCGGCAACGCGACGGCCATCCTTGTCGGTGGCGCCGTAAACGAAGCCACCCTTCACGCCGCCGCCCGCGAAGACGGTGGAGTAGGCGAGCGGGTAGTGATCGCGGCCTTCATTTTCGTTGATGTCCGGTGTGCGGCCGAACTCGGAGCCCATGACAACCATCGTGGATTCAAGCAAGCCATTCGAGGCGAGATCCTGAATGAGCGCTGCAAACACCTGGTCCATGGACGAGGCGGTCGTGTTGAGAGCCTGGTCGATGTTGTTATGCATGTCCCAGCCACCGGACTGGACTTCCACGAAACGGACACCTGATTGAACCAGACGGCGGGCGAGAAGAGCACCCTGGCCGAATTGATTGCGGCCGAATTTCTCACGCACGTTCGCCGGTTCCTGGGAAAGGTCGAAGGCCTTGAGGTCTTCGCTCTTCATCAGTTTCATCGTTTCGTCGTAGAACTCGCTGTAAGCCTTCACTTCTTCCGATTGGAACTTCTTGCGGAAGGCAGTGTCGAATTCGTCCATCAGGCTGACTCGCTTCTGGAACTGGTTGTCAGACACACCTGAGCTCGGGCGGATGTTCTGAAGGCCGGTTTCCGGATTGGAGATCGGGATGGGGCTGAGGGCAGGCGGGAAGAAGCCAGAGCCTGGATAAGCGCTGCCGCTGTTCACGACGACGCTGTCAGGAAGGGTGACGCCCTTGATACGGCCGAGGAAGTGGGAAGCCCAGGCACCGAGGTTCGGGTGAACGATGGTTCCACGGGGCTCATAACCCGTCTTCATGATGTAGGTGCCGGACTCATGAACACCAGTCTTGGAGGACATGGAGCGCACGATGGTGATCTTGTCCGAAACCTCGGCCATGTTCTTCATGGAGCCGCCAAGGAAATCGACGCTGCCCTTGCCCTTGATGGGATCCGTCGGGCCCTTGGTGGAGCCGGTCTTCGGATCCCAGGTGTCGATGTGGGTCATGCCACCACCCATCCAGAGGAAGATGACGTTCTTGGCCTTGCCAAAACCGGCAGTGCCCGGTCCGGTGCCTCCGGCGGCGCGGAGATTGAGGGCTGGCATGACGGTGACGCCGAGGGCGGCCTGGGCTGTCCGCATCATGAAGTCACGGCGGGCGATCGGGTTCAGCTTGTTCAGTTCAGTTTTCATAGAGGTGTTAATGCGCGTTGTTGGTGAGGTCTGGATTCAGGTGGGTGATCATTGAACAAAGATGAACTCGCGGGTGTTGATGAGCGCCCAGATCATGTTTGCGTAGCCATCATCACCGGAGGAAAGGGCACGTTTGGCGATGTCCTTTTCAACCAGCGTCGGACGGCGGCTGAGCACGGAAAGGAAAAGCGCCTCCACCTTCTCGGAAGGTGATTTCACTTTCTCCATCGTGCGGAAAATGAGGGAATCCTGGTTGGTGAGCATCTCCTGGGCCTGCCCGTTCATCATCATGAGCACCTGCGGCACGGAGCCGATCTTGTTGCTGCCGTCGATGAGGTTGCGGGGAGACTGGCCGAAGTCCGTCAGGAAGTGGCCTGGGCGTGCGGGCTGTTCCAGTTCGGCGGCGCGGCGGAGCACCAAGTTGCCGTATTTGAGGGAGGCGTTCTCCATCATCTCGCCGGCCGGGGCTGCGTCGCCCTTGCTCTTGCCTTTGGAGCCTTCCATCATCATGTCGCCACCGGCGTCAGCCAGGCCACCGCCCATCATGGCGGATTCTTTCGCCGCCATGCGGCGATAGGCGTCATACTTGATCAGGATGGTTTTGGCATCGAGCTTCGGATTGTAGAGGTCGAGGTCGATGGACTTGCTGTAAAGGTCCTCCAGCGGCTTCTTGTACTTGTCAGGATCGCCCAGCACGAGGGTCATGTAGGAATCCCAGGCCTGTTCAGCGGTCATGCGGCGGAGCAATGGTCCCTGGAAATAGTAGGGCTCACCCATGGCGATGAACTCCGTGGTGGCTTCGGACTGGTAGGCGCGTGTGTTGTAAAGGATGCGCATGAAGTCCTTCAGGCTGAATTTCACCCGCTTCATTTCCTCGGCGAGGTGCTTCAGCAGCTCAGGGTTCACCGACTGGTTCGGGTCATCAATGTTCGTCACCGGCTCAGAGATGCCCTGACCGAACGCACGCTTCCACATGCGGTTGGCGATGGCCATGGCGAAACGGGGATTGGTTGGATGCGTGGCCCAGGTAGCGAAGGAAACACGGAGATCCTCCTCCACCTTGGTCTTTTGCTTGTACGCAGCAAGATTCTTGTCGTCCTTGCTCCAGCTGATGAACTTCGGTGCCACAAAATCGCCCGGCTTGGCGTCAGGATACTTGTAGTCGTGCGGCAGCTTGGTGCTGTTTTCCGCTAGGTCGGTGATCGCGTAGTTGTTGGCGCCGATGAACTGGCGCAGGCCATTGCGGATGCGGGTCAGATCGCCACCGCCCTTTTCAATGAGGCCTTCCACTTCTGGCATGAGCTTGTCAGCCATGTTGGTCATCGCCATGCCATCCTTCGTCCGGCTTTTCTGCCGACGGGGCTGGTAGCGCGTGGTGGAGGCACCGAAGAAGGACGCGAGTTCGAAGAACTGGTGCTGGGTCCAGTCGGAAAACGGGTGGTCATGGCACTGGGCGCAGGCCACGTCGGTTCCGAGGAACACGGCGAGGGTGTTTGCCAGATTGTCCAGCGGCATGCCGGTGTCGCGCAGGAGATAACCAGCTTCACCGTTGTAGGTGCCGTCTGCTTTCTTGTCCCACATTTTGCCCGTCGCGGTGAGCATGGAGTACACCATCTTGTCCCAGCCGACGTTCTTCTCCACCTGCTGCTGCAGCCAGTTGATGTAGGGAAGGCCGCGGACGTTGTTGCCTCCGCCGAAGTCATCCTTCACACGGAGCATCTCGGCGACGTAGTTGTACATGTGGCTGTTGTAGCCAGGGCTGTCGAGCAGCATGTCGATCAGCTTCGCACGCTTGTCTGCGGCGGAATTGGCCAGGAAAGCGGTCGTTTCCTCATGGTTCGGAATGCGGCCCACGATGTCCAGATACACGCGGCGCACGAATTGCTCGTCATTGCAGGGCGCGTTGAAGTTGGTGATCGGCTTCTTGCCGGTCTTCATGCGCTCAGGATTCGCACGCACCAGACCTCTGGCCACAAGGCCATCGATCACAGCGGCTGCCTTGCCCACGGTCGCGTTGGCGAGGTAGGCTGGCTGGCCTTCTGCAGCAGCCGGGGCAGCCGGGGCTTCCGCCACCAGCTTTTTGGCCAGCGCCTGATCCTCGGCGGACAGGTTTGCAAGCGGGAAGCGATGCATGGTGCCATCAGCGGTCTGGAGGGTGATGTTATCACCTTCGAGGCCGACGAATGTGGCGGTGACCTGACGTCCTTGGACGTCGGTCCATGTCCGGGATTCCGCGAGAGCGGAACCGGCGAACAGCGCCAGGACGGTGAGGCTGCTGAGCAGTTTCGTGGTTTGTTTCATGGGTAGGGTGGGTAAAAGGGATGCCTTTCATCATGCGCAACGCGGATGTGGGGCACCAATTTAGGCATTTTAGCACTTTTTTTCGAATTCAGGCAAGCAACAGGACCTCGCCGAGGCCGATATGGGATGGATGATCCGGCTTTTCAGGCCATCCAGCGGTGGGAAAGAGGCCCTTTGGGTCATTTGATGCCCGTTTTCGCCTTTTTCGCCGGTCCGGTCGGCCTTCATCTCATTCCATGGCTTTGGCCATGAATGCCGCGATGTCAGCGTGCATTTTGGCCATGTCCGGCCGGTTTGTGTACATCATGTGGCCGGACTCATACTCGGCGAATTCGATGTTGCCCCGCAGTTCCTCGGGCAGTCGCATCTGGCGCACGCTCAGCCTCATGTTGTCGGGCGGGGTCACCAGGTCGCGCCAGCCCACCATCGCCAGCACCCTGAGGTGCGGGTTTTGTTTGATGGCCTCGGAGAGCTGGCCGCTCACGCTGGTGTAGCTGTTGCCTTTCCCATGGTTCCAGTTCGGCTGGGGGGCCAGAACCTCGTACGGCAGGTCTTTCTCATATTTCAGCGTCTCACGCAGGTAAGCGTTCATCGAAGCGGCCGCGATGCTCCCGACCACGCGCATGAAAGGCTCGATTTGCGGGTAATTCTCCGATTCATCGCCGTCCCGGCCGGTGACACGGGCGTCATAGGCCCCGAGGACGAGTTTCTCCTTCCGCAGCAGCATCTCCCGGAACACTCCACTGTCGATCCGCAGCTCCTGCTCCTCGATCAATTTGTTCGGCAGCCCGGTCAGCCGGGCGAGCTGGCGCACGATGCCTTCCCGGGCCGTTTTCGTCAGTTCCGCCCCTTGCAACAGCGCTTCTGCGTAGTCACCGAACGCGAACTCCCGCGCCTCAGCCACCGCCTTTTTGAAATCCGCCTGGAGATCTGGCGGCAGCTTCTTGTGATAGTGCGCCGTCGCCGTCAATGCGGGAAGCAGCGTCAAATAAGGAGTGTCATTCAAAGGCCCGGCCAACAGGGTGGCGTAATCCAGCAGGCCTGAGACGATGATGATGCCATTGAGATACATCCGGTGCCGCTGCTGCAGGTGCTGCGCCAGACCACCGCCACGGATGCCGCCGTAGCTTTCTCCGGCGATGAATTTGGGCGAGCGCCATCGCTGCTCGCGTGTGACCCACAACCGGATGAACTCGCCCACGCTCTGGATGTCCTCCTGCACGCCGAGGAACTCATCCACCTTCTTCGGATCTTCCGCCCGGCTGAAGCCCGTGTTCACCGGATCGATGAAGACGAGGTCGGTCACATCCAGCAGCGAGAACTCATTATCCACCAAGCCTCCCGGCGGTTTCGGCGGCGTGAGGCCGTCCGCCGGCAAATCCACCCGCCTCGGTCCGAATGCGCCCAGGTGCAGCCACACGCTGCTGCTGCCTGGGCCGCCGTTGAAACAGAATGTTACCGGGCGTTTCGTCACGTCCTTCACGCCTTTCATCGTGTAGGCAGTGTAGAAGACCTGCGCGGAGGGTTTCCCATCCGGCTTCAGGATCGGCAGTGTCCCCGCCTTTGCCTGAAATTCGATCTCCTTGCCCCCGATCTTCACCTTGCCTTCTGTCAGGACAGGTTTGTCGTCCTCGGGCTTCGTCTCTTCCTTCTTCTCCTCTTTCTTCGGTTCTTCAGCGGGATCCGGTTTCTTGGGTTCGTCGGCAAACAGGCACAAAGGCAGCGCACAGGCGTTAAAAGCGGCAAAAAGGGTCAGTCGGTTCATCATGGCGGCGTGGAGCATGACATGAGCTGTCCGGGAAGGGAATGAATTTTCTAAACTGTCGAGGCGCTCTGGGCCTGCTGAGCGCAATTCCGCCCTGAATCCTCAACCGGGCCCAATCGGTCATTTCGTCGCCACTCCTTTTGCGAAGAGCCATGTGTGCATTTCCTCCTCTTCGAAGACTTTTCCCGGGATGCCGTGCCCGCCTGTGGGATACTCCGTGTATTTGCATTCTTTGTCGCGCTTCAGGGCCTCCCACAGGTCGCGCGAGTATTTCACCTCGACGGTGGGATCGTCAGCCGCATGAAACAACCACAGGGGCACTTTTTTGAACGTGCTGGCCGTTTCCGGCCCGGTGCAGCCAGCGACGGCGACTCCCGCCGCAAAAAGACGTGTCTCCGTGTTGATCAGATGACAGGTGCCAAAGCCGCCCATCGAATAGCCGACGCAATAAACGCGTTCTTTGTCGATGGGCAGCGACTTGAGCAGTTCCTTCACCAGATCGATCGCTTCCTCGCCCGGTTTCGAGTTCCACGCCGAGCCGGTGCCGCCAAAGGGCTGGTAGCCGAGCGGCGCGAGGATGATGCACGGGTTCTTCTTGTAGCGGTCCTCTTTGGTGAAGCTCTTCATCCAGCCGCCCACCTGCTTGCCGTTTTCATCGTTCTGGCTGCGGCCATGCAGCGCGAGGATGAGCGGATATTTCTTCGCCGCGTCGAGTTCCTTCGCGCCATAGAGGGCAAAGGGCAGGTTCTTGTGCTTCGAGAGCGCCCAGTCGCCCGTGAGCAGCGCGGCAAACTCACCTTCGATCTTCTTTGGTGCCGTGGCTGGCGCTGCCGCGCCTTGTTGCCTCACAAAGGCCTGATCCGCAGCGGACAGACGGCTCAGCGGCACCGGCACGATCTGGCCGCTCGCCAGTTTCAGCATCACTTGATCGCCATTGAGTGAAACAAGGTCGGCCTGGAGCTTTTTGCCATCACTGGAGGTCCACTCACGGGCCTCGGCGGAGAAGGTCACGACGAGCAGAAGGGCAGAAAGCAAGGTCTTCATGGCAAAGGCTGGGTGGCGTGTGCTAGAACAGAAGGCGCGCGTCATTGTTTCATGAAAGACACTGGAGGCGCTGTGATGAGGCGTGTGCTTGATCCAATCAGGGGGGAAAGATTGAGGGCGGAAAATTTAGAACCAGTCCTCCTGCCCCAAATGCTTGCACCCTGGCGCGGTGCTGCAGTGTCGGTCGATCATGGCTTCACGGTTTCCCGGCAGCTTTCCAAAGTTCCGCTTTGAGACTGACGTTATAAACACTGCCAGACGGGCTGCTCAGGGTGAATTCCGCCGATTCGCCCGAGGCTATTTCCACAGCGTTTAGGGCGCTGATGTGCTCGTTTTGTGGATCCCCGCTTTTCTCCTTCAAGGTGCCCGAGATGGATAGCCCTGTGCTTTCCTTCCCTTCGGTCTGCTTTCTCACGTGGGATGCCACGAGGGTGAGTTCGAACAACACGCCCCGTCCGTCGGCGGGCGAGAGGCCCCAGGCGATTTTGGTCGGTTCTCCGAGCAAGGTGTACAACGTCGGCCGGCTGATGACACGCGCTTCCCCGCCGCGTCCGGCCGACATGTCGGAAATCACGCCAGAGATGCAAACCTGACCGGGGCGTTGATCCATGGCCGTGAGTTCTTGGAGCGCCGCTTCAAAGGCCTGACTGGTTGGCAACAGGCGAATCGAGTTGGTGGCTGCGTCCGTGGAAACCAGCGTGCTGGCGAATTCTGGATGCGCCTTGAGCAGGGTGGAGCCGGCCTGCTCCGCCGCGATGTACTTCAGCGTCACGGACTTGAGGTCCGTCATTTTGACAGCGTCTTGAGCAAGGTCAGCGACGGGCCTGCTTCGTTTCGCTGCCTCCCCCACTCCAGGCCGGTGTTCGCGGATGAACTCGGAGGGCGCCCAGTAGTTCTTTGTGCTCTTTTCATACTTTGAAGACTCCACGCCCATGCCGGGGGTCTTGCGCAGCTCAAAGTGCAGGTGTGAGCGATACATGCCGTTGTTGTTTCCCAGCGTGCCGATCTTCTGCCCGCGCCGGACGCGTGCGCCGGCCTGCACGAAGCGCTGCTGGAGGTGATGATAGGACGATTCGCAGACCTGGAGCCTCCCCCTCGGATCCCAGTAGTTGTGCCGCATGATGATCACATGGCCATGGCCGCCGCCGGTGTTTTCAGAGAAGACCACCAATCCATGCGCGATGGCGTGCACTGGAGCGCCTAGGTCGCTGTCCGCCTCGCCGTCGCCATTCCAATCCTCGCCCGCGTGAGGCGCGTCTTTGCCAAACGCCTGACGCATGAGGTGGAAGCCTGCTCCGTCCGGCGGTCCAACCGGGAAATCGAAGCCGTCCGCCACATCCGTCGGGTAGGCCGTCTCGTATGAAGCAAATCCCTGCTTCTCTTTCATCGCCTGCGACATCTGGCGGTAGCTAAAAAAAGCTCTGGGTGCTGCTCAGGGGCTTGTTTTCAGGGATGGCCGCTTCCACCTGTGTGCGAAACTCCGCCGCCGTGGCAAAACGCAGCTCGGGTGTCTTTTCGAGGGCACGGAGAACGATTTCGTCGATGCGGATGTCCACTTGGACGCGTTTCGACGGCGCTTCGAGTTTGTCCTTCGGTCGCTCTCCAGTGAGCATCTCGTAAAGAACGACGCCGAGGCTGTAAATGTCCGCGCGGTGGTCGGCGTGGCCGTTTTGCTGCTCGGGGGCGGCGTAGGCGGGGGTACCGAGCGGAAACGTAGCCCGACTTTCCAAAGTCGGGTCACTGGGGCTGGGTTGAACGAACTCGGAAGTTCGTTCTACGATCTTCGCGATGCCGAAGTCGGCGATCTTCACGACGCCGTTTTTGTCGATGAGGAGGTTCTCAGGTTTGATGTCGCGGTGGACGATGCCGTGGTCGTGGGCGCATTGCAGCGCATCACACACCGGCGGCACGATGCTGAGGGCTTCTTTGGGCGTGAGGCGCTTCGATTGGAGAAGTTGGCGGAGATTCACGCCGTCCACAAACTCCATGAGCAAATAGTAGAAGCCGCTGGCCTGACCGAAGTCGAACACGCTGACGATGTGCGGATGATTCAGCGCGGCGAGGGCCTGCGCCTCTTTTTCAAAGCGGGCGGCGAACTGCGGATCATCCGCACGCTCGGGCGCGAGCAGTTTGAGCGCGACGAGGCGGTTCAGACTCTTTTGACGTGCTTTATATACCACGCCCATGCCGCCGCGGCCGAGGCATTCGAGGATTTCGAGCTGCGGGAAGTGCGGTGCGAGTTCCTCCGGCGTCAGCGGGGGCAAAGAGGCGTTCGTCTCGCCAGCTTGAGTCGGTTGCACGATCTGGGCCATCAGGCAGCGAGGACACAAACCTGACGTGGCATCCGGCATGTTGGCACCGCACTGTGGGCATGGAATGACTTGGGAAGCGTTCATGCTGATGTCCTGATGCGAAAAGCCGGATTCATAACCGCTTTTTCACCGGCTGAGGGCGGCGAAAAGACTTTCCAGCTCCTGCTGCACCATCGCCGGATCATCCAAGGTGCTGGCGATCTCCGCCTTCACACACTCTCGCAGCCGTTTCTTCAAACGGTGAACGGCCATGCGGAAAGCTTCGATGTTCAGGCCGCATTCCGCCGCCAGAGCGGCCTGGCCACCGTGAACGCCGTCGCCCGTCAGCAACGGGCAGGCTGCACGGAAGAAGGATTCGCGGCCTTCCTCGACGCATTCGAGCCGCAGAGCGTCCAGGCCGCGTGCCAGCACAGTAACCGCCCATTGTCGGTCGAATTCGGCATCGGGGGAGAGTTGGCGCATGTCCGCCAGTTGAGCCGCTTCTTCGTTTTCCAAAGAAACGTCCTCCTTGCCGCCTCCTCGTTTCAATCGGGCCGCCGATTCGCGATGTCGGGACAGAAAATGTTTCACCGCTCCGAGCAGATAGGCACGAAACCGGCCCCGGTCGCGTTGAGCACCACGAATTGAGCCTCCAGCAAGCATTTCGGCAAAGAAGCTATGGCTCATCTCCTGCGCAGCGTCGGCGTCACGCAGTTCACAGCGCAGATAAGCCAGCAGGGGTTCGTAGTAGGCGTCGCACAGGTCGGCGAGCGCACTGCGGCCCTCGTCAGAGTCTGACTGGGCTGCACAAACGGAGGTCCAGCGCGTGGTGTGAAACGTGCCGGTGCGGGGCGGGGGAGCAGGTGCCAAAGTCATGTCCAACGGGCACAGCGTGCCACATTTGCCTGACGTTTTGGAAGCCAAACCTCACGGGCTGATTTCCCCACACCCTCAAACAGCCTGCCGGCAGGCCTTGATCGTGTTCGCCATGAGCATGGCGATGGTCATGGGCCCGACGCCGCCGGGAACGGGGGTGATCGCGCGGCATTTGGGCGCGACTTCGTCGAAGGCGACGTCGCCGACGAGCTTGTAGCCCTTATCACTGGACGGGTCGTCCACGCGGTTGATGCCGACGTCGATGACAACGGCACCTTCCTTGACGTGCTCCGCCTTGAGGAAATGCGGGCGGCCGATGGCAGCGATGATGATGTCGGCAGTCTTGGTGATCGCGGCGAGATCGCGCGTGCGGGAGTGTGTGACGGTCACGGTGGCGTCGCCGCCTTTGCCCTTGGCCATCAAAAGCAGTGCCATCGGCTTGCCGACGATCATGCTGCGGCCGACCACAACGGCGTGCGCGCCGCTTGTTTCGATCCCGGCATCGATCAGCAGGCGCTGGCAGCCGAGGGGCGTGCAGGGCACGAAGCCGGTGGGGTCCTCCAGGGCCAGTTTGGCGACGTTCACGGGATGGAAGCCGTCCACGTCCTTGGCCGGATCAATCGCTCGCACGATGGCGGCTTCGTCGATGTGTTTAGGTGGCGGGCTTTGCACGAGAATGCCGTGGATGGCCGGGTCATTGTTCAAAGCGTGGACATGCGCGAGCAACTCGTCCTGGGTGGTGGTGGCGGGAAGCTCCAGTTTGACCGAGTGCAGGCCCAGATCGCGACATTTTTTGTCCTTGGAGCGGACGTAGGCGCGGGAAGCAGGATCATCACCGACCAGAACGACGGCGAGGCCTGGTTTGCGTCCTTGGGCGGCCAGATCCGCGATGTCGCGGCGGCATTCTTCGAGGACTTTTTCAGCGACGGCAGTTCCAGAAATCAGAGTCATGCGCCTCGGTGGCGCAGGGAGGGCGGCATTTCAAGCCGCCAGCATCTTCCGGCGGCCGCTCTGCGCCAGCATGGCGGCGAGTTCCGGCATGTAACGGGTGATTTCGTGGGAGAGCATCGACAGCCGCGTCTCGGACTTCCAGTTGCCCTTCAGGCTGCGGTCCGTGTCGGTCATCTCGACCTCGACGAGCGTGGAAAAGACGGCGGAGTCGGCTTGGAGATCAAGTTGCAGGGTCATGATGTGAGGGCAGGTTGGTCGGGCGTGACCAGGACGAGTTCCCCGTCCTTGAGCGCCCATTTGCGTCTTTCCAAAGCACCCGTGTTCAACATGGCATCAATCCCATTGCTCAGAAGCATCCTCGCCGCCTCGGCGGGGCTGCTGCCAAACGTGCCCTTCAAGGTCAGGTCTTCGAGATACTGCTTGATCTGCGGGGTGACCGCGATCGTCAGCGAGAGTGAATCGAAGGTGTTTGAGGGGCGGGCCATCCAATAATAACCGGGTAATAACCCCATTTTAATTCCAACCTGGGCCGATGGTCAAGGTTGGTGTGGGTTTATTTGAGGTTTTTATCCGGTTAAAACCCCTGGTTTAATTAAGTTTTCTTAAATAACTGTGACTTTTCGATGGAAATCAGGCTGTTGGGGCGTTCTGAGCGGCTCATTTTTATGAAAACCCGCTCCATTGCCTCTCTCTCTGCCGTTGCCTTCATGGCTGCCGCCTTCCTGAACCTCCGCGCCGAAACCAAGGGGGATGGTGAGTGGCAAAAATGGTTCGCCGACGGCTCCCTCCAAGGCGGGCAGATCATCAGCGGTCAGGCCACCTACAAGGTGGAAGATGGCGTCCTGGTCGGCACCACCACAGACGGAAGCCCGAACACCTTCCTGGCCATCGGTCCATTCAAGGACTTTGAACTCGAGTTCGACGTGAAGGTGGATGACGAACTCAATTCCGGCGTGCAGGTGCGCAGCCACATCGCCAAGGAAGGCGATCCGGTGCCTGAAGGCAGCAAAAGCGGCAAGCCGAACCCTCCCGGCCGCCTTTTTGGCCCCCAATGCGAGATCGCGATCAATGGCACTGCCGGCGACTTCTACGACGAGGCCCGTCGCGGCACGTGGTGGAGCATTCTCACCAAGACGGAAGCCGTGCGGACTGACGCGGCGAAGGCGGCCTTCAAAAAAGGCGAGTGGAACCACTACCGCATCGTGGTGAAGGGCGACCACTACCAAAGCTTTGTGAATGGCGTGGCGACTGCTGATTTCAGCCAGCCCGGTGATCCTGAAGGCTATATCGGCTTCCAGGTGCACGGCATCAAGAAGGGCAGCGGCCCCTACAGCGTGCGTTGGCGCAATGTGAAGTTCCGCGAGACGAAGTAACCGAGCAGGACAAAGACCAACGACGAGGCCATCACCGTCTGCCAGCGACGCCACCATGGCGTCCAGTGGACGGAGATGGCCTTTGATTTGTCGCCGGCGAGGAGAAGCATCCACTTCGGCGGGGCGGAAGGATCTGCGTCGTCGTGCGTCCAGAGCAGGACGTCGTGGAGGCGGCCTTTGGGCATTTCAAAGACGATTTCCGGCGTCTCACTGCGCCACTGCCAGGACGCTGTGATCAGCGCGTGCGACTGCGTTTCGGTATCGGATGGCAGATAGGCCGCCGGGGCGAAATCTGCCCAGTTTTGATGCTGCGAGAGGCTGGGGGCTGCCAGTTCCGTCAAAGGCAGCAGTTTATCCGCCTGTCGCAGCCGGACCGGGTCCTGCAGTGCTTTTCGCGCCTCCGTTTCATCCGCGATCAGAGGATTGCCGCCAAAGTCTGCGGTGACATCGAGACGCACCTCTGCGTCCGGCAGTAAAGTGAGCTTGGCGCTCAAAAACTCGGCCCCATGTCCCAAAGCACCCAGGGGGTAAGTCAGAATGACGAATGCAGAAATCCGAATGACGAATGAGCGGATGGTCTGGGGCATCTGCGATTCGTCATTCGGGATTTCGGGTGTCGTCATTTCTTGAGGTTCCACCTCAACACACGGCCCCACTTGTTCCATTCGGTTTCGAGGATGTTGCCCTCGTTGTCGAAGGTGATGCCGTGCGGACTCGTCACGATGCCTTGCTGCCAATCTTTGGGCTCAATACCCGGTGTGTTGGTCGGTTTCGGGCTGGTGCCGAGGTCGGCGACGCGCTTGTTGTTCTTGTCCCAGACGCTGACATTGCCGGCGATTTCAGCGACGCACATCAGTTCGCCGTGGAAGCTGGCGGAACTCGGATTGCGCATCTCGGTGGCGATTTCGCCGATGAAATTGCCTGCCAGATCGGTGTGCAGCATGCGCTTGTGGCCGCGGTCGCAGATCATGACGCGGGCGGGTTCAAAGCGTTTGTCGATGAAGATCTTGTGGGCGTTGGCCAGTTTGAGAGGCTCCCCCGGGCCGCCAAAGACGCTCTTGAATTTGCCTTCGCGGCTGAAGACGAAGATGTGGCTCTGTCCGTAGCCATCGACGACATAGATGTCTCCGTTCGGGGCGACGTCGCAGTTGGTGAGCTTGAGGCCCTTGCCGACCTTGTCAGCGGGGAACTCGCTCGTCGGGATGGTCATGAGGACCTTGCCTTCAAGGTCGGTTTTGATCACCTTCTGCTCGCCCAGCACGGCGGCGTAGATGAATTCTCCGTCACCGTATTTGCGGATCACGAACCCATGCAGTGACTGCGGCAGGGGCAACGCCTTGATGAACTTGCCGTCAGTTCCATAGACCTGGATGCCGGCATTCGCTTCCTGGACACTCACATAGACCTTGCCGGTGGAATCCACGGCGATCTCACCATGGCCGTTGCCAATGGTTTCTTTGCCGGGAGGCGGCTGGATGAAGTTCGGGACGAATTCATAGGCCACCTCGGCAGCAGCGCTGCCGGAAAGGGCCATGACGGACAGGAGGGAGAGAATGCGGTTGTTCATCGAAGGGGCGATTCAAACGAACTGGGAACAGGGCGTCAATCGTGCAGATGTGATTTTGACTGGATGATCCTGTCATACAGCAGGAAACTTCCGGGCACCCATCGAGTTCACTTTCCGCTCACTCCATGAAAAAGACCGGCTTCATCTTTCTCGGCGTCGTTGTGCTTGCCATCTCCGCCCTGGCCCTCCGTGCGCAGTCCCAACTGTCCGAATTCGACTCTCGTTTCAAAGCCTTCGACAAAAACAGCGACGGTGTCATCAGCGGTGATGAGATGAACAGCGCGGCCTACCTGAAGCTCCTCGACTCGGACAAGGACGGCACGCTGACTCGTGAGGAGGCGCTTCAGAGTGTGCGCAGGACGCAGAGCCTGGCAGCGAGCATCTCGGAACCAGGCGTTCTGTTCAAGCGGTTGGACAAAAATGCTGATGGCCGGCTTACCGAGGACGAACTGCCGAACAAAAAGTGGTTCAATGGCCTCGATCTCGACAAAGACGGCAGTGTGAGCCAGGACGAGGCTGCAAAGGCGCTGGCTGTGCTGCGCAAACGTGCGAGCGGCAGCAACTTGGCTCCGGAAGATCCCATCCAGCCCGCGAACGAGGATCCATCCTTCAAGGAGGCACCCCAGATCCTCAAAGGCAGTGAGCATGGTGTGGGACGCATGGTCGATGACATCGCCCTGAAGACCGTCGATGGGAAGGACATCAAGCTCAGTCAGGCGTCCGGCAAAAACGGCCTGGTGATCGCCCTTTTCAGCGCAGACTGTCCGATCAGCGGCAAGCTGGCGCCCGAAACCGTGCGTCTGGAGAAGGATCTGGCCGCGGAAGGTGTGAATCTGTTGCTGGTGAACGCTCCTCCCGGCCAAAAGAACGAGCAGGTGGTGAAGTTCGTCGCTGATCACGGCTTCAAAGCGAAGGTTGCGCTTGATGCCGAAGGAATTCTGTCCAGGGCGCTGGCCGCGACGACGACCACGGAGGTGTTTCTGCTCGATGCGTCCCGCACGCTCATCTATCGCGGCGCTTTGAATGACCAATACGGTCTTGGCTACGCGAAAGACGAAGCGAGGCATCATTACCTGCGGAACGCGGTCGCGACGATGATGCGCGGCCAGTCACTCAATGTCTCCGCAACCTCCGCACCGGGCTGTGCGCTCGATTCGTCCACTCAGAGCGCTGCTATGGCCGTCCCGGTGACTTATCATCGGGACATTGCCCGGATCATGCAGGCACACTGCGTCGAATGTCATCACAGCGGTGGGGTCGGGCCCTTCGCTCTCGATACCTACGAGGCGGTGATCGAACACTCCGGAATGATCCGCAAGCAGGTCGAAAGGGGAGCGATGCCACCCTGGTTCGCGGCTCCGCTGGAAGGCGTGGCGCATTCGCCTTGGGCCAATGATCGGTCCTTGTCCAAGCGGGATCGTGACGATCTGCTTGCGTGGCTGGCCTCTGACCGGCCGAAGGGCGATGTCGCCGATGCGCCCAAGCCGCGCACTTTTCCGGGAGAGTGGAGCATCGGCAAGCCCGATGCCATCATCGCTGTCGCTAAGCCGATCTCGATCAAGGCGGAGGGGACCATGCCCTACCAGCATGCGACGGTGACCACGGAGTTTGCTCAAGATCGCTGGGTGCGCGGTTATGAAATACTGCCCTCGGCGCGTGAGGTGGTGCATCACGTCATCGTGAGCGTGTTTGAGAAAGGGCAGAAAGTGCGTGGCGGCGGCGAGGAGGGGGCCGAGGGCTACTGGGCGGCCTATGTGCCGGGGAACACAAAACAGATTTATCCCGAAGGCTTCGCCCGCAAACTGCCAGCCGGCGCCACAGTGCGGTTTCAGATTCATTACACCCCGAACGGCAAGGCGGTTCAGGACACGATGCGTCTGGGCCTGCTGTTCGCCAAGGAGCCGCCAAAGTATGTCGTCCACACCACCGCCCTGCCGAATCCGCGTCTGAACATTCCCGCCGGCCGGGCAAATCACGTCGAGACGGCGCAGCGGAAGCTTCCAGTGGACCTGAACGCGATGGCGTGGATGGCGCACATGCACGTGCGTGGCAAAGCGTTCAAATTCGAGGCCATTTCACCTGAAGGGAAGAGCGAGACGCTGCTCGACATCCCGCGTTACGACTTCAACTGGCAGCTCCGCTACGACTACGCGATGCCGCGTTTTCTGCCACGAGGCACCACCATCAAAATCACCGCCACCTACGACAATAGCGCCGCCAATCCTGCCAATCCCGACCCGGCCAAAAACGTCCGTTGGGGCCAGCAGACCTTCGATGAAATGATGATCGGCTATGTGGAGCACTACACGCCATGGACTGGCAGGTAGTAACTGGATTTCTGTTATTCGTCACGACCGATGATTCTCTCCGCAGTGCATTGGGTCGCGGCCTGCCTGGGTTGAGATGTCGGCCTCATTTTTTCCCGAGAAGCGTCTGCTCCTGAGACCTCAGAGAGTTTAACCGCGTCTCGATCTTGCCGGCCTCGCTGCGAATCTGGCCAGCGCTGCCTTCCGCGACATCCCGTTGCGTCCTGATGCTGAAGCTCGCCTGGGAACGGCCCGCTTCACGGGCGATCTGCTGGTCGTACTCACGCACGAGAGACTCCTGCTGGACTCTCTGGACGGTGAGTCGCTCCAAAGCGCCCTCCAGAAGGGCCATTTCCTTGCGCATGGCGGTCAATCGGGCGTCTGGAATGTTTTCCGGCGGAGTCGATTGATTTGCTGGTTCAAGCCGGGCGGCCAGACGTTTCAAACGCGCGATAATGTCGAAGGACCGCCAGTCAAACTTTGCGAGGAGGGGCGCTGGCATGTCGTGAAGCGGAATCACACCCGCTCCTTCTGAATGCGTCAGGTTCAAGCGATCTCCGTCGAGGGATCCCAGTTTCACATTCCGCAAGGTCCTGCCGCTGCCGAGCTGGATCTCGGGGATCTCAACAGCCCTCCAGGCAGTTTCCGCTCGCTGGAAGTGCTCTTCCACTTTTCTGGCGAGCGCGTTCAAGTCTGAGATGATGGCCTTTGTGTGTGCGTCAGTTGTTTCATGCTTTTGCACCGCTTCATCCACCCGCTTTTGGGCGTGCAGCAGCTTTTGCCGGGACATATCATCCAAGCGTGCGGCGGCCGCCCGGTTGGCGGCCCTTTCCGTCAATGCAGCATGCGTGCGTCGGACGTGCGCAACCTTCAACCGTGTCGTTTCGAGGGCCAGTTTCGCTTTTTCCACCTCATCCACATACCAGAGGCCGGCGGCACCGCCCAGAACAGCCAGCATGACTGCCACCACCCACCACGGCGAAGTTTTCGGGGGCGGCTCTGCCCATGCTTGGGTTCGGTGAAGTGAAGGCCGTCGGCGCATTGATTTGGATTTGCTTCAGCAGAGCAGGGTTCGGACCATGGAGGGCCTCAGGGATCGATCCTGGTCGTGGGTGACTGCAGCTTCTTCAGGGCGGCCAGTGTGGCGGTGCCATCGAGACCGAGTTCGCTTTGCAGTTTATCAGGCAGTTCGGCGAGCGGGACGCTGCTGATGCCATCGGAATGTACAATGCTCACTGAAGACTCGTCGATCTTGCGAAACCGGGCGTCGGCGAGTTTCTTCCCGTTGCGCAGCTCGATGGCGAGGTGCTCGGTGCCCAAAGCCCGGCGTTTCGCCGTTTCGATGGCGTCTGTCAATGTCATCGCGAGCCGGTCGAGTTCGGCTTTGATCTGGCGTTTGCGATGGAGAATGTCGAGCTGCTTCTGTTCCGCAGATGCGAAGCGGGCCTCCGCCAGTCTGAGCGCGTCCCGATTCGCCAGATGGCCGGACTGGACCCGGTTTCTGTGATCGAGCATCTGATGACGGGCCAGCAGGCTTTCCTGAGCCTGTTCGGTCAGCAGCTTGGCATGCTGGAACTCGGTGTTGGCACGATCCACCTTGTCAAAATAGCTGAGGCAGAACGTGCCCAGGATGATGAACAGCAGGACGGCGACTGGCACGATCAGCTTGTTCATGCGATACAGAGGGGCGTTGTTACTTGTGCCGCGCCATGAAGGCTTCGGCCTCCGCCTTCAGTGGTTTGTATTCGTTCTCCAAGGCCTCAAGCTCGCTGGTCTGGCTGACAAGTTGCGCTTCCAGCTCAACAGCCTTCTTTTCCATCACCTCGATCTGTCTTTGGATGGCTGTCTCGTTGATCCGATCAGGCATGGCGCTGATCTTCTGATCGAGTCCGGCGATCTCGGCATGCAGCGCAGCCCGTTCCGCTTCCAGTTTCAGACGCTCCTCATCGAGGATTCGATGCTTGTTGCAGCTTGTGGCGAGCAACACGCAGATCAGACTCACACAAGGAACGAACGAATTTGCTGTCGTGCGCTCGTGTGACAGCCCGGCTGTATTGGGTGAAGGCATGAAACGTAGAGACATCTCATTTCCGGGCGCTGGCGAATTCCAGTTCGATCTCAAGCTTTCTTTTTTCGGCCTTCAGGCTTTCGACCTGGGCCTTATAGACTTGCGCTTGCTGGGCTGCCTGTTGTGCCGCCGCCCAGTACCGTGTCGCCGGAGTTCCACGGGCCTTGGCAATGTCTCCATTGGTGTACTGATCGCTTGCCTGTTGCTGATAGGAGGCGGCGGTGGACTGGGCAGTTGCAATGCTCGACTCAACGGAGGCAATCTTCAGCCGAAGGGCTTTCAGTTTTGCTTCGTCCACTTTGGGCTCTTCTGTGGGGGGGCTGGACGGGGCGGTTCTCGCCACGGTGGTCACGGCCGGCTTCTTTTTGTCATCTTTCGAGGCTGGGTTGCCACTCTCCGCAAACGCCTTCTCTCCATCTGTGAGAGCCGCCAACAATGGCGAGGAGATATAGTCGTATTTTTCCAGCATTTCCGCTGGCAACTGGTCAAGGGGGACGCTGCCAATGCCGTCCGCGTGGGAGAGGGAAGCTCCTGACTCATCCAGTTTGCGAAACTTGACTGACCGGAGGGTCTTGCCATTGGCGAGGGTCAGGTCGCCCACTTCTTTTCCCGGGGCTTCGTTACGGGCACGTTCCACGGCCACTTTGATCGTGGCCGTCATATCGCGGAACTCGCCTTCGATCTTGCGGACACGAGCGTCCAGAACTTCCTTGGCCTTCAGCAGCACAGCGCCCTTTTCCTGTTGTTCGCGGATCTGTGTGGCGCTGTTCTGCAATTCCAGGACAGCCTTCTGGCGCTGGGTCGCGATCTCCTCCAGGCTGGCCAGCTTGGTCTTGGCTTCCTCGTACATGGCATTGGCAGAATCCACCGACGAAAGATAGGATGCTGCATAGCCAATGCCGATGATGGCTGCGACAACGGCGATGAAGAACCAACGACTGTTTTCGAACATAAGCGGGAGGGGTGAATGATTGGTGTATTAACGGAAATGCTTCGCTTTATAGGCGTCCACGCGGGCTCTCAGGCTTTCGACCGTCGCTTCTCCTTCTGCGCAACGGCGGGTCATGTCGCTCAACTGCTTTTCCAACAGCTGATTTGTCGCCGCCAGGGACGCAGTCTGGCGGTCCAGGCCGATTTTTGCAGCCACCGGATCCATGCCATAAGAATGCAAGGTGGCATCCATGGTTTGAATTTCCTGGTTTTTCTTAGCTATCTCGGCCTCCACTTTGGCCTTCTCGCCCATCAACACATTGTGCTTGTTGCATGAACTGGTTAGAAGAATGACCGCGAGTGCTGTGAGGGCTGCTGTGGGTTTCATGGAGATACAGATTAGATCGGAACATGCACGTGGCGTTCTGGCAAGGATAAAACGATTTAGCCGAAAAAAAGTCATGATGTCGCCACATTGACGGTGCAAGAGCCATGCCAGTGGCTAGCATCGTCGCGTGATCGCAATCGCAACGGCCAGTCAGAAGGGAGGGGTGGGGAAGACCACGCTTTGCATCAATCTTGCCTACTCGCTGGCCCGGCGCGGCTGGCGGGTGCTGTTGATCGACACCGACCCGCAAGGCGGCGTCGGTCTGTCGCTGGCGAAAAGCACCAAAGCGCGGGAGGGTTTTCACGAGTTCCTTGTTCGGGGTGGTGATTTGGGGCGCATCGTGGTGTCCACGCGGCTTCCGGAATTGGAGATCGTACCTGCGGGACAGTATGACGTGTGCGCCCGCCAAGGCTGGCCAGTCCATGAACTCCCCGCGCGACTGGCGGATCTGCTGCGAAACGCCGAGCTGCGGGGAGTGGACATTGTGCTGATGGACACGGCAGCTGGCATGAGCAGCACAACGGAAGCTGTGGTGAAAGCTTGTGATTTTGTCATTCTGCCCCAACAAGCCGAGCCGCTGGCGATCCGGAGCGTCCCACACTTGCTTGAGACGCTGGCGCGTTTCCGGGCGGAGGGGGCTGGGGTCCGGGTGGCGGGAATCCTGCTGACCATGGTCATGCGTGAGCAGGAGATGAGCCTGAAAGTAGCCCGGGAACTGCGGGACATGCTGCCGGCGAACCTGATGTTTCAGCAAAGCATTCCGCGTTTGTCTTCCTTCCTTGATGCGAGCGCTCTGGGCGTGCCTGTGGCTTTGACCAAACGCAATCCGCCGCCCGAGGCGCTGATCTTTGACCAGATCGCCGCGGAACTGGAGCAGCGCACCAATCTGGTGAAGGACCGTGAAAAGGATCATGATCATGCAAGTCTCATGGATTGACGCGGAACGCCTGAGGCAGTTGGTGGCGCAGATCGCCCCTGAGCAGGAAAGTGTCAGCGACCTCGGTCGCGAGGCTGGGGCTGGCGCGCGCGGGGATTTCGCGCGTGGCGATTTGAGTGGCGGGAGTTGGCCGGAAGGCAGCTGGCTGGAGCCGGCGGAACCGCTGTCTGAGCAGCCCTCGTTTGTTTCCCTGCCAACTGCCTCGCAGATGGCTCCTGGCACAGACGAGACCGCCGGGGGGCCTGGGCCTGAGGAAGATGGTCCGCCAATGCCAGTGATGCCGTTGAGCCGGATACGTGACAAACTGCGCGCGATCCGTCAACGGGCCTCTGAGGCGGGGATTTTGAGCCGCGCAGGTGATATGGCAAAGACTGAGGCAACGCCGCCTCCGCAGGTGCCGACGGGGGATTCATCGTCCCAACGTGTCGATCCACCCATCAAGCCTGCGGACGAACGCTCATATGGCGCTCCGTTGGCAGCATTCGACCGGCCGCTGCCTCCATTCGAGATCCCGCAGGGCTCGCGTGAGCAACGTCTGGCGGCATTCGCGCGTTGGGCGCTGCAACTGCTCGATGATGATGGCAGCCATGTGCTTGTGATGAACGGAGAAGGCGATGTTCTATGGGGCGGAGAGGCGAAGGCAGGACTGGTCTTGTCCGCCATGATGGCCTGGGGCTCCGCGATGCATGCGACCCCCCTGCCTGCGAGTGGCGTGCCGGGAGTCATGCGCACTTCACTGGCTTCGGGTCATGTTTTGACTGTCGTGCCGTGCGAGACTGCTGATGGCGTCCTCCATGCCGCCGTTGTGGCTTCGAAAGCCATGCCTGAGGCCGCAGCTTCGCTGCTGCAGGGGGCTCTGGCGGCAGCTATTTCTTGAGCAGCACCAGCTCGTTGATGGACCAGTGGTTGGAGGCCCCGCCCCCCTGGGTGATCCGGAGAAAGCGTCCTTTCTGCGGTGCTTTGAAGATGATCTCCGTCACCGAGGAGCCACCACCTTCCGCTGCGGGATTCCATTGCTTGCCATCTTTGGACAGTTCGACTTTGTAGCGTCGTGCGTGATCAGGAGAGTTCCCCTGGCTGTCGATCGCCACCCCCGCGATCTCCGTTTCAGAGGGCAGCTCGACCGTGACCCACTCGCCCCCTTTCATGGGGGCGCCGGTTGACCAGCGCGTCGCGGTGTCATCATCCAGCATCTTGCCGACGTCGCTGGATTTATGACTGGCGCTGGATTTCCAGGCCCTGCGCGGCTCGATCCACGCCAGCTTGGTCTTCAGCCTTTCTTTCAGAGGTGGCGGCGGGCCTGCAAGGAAGTACGTTTCCTTGAGGCGGCCGTCCAGCAGTTGAGATTGATCCGGCTTCAAGGCGGAAGCATAGGCCATCACTTCCGCCACGTGGCCGCTGAACTGGTCGGATGGATTGTCCGTGACACGTCCGATCTGCAGCTTGCTGAATGGTTTGGATGGCGCGGGGGCTTTGGCGGTGGTGCTGGAGGTCCGGCCGTCGGCGTCACGCGTGCGCAGCTCAAGAACTCCGTTGCTGGCATTCCATGTCAGGATCGCGGTGCAGGGGATGCCGCCGTTCACATTGTTGGTCGAGGTCAGGTTCGGCTTGCTGCCACCGTTGCGCACTTCTGCGATGATGGTCTTCTTCTGATCCACCCGCAACGACACGCTGGCACCGTCATCGTTGCTGTAAGTCAGGATCCGCGTCGGCAGACGTGTCGAGTCCGGCTGAAACACCGCGACCAAGGTCAGCCCCTTTTCGCTGCCGGGCACGTCGTTGGCACCAAATGGCATGTTGGGGAGTTCCTTGCCGGGCTTCGCCAGCTCCATGGCGCAGGGCTTCCCGGAACGCGGGCGGAAATCCAGCGCCACGGAGCCGGGTTTCGGTCCGCCGATTCCGGTTGCGGTCGGCCAGTCAACGCGCTTCGGCGCGTGAGCGGTGTTGCCTTGGAAGCAGCGCAAAATGTTGTCATTCCCGCGCTCGGAGATGTCATGCCACTCAATCACCGCCTCATTCGTGTTGGCAGGCGCAGGTTTGCCGTCACCACCTTTGCCGCTGCTCAGGATCCCGGTGTTGCCGACGTAAAACAAAGCGATGCCCTTGTCTGCCGGCGGATACGTCCGGTTCTGGGGAAGCTGGAAAGTGACCTTGGGCGGATCGGACGAGATGATGGAGGTGAGGACAGATGAGGTGGTGCTTTCCCCAGATTCATCGCCGCCGCTGCCTCCGAAGAAGAAACAGCCTCCTGCGAGCAGCAAAACGACGCCTCCTGCCGCAATGGCGATTTTTTTGCCCATCGACAAGCCTTCCCGATGCGGCGGGATGGCGTTCTTGTATCCGGCGGGCAGCCGCTGGTGCGCGGCAGTGTGGGTGCTCGGACGACGCGGTGCCGGAACCAGCGGTGTGGTGATGGCCGCGGTCTCCACCACCGGCTGTGCCTCAGGAATGACCTCCACGGCCACAGCCTCCTGCGCAGGGGGATAGTAGCCCGTCAGCGGAACGGTTCCGGTACCTGGCGGCATGTAGGCCGGCTGCCCGGGCGGCATGTACATCGGCGGTGGCGCGTACATGCCCATCCAGGGGCCGTAAGGGACCATCGTGGGCATCTTTTCCCACGCGCGAAATTCCTCGATGGCCTGCTGTGCGTTGGCGGGGCGGTCATCCGGCTTCTGCGCCATCAGGCGCGCGCACCAAGCTCCCAGCCACTGCGGCACATGTGGGGCGATGACATGCAGCGGCGTCACCACGTGATCGATGTGTTTGTCGATCACATCAGCCATCGACTCGCCGTCAAAGGCCTTCTTGCCCGAAAGCGCCTCGTAAAACACGCAGCCGAGCGAATACAGGTCTGTCCGCTCATCCACCGGCTCACGCGTCAATTGCTCGGGAGCCATGTAATAGATGGAGCCCATCACCGTGCCTTCCTGGTCCTCCGTCTGCTTGCGCGCACGCAGACCGGCGCGGGCCAGGCCAAAGTCGATGATTTTTGCCTGGAGGCGCCCGCCGGGGAGTCGCTCCACCTTGATGTTCTCCGGCTTGATGTCGCGATGCAGGATGTGATGCTGGTGCGCGGAGAGCAGCCCTTCAAGGGTTTGCGAGGCCAGTTCCTTGAAGTCGTCGTAGGGCAGCGGACCACGGGCCACCACATCGGCCAGATCCTCGCCCTGCAGCAATTCCATCACCATGAACAGCCCTTCGTCATCGCTGGCGACATCAAAGATGGTGACGATGTTCGGATTGCGGATGGAGGCCAGCGCGTCGGCCTCACGACGGAGTTCCGCGGCGATGTTGCGGTCCTGCGCCTCTTCCGTGGCTGTCATGAGGCGCTTCACCGCGACCCATCGCTTTAATTGGCTGTCATAAGCACGAAAGACGGCCCCGACGCCGCCTGCGCCGAGCTTTTCATATATCTTGTAGCGTTCCGCCATCCGTCTGAGTCGCGTGAAAAAATGATTCTGGGGAGCAAAGCCCATGGGCCGCCCATTTGGCAAGCGCGATGTTCTGCGAAAATGCCTGGGAGACAGCATTTGCTCCTCTTTGACAAAACGGGGCATGCGGCCAGACTGGCATCCCTTGAAACACGTTCTCTTTGTTTGTACTGGCAACACCTGCCGCAGTCCGCTGGCGGAGGCGATGTTCCGTGAACTCGTCAAAGGACGCGCCGACTACCAGGTCTCCAGCGCGGGAGTGGCCGCGGCGCCAGGAATGCCCGCCAGCAAGCACACAGCGGCCATTTTGAAGGAAAAAGGACTGCACCGGGATGATTTTTGCAGCCGCATGTTGGATGAGGAGATCATGAAGGCGGCGACTCATGTCTTCGCCATGTCCTGCCATCACATCGGTGCCATCGAGGAGGAGTTTCCCCAGCACGCTGACAAGGTCTATCTCGTCTCCGAATTCGCAGCGGATGACGTCCTGCGCGGCAAAGACGTCAGTGATCCCTTCGGCCAGGGCCGCGCCGCCTATGAGGAGACACTGCGCGATCTCGACAAGATGCTCCCCAGCGTGCTTGCGTTCATTGAGCAGACCTGGAAGGAGCCTCCGCCTTGACCTCGTCCACACCTTGCCCGATTGACCCTTTTTCAATGCAAAATCCCGTCCCTCAGACACTCGCCATTGGTTCCGACCACGGCGGCCTCGTGCTCAAAAACGCCATCGCGGCGCACTTGAAGACCGCGGGTTTTGAAGTCGAGGACGTCGGCACGCACACGATGGACAGCGTGGACTACCCGGACTTCGCGGAAATGGTCAGCGAGCGTGTGTTGGACGGCCGCGCGGATGCGGGCATCCTCGTTTGCACCACTGGCATCGGCGTCAGCATCGCCGCGAACCGCCACGCCGGCATCCAAGCCTCCCTCGTGCACGATGTGGAGACCGCGAAGATCACCCGCGAGCACAACGCCTCGAACATTCTCTGCCTCGCGGGCAAAACCACGCCCGAGTCCCTGGCGAAAGACATTGCCACCGCCTGGCTCGCCACCCCCTTTGCTGGAGGCCGTCATGGCCGCCGCGTCGATAAAATGAACACCCAAGCCCACCCCCTCAGCATCCTCGCCTCCGCCGATCCCGCCGTCGCCCACATCATCCAGGGCGAGCAGCAACGCCAGCAGGACCACATCGAGCTCATCGCGAGCGAAAACTTCACCTCCCGCGCCGTGATGGCGGCTCAAGGCAGCTGCCTCACGAACAAATACGCCGAAGGTTATCCCGCGAAACGCTGGTATGGCGGCTGTGAGGAAGTGGACAAAGTCGAGCAACTCGCCATCGACCGCGCGTGCGAGCTCTTCGGTGCGAAATTCGCCAACGTGCAGCCGCATTCCGGCTCGCAGGCCAATGCCGCCGTCTATTTCAGCGTGCTCCAGCCCGGCGACAAAGTTTTGGGCATGAATCTCGCCCACGGTGGCCATCTCACCCACGGCAATCCGGCCAACTTCAGCGGCCGTTTTTACCAGTTCTGCCAATACGGCGTCAGCGCCACCGACGAGCGCATCAACTACGACGAGCTCGCCGAAGTCGCCCTGCGTGAAAAGCCGAAGATGATCACCGCCGGTGCCTCCGCGTATCCGCGCATCATCGACTTCAAAAAGATGAGCGAGATCGCCAAGAGCGTCGGCGCATATCTTTTCGTCGATATGGCCCACATCGCCAGTCTCGTCGCCGGTGGCGCGCATCCCTCGCCGATGGAATACGCCGACTTCGTCACCACCACCACGCACAAGAGCCTGCGTGGCCCGCGTGGCGGCATGATCCTCACGAACAACGAGGAACTCTTCAAAAAGATCCAGAGCCAGGTCTTCCCCGGCGTGCAGGGCGGCCCGCTCATGCATGTCATCGCCGCCAAGGCCGTCTGCTTCGGCGAGTGCCTCAAGCCTGACTTCAAAGCCTACACGCATCAGGTCGTCAAAAACGCCCAGGCTCTCGCCGCCGCACTCATGACCCTCGGCTACCGCATCACCAGCGGCGGCACCGACAACCACCTCATGCTCGTCGATCTGCGTCCGCAGGGCCTCAACGGCAAAATCGCCAGCGAGACCCTCGACAAAGCCGCCATCACCGTGAACAAAAACGGCATCCCCTTCGACACCGAGAAGATCACCCTCGGCGGCGGCATCCGCGTCGGCACCCCCGCCGTCACCACCCGCGGCATGAAAGAAGCCGAGATGACCCAAATCGCCTCGTGGATCGACCGCGCCCTCAAAAACCGCGAAAACGACGCTGTGCTCGCGGAGATCCGCAAAGAGGTGAGCGAGACGAACAAGCGTTTCCCGCTGCCCTGAGTCTTTGTTTCACGTTTCAGGTTCCAAGTTTCAGAACACGCAGCGGGATGTCGAAAGGCATCCCGCATCGTTTTGGTGCCTTGGATCATTTTCCGCCGCCTGCGGACGGCTTCCAGTCACCCGCCTTTGCCTCGCGAATGTCCAGTGCAGCGATGCCTGGACGTGTGAATTCGAGGCGGCGCTGCTTGTAGAGGGCTCCGAGGGCCTGTTTGAAGGCCTTCTTGCTGGCGTCAAAGGTGCTGCGAATCCGCTCCGGCGACGTGTCATCATCGAAATCGAGGCGGCCGCCGTTGTTCTTGAGTGCTTCGAGGATGCGATCCGTCAGCGACGCCACGCGCTGATAACCGGAAGCATCCAGGCTGAGGTCGATCTTGCCGCCAGGATGCACCGCCGCGATGAATCCCTTCACTTTCTGGCCGATCTGCAACGGCGCACCGACGTTTGAGTGGTAAAGCAGACCCAGGTGCGTCCCCTCGACGATCGCATTGTATCCAAGCGGTGTGCGGGCGGTGATGAGAAGCGAAACGGGCTGCTGAAGCCGGAAAGCCGGCCGTTCACGGCTCAGATGGCGGTTCAGCCGCGTTGTGGCGATGATGCGGTCCGTTTTCTCATCCACGAGGATGAAGGCCACCACCATGTCGCCCACTCGCACTGGCTCCGCCTGCTCGCGGAATGGCAGCAGCAGGTCCTTGAGCAGTCCCCAATTCAGGAAGGCGCCAGTGTTGCGATTCACGCTGACGACTTCCAGTGTGGCAAACTCGCCTACAGTGGCGAACGGCTTCTCTGTGGTGGCCACGAGCCGGTCCTCTGAATCGCGATAGACGAAAACCTCCAACACATCGCCGATGCTCGTGCCTTTCGGGATGTAGCGGTTCGGCAGCAGGATCTCGCCATGCTCGCCACCGTCGAGGTAAACGCCGTGAGGAGTGCTGTGCAGCACGGTGAGTGAGTTTTGTCTGCCGATTTGGGCCATGCGTCCCAGACTAGACGCGCCCGGTCATCAATCCAGCGGCTACTTCACCCGCACCGCGACGAGTTTCTCCGCATCACGGGCAAACAGCAGGCCGTCAGCGAATGCGGCGTGGCTTCGGTGGCCGGCGCGGGTGATCTGCGAGCTGCGGACGAGGTCGAATTTTTCGGGCGTGGCTTTGAAGATCCACAGTTCGCCCGATTCACCGTGCAGGAGCAGTTTGTCCCCCACACGGATCATGGTGCCACCCTGGATGCCTTCTGGTGCCTCCCACGCCACTTTGCCATCGGCGACGGCGATGCAGCGCAGTTTCATGCCGCTTTCCTGGCGGCCGTGCAGGCCATAGACGTGACCGTCGTGATAAACCGGCGTCGTGTAGTGACAGTCGAGCGTGTCGAGCTTCTTCCAAAGGCTGGTCAGCTTGCGCTCCGTCTTGTTCCATTGCCACAAACCGGCACCGACATCATACGCGGCGGAAAACAGCAGCTTCCCGTCTCCGCAGGGCACCGGGGCGGCGGCGTTCACGGAGGCATCGATGTCGGCACGGAAGAATTCGTCGCCCAGCACTTTGCCGTCGCTGTTTTGGGTGATGACCACGCCTTTCCGGGTGAAAAAGGCGCTCACACTGGGGTCTTCAGGGAGCAGCACCGGCGATGAATAGCCCGCTTCGTCGTCCGTGGCCTTCCAGACCAGTTTTCCCATGCTCAAGTCGAGTGCGATGATCCCCGCGCTGCCTTTTCCGCCGACGTTGAGCAGCACCTTACCATCCACAACAAGCGGCGAGCACACGCGACCGAAGAAACCCTGGGGAGAATCGAGCTCGGCGACGGTGTCGTAGCGCCAGCGCAGCTCGCCCGTGTCAAAGTCGAGCGCCTCCACGATGCCTTCCGGCCCGTGAGTGACGACTTTTCCTTCCGCAATGCACGGAACCGCCCGCGGGCCATTGTCGAAGCCGAAACTGTCGCGGTAGTTCGTCTTGTAGCTGTGCTTCCAGATCGGTTGTCCATCAGCCGCGCTGAGCGCCTCAGTGGTCATGGCGTCGTCCTGGCGGTAAAAAACGATCACGCGACCTTTGGCGACGACAGCGCCTGCGAACCCCGTTCCGAGGCGGCGCTGCCACACGATCTCCGGTTCCACGTCGCCACGGATTTCCTTTTCATCGACTGCCGTGCTGGTGCGATTCGGGCCGAGAAACTGCGGCCAGTCGCCGGCCTGGAGGGTGGAGACGGCGCAGAAGAACAAAAGGAGGGAGCGCATGGCGGGAGATCAATCAACGAGGGACAGATTGGGATTCACATCTGCCTCCAACGGCGAGGTGTGACCGGCATTGAAACGTTGCACAGCGGCAAAAGCGATCATGCCGGCATTGTCGGTGCAGAGATCAGGCCGTGCGAGCAGCAGTTGCAGTCCTTCCTTGCCACAGCGTGCGGTCAGGGCTTCGCGCAGGCCACGGTTGCAGCTCACACCGCCGCTGACGGTCACGAGTGTTTCACGACTGCGTTTGGCGGCGAGCACGAGCTTCTCCACCAGCACCTCAATGATGGCCGCCTGAACGCTGGCGCAGAGGTTGGTGAGTGTCTGCTCGTTCTGCAGATCGAGTTTGGGCAGCTCATAGAGCACGGCGGTCTTCAATCCGCTGAAGCTGAATTCCAGGCTGGTGCCGTCCAGGAAGCTGCGTGGAAATGCAAAGGCTGCGGGATCGCCTTGGCGGGCCAGTTTGTCGATCTCCGGGCCGCCAGGGTAGGGGAGGCCGATCATTTTGGCCACCTTGTCGAATGCCTCGCCGGCGGCATCATCCCGCGTGCGTCCGAGCAGTTCGTAGCGGCCCGTCTCACGCACATGCACGAGCATCGTGTGACCGCCGCTGACGATCAGTGCGACGCTGGGCCGCACGGGGCCGTTTCCATTCATGAAGGGTGAAAGCAGATGACCTTCCATGTGATTCACGGCGAGAAACGGCTTGTTCTCTGCCACGGCGAGGGCCTTGGCCATCGAGGTGCCGATCAGCAACGAACTGACGAGGCCGGGCCCGCTTGTGGCCGCGAATGCGGCCATGTCGCCCAGTTCTTTGCCGGCATCCGCCAGCACCTGCTCCACCAATGCACGGGCGTGCAGGATGTGATTGCGTGAGGCCACCTCCGGCACGACGCCGCCATACTGGCGATGAATGTCGATCTGCGAGGCGATGCGGCTCGAGATCAACTCACCATCCAACGTGCACACCGCAGCCGCAGTCTCGTCGCAGGAGGACTCAAGGGCGAGCAGGCAGTGCTGGCTGCGGGGTTCAGGAGGCTCGGTGCTGGACATCGGGATGTTGATGAGTCGCTGCGATCCAGATTCAAGCATCCAGTCACCGGCATCCAATAAAAAAGCCGCCGTTCCCCGGTTGGGTAGGGAACGGCGGCGCAGATTCAGTTATTCCTGTCAGATCAGTGCTTGTGGCCTTCCTTGCAGCAAGCCTTGCCGTCTTTCGAGCAGCAGGCGGACTTCGCTTTGGCGTCGCACGTGGCACATTCTTTCTTCGTCGCGCAGGATGCCAGAAGCATCGAGCTGGCTGCGAGGAGAACAGAGGCAATTCGGATCATTGAAGTGATCAGATGTAAGATTGAAAGTCTGCCGCTTTGAACGGCGGATCACTTACTTGCCGGTCTGCATCGGAGGCGGGGGCGGAGGAGGAGTCTGCTGCTGGCAGGAGCTAAGGACGGCGGAAGCCGCGATGAGGGTGAGGATAGCGAGTTTCATATGTGTGGGTGTTAACCAGTTATTTGAGATGCCCATCCACCAGACTCCTGGCAGCGGGATTTTCGAGAGTAACGACAACTTCTGCTTTTGCAAACATCCAAAGTGATTTCTGTGAGAAAACACATAGGGCAGGGGCGCATGAGAGAAACTTGAGAATGCTGGAATGTCAGGAACGTCATCTCAGCCAAAAACACCGGCGGCTCCCAGCCCATATGCGTTTCCAGTGATCTCGCCACCGTCCTCGTCGAAGTAGATTCGCATCGGCCGGCAACAGACTTCGCAGTCGTAGTCCACATCGCATGGCACCTCTTGTGCCGCGGGCGCTGGGACGTCGAACTCTTCAAAACAGCTTGGACATGTCACGGATACAGCATGCATCCGCCTCAGAACGCATCTCGCTCGTCCGTCAGATGTATGATTTTTCACCAGCCTTCATCATGCGGGCAGCCTTTATTTCAAACTCGCGAGAAAGGCGATCAAATCCGCCGCCTCCTGCTCCGTCATCGCTTGCAGCAAGCCTTCCGGCATGAGTGAGGCAGGCAGCACTTTCTGGCTGCGGATCTGGTCCCGCGCAAAAGTCTGCGGCTGGCCCGTGGGTATCTTCAAGGTGACGGCGGCGTCACCTGGATTCACCACAAAGCCTGTTTGAGCTCCACCGTCCTTCAGGGTGAGCATCCACGTTTCGTAGCCCTTTGAGATGACTTTGGAAGGCTGGTGGATGCTTTCGAGAATCTGTTCGCGGCTCAGGCGTGATCCGACCTTGCTCAAATCCGGCCCAAAATCGCGACCGCTGCCATTGATGATGTGGCAGGCAAGGCACGCGGCCATTTTCCCGGTCATGCTGACGAGTTCGGAGCCACGCTTCGCATCGCCCTTCGCGGCGAGCAGCTTCTTCGCATCGAGATTCATGCCGAGCGTCTTCACGCGCTGGTCGTGGGGCAGGAAACCCTCGAAATAGCATGCGATCTCGGGATTCGCATGTTTCGCCAGCGTCGGATCGAAGGTCTCCCCGGCACGATGGAACGCATTGGCTGCAAGCAAGGCGTCGGAGGGAGATTCGACTTTTTCCGGGCCCTCGGTCTCCTGGCCTGCCGCGATCCAATCCCACAGCAGCCGGAAGCCGTCGGGATCGACTTCGCGGGCACCGATCATGGGCATGTGGCCGGTTCCGCTCCGGGCGATGCGGGCCAGCAGCACGCTTTGATGCGGCTTTCCAGGAGCGATGATGCGGGCGTCCGTCAACGACAGGTCACCGCGCACCGGCTTTTCGTCGAGCAGCATGGCCTCTGTCGTGGGGAGATCGGCGTTCACCATCAATTGCACGCTGCCGCCGCCGTGCCGGCGATGGCAGTGGGCGCAGTTCGCGTGGAGCCAGGAACGTGCACGGTCCTCCAGGGAGGCCCTTTCATCGTGGCTGGCGACGAGGCGTGTTTTCAGACGCTCGAAGAACGGGCCGTCAAAGATCGCAGCTTCCTCCGTCTTGCTTCCACCGATGCTGGCGAGTTGATCCGGCTGGAAGCCGATCGTGAAGCCGCTCCAGTTCGTGTGGCAACGGGCACATTCCGCGCGGCCGTGGATGCGCCAGGGCTGTTTTTCAATGGTGAACTCCTCGCCATCGGCACCGACGAGCTGCGCCTCTGTTCCTGTGTCGTTCCAGCGATATGAGTAGCCATTCCACGTCTCGCCATCGAAATGCAGCACCTGCGTTTCGATGCGTTTCTGTTTCAAACTGATCGTTCGTGCCAGCACGGCATCCACCGGCCATTCCACCTTGTAGTTGGGCTTCGCGGGATTGCCGCTCGTCGTGGTTTTGATCTTCTGGCCTTCCGGCAGGGCCACAAACCGTTCTGCACTGGCTCCGTCCTGCCACAGCGGCTCGGTGATTGAAAATGGCAGAACGCCTGCCGCCGCTGTTTGCGATGCTGTGTCGGTGAACAGGCCGGTTTCGCTGAGTTTGCGCGGAAACTCGCTCGGTTTGCCGACAGCGGGATTCCGGGCGAGTCGATAGACACGCGTGTCCTTTTCCCAGTTCATCCAATACAACTCACCATCCCCGCTCTGCCCGAAACTGACAATCTTGTGCGGCGTGTCGGCGATTTCCTCGCGTCGTGTGACTTGCTTGCCATCGTGCCACAGCGCCCAGATCTTGCCCGTTTCATAGTCGCCGTAGATGTAGGCATCGCGCAGTTCGGGAAAGCGGCTGCCGTGGTAAACGTAACCGCCCGTGATGCTCGCAGCCTCGGTGTGCGGATGTGCCGCGACGGGCGGGATGATGTCGCCAGGCCCTTTCAGTTCCGGCATGATCGGCTGGCTGGCCTCCATCGTACTCCACCCATGATTGCCTCCCTTCGGCACGAGGTGAATCATCTCCCACAGCTCCCAGCCGACGTCGCCGCACCAGAGCCGGCCTTTGGGATCAAAACTGATCTTCCACGGATTGCGAAAGCCGAAGGCGTAGATCTCCGGGCGTGCGTTGGGCGTCGCGAGAAACGGATTGTCCTTCGGGATGGCATACGCCTTGCCGTTTTCCTCGTGATCCACGTCGATGCGCAGGATGGAGGAAAGAAAGTCGCTCAAATCCTGCCCGGTCTTCAGCGAATCAGGCGGCGAAGGTGCGGTCGCATCGCCCGTGGTGCAGTAAAGCATGCCATCTGGGCCAAATTGCAGATGTGCGCCATTGTGACCGCCGCTCAACCAGGTGAGCAGCACCGTCTCCGACTTCGGATCGAGCACCGGTGGGTCCTGCTGCGTTAGTTTGAAGCGCGAGAGCTTGCTGCCATCCGGATTCTTGTCGCCCTCGACGTAGGTGATGAAGACGAAGCCGTTCTCACGCCACTGCGGATGAAACGCGATGCCATAGCCGTAGCTGAGCGCCGGATGATCCGGCTTGAGGTCAATCAACAGGTCCTTCTTTGTGGTGTCGGGCGAGTCTTTGAAGGTCCAGATCTTGCCGTTCTTCTCGACCGCCGCGAATCGGCCGGCTCCGGGCACCATCTGCATCTCCAGGCCGTCATTCAGCGCGATCTGTGTGAACACCTGCTCGGGCACATAGGGCTTGGGAGCCTCCGGTGATCCCTGAATGTGCGAGGTGGTCCATTGAGCCTGCGCGGCCAGGGAGAGTGCGGTGAGGTATGCAAAAACGCGGAGCATGCGGCATCATGGAATGAGCGGCCGCAGTTCGCCAAGCCTGAAAATCCAGGATTGTGCCGATGATGGAAATTCGGGTATGACTTCGATCATGAAGCTCCTGCATTCCTTTGCTTTCTGTGTGCCCCTGGCCTGCGCGAGTGTCCTGTTCGCGG
The DNA here is from genome assembly GCF_014879935.1 of Prosthecobacter sp. Lineage (GTDB taxonomy): Bacteria > Verrucomicrobiota > Verrucomicrobiia > Verrucomicrobiales > Verrucomicrobiaceae > Prosthecobacter. Next base: position 62,904 of record NZ_JACSRD010000198.1, read on the forward strand.
CAGACAGCACCCAGCGACCGATGGTTCTCAGCAAAACGCAGCTACTGCGTTTCAACACCGTCATTCGCGAGAACCGTGAGATCCGCGTGGAGAACGGCCGCTCGAAGCAGGTGAATGCCAAAGAGACCGCCGATGTGACCACCCGCTATGTGCAGCGACTCAATCTTCTCCGGCGTGTCGCGGGCGCAGGAGCGGAGGAAGTGCGAGTCAGCGAGTTCATGGGCGAGCTGTCGCATTTTAGAGCCAGGCCCGGGCAGAATCCGCCGCCGAATGAGCAGCCGTCCACACTCATGGGCAGAACCTTGCGTGTGCGAAAGAACAACGCGGGCTGGGTGTACGAGATCGCCGAAGGCAAGCCGACACCGGAGGAACGGCAGACGCTCGACCACCTCGCCTTCACTGCGGGCCTTCTCGACCTGCTTTCAGTCTGCATCGGCAACGAGCCGCGGAAACTGGGGGAGACCTGGAGGGCGGACATTCCCTCTCCTCGCGGCAAGGCGGCCGGACAGGCGGTGCTGAAAGAGGTTTCCTGTGTCTTTGCGAAGCTCGATGCCCAGCCCGACGCCAGCCTTGCCACCATCGTGATCTCCGGCGTCCTCAGCCTGGAGCGCCCGATGGGCTACAATTCGCATGTGGAAATCACCTTCGACGCCACGCTCGTCCGCCGGCTCTCCGACATGCTCGACGTGGATATGAAGATCAAGGGCACCTACGTGCTGAAGGGAGAGGCAAACATCGCCGGCGTGGGCAAAACCGAGCTCGACTTCAATTATCCCTACACCCTCACCCGCACCCTGAAGATCGAAGACAAATAGCCGCCGCCCGCGCAAAAATTCGTCATTCCACATTCGACATTCGCCATTCTTTCTCCTTCTTCCCGCCCTCCATTCAACCTGACACACACCATGCCACGCCCCGTCACTCTCTTCACCGGCCAGTGGGCCGATCTTTCCTGCGACACCATGATCCAGAAGGCCAAGTCCTTCGGTTACGACGGCGTCGAGCTCGCCTGCTGGGGCGACCACTTCGAAGTGGACAAGGCCGACCAGGCTTACTGCGATGCCAAACGTGCGAAGCTGAAGGCCGCTGGCATGCAGTGCCACGCCATTTCCACCCACCTCGTCGGCCAGGCCGTGTGCGACAACATCGACGCCCGTCACGCGCAGATCCTCTCGCCCGCGATCTATGGCGACGGCAATCCTGAAGGCGTGCGTCAACGTGCCGCCGAGGAGCTCATCAAGACCGCGCATGCGGCGAAGCGTTTCGGCGTCAGCGTCGTCAACGGCTTTACCGGCAGCAGCATCTGGCACCTCGTGTATTCCTTCCCGCCGAACCTCCCCGGCCAGATCGATGCCGGCTACGCCGACTTCGCCAAGCGCTTCAAGCCCATCCTCGACGAATATCAGAAGCTCGGTATCCGCTACGCGCTCGAAGTGCATCCCACCGAGATCGCGTTCGACATCGCCAGCGCTGAGCGTGCCCTGCAGGCCATCGACTACCATCCCGCCTTCGGCTTCAACTACGACCCCAGCCACTTCGGCTACCAGGGCGTCGATTACGTGAAGTTCCTCTACAAGTTCAGCGACCGCATCTTCCACGTGCACATGAAGGACGTTTCCTGGGGCATCGGCGACGGCACCGTCGGCGTCTTCGGCGGCCATGTCGATTTCCACAAGCCTTCCCGCTACTGGGACTTCAAGTCCGTCGGCCGCGGCAAGATCAACTTCGAGCTCATCATCCGCGCCCTCAACGACATCGAGTACGGCGGCCCGCTGAGCGTCGAGTGGGAAGACGGCGCCATGGACCGTGAATTCGGTGCCACCGAATCCGCCGCCTTCTGCAAGAAGATCGACTTCCCGCCTTCGAAGATTATCTTCGACGCCCAGTTTGCTGAGGCGAGCAAGTAAAGTGGTTCGCGCAGTCCCCTGTGCGGCGCCTGAAACTCTCCAACGGCCCGGAATGACCTTCCGGGCCGTTTTTTTGACTGGCTCAACTCTGCGGGAGGCGTAGCCTCCCAACATCATGGCCATCGTCAAAAGCGTTCGCAAACACACCGTCGAGGAATACTACGAGCTCGAAGAGAAAGAGGTGTACAAGAGCGAGTTCTATGATGGCGAGATCTTTGCCATGGCCGGCGGGTCGCCAGAACACAGCCTGATCGTCGCCAGTCTGCTTCGTGAACTGGGCATCAGGCTCAAAGGCAAGACCTGCACGCCTTACGACAGCAACCTGCGCATCAAAATTCCCGCCACCGGCCTCGTCACCTATCCCGACGCCTCGGTCTTCTGCAAAAAACTCGAGTTTGATCCAAAGGACAAGCGCCAGCAGACGGCCATCAATCCCACCATCGTCTTCGAGGTGCTGTCCAATTCAACCGAGAGCTATGATCGTGGCAAAAAGGCGGAGAACTACCGCCAGCTCGACTCTCTCAAAGCCTACGTCCTCGTCTCCCAGACCAGCCCCCACATCGAGATCTACGAACGCCACGGCGACGGTTTTTGGTTCCTCACCGAGGCCAAAGGCCTCGATCAAGAGCTTTCCATCAAGAGCCTCGGCCTCAAGCTTCCGCTCGCCGAGGTCTATGACCGCATGAAGTTCGGGAAGCAGAAGTGAATCAAAGACCGCTTTTTGCAGTTCTTTGGATGCCATCAAACAGCCAATAGTCACAATGAGTGAAGCGCCTGTCCATACGGAATCACCGAGTGCATCAAAGCATTCACGGGCCTGTTCACACGAGGTCCGGTTTCGTTGGAGGCTGATTGTCTATCTTTCAGTTTGGCTCCTAGCGGCAGCCGCATTTCAGATTTTTCTCCGGCCGATGGGACTGACCGAAACGACTCTTACTCCCTTGCAGCAACGCGTTCAATGGCCAATGTATGCGCCGATCATGGCTGTGGCGGGACTGGCGCAGGCGGCGACATGGCCTGCTTCGGCCGGAACCAGCAACGCCGTTGCTGCAGTCACAGCCTTCGCGATTCACGCAGCCCTGATGCTCCGTTGTGATGGGCGTCGTCACTTGCTCATGTTGACGACCGCGCAAGCACTGCTGCTTGCCATCGCGGTCACCTACTATGTCCGCTGGTCTGAGCTTCCCACAGGAGCATAGGCGCGGCTCAGGTTGGGGTGGTTTAGTTCCGGGGCGTGTCGTTCAAATCTGTCCGCAACTCCATCACCGTGCCGACGATGTGCTCCTCGGCCTTGTCACTCCAGCGAGTTGGGTGTGTGCCATAAATCATCGCCCCGCCGCCCTCGTATCCGCCTTCCTGCCAGATGCGCAGGCTCGGGATGTAGGCCATCACGTCGTTGGTGTAGCCGCTGACCCACACGATCGGGTCCTTGATGTCCTTTTTCAGTCGAAGAGAGTAATCCACGACGACCTCGCCTCCGAGTGTGACCCAGGTGAGTTCGCTGCCGAGGCGCAGTACCTGCACGGGATACGGATAAGTGGGCGACAGCGGCCCTTCATCGGCGATGCGCTTCAACACACGCGTCGCATGCGTGGCCTTCCACTTGTCGGTCGATTTCTGCTCCTCCAGAAGCTGCTCTTTTGTCGGCAGCGTGTCGTAGGCCAGCGGGACCTCACGATACGCGGCGCGTATCGGCCCAGTGAGGCGCTGCATGTGCGTTTCGAGCGCGGCCTGCACAGATGTCGCCAGTGATTGGCCGTGCTTCTGCGCCAGTTCCATCGTGCGCCGTGGATATGGATTCTGATCGCCGCTGCAGCCGTTCGCAAACATCGCCACAGCACCCGGATGCGCATGCTCGATCTCCTGCTGCGCGTAACCCGCATAGTCACCGCTGAACTTCTGATGTCCGAGCGTCGTGCAGTGACATGCGTAGCCGAACACAATGGCGATCTCCTTGCCCTCGGCACTCGCCGCCTTCAAGACAGGCACGGTTTGATCCACCGGGCCGTTTGGATTCGGGAAATTGTTCCAGCCGCCTTTGCCATCCGGCGTGCGGCGGTTCATCGAAACACCGCAGCGCGCCGTGCTGTAGTCGAGATGCGCGGGCACGGACTTCTGAATCGACTCACCCACCAGCCGGACCAGTGTGTCTTCCAGCTTCGAGGTGTATTCCGCCGCTTCCTTTTCACGCAATGCGACATCATCAGCCCCATGAATGCGGCTCGTGCGCAGTTCCGGACCGCTGTGCGTGTGCGAGGCGTTGATCGCGAGGTTTGCCGGCTCGATGCCGTGCTCCTTCTTCACGCGTTCGGCCACCGCGAGCCGCAGATTTCTCGGCACGCCGATCAAATCCATCGTGATGAGAGCGAACTTGGCCCCGGCCTGGTCCGTGATCACCAAAGCCTTCGCGAACAGGTCGAGTTCCACACCTTCCGATGGCTTTGTGCGTGCCGCGTAGCCCGCCATCCACATCGACTTCTCCGGAGTGATCTTTGCCGAGGCGGCTCCGGCTTTCCATGCCGGTGTTTCAGCCACCGGTGCGGCGGCGATGACGAAAACGGCGAGGAGGAGAGGCAGCCAAAGTTTCATGCACACGGGTAAGCAGTGGCTGCCCTGCTTCTTTCCTTGCCTCGCTGATTCAAAACCGGAACAATCCGCGCATGAAAACAAGAACGCGGCTTTCAGCATGGGTTTACCTGGCGGTACTCGTGGGCATCTTCACCCTTCAGAAGACATGGGGTGGCATCGTCCGCAGCGGACCGATTCCCACACCTGACCAAGCCATCGGTGACCTGACGCGGGCGACGTCGCTCGAACGCTCGACCTTCGCGAATGACAAGGCGTTCTTCACCCCCATTCGCAAGCCTCAGCCGGGCGACTGGCTGGCTGAGCACGATGAACCCGGCCAGACCGTCCTCGAGTATCGTCTGGGCTTGTCGGCATTGAAACCGACACCGGAACAGAAGGCTCTCTACATGTTGCCGCTCGGGCAATTCGAGCCCGGCAGCCCTTCTCTCGCCAAGCTCCGTGAGTTCGGCGCTGCCTTTTTTGGCATGGAGACACGGCTGTTGAGAGTGACGGCTGTGGAGAAGGTGCCCGCCAAACGCCGCATATTCGGGCGGCCCCCGAAACGGCAGCTTCTCTCCACGGACATCCTCGAGTGGCTGCCTGGCGTCAAACCGCGCGACGCTTACTCGATCATCGCCGTGACGATGGAGGACTTGTATCCCGACGAGGCCTGGAATTTCGTGTTCGGCCAGGCGACCTTGCAAGGCGGGGCGGGCGTGTTCAGTTTTGCACGCTACGACCCGGCATTTTATGGCATCAAACGAGATGAGCAGACGCAGGCGCTCATTCTCAAACGAAGCTGCAAGGTGCTGGCCCACGAAACCGGCCACATGTTCGGCCTGATGCATTGTGTGTTCTTCGAGTGTCTCATGAACGGCTCAAATCACCTCGACGAGACAGACACGAGGCCGATGCATCTTTGCCCCGTGTGTCTGCGCAAGCTGCAACTCAGCTCAGGTTTTGATCTCCTGAAACGCGAGGAGGCGCTGCTGAAGTTTTTCGAGGCCAATTCGATTACAGACGAGGCAGCTTGGTCGCGCCGCTGGCTGGAAAAGCTCCGCTCGGCCAAATGAGGCTCACCACAACTTCCACGCGACAAGTTGTTTGTCATCGCGTGCGAACAGACGGCTTCCTGCGAAAGCCGGATGCGCCCAAGTTTTGCCGATGATCTGCCAGCGAGTCAGTTCTTCGCGTTTTTCGGGCGTGAGTGCCACATAGACGAGTTCGCCGTCGGCATTGAGCAGCGCGGCGAGATTCTTCGACTCGTCCATCCATACGAGGCTCATCTGGGGATTGCGATCCTTTGGTGTGAGCGTGTTGTCATCGCTCCAGAGGATTTTGCCGGTCTTGAGCTCGAAGGCCGGTAATCCGCGATTTTTGTCGAGCATGTAAACAACGCCGTCTCTGAACAATGGAGCCGACATCAGCCCGCAGATGTCGGTTTCATTCTCCCATAGCAATTCGACGCCTGTTCCGAGCCGGAAGGTTTTCGCGCCGTGCCAGTAGCCGGAAACCATCAGCACGCCGTCATGAAACAGCGGCTGGGCGATGCTCACGCCATACGTGATCTTGTAGGGATGCACCCAGTTCACCGCACCCGTGTCCGGATTGAGGCTCTGCACATGTTCCGGCCCCCAGGCGATGAGTTGTCGTGCCCCGGCATGAGAAATGATCTCCGGTGTGCAGTAGCCCGCTTTGTCAGGCCCTCCGCGCCACACTTCTTTGCCGGTGTTCTTGTCCAAAGCGATGACTGATCCGTCCTTCGCTCCGACGTGCAGCAGCACACGATCTCCATCGAGGACTGGTGAAGCGGCAAAACCCCACGTGGGCACCTTTGCTCCGCAGGTTTCGACGGTGTTCACCTCCCAGATCGCTTTCCCTGTCGTTGCGTCCAGGCAAACCGCCACACCCGTGGCTCCCAGCGCATACGCCCGTCCTTCACGGATGTTCACGGAGGTGCGAGGCCCGGTGGCGTAATCCATGCTGCCGTAGCTCACTTCCCATTCGTGCTTCCACAGTTCCTTGCCGCTCTCGGCATCGAAGCACAGCATGCGTTCGACTTCTTTCGGCGTTTTCAGGCGATCCATCACATAGACGCGGCCTTGGCTCACGGTCACGCCGCCGAATCCAGCGCCGATGTTCGTTTTCCACATCTGTTGTGGCTCTTTGTTCGCAAAATCAGCGGGAAGGCCTTCGGGATTCCAGCGTCCATCGCCGTTCACGCCACGCCAGCGCGGCCAGTCCTGGGCGTGGAGTGTTGTGGTGAGCGCAAGCAGGCAAAAAACTTTTTTCATGCGTGCTCAATACGCATGAAGGCGTGTCAAGCATCGCGCTGGACAAAAGTTTTTCACACGTGGTGTTCCTCTCTTGCCGTGCCTCATGCATGCGCTACCTCGAACGTCCCAACCCCACCCCTTTCGATTTTCCCAACCATGTCTTCTGCTGCAGAACTGAACATCAACGTCGCCCATGTCGAACGCATCGCTGGCGAGCTGAAATTGAAGCCGATCCAGGTCGGCGCGACGGCCAAACTGCTCGCCGATGGCGCGACGGTGCCGTTCATCTCGCGTTACCGCAAAGAAGCGACCGGATTGCTCGATGAAGTGCAGATCCAGAACATCCAGGAGCGTCTCGGCCAACTCGTCGCGCTCGATGATCGCCGCACGGCCATCGTGAAGTCGCTCGAAGAGCGCAAGCTGATGACCGACGTGCTGCGCGCGAAGATTGAGAAGGCGGACACGATGAACGCGCTGGAGGACATCTTTGCGCCCTTCCGTCCGAAACGACGCACCAAGGCCACCATCGCAAAAGAGAAGGGTCTGGAGCCGCTGGCGGACTTCATCGAGCAAAACGTGCTCACCGCCGGAGTCGATCTCGATGCCGAGGCAGGCAAGTTTGTGAAGCTGGAGGCCGAAACGGATGAATTGAAGGTCAAAGACGCCGCCGAGGCGCTGGCCGGAGCCCGCGACATCATCGCCGAGCGCATCAGTGACACGGCAGAGGTGCGTGCGTCGCTGCGCAAGCTCTTCGCCGAGAGCGGCACGGTCACTTCCAAGGTGATGTTTGGCAAAGAAGAGGATCCAGAAGCGCAGAAGTTCCGCGATTACTTCGACTGGACGGAACCGCTCAAGTCCATCCCATCTCATCGCATGCTCGCGATCCGTCGCGGAGAAAAAGAAGGCTTCCTGCTCATGCGCATCCAGCCGTTGGAGGCCGATGCGGTGTCCTTGGTCGAGCGTCTGGCGGTGAAAGGCAACAACGCCTGCTCGGCGCAGGTGAAACAAGCCGCACAGGATGCCTACAAGCGTCTGCTCAGCTCCAGCATGGAGACTGAGGCACGCCTTGAATCGAAGAAGAAGGCCGATGCGGAGGCGGTGAAGGTCTTCGCTGACAATCTGCGCGAACTGCTGATGGCCGCGCCGCTCGGACAAAAGCGCACGCTGGGCATCGACCCAGGCTTCCGCACGGGTTGCAAGGTCGTCGTGCTGGATGCGCAGGGACAGCTTCTCTACAACGATGTTATTTACCTGCTTGGGGATGGCAACAGCCTCGTGCACGCGAAGAACCTGCTGCTCAATCTCATCGAACGTCACAAGATCGAAGCCATCGCCATCGGCAACGGCACCGCCAGCCGTGAGACGGAGATGTTTGTGAAGAAGATCGGCGTTCCGGCCTCGATTCCGGTCATCATGGTGAATGAAAGCGGCGCGTCGATCTACAGCGCCAGTGAAGTCGCCCGCGAGGAGTTCCCAAATCACGACGTCACCGTTCGTGGCTCCGTGTCCATCGCCCGCCGTTTGATGGACCCGCTGGCGGAGTTGGTGAAGCTCGATCCCAAATCCATCGGCGTGGGTCAGTATCAGCACGATGTCGATCAGACCATGCTGCAGGGCAGCCTCGACAACGTGGTGATCAGCACGGTGAACGCCGTGGGCGTGGAGTTGAACACGGCCTCGAAGCAGCTTCTCAGCTACGTCTCCGGCCTCAACAGCGCCCATGCGGCGAACATCGTGGCCTTCCGCAATGAGAACGGCGCGTTCAAGAGCCGCAAGGATCTGCTCAAGGTGCCGCGGCTCGGTGAAAAGGCCTTCGAGCAGGCGGCTGGCTTCTTGCGCATTCGCAGCGCGCCCAATCCGCTCGACTCGAGCGCCGTGCATCCCGAGCGTTACGCACTGGTGGAGAAGATGGCGGCCGATCTCGGCTGTGGCGTGGCCGATTTGATGCAGAAGCCGGATCTGCGCGCGAAAATCGACCTCAAGAAGTATGTGAGCGCCGACGTGGGCCTGCCGACGCTGCAGGACATCATGAACGAACTCGCGAAGCCGGGACGTGACCCGCGCAAGCAGTTCGAGGTCTTCAATTTCGCCGAAGGCGTGAACGAGATGAAGGATCTCACCGTCGGCATGAAGCTGCCGGGCATCGTGACGAACGTGACGGCGTTTGGCGCCTTCGTGGACATCGGCGTGCATCAGGATGGCCTCGTGCACGTCAGCCAGCTCGCCGATCATTTCATTCGCGACGCCGCAGAGGTCGTCAAAGTGGCCCAGCGTGTGACCGTGACGGTCACGGAAGTCGATATTCCGCGCAAACGTATCGCCCTGAGCATGAAGTCGAAGCCTGACTTCGAGAAGAAGCAGGGCGGCGGCGGCCCACGGCCCGCTGGTGGCGGTCAGGGCGGCGGCCAGCGCAGTTTCGGCGGCGGTGGCAATCGCAGTTCCGGTGGAGGCATGGGCAATCCATTTGGCGGCGGCGGAGGCGGTGTGGACTGGTTCACAGCCGCGGCGCAGAAAGGAAAGAAGTAACACAACGAACGCCCACGGCTCATGAGCGACATTGAATCCACAACTCCAGCACCGGACGAAGCAACCGACATCGCCACGCAGATCGTGAGGGCGATTCTTGCCGCGCCCGCGCACGTGAAGCCTTTGGAGGTGCTGAAACTCGTGTCGGAGCATCGGGAGGCCATGATCCCGGAGTTTCAAGGGGCCATTGATGACGCGCTGCAACTGTCGCGTCAGGGGCTGTTGCAGGAGCTGGGAGACTGGGTGCTGCCCGGCTACGCCACGGCTTTTCTCGCCGAATGGAAAGTGTCCGGCACGCATCAGAGGCTGCTGGACATCCTCAAGATGAAGGATGCGGACCGGGAGTGGCTGATCTCCGACGCGCTCACCGAAGACTGGCCGCAATTGCTTGCCGCCACTTTCGAAGGTGATCTGGCCCCCACGACCGAGGTGGTGCTGAACAAGCGTCTGGACGAGTTCGCGAGAGCGATGCCAGTGCACGCTGTGGGAAATCTCGTCCATGCAGGCATTGTGTCACGGGAGGCTGGCGAAGCGTGGTTCGGGATGCTCTTTGACAAGCTGGAACGAAAGGAAAGTTACTGCTGGGCGAAGCTGGCGCTCGTCGTCGCTGATCTGAAGATGGTCGAACTGCTGCCGAAGGTGAAAAAGGCCTTTGAGCGCGGTTTCTGCGACGAATATGTCGGCGGACCCTACGCTGACATCGAACTCGCGGCCCAAGGCGGCAACCCATGGGAAGAACAAGGCATGGTGTGGCGGGACGAATTCCAAAAGCCCGAGGTGGATGCCACCAAGATGATCTGCCGGTGGCCCTACTACTCCGCAAAGCGGCCCGATTTCGGGAATCACAAGGTCGGTGAGAAAAAGAGCCCCACAGTGACTCCGACGAAAGTCGGCCGGAACGAGCCGTGCCCCTGTGGCAGCGGAAAGAAGTACAAGAAGTGCTGTGGCGGTGCGGGTGGCTGAGTGCCGGTGCTTTGTGAAGGAATTGCGGTCTTGGGTCACTCCGATCTTGCCACTGGCGAGATGCCTTTTACGCTCCGCCACTTCCTTCCATGAAGCTTTCCCTGGTTCCAGCTGTTGTTCTGCCGTTGTTGCTCACTCAATGCGTCGATCCCTATTATGGACCACCAGGTCCGGGCGGCTATGGTCCCCAGGGTGGGCCCTATCCCGGCTCTTACAGGCAGGACCTGCGGGAGCAGGGCAATCAGGTGAACCGGCTGGCCTACGAGCGGGGTTTGCAGGAGGGCCAGAATGATGCACAGGCACGGCAAAGCCAGAACTACAACCGGCATCGCTCCAGTTTTGATCACAACACGGAGATGGCCTTCCGCGATGGCTACAATCAAGGCTACAGCCAGGCGAGCAGCCGCCTGGGTGGTGCTTATCCTCCGAACAGCGGCACGTATGTTCCGGTGCCGCCATCACAGCCACAGGCAAATGATCCCACCTACAACCAGGGCTACGACTACGGCCTGCGGGATCTGACAGGCGGCCGGCAGCCCGATCCAGCAGCGCATGTGGGGCGCTACGATCCGCGTCATCGCTCCAGCTTTGAGCGTGGCTACTACGATGGCTACAATTCACGGTCGAACCAGGGAGCACCGGGTGGCTCTGGTGGTCTTTGGTTCCGTTGACCCGCCGTTGTCGCATGGGCCAAAAAAAACACCGCCGGGACGACCAGCGGTGTTTTTTTCAAATGAGTCTGACAGAGAGTGTGGCTTACTCCTGGGCGGCAGCTTCGGGAGCGGCGGTCTCAGCGACCACTTCGGCCCTCGGCTTCGCAGGGGCCTTCTTGGCGGCCGGCTTCTTCGCGGGTGCCTTCTTGGCGCCTTTGTCGGCCTTGGCGCTGCGGGCCTTGCGGGAGATGCCTGCCTTGGCGAGTGCCTTCTTGCGTGCGAGGTACTTCTTACGGCGGCTGCGTTTGATGACTTTGTTGAGTTGCTGACCCATGATGGATAGTGATCGGTTGTCGTTTGCGGTTTTGAGGGCGGCAAGAGTTCCACCGATCAAGGTTGAATCAAGACCAAAAGCAACCGCAGGCCGGTTTCCCGGGCTGCGGTGCTGGAGAGAGAAGGGGCTGCTGGAAACGGGGCTTACTGCTCTGATTTGGGGCTTTCGGTCCTGGGTTCCAGTTTCGATTCCGCGTTGTTGGCTGCCTGCTGGGTCGGCGGGACTTTGAAAAGCTTGCCGGTGTAGGGGCATTTCACCGTCTGACCAGGACCCATGCCGGAGACGTCCACGAGCTGCGTTTTCCCCGCATAGGGACTGTTCACCATGTTGGCGCGGCCGGGAACGGGGGCACCGTAGGGCAGGTCGGCCACTGCTTTTGGGGCTGCGGGGGCTGGAGCATCGCTCCTCGGCGTGGTGGCGGGACCAGGCGTGGGCGGATCGTTCCTGACGACTTTCGGCGCAGGCTCTTCCAAGGGAATGCTCACCCGAGGGGTCGGTTCGCTGACACGCGGACGCGGGGCCGGACGGCTGCTCTTGTAAGGAGGAGTGGCGCTGTAGTAGCGGCTCGGCGTCGATGTGGAGGTGGATGGGGCGTAGTGGATCCGGTTGGGCATGCCGGAGCTCCAGTTTGAATACCACGTGTTCGATGGACGCGAGTAACTGCGCGTCGCATAACGCTGGCGATAGGACGAGCCGGTGTGGAATGGCAGGCTGGAGTGGCCGGTGGAGTAGTTCAGGTAGGTCAGCAGTCCGTTGGACTGGATGTACCGCCAGGCCTGACGCGGCGGCATCGAGCATTGGCACAGCAGCAGTGCCGCCATCAACGCGACGAACGCGCCGGAAACGCGCTGGAAGTCGGGGTGCGTTTTCATGATCGGATTGGTTTAAGAGGTGAGGAACGAAGAACCTGCGAGCACAGTGCTGGCAGCCCTTAATTCAAAACCATTCTGACAGGACGCCGTGTGGCAGGCAAGGAATCTGAGCTGTGGCGGACAGTGAAATCAGTCATGGTCATCTGAGTTTTCATAACCACCAGCCTGACTATTCGAAAACGCGGAGATGGCCCGACGCACGCGTCGATTTTTCAGGCCTGCTCGGTGGTCTGGAAGTCGGGGTAGGCGTTCGCGGCGTGTTCGGAGAAGTCCAGGCCATCAATCTGTTCCGTGTCGGAAGCCCGCAGCCCGACCAGCAGGTGCACCGTCTTGAAGATCGCGAAGCAGATGATGAACGACGTGAGCGTGACAGCAAATGTGCCCAGTGCCTGCACGCCCAGTTTCTGCACGTCAAAGCCGCCTTGATCGAACAAGGCCACGCTGAGGGTGCCCCACCAGCCGTTTGCAAGATGAACGGGCACGGCACCGACCGCATCGTCGATCCTCAGGCGTTCCAAGGCGATGGTGGCCACCGTGGTGACGATGCCCGCGATCAAACCGACCACCAAGGCGGAGGCGGGGGAGATGTTCGCGCAACAGGCGGTGATGCCGACCAGACCGCCGAGCGATCCATTGAGCGTGATGCCCACATCCGGCCGGCCTTGCACGAACCACATCGAGATCATCGCCGCGAGCGCCCCTGCGGCCGGTGCGATGGTGGTGTTCACGGCGATGCGGCCGATCGTGCCATTGCCGATGAGCGTGGAGCCGGCATTGAAACCAAACCAGCCAAACCACAGGATGAAAACACCCAGCGCGGCCAGCGGAACATTGTGCCCTGCGATCAACCGAGGCGTGCCGTCCTTCGCAAAACGCCCGTGTCTTGCCCCCACGACCAGGATGCCGGCCAGCGCACAAGCTCCGCCGCAGCCGTGCACCACCGTGGACCCCGCGAAATCGACGAAGCCCATGGCTTCCAGCCAGCCCTTCTCACCACCGACGCCAAACGCTCCGCCGAAGCTCCCCCAGGCCCAATGTCCGCCGAGCGGATACACCAGTCCCGCCAGCAAGCCGGCATAGACGAGGTAGCCGACGAACTTCGTGCGTTCTGCCATGGCACCGGAGACGATGGTGCAGGCGGTGCCGGCAAACACGACCTGGAAGAACCAGAAGGCCCACAACTGGTCGTCCGCGCCATGATTGGACAGCCAGAAGCCGTCGGAACCGATCCAGCCTCCGGCCGAGGTGCCGAACATCAGCCCGAATCCCAGGAACATGAAGACGATCGCGCTGATGCAGAAGTCGAGGAAGTTCTTCATGATGATGTTGATGCTGTTCTTCGCGCGGGCGAACCCCAGCTCGACCATGGCAAAACCCGCCTGCATCATGAAAACCAGCGCACCGGCAAGGACCATCCAAAGCGAGTTCAGATTCACCTGCACAGTGTCCACATCTGCCATCGTCGCAGCGCTCGCCGGTGCCGCCGGGGCAGGTTCGGCGGCGGTTTGAGGAGCACCGCTTTTCACCGCCTTCGCCACTTCATTAAGTGTGCCCTGGCTGGCGTCGAGCTTCTGAATGATGGTGTCGAGCCTGGCTTCGATCCGGTCGCTCTTTTCCTGGGCTGACAGTGGTGAGAGCAGGGCAAAAGCGGCCAGCAGGCTGAGTGGGAGATGCTTCATGAGGCGGGAGGTCTTCAAATGTTCAGGTGTTCGATCGCCGCATCGAGTTCGACGAGGAGCTGGCGGCGTTTCGAGGTGTTCGGCACGTGTTCGATGACGCTGACCGCCAGTTTGCGCACGGCGGCGGCATTGAGGCGATAGGGGTCGGGAATCTGCGCCTCGGTGATGGTGCGCTGGATCAGATTGATGGCCTGCGCACGTCCCATGACCTTGCCCAGGACGCTTTCCACGCACTGACGGACAGCGCCCCATTGATTCACCGTGGTCTCGGCTTTTTCCGTGATCTGGGCCAGTGCTCGCGGGCTGGTGACGACCAGTTCCTCGATGCCATCGGCCGAGGATGGAGCGGCGGGCTGCAATTCAGACGACGCGGCAGCCAGAGGGCCGGCGTGGTCATTCAACATCACAGAGGCAGCACTCGCGGCGAGATCGGGATCGGCCCTCGCGGTCAGGAAGAAGAGCATCACCGCCTCTCCGTGGGCCACGATCAGCAGTCCGCCGCCATCGAACTCCATGTAGATCTGCCGGATGTTCCGGCGCACCTGGCGGTAACCGTCGAGCATCTGCACGATGATCTCGCGCAGATTGTCCGCCCGCGTCTCGGAGAAGGGCATCTGGCGGTGGATGGTGTTGCGACCTTTGAAAAGCATCACGCCTGCGACGCCATCGAGACGTTGCAACGCGGCTGCGGCGGTGATCACGGGACTCAAGCTCATGAAATGACGGGAGAGGGCGGGATCAGCGTGCCAGGGCTTCGCGCACCTGCTTGATGGAACGGCGATGACTGCTCACCGAACCGTGCCACCTCCCCGGCTGGGTGGCGCTGATGGAGGTCTGTCCGTCACGATCCTCGACGATCGCCAGTTCCAGCCGGCGCATGCCGAGCGTCTCGGCCAGTTTGTCGGTGAAGTAGCCGACGTATTTGACCTCGCCCGCAAAACGCTGGGCAGACTCCGCGTCGCCGCCCGTGAGCGTTTCGCGTCCCTGGTGGGACTCCATCTTGATGAGACCAGGATCGGGTTCCATGGGGACGATGTTGGCGGGTTGCAGGCCGGCATGCCGGCTGCTGGAAATCGGAATGATGCGTGTTGGTTCCATCCGGGTGATCCCGGAAAGCATTACACGTGCCAGCTTGCTGATCCTGCTGTCAGCGTTCTGTAAGAGTCTGCCGCAAAGGAGGCTTGTACCGCACCTTGGAAGACGTCGTCAGTTGCGCAGGCCGCCCGTCACGGAATCGGCTTTGCCTCGGGCGTGAGCATGGCTGCCTTGTTCTCCGGCTTCTTGCGGTTGGCGACCTTTTCACTCGCTGGCACGCCGTCGATCACCGGATTCACCCGCGCACCGTCCGCAGGGAAGGGGATCGGCGTCAGGCACAGCACGTCGCCTTCCTTTGGGGCCTTGGCGGACTTTGCGGAGACGACAATTTGTTTTTCCGTGCCGAAGACAGGCTCCACATTCATGCGCTTGAGCGTGTTTTGCGCGGTGATGAGGATGATCTCGTCACCGGCTCTCACGGCGGCGCGAGGAATGATGAACACATCATCCAGCGGCTCGCCCTCAATCTCTGCTTCGACGAACTGGCCGATTTTCAGCGGTGGGGCGCCATCGGCCCGCTTGGAGAAGGGATTGTCGATTTGCGCGACGGCCGTGGTTTGACGCGTCTCGGCATCCAGGGCGCTCTCGACACGCACCAGGCGGCCCTCCCAGACCACTGGCTTTCCTGCGGCCGTCGTGCGCAGGCGGACCTTGGCGGCGACCGTGGGCTGTTGCGCATCACGGTAGTGCTCTGGCAACTGGAGATGCTGGCTTTCCCGTTCTGGCAGTGGCAGCCGGATTTCGACGAAGTCCGTCGCGAAAATGCGCCCCAAGGTGCTGCCGGGCGTCACATACTGGCCCACATCGGCCGCCTGCTCCAGCACCTGGCCGGCGTAAGGGGCGCGGATGACCGTGCGCTGCACATCGCGCTCGGCTTTGACCACCCGGGCCTCAGCAGCTGCCAGATCCGCCTTCGCACGGGCTACCTGAGGGCTGCGGGTGACCAGTTCGCTCGGCGCTCCCTGGCGTCCCAGTGTTTTCCAGTTTTCCAGGGACTGCTCGGCCTTCGCCTCCTCCTCCGCCACCGTCACCTTCGCCAGCGCCACCGAGGCTTTCGCCACGGTCACGGCCGTTTCGTAATCCACGGGGTCCAGTTTCACCAAAACCTCCCCCTTCTCGAAGAAACCGCCTGGCCTGAACGACGGGCTGACCTCCACGATCATTCCCGCCACCTCGGGAAGCAGTGTGCTGCGCGTGCGCGGCTGCACCGCTCCCTGGGAGGCCACCCGCACAGGGTAACTCGTCTTCTTCAGCGTGATGCCCTCCACCGTCACCAGCACGGAGCGCGTCTCCATCGTCGGCATCTCCGGCCTGTGCGTCAGCAGCCACCAACCATACCAGCCGCAGACAGCCAGGATGATCAGAGGGAGAAGTGCGCGGATGATTTTAACCATGCGAAAGGTAGAACGCCTGAAAATGCGCCTGGATTCAACCCGCGCACGAATTAGTCCGCGAAACCGCGTGAATCACAGCTTCGCGAGGCTGTCGTCCAGCGCGGCGATGACCGTGCTGATGCTCGCCTCGGTCTCGTCGCCCATGTTCGAGACGCGGAAGGTCTTGCCCTTCAGCTTCCCGTAACCGCCGTCGATGATCATGCTGTGGTTCTTCTTCAGCAGGGCGATGAAGGCCGCCACGTCGATGCCCTTGTTGTTGGCGACGCAGGTCAGCGACTTGGAGCGATAACCTTCCGGCGCGAAGAACTCGAAGCCGTTGCGGCGCACCCATTCGTGAACCATGCCGTTGAGCTTGGCGTGACGCGCGTAGCGGTTGTCCACGCCCTCGGCGAAGATCTTGTTGAGCTGATGACGCAGGCCGTAGATCAGCGAAATGCACGGCGTGCTCGGCGTCATGCTCTTCTCGCCGTTCGCCTTGAACTCCAGGAAGTCGAAGTAGTAGCCGCGGTCATTGATCGTCGCCGCACGCGCCATGGCGGCCTCGCTGGCGGTGAAGAGCGCGAGGCCCGGAGGCAGCGCGAAGGCCTTCTGGCTGCCCGTGAGCAGCACGTCCAGGCCGAGTTCGTCGAAGTTCACCGGCACCGTCGTGAAACCGGACACCGAATCCGTGATGAACATCACCTCGGGATACTTCTTCTTCAGCGCCGCGATCTCCGCGATGGGGCTGAGCACGCCGGTGGAGGTTTCGTTGTGGATGAAGGTCACCGCGTCGAACCCGCCCGTGGCGAGACGCTTGTCGATCTCCGCCGCCAGGATCGGCTGGCCCCATTCGACCTGATAGGCCTCGGCTTCCTTGCCGCAGCGCTTGGAAACGTCCAGCCACTTGTCGGAGAAGGCCCCGTTGCAGCAGTTCAGCACCTTTTTCTTCACCAGATTGCGGATCGAGCCCTCCATCACGCCCCAGGCCGAGGACGTGCTCAGAAACACCTGCTGCTTCGTGCCAAACAGCGTCTGCAGCATCGGCTGGATCTCGGCATACAGGTCCTGGAATCCCTTGCCGCGATGCCCGATCATCGGCTGCGCCATCGCAGCGTAGGTGTCAGGGCTGACTTCAACGGGTCCAGGGATGTAAAGTTTGACGTGGGTGCTCATGCTTTGGGGGGAAGGGAGCGCCGAGTGTAGGGCGCTCAGGCACCCGCGCAAGAGCGAGAAAACCCTGATTCGGGGCTCAAAACCGCGTTGAATTGTGTGACTTGACGCGTGTTGGCCCATTTCATAGAACCAGAGGATGAGACTCTTCACAATTTGTCTTGGTGCCGCCTACGTTCTCGGGTGCGCCTATGGAAGTATTCAGGGCGGGGATTCCAAAATCATCGACTTCACGAAATCCTCCAAAGAGGACCCAAGATTCACCTTTGAGCCAGCAGAGAAGCTCGATCTTACGACTCAAGGTCTCGGGAGGAGCGGTGCTCCGACCTCATTGGTTGATGGCTCATTTACCACGACGCCGATTGCTGTCGGTCTCGCCTGGCGACCACTGAGGCAGCTCACTCTCAGAGCCATCATTTCCCCACCACCGCAACCCTATGAGTATGGCGATGGCCAGAAGGGAAAACCATGGCGTGGACAGCTTTTCGTTCGTTACAGCCCCGACAAGAAACATTGGTCCACCTGGCAGGCACTTGAAATTGTCGCCGCGCCGAAAGAGGGCGACAAAGGAACTCAATTTCGTGTCAGTTTGTGGATTCCTGAGATCGAGAGGAGAACGTATGACGCCTTCTATGACGAGTATCGAAAACTCGATGTGGCTTGGGCTAGCGATGAAGAGGCGATGGTGAAATGGATTCTGGAAAAGCAGCCTGATTTTTTCTCAAAGCACCTGCCGTTTATCGGCTACGTCCAGTTTCATTTTGAAGCGCCATTTCACGGCGGGCAGCGTCTCAAATCCTTCGAGTACAGCAGCACTTGGGGGATGTCTGGCCTGGCGACGATTCCCAAAGACCCAATTGCGAGAAAGCATAGCGAAGGCCCATGGCGCTTTGATGCCACGAAGGAGAAGTAAGGCTTCACGCCCACCCAAGCCACTCCTTCAGCGTCTTCATATCCCGCAGATGCGCCTCGCGGAATCCCTTGAGCACCGCCGCGTCCTTCGGATCGCCTCCGAGATACTCGACATGCAGCGAGATCGGGCCGCTGTAGCCGGTCTTCATGAGCATCTTGCCGTACGCCGGGTCCACCTGGCCTTCGCCGAGCGGCACGGTGACGAGCTTGCGCCCCTCCCACTTGTAGTCTTTGAAATAAGCCGCGCCGATGTGGTCTTTGACGAGGTTGAACTCCAGCGGCCAGGACTTCCCGCCCTCGCAGGTGGCGTGCAGGATGTCGAAGGCGAAGCTGAACTCCGCCGCCGGATACTCCCGCATGATGGAGAAGATGTCCCACACCGGCGCGCCAAAGTAATCCTGCCCGCTGTGATTCTGAAACATCGGCTGGATGCCGATCTCTTTGCACAGGGCCACGAGGTCTTTGATCTTCGGCCGTATGGCCTGGAGCTGCTCCCAGATCGGCTGCTTCAGGTCGTATTTGAAGTAGTTCATGCGGAAGCGCTTCACGCCCAGCTTCGCCGCCGTGCTCAGCACCTCCTCCGTGCGCTGCTCCGCGCTCACCTCGTTGATGCCGGAGGTCATGATCATCATCTCGAGGTTTTGCTTTTTCAGCGCTTCGACAAATTTCGGCAGCTCATCCACCACTTGCTCCGGCGTGATGTGCCCTGCCTTCGGACGAATCGGCGCCTCGATGCCATTCACGCCCATCTCCGCGCCCAGACTGGCGATGTCGTCATAGCTCAGGCCGATGAGATGCTTCGTGAAGAAGCAGATCTTGTTTTTCACTTTCGGCGTTTCCGCCAACAACGGAGCGGTAAAAGCCAAAGCGGAGAGGTTGCCAAGAAAAGCGCGACGTGTGTTCATGAGAGGCAGCTTGAACGCCACCGTGCGCTCGACTCCTTCACTCATCATGCATTCCATTTCCGGTCAGAACATCGTCATCATGGGCGGCACGACGGGTCTAGGCCTTTCCGCCGCGAAAAAACTCGTCGCCGCCGGCGCGAACATCGTCGTCACTAGCCGCACGCAGGCCAAAGTCGATGCCGCGCTGGCCGAACTCGGCCCGCAGGCCCGCGGCTTCGCCGCCGATGCCGCCACGCCGGAGGCTGCCGAGCGTGCCGTGGCGATGTTTGACCGGCTCGACGTGCTCTACCACGTCGCGGGCGGCAGCGGACGCTCGAAAGGCGACGGCCCGCTCCACGAACTCACCGATGAAGGCCTCGACTACACCCTCGACCTCAATTTGAAGTCCGTCGTGCTCTCGAATCGCGCCGCGATCCGTCAATTCATCCAGCAAGGCACCGGCGGCGTCATCCTGAACATGGCCAGCGTGCTCGGTTACTCGCCCTCGCCGAAGTTTTTCGCCTCCCACGCCTACGCGGCGGCAAAAGCGGGCATCATTGGCTTCAGCAAATCCATCGCCGCTTACTACGCCCCGCAAAACATCCGCGTGAACGTCATCGCTCCTGCACTCGTCGAGACACCGATGTCTAAACGCGCCGCGACGAATGACGACATCATGACCTTCATCAAAACCAAGCAACCCCTCGACGGCGGCCGAATCGGGCATCCCGACGACTGCGATGCCGCCGCACTCATGCTGCTCAGCCCCGATTCCAAATTCATCACCGGCCAGGTCCTCGCCGTCGATGGCGGATGGAGCGTCAGCGAAGGTCAGATCCATGCTTCTTAACCGCTGATAAGACGCTCATTTGACGCTGATGGATCGGATATTAGCGTCATGTCAGCGTCACATTAGCGGTTTCCAATTCTCCACATCCAACCTGAAACTTGAAACCTGAAACGTTGAACTTGGCCATCGGCATCGACCTCGGCGGCACGAACATCAAAGCCGCGCTCGTGGGCACGCAGTCCGCGAAAACGCTCGCCACGCTCTCGAAACCCACGCGTGATGGCGAATTCGACGGCGATACGCCACGTTTCGCCCTCACCGTGCGCGAGATCGTGAGTGAATTCGAAGCGCAGGCAGGCCGAAAGCTCGCCGTCGGCCTCTCCGCACCCGGTTTGGCGAATCCGAACGGCCAATGCATCGACTGGATGCCTGGACGCATGCACGGACTCGAAAAGTTCAATTGGTCCGCCTTCCTCGAACGCGACTGCCGCGTGCTCAACGACGCCCACGCCGCCCTCCTCGGCGAAGTCTGGGCCGGAGCCGCGAAGAACTGCCAGGATACCTTCATGCTCACTCTCGGCACCGGCGTCGGTGGTGCGATTTACAGTGGCGGACGCCTCCTCAGCGGCAAGATCGGTCGCGCCGGTCATCTCGGCCACATCAGCATCGACTCGAACGCCCCGCGCGACGACTTCAACACGCCCGGCAGCCTTGAAGACGCCATCGGCAATCAAACCATCGCCCAACGCGGCGGAGGTCGCTACGCCACCACGCATGCGCTGCTCGATGCCTATGCCGCGGGCGATGAACATGCCAAAAAAGTCTGGCTCACCTCCGTCCGCCATCTCGCCGCCGCCATCGCCTCGCTCATCAACGTCCTCGATCCCGAACTCATCATCCTCGGCGGCGGCATCGCCACTGGTGCGAAGGAACTTCTTTTCAAGCCGCTCCAACAAGCTCTCGACACCTTCGAATGGCGTCCCGGTGGCAGCCAAGCCCGCATCGTGCCTGCGGAGCTAGGTGACAGCGCCGGGTGCCTCGGTTCTGTTTTCAATCTACTTAACCGCTAATTGGACGCTGATTTAACGCTAATATCAGAATCCCATATCAGCGTCCTGTTAGCGTCTTATCAGCGGTTCAAAAATCTCATTTCTCCATGACTCCAGCACTCCAATACCTCGAAGCCTCTGAACGCCTCCTAAACCGCGTCCGTGACCAACTCCCCCTCATCCAGCAGACCGCCGACCTCTTCGCGAAGACCATCCTCGCCGGCCAAATGGTCCACGTCTTCGGCTCCGGGCACAGTCGCATCCTCGTTGAGGAAATGTGGCCGCGATACGGCTCCTTTCCGGGCTTCAATCCCATCGTCGAGCTCTCACTGACCTTCCACAACCTCGTCGTCGGCGCGAACGGCCAGCGCCAGGCCATGTTCCTCGAAAACGTCAGCGGTCTCGCCAACCGCATCCTGCGCAACTTCGACCTCCAGCCCGGCGACAGCGCGCTCGTCATCTCCAGCAGCGGCTGCAACGTTGTCCCCGTCGAGATGGCCGAGGAGTTTCAGAAACGCGGCGTCAAGGTGGCCGCCATCATCAGCACCACCCACAGCGTAGCCAGCACCAGCCGCCACCGCGACGGAAAGAAGCTCCAGGACTTCTCCGACATTGTCCTCGACACCGGCGCCCCCGTCGGTGACGCCATGGTGAAAATCGAAGGCCTCGACACACCCGTGGCCCCCGGAAGCACCGTCGGCGGCTGCCTTCTCGTGAACGCCATCAAAGCCGAGGTGGCAGATCGTCTCACCAAAGCCGGCCAACCACCGAAGGTGCTGACCGCTGGAGCCGTTGTCGGAGCCGCGAAGGCCACCGAGCTGTTTGAAGCCGCTTATGATGAGCACGCGCGACGCATTGCGAGGTATTATGCGAAGCTGGGGGTATGAATTAACCATGCCATGCGCCTTCACTACTATTGCATGAGCCATCTCGGATTGCCCCTTGAGTCGTTCATGGGCGTTCATCCCCTTCTGAAGGGAGATTCTTGGGTGACGGAAGACCTTTCGATTGGCGATGTGGGACTCCGTCCTCCCAAACACACTATGGAAGACCGCCTCTCATCCTTGGATTGGATGACACCTGATCTCGAAAGCGAATGGGGTATTGATAACCTTCGACAATACGAAGATCTCGCCAGCCTGTTCGAGGTTGCGGGTGATGGCGATGGGCATCGTTATTACCTTTCGACGGTTTCGCGGCAATTCTACGTCTGGTGGCGCTTCGGGCCTCAGCGCGTCACCCCCTGCAATCTTGGGAGCGATAATTTTATCGATTGGCTGGTTGAGCAGTATCCAGAACAGCCAAAGGGGCGTTCCTGGACAACATTTGCCGCCTTAGGGGAGCCTGAATCTGTGAAGTTGCCGAATGGAGAAGAGACGAGGATTCGACTGGGGAATACTTCGGGATTCAGTTGCGCGCATAACACCTGCTTTCCGCTTGCTGAGATAGAGGCGCTCGCCTCCGAGGTCTTGTCCGATCCAGTTGTTTATCGCAACGAAGAATCGTATTCGGCCCTTGATCCCGCCAGACCGTTGCTGATTGAGGCGTTCCACAATCACAGAGGTTTTTACACCCATATGCATCTCTCAGCGAACAACCGAGCCATAGCGGACAAAGATTTTGTAGCCCGAGTTGTATCGTTTCAAAAGTCGTTGTTGGCTGCTGGTTTTTGCCACCCAGACAGTCGTGAACTGTCGCGAATACCCAGCGACTTTCTGTAACTTACCGCCCGAGCGGTTGTTCTTTGCGGCTCGCTTCTCGCAAAGCCTCAATGCATGGCGTTTCATGCGCACACCATGAAATCCCAACCGCTTCGCACCTCTGTCATCGGCAGTTATCCTTTTCCGGGCTGGCTTGAATTTTCCGCGCAGCACCTCGGTAGCTTCGGGACGGCTGACATCGCTGAAATGCAGGACGATGCGGCGCAGGTGGCGATTCAGGATCAAATCGCCTCCGGGCTGGATGTCGTCACGGATGGCGAACAGACGCGTTTTGATTTCAACTTGTCGTTCTACGGCTTCATCGAAGGCATCGCGCTTGAACCGGTCAGTCCGCGACGCTTTGGGCCGCCCGCACACGATCAGCGTGGCAAACACGAGATCGTCGGCGAACTGCGTGCGCCGCGTGGACTCGGCGCGGTGGAGGAATTTCAGCGTTTGAAGCGTCTCGCGGCCCACACGGGCAAACGTCTCAAAGTCTCCGTCCCCGGCCCCTACACACTCAGCGGTCGTCTTTCGCCAAATGCGCAATACAAAGACCGCTACGCGATCACCGAGGCGCTTCTGCCCATCGTGAACAAGGAGATCGCCGACCTCGTTGCCGCAGGTGCGGAGGAAATCTGCGTCGATGAACCCAGCATGAGCTGCTACGGCTACCGCGAGGACACGAAACGCTTCGTGGACATCTTCAACCGCACCGTCGCCAGCGGTTACGGCAAGGCCCGCATCTGCACGCACCTGTGCTTTGGCAATTTCAAAGGCCATCCTGTCGGCTGGCGCAAATACGCGCCGCTTTTCCCCGCCTTCCTCGATCTGCACTGCGACGAAGTCCACGTCGAGATGGCGAACCGCGAATACGCCGAGCTGGATGTCATCAGGCCGATGTCCGAACGCTACGACGTCGCCGTCGGCATCATTGATGTGAAGAGCTACCACATCGAGACGCCGGAGCAGATCGCCGATGCCGTGCGTGCGTGTTTGAAACATGCGCCAGCCGACAAACTCGTCTTTGCACCGGATTGCGGACTCAGTCAGACCGCACGCTGGGCGGCGAAGAAGAAACTGGCCAGCATGTGTGCAGGTGTGGAGATAGTGAAGAAGGAACTCGGTCTGTAGGCCGCAAAATAACCGGATGGCATTCAAGAGCGCTTGTCGTTTTGGAGTGCTCCAGCCCCTGGAGCTTTTCGCATGCCCTGGGACGCTCTAAAGCGCCAGAGGGCTGGCGCACTCCAGGACGCTGCCGCGACTCACGTGAATGTCATGGTTAACGCGGTTCAGACAGGCACGAATCTCACGCGATCTTCACCACACCGACCGTCGTGTTGTCCTGTCGGTCGTTGTTGATGCGGCGGATGGCGAAGATGATGGCGTCGGCGATTTTGTCCGCCGTCGTGTGCTTGCCGAAGCTGAGCAGCTCTTCCAGCGCCTTGTGTGTGAGGGTGAAGATGCCGTCGCTGGCGGCGATGACGATGTCGCCTTTCTTCAGCGCCATCGGCTCCGGTGGCGCGTCGATCATGGCCAGCGGATGGCCCAGCAGCGCGGCCTGAAGCGTGTGACGGTCGGGATGATTCGCGGCTTCTTCGGCGGTGATCTCTCCGCGTTCAGCACGGGCGTCGATGAGCGGAGAAAGGCTGTGGTCGGCGTTGATGCGCTTCAACTCGCCTTCGCGGAAGAGAAACAACGGAGAATCACCCACGCTGATCCACTGCATGGTCTGCGGCGTCACGAGGACGCCGAGCATCGTGGTGCCCATCGGCGGCGCCACGGCTGGCATGCGGCTGGTGATGATGCCGAGGGTTTCATTCGCGGTCTCGACTGCATGCTTGAGCTTCCAGCTCGGCGGGCCGTCCTGCTCGTGATAGGCACGCACAAAGGCATTCACGCCGATGTAGCTGGCCACGCTGCCACCGGCATGGGCTCCGAGGCCATCGCCCACGACGAGCAGAAGACGCTCCAGGCTGCGCTCCTCGGGTTCAGCGGCATCGGCGAAGGCGTAATAGTCCTCCTGATTGTCACGACGGCCGCGATACTGCCGCGCGGCAAAGTCCTGCTCCTGCACGAACGCAGGCGGCTGGGTTTCAAACAGGGGAACTCGGTCGGTTAATACGGTGGTGGCGCTCACTCGGCTGAAAACTGGTAAATCGTGGTGCTTTGAAAAGTATCGCCCGGGCGCAGAATCACGCTGGGGAAGCTGGGCTTGTTCGGGCTGTCGGGATAATGCTGGGTTTCCAGGCAGAAACCGTGACGGGCTTTGTAAACATGCCCGCTCTTGCCGTTCACCTCCTTGAGATGGTTTCCGGTGTAAAGCTGCACACCGGGCTCTGTGGTGCGCACCATCATTGCACGCCCGCTGGCGGGATCTTTGGCCGTGGCGGCCAGCTTCATGCCGCTGCCGGCAAGAACGTAGTTGTGGTCGTAACCAATGCCCTGGATCAGCGGGCGGAAGTCCGCACTGATGCGTTCGCCGATCTTATGGGGCGTGGCGAAATCGAGCGGCGTGCCTTTGATGCTGACGATCTCGCCCGTGGTGATGAGATCATCATCTGTTGCTGTGATCTTCTCAGATGGAATCGTCAGTTCGTGACCCAGGATGTCGCCACTGCCTTCGCCAGCGAGATTGAAATACGCGTGGTTGGTCAGGTTCACGACCGTTGGCTTGCTGGTGGTGGCCCGGTAGTCGATCTGCAGGCCATTGTCCTTCGTGAGCGTGTAGGTGACCGTGCATTTCAGCTCCCCGGGAAAGCCTTCCTCGCCATCGGCGCTCGTGTAGGTGAGTTCCACGCCATCCGTGACCTCCTTCGCACTCCACAGCTTCTTGTCGAAGCCGATCTTGCCGCCGTGGATGTGGTTCTTGCCGGAATTGGCGGTCACTTTATGCTCCACACCGTCGATGGTGAACTTCGCCCCGCCAATGCGGTTGGCGTAACGACCGGTGATGCAGCCGAAAAACGGGTTCTTGGCGAGATAACCATCCAGAGAGTCAAATCCGAGCACCACATCGGCGAGCTGGCCCTTTTTGTCCGCCACCTTCAGGGAGACGATGTAGCCGCCCCAGTTCGTGATCTTCGCCTCCATGCCACTGGCATTGCGCAGCGTAAAGAGCCGCACTTCCTCGCCGGAGGCGGTTTTTCCCCACACGGCGGATTCCACAGAAGCGCTGGCGGCAGAGGACAAACCGGTGATCGACATGAAGGAGAAAAGAAGGGCTGGGAGCGCGGAAAAGCGCATGGCTGGTCGGGGGTGGTGCAAGGCTGATTCTGGCCGGGGAGCCGGAGCTTCGCAAGGGGGGAAAGCGGGCTGCCGAAGTTGCCCACTTCCTGCGGACGAGGCGGGGTGAAATCCTGTTCCGCAGGAACAAGACAACTTTTTCTGTAACCTCCGCCGCCACGCTCCTCAACCACTGGTCAACACTCGCTCTTGCGAGCAAAACTCACCCTGAAACTCATGAAACACTGGAAAACCAAACTCTTTGGCGACAACGCCTTCAACTTCTACAGTTGGATTCTGGCCGCCGTGCTCGTCTTCGTCAGCTCCACCCGCTATATGCTTGCCGGCGCTCGGGCTGAATCGGCCCAGGTGATGCAGCGAGACATGCTACTTGGCATTTACATCGTGCTCCTCGGCTGCTTTGGGCTGCTGCTGCAAAACTACCTTGCCCGGCTGGCGGTGAAGCTGGAAAAGACCACGGACTCCAAACCTGCCGCCCCCACCCATGAGTGATCCCTTCCACGGTCTCGATCCCGCCGGTCTCATGGCCGCCGCCGCGATGCCGACCGATGGCGACGCGGACACACTTCCGCTTCAGCGGGCGGATCTGCCTTCGCTGGAAGAAATCGCCGCCGCGTTTCCCGATCTGGAGATCCTCTCCCTCATCGGCCACGGCGGCATGAGCGCCGTCTTCAAGGCACGCCAGCCGAAGCTCGACCGCATCGTCGCTCTCAAAGTGCTGCCGAAGTCCCTCGCGGCCACGCCGGGCTTCGCGGAGCGATTCAATCGCGAAGGCCGCGTGCTCGCCCGTCTCAGCCATCCGAGCATCGTCGCGGTGCATGATTTCGGCGAGAGCGGTGGCTTCGCATATCTCATCATGGAGTTCGTCGATGGCGTGAACCTCCGCCAGGCCATGCGGGCGGGCCGTTTCACGCCGGAACAAGCACTGCGCATCATCCCGGCCATCTGCGACGCACTTCAATTCGCGCACACGCAGGGCGTTTTGCATCGCGACATCAAACCGGAGAACATCCTGCTCGACACCAGTGGTCGCGTGAAGATCGCCGACTTCGGCATCGCGAAGATCCTCGATGAAAAAGGCGGCGACACGCTGCTCACGCAAAGCGGCGCCAAGCTCGGCACCGCACCCTACATGGCTCCAGAGCAGATCGAGCAACCGAGCAGCGTCGATCATCGTGCGGACATCTACAGCCTCGGCGTCGTCTTTTACGAGATGCTCACGGGCGAGCTGCCTCTCGGCCGCTTCGCCGCGCCGTCGGAGCTGTCCAGCGTCGGCGGAAACATCGACGAGATTGTGTTTCGAGCGCTGGAGAAGGAACGCACACGCCGTCAGCAGAGCGTGGGCGAGTTCAAAACGCAGGTCGAGGGTGCTGGAGTCTCTAGACCAAGCCGAAGATGGAATCCCGGCGAACCCTTTGAGTACAAGTCGAAGCGCAAGCTCTGTGGGCTGCCGGTGCTTCACATCGTGCATGGACGCCATCCAGCGACAGGCAAGGCGCGTGAGGCGCGCGGCTTCTTTGCTTTTGGAGATCGGGCCTACGGCGTTTTTGCCTTTGGCGGCATCGCACGCGGCATCGTGGCTTTCGGCGGTTTTGCGTGTGGTATTTTCGCCATCGGAGGTGGTGCGGTCGGCCTCATGGCCTTTGGCGGCGGCGCTCTCGGGTTGCTGTTTGCCCTGGGTGGACTCGCTGTAGGTACCTTTTCAGCTGGCGGACTCGCCATCGGCATCTGGGCCTTCGGCGGGCAGGTGTTGGCCTATCAGGGCTTTGGTGGCGTGGTGAACGCTGTGCATGAAATCAAGAGCCTCCAGGCGATGCCACGGCCCATAAGTGAGATCGCGTCCATTCTTTCGCATTGGGGTATCTTCACCGTGGTGACTCAGATGACATGGCCGGTATCGCTGGCACTTTATTGGATCGTCGCCCGCTGGGCGCACACGCAGGCCGCCATCGAAGCGGGTGAAAACCCGCCCAACAAGGATGCGCCAAGTGTCTTCTGGCTGCTGCCGGCTTTGATGACTGCCAGTCTGGTTTTTACATGGGTGTGCTTCCAATGTTTTGGCGGCGGCGCTGCGGGCGTCAGCCAGCTATTGATTCCGACCACTATCTCGTGCAGCGGCCTGCTGCTTTTCCTGATCGCGCTGCCCCTGTGGCTGCGCCTCGTGCCGATGAACTCCTTTTACGGCGTGCGCCTGCCGTCCACCTTTGCCTCCGATCAGCGCTGGTATGAGGTGAATGCCGTTTTCGGCAAGCACCTCTTCATCTGGTCGCTGCTGGTCATCGGCGCGGGCATCGCAGGCTTTTATCAACTGCCACGGCATCAGGATGCGTATGCGTGGGCATCAATCACGCTCACGCTGGTGGCGGTCGCAGCGTCGATAGTGGCAACGCTGTGGTGGATGCATCAGCATCCCGTCAATGCACCAGCGCGGAAGAAAAGCCGGCTGATGTCGTGGAGCGGCCAGGCCGTCAGTGCCGTGGTGATTGCCATGTTCATCAAGTCCTTCATCGCCGCAGCCTACCGGTGTCCAAACGGCAGCGAGCCCGGCGTCATCAAAAACAGCCACTGGATCGCGTCGCATCTCGACACCGGCTTCACCGGCGGCGATCTGATCCTTTTTCAGCACGAGAGCGGCCAAATCTGGATCGCCCGTGTCGTGGCACGCGAAGACAAAGGCCTGCTGCTGAAACGCGGCGGCGTGGCAGAGGAGTTCTTCATGCCGTGGGACAAGATCGTGGGGAAGATGCTGTTTTCGCACTTTTCACCGGATGTGATCAAGGACACAGGCAGCTCAATGTCCGTGCCGCGACAGACGGTGACGGAAGGCACCTCCAAAGCTTTGGACAAGGCTCCTGTTCTTCGATTCACACGCATCAAACGCAACGGCACCGACTGGCAATGGCCGGTGTATTCAGCCGATGGCAAGCCGCTGGACGATGAGGAGTCCAAGCGTCTGATCCGCGCATCGGTCGGTAATGGCGTGGAGTCGCAGAACGCGGAGGATTGCTGGCTTGAGCTCTGGTTTGAGCATCCTGACTTTGATCGCCACAGCCAGTTGCGTATCGATGTGGCCGGCCCAGACGGCCAACCGCTGAATGATCGAGACACCAGCACAGCGACTCCAGGATGGGTCTCGACACGTCCCTACCCCGCGCTGTCCAGTTGCGTCATCAGCCCGGGGCGGGCCGGCAAACTCCCTTCTTCGGTGCAGATCACGCTGCGTTATAGCATCGGCCTGTGGCGGAAGGGCAGCGTGCTGCCCTCCGACTACAACGGCTCCATGTCGTTTGGCGACGGCTGCCTGCTCGCGGCCTTCGGCGATGATTCAAACCATCGTGCATTCGTTTCGTGGTCGAAGGGGCAAGACGACTGGATGTATGATGCGGCTGTCAGATTGAAAGATGGTAGCCAGATCGGCTCCTCCGGCTGGTCGCGCTCCGGTCATCCTGGCAAAAACATCGTTGAGAGTGTCTCCTTCCCGGTGCTGCTGCGTGAGGTGGAGTCTTTCCGCATTCGCAGCCGCCGAGTGGCCACCATCACGTTTCCCCAGGTGGTGATTCCACCGCTTCCATGACTTCCTCCTTCCACGACACCCGCTGGACGCTCGTGTCACGCTCGCGTGGCAGTGACACGCAGGCTGCGGCGGCGCTGAACGAGTTGTGTGAGGCCTACTATGCGCCGGTGGTGGCGTTTTTGAGGCGGAGCGGTCGCGAGGACGATGCGGCGCGGGAGCTGGCGCATGATTTTTTTGCCAAACTGCTCGCCGGTGGCGCGATGGATGGCGCGAGGCCGGAGCGCGGGAAATTTCGCAGCTACTTGCTCGGGGCCTTGAAGCACTTTGCGGCCGATCAGCGGGACAAGAAGCGTGCGGAAAAGCGTGGTGGAGGTGTGGAGCATGCTGAGATCGACGCAGAGCATGAAATGGCCGATTTGGCCGCTGAATCGCCGGATTGGGCCTTTGACCGGCAGTGGGCGCTGACGGTGCTGGCCAGAAGTTTGAGCCGTTTGGAGGCTGAAATGACCGCCGAGGGCAAAGATGCGCATTTTGAGGCCTTGAAGCCGTGGTTGACCACAGACTCGGATTCGACGCCGCAGGCCACCGCAGCCGAAAAACTCGGCATGAGCATCGAGGCGGTCAAAGTGGCCATCCACCGGCTGCGGAAGCGCTTCCGCGACAGCGTGAAGGCCGAGATCGGGCAAACGGTCAGCGAAGCCGGCAGCGTTCGCGAGGAACTCGATGCGTTGATGAGCGCCTTGCGAAAGTAGGTCTGTTGCGCCGCAACAAACTGGTTCGGGGTTCCCGGTTGCGGCGCAACTGGCTTGCTTTACGCTCGCGCATGGAGTTTCGATTTTTCGATCCATCGGCGAAGACAGAGGTCACACACGGGCATCTGCCGCATTGGGAGCAGATGAATGCGTTTTACTTCATCACCTGGCGGACGGCGGATTCGATTCCGGCTGATGCGCTCGAGAAGTGGCAAGCCGGGCGTGAGGCATGGTTGTGGTCTCATGGAATCGATTCAGCGCTGGAAGACTGGCAGCGGGAGCTGGAGTGTCTGCCAGAAGCGGAGCATCAGGAGTTTTATCGTCTTGTCACCACGAAGTGGCATTCAATGCTGGACGAATGTCATGGCGATTGCGTGCTGCGGAGGCCGGAGTTGAGCGAGATCGTCGCTGAGAACATGCTGCATCAAGATGGCATCAAGTATTCCATGGAGGCATTTGTGGTCATGCCGAACCATGTACATGTGCTGGCGGGTGTTGCCGGACGCGGTGAGATGAAACGGTTGTGCCGGAATTGGAAGCGCTATACGGCAGGACGCATCAACGCAGTGCTGAATCGCGAAGGGCAGTTCTGGCAATGGGAGATCTTTGATCACGTCGTGCGCAGCGAGGCGAGCTTGAGGAGGTTCAGGGAGTATGTCGTGAACAATCCTGTGAAGGCTCGCTTGAAGGCCGATGAGTATCGAGTGTGGACAAAGTAGGCCAGTTGCGCTGCAACTGGCAGTTCGGTAAGACTCAGTTGTGGCGCAAAATGAGCTACTTTGCTTCCGGTTGCGGCGCAACCGGACTACTTTTTTCCTTCCAGGTGCTCTGGATGTAGATCTCGCGGAGCGTCTTGAAGTCGATCTGCGTCGGGCTGTCAGTCATCAGGTCGCTGCCCTTGTTGTTCTTCGGGAAGGCGATGACTTCACGGATGCTGTCCTCGCCGCTGACGAGCATGGCGATGCGGTCGAGACCGAGCGCCAGACCACCGTGCGGAGGTGCGCCGAAGCGGAAGGCGTCGAGGATGTGGCCGAATTTGTGAGCTTGTTCTTCTTCATTCACGCCGAGGACGCTGAAGAGCTTCGCTTGCAGATCCTTTTCGTGGATTCGGATGGATCCGCCGCCGAGTTCATAGCCGTTCAAGACGACGTCGTAGGCTTCAGCGCGGACTTTGGCGTATTCACCGGCTTCCATGAGCGGGATGTCTTCCGTTTTCGGACGCGTGAAGGGATGATGCACGGCCACCCAGCTCTGCGATTCGGCATCGTGGGCAAGCAGCGGGAAATCGACGACCCACAGGAAGTTCAGCGCGGTGCTGCCTTTGGTGAGTTCGGTCATGTTGGCGATCTCGACACGCACGCGGCCGAGGATGTCACAGGCCTCCTGCCAGGTGCCGGCGTAGAAGAAGACGATGTCGTTTTCCTCGACGCCGAGCTTGGCGATGAGCGCCTTCTGCTCGTCCTCGCTGAAGAACTTCCAAAGCGGAGATTTGTATTCGAGCACGCCGTTCGCATCGCGCTCCACCTTGATGAAGGCGAGCTGCTTCACCTTCATGCCGGCCTGCGTGGCGATCTCGTTGAGACGGATCATCTGGCCGGTGGTGATGCCCGCGAAGCCCTTCGCGTTGATGGCGCGGACGACACCGCCATTCTCGATGGTGCTGCGGAAGATTTTGAAGCCGCTGTTCGCGAAGACATCGGCCATATCGACGATCTCGTTGCCGTAGCGCGTGTCCGGCTTGTCGGAGCCGTAGCGGTCCATGGCTTCTTGATACGTCATGCGCGGAAAGGGCGACGGGATGTCGCGTCCGGTGCCCGCTTTGAACATGCTGACGAGCAGGCCTTCGACGAGGTTCACGATGTCATCACGCTGGATGAAGCTAGCCTCGATATCGATCTGCGTGAACTCCGGCTGGCGGTCGGCGCGAAGGTCTTCATCGCGGAAGCAGCGTGCAATTTGGAAGTAGCGCTCCAAACCGGCCACCATCATGAGCTGCTTGTATTGCTGCGGGGCCTGCGGCAGCGCGTAGAACTTGCCGGGGTTCAAGCGGGCGGGCACGAGGAAGTCGCGGGCGCCTTCCGGTGTCGGATTGCTGAGGATCGGCGTTTCGACTTCGATGAAGCCGGCGGCGTCGAGATGATTGCGGGCGGCGTTGGTGATCTTGTGGCGCGTGCGGATGTTCTTGTTCATGCGCTCGCGGCGCAGGTCGAGGTAGCGGTATTTCATCCGCATGTCCTCGTTCGAGAGCTCGCGATCGAGCTGGAAGGGCAGCACATCGGCCTTGTTAAGCACTTTGCACTCGGTGGCGACGATTTCGACATCGCCGGTGCCGAGTTTGGCGTTTTCGGTGCCGGTGAGACGCGCGGCGACCTTGCCGGTGATCTGCAAAACGTCCTCGTCACGCAGCGTGTGGCTCATCGCGGCGAGTTCGGCGTTTTCCTCCGGGCGGAAGACGACCTGCGTGAGGCCCTCGCGGTCGCGCAGGTCGATGAAGATGACGCCGCCATGGTCGCGGGCCGAATTCACCCAGCCACAGAGCGTGACGTTCTGGCCGATGTGCTCTTTGCGGACGGCGTTGCAGTGGAGGGTGCGGTAGGCGTTTGGGATCATGGCGGAAAAAGGGCGCGTAGAGTCGGCATTTTCGGCCTGGGCGCAAGGGGGAAGGCGGGTGCAAAACGAGGCTTCGGGGCAAGGTCGGCAGCAGGCAGTTCGTTCCCTCTGGCCATGTTTTGGAAGTCACTTTTGTTCCTGGGTTGCCTGTCGGTCGCGGTGAGTGCCGCGGAGAAGCCGAATGTGGTGTTTTTCCTCGTCGATGACCTCGGCCAGCGCGATCTGGGCTGCTACGGCAGCACTTTTTATGAGACGCCGAATGTGGACCGCCTGGCGAAGGAGGGCGCGT
The DNA here is from genome assembly GCF_014879935.1 of Prosthecobacter sp. Lineage (GTDB taxonomy): Bacteria > Verrucomicrobiota > Verrucomicrobiia > Verrucomicrobiales > Verrucomicrobiaceae > Prosthecobacter. The sequence continues at coordinate 96,066 of NZ_JACSRD010000198.1, forward strand.
TGTTCACGAACGGCTACGCGGCTTGTCCGGTGTGCTCGCCATCGCGCGCGGCGGTGCAGACGGGCCGCTGGCCGCAGCGCACGGGCGTCACGGACTACATTGGCTCGCCTTTGAAACCTGAAGGCTGGAAGCGGAACACGATCCTGCTGCCCGCGCCGTATTCGGATCGGCTCGCGCATGAGGAAGTGACGTTGGGTGAGATGATGAAGGACGCGGGCTATGCGACCTTCTTCGCGGGCAAATGGCACCTCGGGCCCGAAGGCTGGTTCCCGGAGAATCAGGGCTACGACATCAACAAGGGCGGCATTGACCGCGGCGGTCCGTATGGTCCGGGGAAATACTTCGTGCCGTATGGCAATCCGCGCCTGCCCGATGGCCCGCAGGGTGAGCATCTGCCGGATCGTCTGGCGACCGAGGCATGCCAATTCATCGACGCGAACAAGGCGAAGCCGTTTTTCGCCTTCTTCTCGTTCTATTCGGTGCACACGCCGTTGCAGTCGCGCTCTGATTTGCAGGCGAAGTATGAGGCGAAACGGCAGAAACTCGGCCTGGAGGCCAAGTGGGGTCGTGAGGAGCCGCGTGATGTCCGTCTCGTTCAGGAGCATGCCGTCTATGCTGGCATGGTGGAGGCGATGGATCTCGCCGTGGGCAAGGTGCTGGCCAAACTGGACGAACTCGGCCTCGACAAAAACACGCTGGTCATCTTCACCTCCGACAATGGCGGTCTGAGCACGAGCGAGGGCTGGCCCACATCGAATCTGCCGCTGCGGGGTGGCAAAGGCTGGCTCTACGAAGGCGGCATCCGCGAACCGCTGGTCATGCGCTGGCCGGCGGTGTTGAAATCCGGCCAGACGATCGAGACGCCGGTGTGCGGGCCGGACTACTTCGCGACGTTGATGGATGTGGCCGGTGGCAAAACGTCTGCGAAGATCGATGGCATGAGCCTGCGCCCGGTGCTCGAAGGCAAAGGCGATCTCCCGGAGCGTGCGTTGTGCTGGCACTATCCCCATTACGGCAATCAAGGCGGAGCTCCAGGTGCGGCGATTCGTCGTGGCGACTGGAAGCTCGTGCTTTGGTATGAAAAGCCGGACGCGCCGGAGCTTTACAACCTGCGCGATGACATCGGCGAGAAGAATGATCTCGCTGCAAAGGAGCCGGGACGCGTGAAAACCTTGCACGCCGAGCTGCAAGCCTGGCTGAAGGACGTGGGTGCCGTGATGCCGGGCAGGAACGCGGCGTTCGACCCTGCCAAACCCGACGGCCGCGAGGCCAAGCGGCCGGACGGCAAAGCCAAGGCGAAAAGGCCCGGGAAAAAGCAGTGACCCGAAGCGGTCGCGTGAGGGCCGGTCCTCCACGGGTGCAAGCAGGGCTTTGTGCCGTGGCTCAGGCATCGGCCGTGCCGCGGCCGGCACTTTTTGCCCTCGCGGGCTCCGCCGCACCGTCGTCCTGCCGGGGTGGAACAACCCGCAGGGTGTCATCGCGTGATTTTTCGCAGGGCTTTTTGCCCGGCGACCTGCGATTGGATGGTTGGACAAAACAACCGCAGAGAGTCTATGAAATTAGACAAAACGGGCCACAAAATTCGACAAATGGAAACAAAACTTTGACGAATGGCCGGTTTGTCGCAACAATCTGCCCATTAACCTCACTTCTTACCTGCCATGATTGCGATCGAACACCCCACTGAAGTAGATCCCACCGTCGAAGAAGACATCCGCCTGCTGAAGCGCATCGCGGAGCGCGACGCCGCCAGCTTCCAGGCCTTCTACAAGAAGTACAGCGGCCTCATCTTCGCCTCGATCTCCAACGTTTTGAACGATCACCACGACACCGAGGACGTGATGCAGGAAGTGCTCGTCCAGGTCTGGAACAAGGCCCACCTCTACGAACCCCGCAAAGGCAAGCCGCTGACCTGGCTCACCACGCTGGCCCGCAACCGCGCCATCGACCGCATCCGCTCCAAACAGCGCCGTTCCAGGCTCAACGATGACTTCGAGACCGAGAACAAGAAGGACCAGTTCGAGTTCGAGCCGTCCGGCCACGAGAACCTCGTGTACAAGGAGCGTGACACCATCCTGCACCACGCCGTATCAAGGCTGACGCCCGACCAGCGTGAGGCCATCGAGCTGACCTATTTCAGCGGACTTACCCAGGCGGAGGTGGCGGAGCGCCTGCACGAGCCTCTCGGCACGATCAAAGCTCGCATCCGTCGCGGCGTGAACCGCCTCGAGACTTTGGTGAAGCCGCGTCTGTCCTGATTTCATCCCCCAGAACCATGCGAGAGGCGGACTTCGGTCCGCCTCTTTCTTTTTACTCTCTTGCCCGCGAGTCGATGCAGATCGTCACCGGACCGTCGTTGACGAGCGCCACCTTCATGTCCGCGCCGAAGACGCCGCGCTCGACTTTTTTGCCCAACTCGGTCTCCAGCATCGTCAAAAACTGCTCGTAGAGCGGGATCGCGATTTCGGGACGTGCGGCGCGGATGAAACTCGGGCGGTTTCCTTTCTTCGTGCTCGCATGCAGTGTGAACTGGCTCACGACGAGCAGTCCGCCGCCGATGTCCTTCACGCAGAGGTTCATCTTTCCTTCCGCATCGCCAAAGATGCGCATCTGCGTGACCTTCTGCACCAGCCATGCCGCATCATCGACCGTGTCGTCACCTTCGATACCTGCGAGAATCATCAACCCCGCGCCGATCTGGCCGGTGATCTGACCTTCGATGGTGACAGAGGCTTCGGAGACGCGTTGGATGACGAGGCGCATGATGCGAATGACGAATGACGAATGACGAATGGGGGCGGGCTATTGGCGTTCGATCCAGCGGTAGGCGGTGAGGGAGTTTTTCCAGAAGTACTTTTCGCAGGCTTCGGTGCCTTTGGAGCGGAAGAAGTCGTCCACGATCTTGAAGACGACGTCGTAGGGCGCGCCTTTGTCGGAGACGGGCCAGTTGCTGCCGTAGATGAGGCGGTCAGGGCCGAAGGTTTCCCAGAGATGGTCGAGGACGGGCAGGTAGTAGGCGGTGTCGCGGGGGGCCTGGCCGGGTTCGCACTTCACCTGCTCGACGAGCGCGGAGACCTTCATGAACACGTTTGGCTGTTTGGTGATGGAGCGGATGTTCTCCTTCCATTCCGGACGCAAGGCCTTTGGATCGCCGGAAGCACCGAGGTGGTTGATGAGCACGCGCAGATCCGGCACATCGGCCGCGAGCTTGGCGGCGTGCGGCAGATAGTTCGGGCCGCCGTTCAAGTCGAGTTCGAGGCCGTGTTGCGCGAGCAGTTTGGCTCCGGCGAGCACGGAGTCATGCTTCGCCTCATCGAGCAGGAAATTGCCGCTCCAGCGAATGCCGCGGAAGATCGGATTGGCAGCGAAGCGCTTCAGGTTGGCGGCGAACTCGTCCCCGGGATCGAGATGGCCGACGAAGCCGACGATGGATTTCTCCTTGGCCGCGAGATCGAGAATGCACTGGTTGTCCTCCACCAGCGGACTGGCCTCGACCACGACGGTTTCCTTCACGCCATGCGGTGAGGCGACGGCGAGCCAGTCCGCAGGCAGCACGGTGCGATAGAGCTTTGTGCCTTTGCCTGGCCACGGCACACCGCCCGGACGCGTGGGGTCGTAGAAATGCGTGTGGGTGTCGATGATGCGCGTGGCTGGCGCTGCCGCCTGTGTGACTTCGGGAAGAAGGGCGGTTGCGGCGGCGGTTTGAAGGAAACGACGGCGGTTCATGGCAAACAAACGTCAGACGATCTCGATGTGCTGCGGCAAAACGTCGAGCGCGATGGTCAGCGCCTTCTTCGTGCGGGCATGGACGCGCAGCAGCACATCGCCCGACTGAACTTGAGTGCCTGTCTTGGCGATTTGATCGCAGCCGACGGCGAAATCGACGGGATCGGCGGCTTTCGAGCGGCCAGCGCCGAGTTCGAGGACGACGTGGCCGATGCCGCCGGCGTCCATGCGTGTGAGCACGCCGCTGGAAGTGGCTTTAAGTTCGCCGATGATCGGGGCGCGATGCACGGAGGTGATTTTTTCGAGGGAATCGACGCTGCCGTCCTGCAAGGCGACCATCTGCTGGAATTTCGTCCACGCATCGCCGCGATGAAGCATCTGCTGAAGGTCGGAGCGTGATGAAACGGCGACGGCGGAAGCGAGATCGAGCACAATGTTCTCCAAATCCTCCGGGCCTTCGCCTTTGAGGCAGCGCACACATTCGGCGACCTCAAGAGCGTTACCCGCGGACTCGCCGGTGGGTTCGTTCATGGCGCTCAAACGCACGCTGGAACGCACGCCGAGTGCATTGCCGACGCGAACCATGCTTTGCGCGAGTTGGTGCGCCTGTTCCTCCGTCTTCATGAAGGCCCCGCTGCCGTATTTCACATCGAGCACCAGGCGGTTGAGGCCCTCGGCGAGTTTTTTGCTCATGATGCTCGCGGTGATGAGCGGGATGCTCGGCACGGTGCCGGTGACATCGCGCAAGGCGTAGAGTTTTTTGTCCGCCGGACAGATGCCGGCGGTCTGGCCGACCATGGCGCAGCCGACCTGGTCGATGACCTGGTGGATTTCCACTTCCGTGAGCTGCGTGCGGAATCCGGGGATGCTTTCCAGTTTGTCGAGCGTGCCGCCGGTGATGCCGAGGCCGCGACCGGAGATCATCGGCACCCAGACTCCGTCACAAGCGAGCAGCGGTGCGAGCACGAGCGAGGTTTTGTCGCCAATGCCGCCGGTGCTGTGCTTGTCCACGCGCATGGGATCGTGCTCGTTCCAGGCGAGCATCGTACCGCTGTGCAGCATCGCGTCGGTGAGCGCGGCGGTTTCCTCCGGCGTCATGCCGCGGAAGTAGATCGCCATCGCGAGCGAGCTCATCTGATACTCCGGCATGTCCCCACGTGTGAAGGCGGCAATGACGGCGTGGATTTCCTCGTCGGTGAGGACACCGCCGTCGCGCTTGCGCTCGATGAGGGTCGGGATGTGCATGGGGCATGCTAGGTTCGGCCATGGCTTGCTGGCAACAGCGAACCGCAACGGATCGTATGATGCAGGCCCATGTTTCGTGCCGCTTTTTCCCTCCTTTGCCTGACTTCTGCGCTTCTAGCGGCGGAAATCGACTTTTCGCGCGACATCCAGCCGATCCTCTCGGAGAACTGCTACCACTGCCATGGTCAGGATGCGAACGAGCGCAAAGGGGACCTGCGGCTTGATGTGGAAAAGGAGGCGAAGGCCGCCAGGGCGGTCGTGGCGGGCAAAAGCCACGAGAGCACGCTCATCGAGCGCATTTTGAGCACCAATCCCGATGAGGTGATGCCGACGCCGAAGAGCAATCGCAAGCTGACCGAGGCGCAAAAGCAGTTGTTGAGGCAATGGATCGACCAAGGTGCGAAATGGGGCAAGCACTGGGCGTTTGAGCGGATTGAGAGGCCAGAAGTGCCGGCAAATGGCGCGAAGAACCCGATTGATGCGTTTGTACGGGCCAAGCTGGCGGAGAAGGGGATGAAGCCGTCGCCGAAAGCAGCGCCGGAAACCCTGCTGAGGCGTGTGGCGCTCGATTTGACCGGTTTGCCGCCGACATTGGAGGAATCGAAGGAGCCGTATGACAAGGCGGTGGAACGACTGCTGAGTTCACCGCGGTTCGGGGAACGTTGGGCGTGGGACTGGCTGGATGCGGCGCGGTATGCGGACACGAACGGCTACCAAGGTGATCCCGAACGCACGATGTGGCCGTGGCGTGACTGGGTGGTGAAGGCGATCAACGAGAACATGCGCTATGACCAGTTCACGATCTGGCAGCTCGCGGGTGATCTGCTGCCGAATGCGACGAAGGAGCAGAAGCTGGCGACCGGTTTCAATCGCAACCATATGATCAACGGCGAGGGCGGCCGCATTGCGGAGGAAACACGCGTCGAAAACGTGATGGATCGAGTCGAAACGACCAGCACGGTGTGGCTTGGCCTCACGATGGGCTGCTCGAAGTGCCACGATCACAAATTCGATCCGCTGACGATGCGTGATTACTATGCGCTCTACGATGTCTTCAACCAGACGAGCGAGGACGGCAAAGGACGCAGCGGCCAGGCCGCACCGGCGATGGACATCTCGACGCCAGCCGAACTCGAACGTGCGAAGAAGGCGGGCGAGAGAGTGAATGCCATCGCAGCCGAGGTAGAGGCGTTTGAGTTGAAGAAGTTTCCTCGTGCCGCGGGCAAACCGCTGACTGAATCGGATGCGATCAAGCTGCCGGGCAATCTGCCGGCCTACATCGCCAAAACGGAACCGAAGAAACGTGGTGTGGACCCGCTGCTGGAGGCGGTGAGTTATTTCAAGGACAAGGACGCAGACTACTCAAAGCTGCTGCAAAAGCTGCTCGCCGCGGTGCGGGAGAAGGTTTTAGCCACGAACAACGTCACGAAGGTCATGGTGATGGACACGCTGGCCCAGCCGCGCGAGACCTTCATGCTGGAGAAGGGCGCGTATGACAAGCCAACGATCGCGAAGGCGAGTTTCAGCGTTCCTGCGAGCCTGCCACCGATGCCAGAGGGTGCACCGAGCAATCGTCTCGGTCTCGCAGAATGGATTGTGAGCCGCGACAACCCGCTGACGGCCCGCGTGACGGTGAATCGCTTCTGGCAGGCGTTCTTCGGCGTCGGGCTGGTCAAGACGGCAGAGGATTTCGGCGTGCAGGGTGAATCGCCTCTCCATCGCGAACTGCTCGACTGGCTGGCGGCGGAATTCATCGAGAGCGGCTGGGATGTGAAGGCGCTGATGCGCTTGATCGTGACGAGTGAAACCTATCAGCAGTCATCGAAGGTGACGGATGCACAGCTTGATCCAGAAAATCGCCTGCTGAGTCGCGGGCCGCGTTTTCGCATGCCTTCGTGGATGATTCGCGACCAGGCGTTGTTTGTGTCCGGTTTGATGAAGGAGCAAATCGGTGGTCCGTCGGTGAAGCCTTATCAGCCGGAGGGCATCTGGGAGGAGGCGACGTTTGGAAAGAAGAGCTACGTGCAGGACCACGGGGAGGCACTGTATCGGCGCACGCTTTACACCTTCTGGAGGCGGATCGTGGGCCCGACGATGCTGTTCGACAACTCGGCACGTCAGGTCTGCACCGTGAAGGCCACCCGCACGAACACGCCGCTGCATGCGCTGGTGACGATGAACGACACGACGTATGTCGAGGCGGCCCGTGCGCTGGCGCAACGGGTGCTGCTGGCAAGTCGTGGTGATGAAGCGGCCGCATTGAACCATGCGTTCCGCCTGGTGACGTGCCGGGTGCCTTCGCCCGAAGAAACGAAACTGATGAGCTCACGTCTTGAGCAGTTGCGAAGGCAGCAGGCGGCGGATCGTGCCTCTGCGTTGAAGCTGCTGGCCGTGGGTGAGTCGAAACGTGATGAATCCATCGATCCGGTGGAACACGCCGCATGGACCGGTCTGGCGCTGATGCTGCTGAACCTGGATGAAGCAGTGACGAAGGAGTGAGGCCGGCCGGTCAGAAGCTGATGTAGCCTGTCGGCACGGAAGCATTCGGCTTCAATTTGAAGTCGCGATCCACGATGCAGGGAACCTCCGTGATGGCCATGATCTCCTTGGTGAACTTGCCATAGGTGTCGGGGCTGGCTTCGGTGAAGAGGATGTTTCCGGCAGCGTCGTGGATGATCAGCACGTAGCCCACGCCTTTCACGCCGAAGGCCGAGGCGGCGCCCACGCTGTAGCTGAGGCGGACGGGCGTGGTGGACTGGACGATCTTGGACTGGGCGCGGATGTTCACTTCAAAGGCTTCCTTTTGCAGGATGATCAAATCGCTCCCGGGGAGTGAGCTGTCCCGGCCGAGGGTCACGACCACGCCGCGGGCATCTGTGAGGTCGCGGCTCACCTCGCGGTTGTTCAGATTGAAGTTGTAGGACAGTTCGATGACCCGCATGCCGAGGTCGGAGCCACGGCTGCGTTTGGAAGGCAGTGTCTGGCAGGTGATGCTGAACTTCTGAGGCGGGGCTGCCGGTGACGGTACTGCCGCCATGGGCTTTTCTCCGCCATTCTGTTCCTGCCAGCTCTGGATGTAGGCGTTGTCTTCCTTGCAGAGCGTCTTGCGATTCACCACGAGGGGCTGTTCGTCATTCAGGCGCTTCAAGGTCACGTCCTCACCTTTGACGGCGGTGATCTCAGCTTCCAGCAAGGTGCCCGCGAGGCTGACGAAAACGCGCGATTCCGCCTGTGCCACGAGAGCGAGGGCAAGAATGAGGATGATGAGAGGAAGTCTGCGCACGGCTGTCAAAAACGGTTACGACGGGCGGCGGGTGAAATTGCAGCGCGTTCGTGACGTGGATCAAGCTTCGCGCAGCAGAATGGCATCGACGTTGACGCCGTCATAGAGGGCATCGCTCAGGATGACGAGCGGGTCACCGGCCTTGATGAGGCCCTCGTGACGCAGGTGATCGAGCGCCTCGCGGATGCTGGTCTCCGGCTGTCCTTCGGTGAATTGGAGCACGAACGGGTGGACGCCACGCGCCGTTACCAGCGTGCGGGAGACATGGAGATTCGGCGTGAAGGCGAAAATGGGGGCGTATTCCGGCCGCTGGTGCGCGAGGAGATGCGCCATGACGCCACGGATGGTGAAGACGAGCAGCTTTGAGCCTGGAATGCTGTTGGCGAGCAGGATGGCCGCCTTGACGGTCTTGTGCTTGTTCGTTTTGAGCGGGGCGTCGCTGGCAAACCGGCCGGAAGGGTATTTCTGCTCGATGCGGCTGATGACGGTGTCGAGCACCTCGACGCATTTCTCCGGATAGCGGCCAACGCTGGTCTCGCCGCTGAGCATGACGCAATCGACCTGCTCGATGACGGCGTTGAAGATGTCCGTGACCTCGGCACGGGTCGGGACCGGGTTTTCGATCATGCTTTCGAGCATCTGCGTGGCCACGATGACCTTGCGGCCGTGGTATGAGCAGCGCTCGACAATCTGGCGCTGGATGAGGGGCAGATCCTCGATGGGGCACTCGCTGCCGAGGTCGCCACGGGCGATCATGATGCCGCCGCTGGCCTCCACGAGGGCATCGATGTTGGTGAGAGCCTGCTGGTTCTCGATCTTGGCGATGACGCGGGCCTTGCTGCGTTTCTGCTCGAGCAAAAGCTGCAGGTGCTGGATGTGGCCGGGTTCGCGAGCGAAGCTGAGGGCGAAGAAATCGACGCCCAACTCGACGCCGAGATCGAGATCCGCGTAATCCTTCTGTGTGAGCGGCGGCAGGCGGACGGGAATGCCGGGGAGATTGATGTGCCGGCGTGATTTCATCTCGCCCTTGGTCATGACATTGCCGATCACGCGGGTCATCGAGACCTCGGTGGCCTTGATCTGGATCATGCCGCCATCGACCATGATGGTGTCGCCCGCTTTGAGGTCCTTCCCGAGGTCGGGGTAGTTCACGCTGACGGAATAATGCGTGCTGGGCGTGATCTCCGGCTTGCAGCGGAACTCGACGACGTCGCCTACCTGAAGCTGCCATGGCTGCTCGACATCGCCGGTGCGGATGCTGGGGCCGGTGAGGTCCATGAGCACGGCGATCTCACGTTTGGAAGCCGTGGCGGCCTCACGGACCCGTGCGAAGACGGTGCGCACCCAGTCGTGGGAGGCGTGGCTCATGTTCAGGCGGATGACATCGGCACCTTTGGCGATCAGCGAGGAAATGACTTCAGGACTCTCCGTGGCGGGCCCGAGAGTGCAGAGGATTTTGGTTTTGCGCATGGACGGCATGGGGGAGAGCAATTGGCGGGCCAGAGAAGGGGTGCAAGGTTGAATGACGAATGACGAATGACGAGCGGGGCCGGTCAGGGGCCGAAGAGGGTGTGGTAGTTGGTGGCGAGTGTGGCTTCAAGCTGTTCAAGGGGCATGTCGCGCGTTCTGGCGAGCAGTTCGTAGCTCACGCGAAGGTTTGCCGGGTGGTTGAGAGAGGCACCATCGGCGGTTTTGAGCGGGTGCGGGTTCAATTCGTCCGGCGGCCACATGTCTGGGGCGTCGGTCTCGGCCAGCAGGCGGTCGAGGGGCACATGGTTGAAGACTGCGAGCTGCGCGGTTTTGCGTGGATGGCCGAAGTAGGGGGAAAGGGAGAAACGGGCGCCCATTTTGACGAAGGTCGGAATCATCTCGGCGGGGCCGCCATACGAGTGCAGGAGAAATCCCCGACGAGGCAGCTCTGCGGCTCGAAGCGTCTCCTCCAGCAGCCCCGAGGCACGCAGGCAGTGAATCGTGGCCGGGCGGTCGAGTTCGACGGCAAGGGCGATTTGGGCGCGAAAACACTCGAGTTGGGCGTCGATGTCCGGGTTTTCAATCCACCGATCAAGGCCGATCTCACCGACAACGGCTGTGGGATGGTCTTCGAGCTGTTTGCGCAGGTTCTGGAGCCAGTGTGGGCCGCGTTCTTTCACATACCAAGGGTGGAGGCCGAAGGCGGGCCGGATCCACGGGTGATTCCGCGTCAACTCGGCGACTTGCGGCCAGTCTTCCTCGCATGAGCCGTTCACGACCATCTCCGCGATCCCGCTTTGCGAGATGGAGGCGGTGATTTCATCCCGCCAAGGGTCGAGGCGCTCGTCCTGGAGGTGATTGTGGGCGTCGTAGAGCATGACGAATGACGAATGACGAATGACGAATGACGAATGACGAATGACGAATGACGAATGACGAATTGGGGCGATGGCGGTTGTTTTGGGCAAGAAAAAGCCCGCGCACGCTGGATGAGCATGCGCGGGTGGGAAGGGGAGGGGAATGAGATCAGTTGTTGCTGATCATGAGGAGCATGGCGTCCCCTTTGCGCCAGACACGCAGAAGGACGGTGCTGTCACCGCTTTTCGCGAGGGTGCGGGCTTCCGTGGCGCTGGTGACGGGCTGGCCGTTCACCTGGGAGATCACGTCTCCTTCCTCCACACCGGTGGCCGCGGCACGGCTGTCGGGATCGACTTTGGTGACGATGATGCCATCCACCTTGTCGGGAATGTCATGGCGCTCCCGCAGGGCCTTGGTGAGGTTTTGAACGGTGACACCGCTGACGAGTTCGGACGTGTTCTCCTGCTGGCGTGGTGTGGCACGCGGGATGCCACGGGAACCAGGTCCGACTTCCGCCAGTGCTTCTTCCGGCAGGGCTTCAAGCGTCGCAGTGACGGTCATGGGCCTGCCGTTGCGGAGCAACTCGACCGGAACGGACGTGCCGGGCTTTGTGCCGCTGACGATGAGACGCAGGCGGCTGCTGCTTTCCACCTTCTGGCCGTTGATGGAGGTGATCACGTCCTGAAGCTGGATGCCGGCCTTTTCCGCCGGTGATTCCGCTCCGACCATCATGACGACCGCGCCGCCCTGCTCCTTCATCTTGAGACGTCCGGCCATGGCAGAGTCGAGATCGGCGATCGACACCCCGAGGAAGCCGCGTTGCACAGCGCCGTCGTCGAGCAAATCCTCGACGATGTGGAGGGCCATGTTGATGGGAATGGCGAAACCGATGCCCGCATTCATGCCGGAGCGGGAAAGGATCGCGGTGCTGATGCCGACGACGCGTCCCATGGCATCGACGAGCGGGCCGCCGGAGTTGCCCGGATTGATCGAGGCGTCGGTCTGGATGAAGTCCTCATAGCCACGCATGCGGCCTTTGGCGACGATGCCCTCATCGCTGCGACCGAGGGCGCTGACGATGCCCTGGGTGACCGAGCGGCTCAGCTCCATAGGCGCACCGGCGGCGAGAACGACATCACCCACGCGGATCTTCGAGCTGTCGCCGAGCGTGGCAGGCTTCAGGCCCGTGGCTTCGATCTTGATGAGGGCCACATCGGTGAGCGGATCGGTGCCGATGACCGTGGCGGTGTAGTTCTGCTTGCCGTTGCCATCGGATTCGACCGCCACCTCGATCTTCTTCGCATCGGCGACGACGTGGTTGTTCGTCATGATGTAACCGTCGGTGGTGATGATCACACCGGAGCCCACGCCGCGTTGCTGGCTTGATTCATCGTCAGGATCCGGCTGCTGCGGGCGCTGCGGCTGGCCGCGACGGCCGCGAGGGTTGGGAGCAGGTTCCTCGTCATCGCCAAAGCCTTCCGGCATGCCGAAGAAGCGATAGAAGAATGGCCGGAGCTGTGGAGGGATCTCGTCCACATCGGGTGTTTTGACCGGCGTGGAGGAATAGATGGTGACGACGCTGGGCAGGATCTTGTCCACCACGGAGGCGTAGCTCATCTGAAGCTGGCCGTTGTTCGGAAGCGGACTGACATCCTTCGAGATCTTCGCCTCAAACCCAGGCGCGGGCTTCTGGGACGCGGAAGGCAGCAGCGGTGGCGGTGTGGCCGGCGCGGCGGGAGCTTGCGCGGGCTGCGCTGATGGCGCGGCTTGTTGCGCACGAACATGAGGCAGGACGGCGGCCAGCATGGTGGCACAGACGGAGACGGTGCGGATGCGGGGGAGAGTTTTCATGTTGGGTTGGTTGGTTTTTGGAGTGCTTCGCACGAAGGCTGGGCACGCCATAGAGACGGATCGGCAGAGGGAATGTTGAAACAATTTCGAGGGAAAGAAAGGCCGGCTTTCCTTCGAAACACGGGCATACAAAGACCTGCTTCCAGGTCGTTTACGCGTGTCACCTGCCACAGGGACGTCTGATTCCCACCCCGGCTATTTGCGGGCTTCGGCGACGGCCTTTTCCATGACCTCCTTGAGCGTCACGTCCGCGCCGTTGCGGCGTTTGCTCTCATCAGCCGCCTCCATGAAGGCATAGATCTCGAGTGTTTCCTCAGGCGACACCGGAGTGATGCCGGTGCGGAAGAAATGCACGACGGAGAACAGCAGCGGGTCGTAGCCCTCGTATTTGCCGACGGTGTCATCCGCGCCCTTGTCGCCCGTGGCTTTGCCGCCGTAGCCCTTGGCCTCCGTGTAGGTGCCGGTGCGTGCGCCTTCCCAGGTGCCGGTGACGGTGATCTTGCCATCGGCCGTGGTGCCGCGCTTCACACCCTGGCAGCCGGTCCCCATGATGGTGAAGAGTGATTCGACGCCGTGGATGCCATACCAGAACAAATCGGGGTGGCTCGGCTCAAGACTCGCGGGGCTGGAGGTCTCCGCGCTGCTGACGCGGCCGATGCTGCCCTTGCGCACGGCCTGGGTGCTCTTGCCAAAGCGCAGTGATGACGATGAGAAGACCGGGATGCCGGTCTTTTTCGACGCGTCGTAGATTCTGATCGCATCGACGAGGGTTCCAGCGACGGGTTTGTCGATGAAGACTGGCTTGTGCGCTTCGAGGCAGGGAAGGACCTGCTCCAGATGCACGCGGCCGTCGTTGGATTCGAGAAACACCACGTCCACTTTGTCGAGAAGGGCGTCGATGCTCGGGACGATCTCGACGCCGAGTGCTTTCACTTTCTCCGTGTATTCCGGCACGCGTTTGGTGCTGGATTCGATGTCCTTCGAGCCCTGCGGATAGGCCGCCACGACACGCACGCCCATCACCTCCGGAATCTGCGGCGTCGTGTTCAGCGTCTTCGTGAAGGCCAGCACGTGGGAGGTGTCGAGGCCGATGATGCCGGCGCGGATGTGCTGGGCGGAGGCGGTCAGGGAGAGCAGCGCCAGGGCGCCGATGACGAGAAACAGTTGGCGAATCATGGGCGATGACTACGCGCCCGGCGCGGCCGCCTTTCGGCTCACTTGGAGCCGATGCAATACACCGCCTTGTCGCTGCGCAGGATCAATTGGTCGCCGCTGATGGCGGGCGTGCCGTTGAACTGCGAACCGTCGAGCGAAAGCACGTTGTGTCCGACGATCTGGAATTTCGGCTGCGCTGCGAGGATGTAGGCGCCGTTTTTGCGTGAGATGCAGACCAGTTTGTCGCCAATGAGGACGGGCGAGGCATAGAAGGGCTTCCCGCCGCCACGACGGCCGCCACCTGAGCTGCTGTTCTCCATGACGCGTTCGCGGAACACTTCCTCGCCGGTCTTTGCATTCATGCAGAGGGCGAAGCCCTGGTCGTTCACCACGTAAAGATGGCCGTCCTTGAGGATGGGTGTCGGCACATAGGAACTGCTGGCACTGTTCCAAAGGATCGCGTTGGCGGTGATGTCGCCTTTGCCGCCGAGCTTGATCGCGGCGCTGCGTGTGGCGGGATAGCCGCCGAAGACGTAGGCCGTGCCGCCGCCGGGAATCACGCTGGGGGAGACGTTGCCGCTGAGTCCGTGCACCGCATACCAGCGCAGTTTGCCGGTCTCGGGGTTCAGGCCCCACAACTCCTGCGGCACGGCGATGACGAGGTCCGTCACGCCATCACGTTCGATGAAATTCGGCGTGCCGTAGGCCATGCCGAACTCGCCTTCGGACTTCCACAGGATCTTGCCGGTCTTTTTGTCGATGCCGATGATCGCCTGGGCCTCATCGCTGGCATTGATGACGAGAAGATCGCCATGGAGCACGGGACTGGCCGCGGAACCCCAGCGTGTGCGGCCGGAGCTCGTGCCGCAGGAGGTCTGCCACAGTTGTTTGCCGTCCATGTCGAAGGCGAGGGCGCCACTCTTGCCAAAGAACACATACACGTGCTCGCCATCGGTCACGGGTGTGTGTGTGGCGTAGCCGTGCTCCGTGATGAATCCCTGCCAGGGGTCTTCCTGGGCTGCGGTGGGCACTTTGGCGTCCCAGATGAGCTTTCCATCGGCACGATTGAGGCAGACCAGATGCCGGGTGAGCTGGCTCATATCGTTGGCCCCCTCCTTGTCGCCATATCCGGTCCAGCAGGTGACGAAAACCTTGTCACCATGCACGATCGGGCTGGAGGAGCCAGGGCCGGGCATTTCCGCCTTCCACACGATGTTCTCCGAGTCGCTCCATTTCAGCGGCACGGCGGATTCAGCCACAACCGCAGCTCCAGTCGGGCCGAGGAATCGCGGCCAGTCGGTGGAGGTGGCGGCGTGAAGCGAAACGGAGGCGAAAAGGAGTGCGGTCAGCGATTTCATGGGGGCGGGGAACCCCGGCCGCTGAAAAAAGTTACGCCTGAGTCCATCTCACGCCTTTGCTGTGCCTGTGCACCACAGAGGTTGTTCGTGGGGCGAAGAGGGTGTTTGATCCGCTCATGTCGCATCCCACCGCGTTCATCAGTGACATCCACGCGAATCTTCCCGCCTTGCAGGCGGTACTGGCGGACATTGCCTCGCAGGGCGTCACGGACATCATCTGTCTGGGAGACGTCGTCGGCTATGGCGGCCAGCCCGGCGAATGCATCGAACTGCTGCGGGAGCGGGCCATCCCGTGTCTGAAAGGCAATCACGACGCCATGGCCGCAGGAGATGACAGCCTGCTGGCAGGTTCGAGTGCAGCCGCCCGCCAGGCGATTGAGTGGACACGGGGCGTTCTCAGCTTCGATCAGCGTTGCTGGCTGGCGGAACTGCCGATGACGTCGCTGCATGCTGGCTTCGAGACCGTGCATGCGTCGCTGGATGAGCCGCAGGAATGGAACTACGTGATGAACGTGGCGGACGCCGGCCTGCATTTCCGCCACCAGCGGCTGCCGCTGTGCTTCATCGGGCACACCCATCGTCCGGCATTTTGGGTCGAAGGCGAGAGCATCACACGCGACATCACCAGCATCGAGGCGGTGAGTTCGTCACGCCGCCAGGTGATCAACGTGGGGTCGGTGGGGCAGCCGCGGGATTACGACGAACGTGCCTGTTATCTGCTTTACCGACCCGGACAGCAGGACGTGTGGTGGCGGCGGGTGTCGTATGACATTCCGGCGGCCCAGGCGGCGATCAGATCGGCCGGTTTGCCTTCAAAGCTCGCGTTCCGCCTCCAGATGGGGCAGTGAAACCGGCTCAGGCCGTCACCGGAGCCGCCTGGAAGCGTTCCATCGAAAAACGCTTCATGAGTGATCCCATCGCCACGAAACCGAAGCCGAAGAAGAACAGCAGCAGGAAGGGAATGGAGCCCCACTGGCCGCGCTGGCCTGCGAGGGCGATCATCCAGCCGAAATAGCCGGTCAGGACCACCTCAATCCACAGCGCGATCGATTTGCCTGCCTTGTAGCGGGCTTTCTTCACCGCAGCCTGCGCCTTGTTTTCAACTCCGTATTTCGGTGTGCGGACAAAGTCGGAGGACTTGTTCAGCAGCGCCTCCAGCACGGCCTTGCCGTTGTTGATGCTCATGCCGATGCCGAGCGCGAGCAGCAGCGGCACATAGGGCAGCGTCTTGATCCAGCCGTAGCGCGTCTGCGCTCCCTGGGCGGTCATGTAAAACACCACGACGGAGAAGGAGGCGAAGAAGAACACCGGAACATCGACAAACACCGCCTTGTGCCAGGAGCTGCCCATCACGAAATTCGCCGGATACATGAGCACCAGCGTGCACAGGGTGAGCAGGTAGGCGAAGTTCGAGGTGAGATGCGCGGTGGCTTCGAGCTTCAGCGGCAGCGGGATGTCGCTGCGCCAGATGTCGAGCAGGATCTTTTTGCACACCTGGATCGAGCCCTTCGTCCAGCGGTGCTGCTGGCTCTTGAAGCCGTCCATGTCTGGCGGCAGTTCGGCCGGGACGACGACATCTTTGAGATAAATGAACTTCCAGCCTTTCAACTGGGCGCGATAGCTGAGGTCGAGGTCCTCCGTCAGCGTGTCGTGCTGCCAGCCGCCGCCATCCACGATGGCCTGCTTGCGCCAGATGCCGGCGGTGCCGTTGAAATTGAGGAATTCGCCATGGCGGCTGCGGGCGGTCTGCTCCAGCACCAGGTGGCCGTCCAGAAACAGGGCCTGAAGGCGGGTGAGCAGGGAGAAATCCTTGTTCGCGTGGCCCCAGCGAGCCTGCACCATGCCGACTTTCTCGTTCGTGAAGTGATGGATGACCTGTTTCAGGTAATCGGGCTGCGGCTGGAAGTCGGCGTCAAAGATGCAGATGAAATCACCCTTCACGAAGGGCATCGCCTCATCCAGGGCGCCCGCTTTGAAGCCGTTGCGGTTGGTGCGGTGGCGGTACTCGATGTCCAGGCCCCGTGCGGCATGCTCAGCACTGAGTTTTTCGGCCAGGGCGGCGGTTTCGTCGGTGGAATCGTCCAGGACCTGGATCTGCAGGCGGTCACGCGGGTAATCCAGGCCTGCGACGCAACGGAGCAGGTTCTCGACCACGTCGTATTCGTTGAAAATCGGGAGCTGGATCGTGACGACAGGCAGTTCGGTGAATTCCGACTTCGGCTGCGGGGCGTTCTTGCGATGTTTCCAGAATTGATACAGCACCTTGATTCTGTGCGCGCCAAAGGCGGACAGGGCGGTGAAAACGAGGATGTAGCTGGTGAGCCAGAAGGGATTATCCCACACAATCATATCGGGGAGGGCGGCGGGCGACGGGGGCGCATCAATCTCCACCGTTGTCACCGGGTCAAGCAGCAAATCGGGTGCCAGCAGAGCGCTGATTTTCAGGGATTTGTAAGCCATGGCCGCTCCGTTCTGGCGCGGCCGCACCGGCTCGCCATGATGGCCGGATGCCCACCGAAAACCGCGACTGGTATGACACGCCGCTCTATTACGACATCGTCTTTGATGACGGCACTGTGAAGGAGGCCGCGTTCCTCGAGGCGGCTTTCCAGAAACATGCGGTGCCGGCCAAAGGCCGCCGGCTGTTCGAGCCGGCCTGTGGCAGCGGCCGGCTGGCGCTGGAAATGGCCCGCCGGGGCTGGGAGGTCAGCGGTTTCGACGGGAATGCCCACATGATCGACTTCGCCCGGGAGCGGCTGGCCGCCTCTGGATTGAAAGCACGGCTGTGGGAGGACTGGATGCAGAGTTTTGAGCTGCCGAAGGGCGTGAAAGGCGGATTCGACCTCGCCCACTGCCTGGTGAGCACCTTCAAATACCTGCACTCGGAAAAAGATGCCGCCGAATGCCTGCGCCGTGTGGCCGCATCGTTGAGGAAGGGCGGATTGTTCGTGCTGGGCGTTCATTTGACCGACTATGACCGCCAGACCGCCGAACATGAGCGCTGGGTGGCGAAACGCGGGAAGGTCGAGGTGGTCTGCAACACGCACACGTGGCCCGCCGACCGCAAAACGCGCCTGGAAAAGCTGCGGACCCGTCTGCAAATCACCGATGGCAGCCGGAAACACATGCAGGAAACGCACTGGCAGTTCCGCACCTACAGCGCCGCCCAGTTGAAGGCGCTGCTGCGCAAGGTTCCGGAGCTGGAGCTGGTGGAATGCTACGACTTCACCTACGACATCGATGATCCGCGTCGTTTTGACGACAGCTACGCCGATGTGCTTTTGGTGTTGCGCCAGCGGTGACCTCCAGCAGCAGGCTTGACTGAAATTCGGCCGTTCTGATAGGATTTCGCGCAAATGGCGGGTGTCGCTGAACAAGGCCTCTAAGGAGCATGTCTGCGCACTCGTTGTCCCGACCCCAACCCCATCATGCGCAACCGACTCCTGCTGTCTGCCGCCACGGCGCTTCTGCTAGGCCTTGGCCTTTATTTTAGATCGGGCGGAGAGGAAAAAACACAAGGCAGACAGCCAGCGCAGGCCGGTTCGCGTTCCAAACCGGCTGAACTGGCGAGGGTGGAGGTGCCTGCGGCTGTCGCTGGGCCAAACAAGCTCAAGATCGATGTCGCGGGCACTCCTGCCGCAGGGGAGGCCGATATTTTGGCGGCGTTTGATGCCTGGACGGCGGAGTTCATGAAGGCTGATGCGGCGGGAAGGGCGGGATTGATCGCCAGAGGCGTGGAACTGGCCGCCGCGCGTCGTCCAGTGTTCAAGCAGCTCATCATGGATGATCCGCGCAATGCGCTCGCCCGTGCGGTGCCGATGGTGGTGCGGCAGAATCTGCCCGCCGCCGTGCTGGCGCTGCTGGAGACGCGGGTGAACCAGCGTGCGGCCGTTTTTACTTACCAGGGAGTGCCTGCGGAGGGTGAGCCGCTGCCCGCGCCGGGGCGGACTTTGACGCATCGCATCGCACAGACTCAAAACGACGGAGCCTTCAACCTGCACGTGTATGGCCGCCGTGCGGAGATCTTCACCACTGTGCCGAACGCGGCGATCAACGGCGTTGGCATCGACCGCGAAATCGCCGCCAGCGAGAGCCCGGTGCGTGCGCTTGAGGTCGGGGAGCTCCCCGACCAGTCCAAGGAACAGGTGTCGGTGTGCCCGGTCAGCGGATTGAAAACGGCCAGCGAGGAGGAGATTGCCGATCCCATCACCGCCGAGCAGGCCGAGACGGTGGTGGAGACGCCCGAGGAGGTGATACACCTCTGCGGCGGGTATCACAAACCGATCGTCGAGGAGATGTACATCCAGGCGGAGGGCACCACGGGCGGCCCGGTGCTGCTCACGGGCGTGCTGCCGGCCCCGCCTACGCCCGCTGTCGGCCAGTTGAAGGTTTTGTACATCCCGATGACCTTCCAGGATCAAAACGACCGCCTGCCGACGGAATCGAAGAGCTACGAGATCATGCGCAACGTGGCGGACTACTACTCGAAGTCCTCCTTTGGCAAGCTTACCACCCAGACCACGGTCACCCCGCACGTGAAGCTGCCCAAAAACGAGGCGTGGTATGTGCAGCGCGACACCTCCAACGGCGGTGACATCGACGGACTCGGCCTCGAAATGGCCCATGCCCGTGAGGAGGCGAGGAAACTCGGCTTCGATTACAACGATTACGATGTGACGGTGCTGCGGCTGATCGGCGGGGCTCGTGCGACCGGCGGTTGGGGCGGTGGCGGCAATGTGTGGGTCTATGGCGACAGCGTGGGCGTCACGGCGCACGAGATCGGCCACACCTTCGGCCTGTCGCATGCGAATTTCTGGGACACGGCCGGCACCAGCGCCATCGGGCCCGGTGCGAATGCTGAATATGGCGACAGCTACGACGTGATGGGCGGCGGCGGCGTGCCGACGGATCACTACAACGCTGCGGCCAAGGTGCAGGTGAAGTGGCTGCCGCAGAACTACGTGCAGAATGTCACCACCAGCGGGCTGTATCGCATCCACGCCTTCGACCAGCCGGTGCTCGATCCGCGCAATCGTTACGCCATCACGATCACGAAGGACTCCCAGCGCACCTATTGGGGCGAAGTGCGGCAGCTTTACAATGGCAACGCTTCACGTCCCTGGGCGGACAAGGGTCTGATCCTCGGCTGGAAGTATCCCAATGGGAGCGGCAGCAACATCCAGCTCATCGACACCACGCCCGGCTCCCCCTACAACAAGGATGACGCCGCCATCGCCCTGGGGCAGACGTTTGGAGACACCGAGGCGGGCATCTTCATGACCACGCTCGGCGTGAGCAGCACGACGCCGAAGTATGTCGATGTGCTGGTCAACATCGGCGACTTCAGCGGCAACACCGCGCCCACGCTCGCCCTGGCGGCCTCGGCCAATGTGGTGCCGAAGAACGCGACGGTGACTTTCACCGCCACCGCGGCCGATCCTGACGGCGACACGCTGGCCTATCAATGGCAGCACTGGGGCGACACGGCGGTGAAGATCGTCTCGCCAAACTCCCCCGTCATCACGCGGACTTTTTCGACCGAAGGCAGCTACGTCGTGAGCTGCACGGTCAGTGACATGAAGGGCGGCAGCATCACCCGCACCACCCTGATCACCGTGGGCAACGGCGGTGGCAAGTACACCATCAGCGGCCGTGTCACCGCAGGCGGTGCCGGTTTGCCGGGCGTCTTGCTCACGGCGAACGGCACGAATCCGACCATCACCGACTCGGACGGCTGGTACACCATCGCCAATCTGGCGGCGAACACCTACAGCGTGACGCCGCTGCTTTACGGCTACACGTTCGGGGAGTTGTTCAACAACAGCATCACCGTGGCGCCGAACTTCAGCGGGGCGGACTTCGAGGCGGAAGGACTGCCGCTGGTTTCGCTCACGGCCACGGACACCAGTGCGACCGAGGATTCGGCCGGCGAGACGGCCGCTTTCCGGCTCACGCGCACGGGAGACACGGCGGTGCCGTTGACCGTCAGCATCAATCCGGCCGTTGGCACGGCGGCGGCGGGCGATTACACGCTCAGTCCGGCATTGACCACTGGCACGGGTGGATTCAGCACCTTCCTGATCCCGGCAGACGCCAGCATGCTCGACATCGTGCTCACTCCGACCACCGACACGACGGCGGAAGGGCCGGAGACGGTCAGATTCGCCCTCGCAGCGGGCAGCGGCTATCTCATCGCACCGAACGCAGGCAGCGCGCAGGCGGTGATCGAGGACAATGACACGGTGCTGCCAAAGATCAGCGTCGTGGCCACGACTGACACGGCCGATGAAGGCAGCGGGACGCCGGGTGTCTTCACCGTGAGCCGCAGCGGCAGCACGGCGGCCGATGTCACGGTGAATTACAGCCTTGGGGGCACGGCGGCCGCCGGGACGGATTACGCCACGCTTGGCGGAAGCGTTTTGATTCCTGCGGGAAGCAGTTCGGCGGCGGTCAACATCACGCCATTGCAGGACACGCAGGTGGAGCCGATGGAGACAGCCACGCTGACGCTCAGCACCAATGCCGCCTACGTGCTGGAGCCGTCCGCGACGACGGCCACGGTCAGCTTGTTCGACGATGACACGAATGTGGTCACACTGGCCGTCACTGATGCGACCGCGCAGGAGGTGGATCTCAGCGTTCCGGGAAATGTGGCCGACACCGCCACCTTTCTGATCACCCGGTCAGGTGATCTCGGCTCCTCCCTCACCGTTTATTATTCGGTGGCCGGCAGTCCCAGCAGCGGCGTGCCGGCGATTCATGGCGTGGACTATGAGGCGCTGCCGGGGGCCGTGCAGATCCCCGCAGGCTCGAAATCGGCCGCCATCACGATCGTTCCGCGCTGGGATGGCTTTGGTGAGACGGCGGAGCAGATCCTGCTGCAGCTCGGCGCGGGTCCCACGGACTACCGGCTCGGCGACACGACCTCCGGCACGGTGACGATCAATGACAGCGCCACTTCCAACGCGCCTTATGTCGAGGTGGCGGCGCAGACCAGCGCGGTGGAAGGCGGAAGCTCCGGCGTGATCCGCTTTTCCATCAAAGGCAGCGTGACGGGCACCGTGAGCGTGCCATTCAGCCTCGGCGGCACGGCTGTCCGGACCACGGATTACACCGTCACGCTCCCTTCATCACCTGCGGGCAGCACCTATGACGCGGCCACCGGGACGGGCGTCATCGTGATGAACAGCAGCGGCAGCGTGGCATCCACCGTCGATCTGACATTCGTGCCGGTGAATGACACCGCGCTGGAGAACATCGAAAGCATCACCTGCACGATCACGCCGAGCTCCGCGGTGTCGCTTTATGCGCCGACGAGCAGTGCCAGCATCTGGCTGCGTGACAACGACCAGCCGACCGTGTGGGTGGATTCGCAGGTGGGAACCAGCGCGCTCACCATCAACCGCATCGTTGAAGGAGCGACCACGTCGCCCTTCAAGTTCTACGCCTCCCGCACTGGCTCCACCACGTCGCCGCTGACGGTCAATTTCTCGCTGCAAGGCACCGCCACACCGGGAACGGACTTCACCGTCACCACCAGCGGCACGCTCACCTTTGACAACGGCACGCGCACCGGGACGCTCACGATTCCGGCCGCTGCCTCGGGTGCGGATCTCACACTGAGCCTGACGGGCACGAACGACACGGAAGTCGAAGGCACGGAGACCCTCGTCCTGCATCTGGAGGCCGGGAGTTACTCCCAAACGCCGGATGCGATCATTTACCTCGACGACAATGACACCACGGCGCAGACGGTGGCCTTTGAGAGCAACGGTGCCTCCGGAGCGGAGAGTGTCGGCACGGTGAATGTGCCGGTCACGCTGGCATCACCGTCTGCCGGCACGACCACGGTGGATTATTATGTCGATTCCGGGACACGGGCCTCGGTCACCGGCACGAGCACCGTGCCGTCCCTGCCGTATTGGACGCGGGTGGTGCGTGAGGCGAATGTGCTGACGAGTTATGTCTCCACAGACGGCGTCAACTGGCAGACGGTGAGCACGCCGCAGACGATCAACCTCGTCGCGAGTGGCTACACGGTCGGTTTGGTGGCCATGTCCTCAACTTCGGCCGTCAGTTGCACCGCCACGCTGGACAATTTCAGCATCACCGGCCTGGACGCGGGTGGCGCGGCCAGTGCGGCGACGTTCGGCAGCATCGGGACGACCAATCCGGCCAGCACCAGCAGTGTCAGCAGCGGTGTTTACACGCTGAACGCCGGCGGTGCCGGATTGAGCACGAGCGGCACCTCCGACACATCCTGTTATGTGTCCCATGTGATCACAAACTCGGTCAACTGCACCGTCACCGCACGCGTGGTGGGCATCACAAATGGCAACAACACCTCGCGCGCCGGCGTCATGATCCGCGACAGCACCGCGACCACCGCACGGCACATGTCCATGCTGGGTGAGAAGGCGGGGACGGCACGCAGCATCCGGCGTCTGACCTCGAATGGGAGTTCCGCCACCACGACGGTTGTGCGGCCCTACTGGGTGCGGCTGCGCCGTGTGGGCTCGATCTTCAGCGCCTGGGCGTCTCCTGATGGCAGTACTTGGGCGCAGACGGGCGCGAACCAGGTCATTCCGATGGGAATCGATGTGCAGGCCGGTCTGGCGGTCAGCTCCCGCTCGGATGGCGCCCTGTCGGCGGCCGTCTTTGACAACGTCACCATCGATGGCGTGGCTGCGAGCGGCCTCACCGGCCGGACCATCGGTTTTGTGAACTCGCAAGGAGCGGACAGCCTCGACTCGGGCACTTACACGGTGACCGGATCGGGCGCTGCCATCGGCGGCACCGGGGATGAATGCCACTTCGTCGCCGCCACGTTGACGGGGAACTTCGAACTGGTCGCGCGTGTGGTCTCCCAGACGGGTGGAGCCGCGAACGCGCAGGCGGGCGTCATGGCGCGGGACACGCACAGCCATCGTGCCATGTCCGCCTACATCGGCGTGGTGGCCAACGCGCGGACGGAATTCATCTCCCGCAACTCCACGGTGACGAACGCCTTCGGCACGGGCGTGGATTTCTCGCTCGCCAACGGCACGCTCAGCTTTGCCGACGGGGAGCAGACGAAAAACATCGTGCTCGCCATCAGCGATGACACGACTCCCGAGCCGAATGAGGCCGTGACGGTCTTCCTGCGCAATCCGACTGCCGCGATGCTCGGCACGCAGACTTCCTTCGCCTATGTGATCGAGGATGACGACACTCCGCCGGCCCTTCCGCTGGTGGGTTTCGCGCAGGCGGCCGGCAGCGCCGCGGAAAGCACCGCCGGCACCCAGGAGATCACCGTGAGCCTGAGCGCGCCGGTGGACTCTCCGGTCAGCGTGGACTTCACATTGGGCGGCACGGCCAGCAGCGGCGGTGATTTCACGCTTGAGGCCGGCACGGTGACCTTTGCGCCGGGCGAGACGGCGCGGGTGATCCCGCTCGTGATCAATGACGATGCCACCATCGAGCCGGACGAGACGGTGGTGCTGACATTGGTCAATCCGGTGGGCGCGGCGCTCGAAACGCAGACGACTCACACTTTCACCATCACGGATGATGACCTGCCAGTCGTCAGCATCGCCGCCACGGATGCCAGCGCCTCTGAAACCGGCCCCGATCCGGGCGTCTTCACCCTCAGCCGCACCGGGGCCACCACCTCGGCGCTCACGGTTTCGCTCACACGCTCCGGCACTGCGGGCAACAGCACGGACTACGCGTCGATCAGCCCGGCCAGCACCTTCAGTTTCTCGATTCCCGCCGGACAGGCCTCTGCCACGATCACGATCACTCCGGTGAATGATTCGACGAATGAAGTGGCGGAGACGGTCATCCTCACCGTGAACGCCTCCGCGGGCGTGTACACCGTCGCAGCGCCCGCCGCGGCCACGGTGACGATCCTGGACAATGATCGCAGCACGGTCACGATCACCGCCACGGATGGCAGCGCGTCAGAGACCCCCGGCAACACGGGCACCTTCACCATCACCCGCAGCGCTCCGACCACGGGGACCTTGAGCGTGGCATTCACCGTGTCCGGCACGGCAGCCAGCGGTTCGGATTACACCGCCTTCACCTCGCCCTTCACGTTCGCCGCGAACGAGGTCAGCCGCACCTTCACCGTGACACCGGTGGACGATCTCATCACGGAAGGCGCGGAAACAGTGCTGCTCCAGCTTTCCACCGGCAGTTACGACATCGGCGGCACCGGCTACGATGAGGTGGTGATCCTGGACAACGACTTCCCGCCGGTGGTCTCCATCGTCAGCCCGACCAGCGATGGCAATCTGGTCGCCAGCGGGCAGGGGATCATGGTTTCAGCCACCGCCAGTGATGATGGCTCTCCCGCCGCGCTCAGCACCGCGTGGAGCCAGGTCAGCGGGCCTGGCGCGGCCACCTTTGAAGCGCCTTCCGCGCTCAGCAGCGCGGTGACCTTCAGCGCGGACGGTGTTTATGTGCTGCGTTTCTCCGCCACGGACACGCAATTCACCGTTGGCACCCAGGTGACTGTGGTGGTGGGCTCGGCCATCGCCGCGGACGACTGGATCGCGCAGGACATGGGGCCCACGACGCAGCAGCGCGGCCAGACGGCACGGGTGGGGCTCAGTCACATCCTCACCGGCATGGGCGCGGGTTACACCGGCACCACGACCGATGCCGCGCACGTCCTGACGCGGCAGATCACGGGTGATGGCAGCATCACCGCCCGCATCACCTCGCTTTCCGGGCCGGCGGCCGCTCCGCTGGCAGGGGTGACGATCCGCGACAGCCTGAATCGCAGCGTGCGCCGTGCGGTTCTGGGCTATTCGAACGGCACGCTGCAGTTCCGCACCCGCACAGCCGTCAGCACGAACGACACGGCCGTCACACAGTCGGGCATCAGCCTGCCGGTCTGGGTCAAGCTGGAGCGCAGCAGCGCCACGCAGCAGATCACCGCCTCCTACGCCTCTGATTCCAGCGGCACGCCCGGAGCGTGGACGGTGCTCGGCAGCCCCACCGTGCTGTCGATGCTGAATGACACCACCATGATGGGACTCACGGCCACGGGGAACAGCGCCACCGCAGGGCAGGTGTGCACGGCGGTGTTTGACAACGTCTCCCTCACACCCGCGCCTTCCGGTCCCGCCTTGGTCACGGAGAATTTCGGCACCGCGCCCACGACTCAGGCCACCTTCGCCTTTGACGGCACCACCTACACCATCGGCGCCGCGGACAGCATGGATGGAAACGGCGCCTTCTACGGCTGGCAGTATCAGGGGGATCTGATGGTCACCGCGAAGCTCGTGGATGCGAACAGCGGTGCCCTCAACGCGAAGTCAGGCATCATGATCCGCGAAAGCATGGACAACGGCGGCTACGCGCATGTGGGCCGCATCCCCACCGGCTCCTTCAGCGGCTACATCTGGCGCAGCGTGGCCGCGGGCGGCACGGGCGGCGTACCCAGCTTCACCGGCAAAGTCCGCTGGATGCGCCTCATGCGTGAAGGGAACCGCATCACGGCCTTCCATGCGGCGGATTCCGCCGGTGCTCCCGGCACCTGGACGCAGCTCGGGTCGCCGCGCACCATCATCATGACGCCGCAGGTGCTCGTGGGCTTCGCTGTGGACAATGCGGGCGGCACGGCAGGCGTTTTGAACGTCGCGAAGTTCTCCAACCTCACCATTGTGCCGCTCAACCGCGCCCCCGGCATCGCCTTCGCCAGTGTGGGCGATCTTTCGCCCGTCTCGCTCGATGCCACGGTCACGGACGACAGCTTTCCAGTGCCGGTCAGCCTCACACCGCACTGGAGCCAGCTTTCCGGGCCTGCCGCCCTCGTTTTTGGCACTCCCAACGCGATCGACACCACCGCCGCGCTCAGTTTGAACGGTGCTTACACAGTCCGGCTCGTGGCGGACGACAGCGCCGTCAGCAGCTTCCGCGATCTGAGTTTCTCCGCCTACACCAGCCCCTTCGCGAAATGGCTCGTCACCACCAGCACAGGCGATGGGGACGCCAGTGCCATGGAGGCCTCCGCCGACGCCGACGGCGATGGACTGCTGAACCTCCTCGAATACGCCGTGGGCACCAACGGCACCGTGCAAAACAGCAACCCGCAGGTCATCAGCCTCGCCCCTGTGAACACGGAGCAGTACCTCCGCATCTCCGTGCCGAGGAATCCCGCCGCCACGGATGTGACGCTCATCGTCGAGGCCACCAGCGACCTGAGCAATCCCGCGAGCTGGAGCAGCGACGGACTCATCATCGAGACCAACACCGCCACACAGCTCGTCGTGCGTGACCACGTGCCCGCCGGCCCTGGCGTGCGGCGTTTCATGCGTGTGCGGGTGGATCGGCCGTGAGAAGTCCTGCATGGCCGCTGGACAATGCCCGCGCCATCCGCTCCAATATCGCCCGCATGAATTTCAGAATCCTTGCCGGCCTCGTGGCGCTTCTGGGCGCCTCCCACGCATCCGCCCAAACTCCGGAGGCGGCGCCCGCGCCTTCCGCGCCGCCGCAGCCCGCGACTTTTGAGTTCAAGGACGGTGACCGCCTCGTGCTGCTGGGCAACACCGTGCTGGAGCGGGAGCAGCGCTACGGCTCCTTCGAGCCGCGGCTCAGCCTGGCGCTCGGCGAGACGAAAGTGACCGTGCGCAATCTCGCCTGGAGCGGCGACACCGTCTTTGGCCATGCCCGTTCGTATTTCGGACCGCCGGAGGAGGGCTTGCAGCGTCTTTCCGCCCATCTGGAGATGCTCAAGCCCACCGTGGTGCTGCTTTGCTACGGTTCGGAGCTCGCATTTGAGCGTCTCGGCGGCCTGCCGGACTTTCTCACCGGTTACCGCAGCCTCATCGAGCTCATCCGCGCGAAATCCCCCGGCGTTCGCGTCGTCATCGCCACACCGCCGCCGTTGGAGACCCTGCCGCCGCCGCTGCCGGATCTCAGCGGCGAAAACAAGAACCTCTCCAGCCTGCGCGATGCGTTGCGGAAGTTCGCCCTGATGCAGAACGCGTTCTTCATCGACTGGTTTGAGCTGATGGGCGGCCTGCCCAAGCCGGGCATGACCGCGAAGCCCCTCACCGAAAACGGCGTGCACTACACCCGCGAAGGTTATGACAAGCTGGCGACAAAGCTCATCCAGGGGCTCGGCCTCAAGATGCCGGACGCGCCCTCCACCGCGCTGGAAAACCTGCGCCAGGCCGTGATCGCGAAGGACACGCTGTTCTTCAACCGCTGGCGTCCGCAGAACGAGACCTACCTCTTCGGCTTCCGCAAACACGAGCAGGGCCAGAACGCGAAGGAGATCCCCATGTTCGACCCGCTCATCGCCCAGGGGGACGAGGCGATCCAGAAGCTCAAGAACGAGGCGCTGGCTCAATCACGCCGGCCGTGACCGCATCGCACGCAGCGCTCCCTTTTTTACAATCCCGTCCGCAGAATTGCACTCGCCAAGGAAAAGGCGGCTCTCTACACTCGCCGCCGTTTGCGACCAAACTCACCCTTAACCTCAACGACACACGACCATGGGCCTGATGGATTACCTCAAAGGACAGTTTCTGGAAATCATCCAGTGGACCGACGACTCACGTGACACGCTTTCCTGGCGCTTCCCCGACGAGGACAAGGAAATCAAGCGCGGCGCCCAGCTCATCGTGCGCGAGTCCCAGATCGCCCAGTTCGTCTATCTCGGCCAGTTCGGCGACACCTTCGGCCCCGGCAAGCACGACCTCGTCACCGACAACATTCCCATCCTCTCCACGCTGAAAGGCTGGAAATACGGCTTCGAGAGTCCCTTCAAGGCGGACATCTACTACGTCACCACCCGCCTCTTCACCGGCAACAAATGGGGCACCAGCAACCCCATCATGATGCGCGATCAGGACTTCGGCATCGTGCGCGTTCGTGCCTTCGGCACCTTTGACTTCAAGATCACCGATCCGAAGGTCTTCCTCAAGGAGGTGGCCGGCTCCGACCATCACTTCCGCCTCGATGAATTCGCCGACACCATGCGCAGCCGCATCGTCAGCGTCTTCACCGATGCCCTCGCCACCGCCAAGGTGCCTGTGCTTGATCTCGCCACCCGTTACGGCGAGCTCGGTGACGCCCTGCTGCCGATCATCAATCCGATCACGACCACCAAATACGGCATCGAGATCGCCAGCTTCATCCTGGAAAACGCCAGCGTGCCGCCGGAAGTCGAGCAGGCCATCGACAAGCGCAGCAGCATGAGCGCCATCGGCAACCTGAACGACTACGTGAAGTTCCAGATGGCTGAAGGCATGGCCAAAGGCGGCCCGAACGCCGCCGGTTCCGCCGCCGAGATCGCGATGGGCTTCGGCATGGCGCAGCAGATGATGGCGCAGGGTGCCTTCAACATGAATCCAGGAGCCCCAGCGGCCACACCACCTCCGCTTCCAGGTGCCGCGGCACCGTCGGCCGACATTCTGACTCCCGCGCAGGTCGCCCAGACCCTCGGCGTCACGGAAGCCGATGTCATCGCCACCATCGAGGCCGGTGACCTCAAAGGGAAAAAGATCGGCACCCAGTTCCGCATCACCAAGGCGGCCCTCGACGAGTTCCTGGCGAAGTAACCGCCAGCACAGTCAATTTGAATGGCGGGAGGGGGCACTCCCCTTCCGCCATTTTTGTGTTCAGGAAGGCAGAAGACGTCGGGTGTTGACCGAAGTGTGTATCCGTCAATCGGGGTGCCATAGCCCTGCTGCTTGGCTTTGGGCGGCGGGTTACGCGGTGGTGAGGTTGCGGGCGGTCTTTTCGGAGACGGCGCTTTGAACTGCGGCACGGCGTTTGGCCGCCATCGCTCGGGGCGTGAGTTCGTTCACCGTTTTGGTGGTGGCGCATGGCAGCCGTTCGAAGAGTTCCGTCAGGTACGACTCGGCGTTGAGGCCGACGCGATGGCAGTTGCCGATCAAGGTGTAGAACGTGGCGGCGCGTTCGCCCGTCTGCGGATCGCCCATGAACAGCCAGTTCTTTTTGCCGATGGCGCTGGGGCGGATGCTGTTCTCGACAAGGTTGTTGTCGATCTGCACGCGGCCGTCGCGGGTGAACACGCACAGCTTCTCCCACTGGCCGAGCGCGTAGCTGATGGCTTCGCCGGTGAGGCTGCGCGGGAGGTGCACGCGGCTTGCTTGCAGGCTTTGCAGCCGGTTGTGGATGGCTTCGAGGATGGGTTTGCTGTGCTCTTGTCGTGCTGTCCGTATCTCCAGCGGCCCGGCGCGGGCTTCTCTCATCCGCGCTTCGATTCGGTAGAGCGCCTGCATTTGCGCGAGCATCCAGCGGGCGTCTTCGCCTTCTTCTTGGGCTTCGTAAAATTTGCGCCGCGCATGGGCCATGCATCCGGCGAGCGTGATGTTGCCTGCGCGTCCGGGCTGCTTGATGAAGCTGTCGTAGGCTTTGTAGCCGTCGCTCTGGATGAGGCCGGTGTAGTCCTGCGGCACGATTTGCTCAAGGCATGCGGTGCCGCGTCCGGTGTGCCAGACCATGAGGCCGATGTTGCTCACGGGGCTGTGCACGCTCCACAGATAGCCGGTGCCGCAGACGCCTTCGCGTTCGGGGTCTTGATACTTCACCGGTGTCTCGTCGATCTGCACATAGCCACCCTGAAAGACTTCTCTTTTGATCTGCTCGATGACGAGGCGGCTGGCCTGATGCGCCATGCCCATCCAGCCGCAGAGTGTCTGTCGCGGCACGGGCAGGCCCTGGCGGGCGTAGAGCTGCTCGATGCGGTAATAGGGCAGGTGCATCTCGAAGCGTGAGGCGGCCACATTCGCCAGCAGTCGCGGGCTGGCGATGCAGCGCTCCTGCAGCCTCATCAGCGGGGCGATGACGGGCGGCAGGTGCCGCTCCAGGATGCGCACATATTTGCGGCGGATGATGTGCTGCTGGCGGAACTGCGCGGGCACATGGTCGAGCAGCCTGGTGGTCTCCGAGCCGATGCACACAAAGGCTGCCGGATCAGCCATGACCTCGGCGGGGTCGACGATGACCTGATCAATGGGCAGGCTCGCGACGAGCTGCGCAAAGCTGCGCTTCTTTTTGCGTGCGGGCTGCGCGAGGGCCTTCTGCTCAGCCTCCGAGCCGTCGAGGCCGACGGTGGAGGCTGCGAGCTTTGGGCAGTCCGCAGGCGGCACCTCCAGGCCTTCGAGCAGCATCTGGAGCTGCGCCGGGTCGAGCTTTTCGGATGACTTGCCAAAGAGCCGCTTCACCAGCGCATCCACCTTGAGCTGGAGCACACGATTGTGCTGCGTGAGCTGCGCGATGGTCTCGTCTTTCGCCGCGAGTGCCTTTTGATGCAAAGCGTCGCGTTCGTGGTCAGTCATCGTGTGTGTGCGTGCTGAAACGATGGCGCATCATGCGCTTATCACCTCATCGCATCTCGCACAAAAAACTCTCAGCTCTTCGCCATTGGCTCTCTGCCTCACCGCTCATACCAGCCGCGCGGACGTGCCCCGTGCATGTCGATGCCGTCGGTGAGCATCGTGAAGGCTTCCGGCTTGAACTCCAGCTTCACTTGGCCCTCTTGCGCTGCTTTGGGCCAGAAGAACGTCCCTTCCTCAAGACGCTTCGTCATCAGCCACAGGCCCGTGCCATCGAAGTGCAGCACCTTGATGAGACGACGGCGCTTGTTGGTGAAGACGAAGAGCGCCTTGTCCTTGGGGTTCTCCTTGAGCTTGTCTGCCACGAAAGCGTGCAGCGTGTTCATGCCCGCCCGCAGGTCGCAAGGCTCCAGCGCGATGAAGATGCGCAGTGTGGAAGGAAAACTCAGCATGCGGGCGAGGCGGTCGAGTTGAGATGGCGCAGCAGATGAGCCGCCAGCTCCGCCTGGCGGGCATCGTGCAGCAGCAGACGTGCGCCGCCGGGGAGCAGCAGCTCGAGGGCCGTGGCAGTGCACATTGCGGGATGAGGCATCGAGACGGCGGCAGGCACTGCCACCTCGACCAGGCGCACTGCGGAAGACTTGCGGAGCCGGGCATGCTCATACTGGCCGCCAGCGTGCCTGCGCCGCTGCACCCAGGTGGCAAAGGTCTGGTAGTTGATGCCAGCGGCTTTGGCGAAACGTGCCGCGGGCAGTCCGCTGCGCTCAAACTCATCGAGCAAAGCCTCGCGTTGTGCTCTGGGCGTGCAGACGCGTCCCAAAGCGTTGCGTTTGAGAGGGGCGGTCGTGGTCGTTGGAGTGGCTGCGTCCATCAGAGCCATACCCCTATGCCTACGGCTCTACCCAGCTACGACGGACCTAAGGTGCTACAAATGACGGATACACACATTTCTCAACTGGTCATGGCAGATCGGGGGCGGAGTTTTGCGGGCGGCAGATGCGCGGCGGTGGTAGCTCGGGCAGCGTCCAGGCGAGTTGCAACAGCAGCGCGGCTTGTTCCTTCTCGGGGATCGTGATCCGCG